>DATGER010000055.1:0-71666 GCA_035309865.1 Chloroflexota bacterium
CCCCGGCCCGTACCGGGCACGCCAGCCCGTTTCACATCTGGCATGCTGTCATGTGCGGATGAGCATGGAACGCAGACTGACGTGCGCGGCGGCAGCGCCTGACGCTCGCCACGCGACGTACGACGCACGTCGCCTGACAGCAACCCGCTTTTTCCCCGGCCTTCGACGGGCTCCGCCGGCGGCATGTACCTGGATCGAATCGAGGCGGATGCCAGGTGCATGGGTCGCGTAGTCGCGCCGTGACGACGGCAGAGGACTACTATCGCACCCGCAGCCTGTGGCTCGAGGGGGTTCCGGGTTCGCTGGCGCCCCGTCCGCCGCTGCCGGGCGATGTGACCTGTGACGTCGTCATCGTCGGCGCTGGCTTTACGGGACTCTGGACCGCGTACTACTTGAAGCGCCACCGGCCCGACGCGCGAGTCATCGTCCTGGAGCGCGAGATCGCGGGTTATGGTCCTTCAGGCCGTAATGGGGGTTGGGTGTCGAGCGGCATCGCTGGCAGCGCCCGGGTGTATGCCCGGCGGTCCGGGCTCGAGGCGGTGCTCCGCGCCACTCAGGAGACGTATCGCACCGTTGATGAAATCGGACGCGTCGTCGAGCGCGAAGGGATCGCGTGCGGATTCGTGAAGGCCGGCGCGCTGACAGTTGCCACCACCGAGCCGCAGCGACAGCGACTGCTGACCGGTATCCGGACCGCGCGTCGGCTTGGACTTGACGAGCGTGATGTGCGTGTGTTGCAGCCGTCAGAGGTAAGCGACTACGTGCGCGGCACCGGTTCGCTAGCGGCTTCGTATACCCCGCATTGTGCGCGCATCAACCCGGCCCGGCTGGCGCGCGGCCTGGCGGAGGCGTGCGAGCGGATTGGCGTGACGATCTATGAACGCACCGCGGCGCTGGAGGTGGGCCCGGGAGGAGTTCGAAGCGTGAACGGGACCGTTCGCGCCGACTGCGTTCTGCGCGCCACCGAGGCGTACACCACGCAGCTGCCGGGCCAGCATCGCCGTTTTCTGCCGCTCTACTCCTTCATGATCGCAACCGAGCCGCTGCCGACCGCGGTCTGGGATCAGTTGGGCTGGCGGGACGGACTCCTGGTGGCGGATCGACGACACCTGTTTTTCTATGCGCAGCGGACGGTCGACAACCGCATCGCCATCGGCGGTCGAGGAGCCCCGTACGAGTTGGGGTCGCCAATCGTCGAACGTCCTCACGACCCTCAAGTACGGGCGCGACTGGAGTCCGCACTGCGGCGCCACTTTCCGGTAGCCGCCGATGCAGCTATTACTCACGCGTGGAGCGGCCCGTTGGCGGTTCCCAGGGACTGGTGCATGAGCGTCACCTTCGATCGAGACCGCCGGTTTGGTTGGGCGGGTGGGTATGCCGGCCATGGCGTGGTCGCCGCGAACATCGCCGGCCGGACACTCGCGGACCTGGCGCTGGGCACTGACAGCGAGCTCATACGTCTGCCGTGGGTCAACCACCGAGTTCGCCGCTGGGAGCCCGAACCACTGCGGTTTCTCGCCTCGCGCGCAATTGTGGCGATACTTGCCAGCGCGGATCGCCATGAAGATACAACCGGTCAGCCGGCTCGACGAACGCTCCTGGTGGCGCCCTTCGTCGCCCAGCCGTGAGCAGGGAGTTAGCGGATCCCCGCGAACAGGTCCCGCTCCATTTCGCCCTCCGCCACGTGGTTCTCCACCAGCGAGCGAGCGAGCTCGTACTCGTCCCAGGGGAAAGCTGTGCGCAATGCGTCGTCGGGGATGCGCAGCCACGCACTGTCGGGGTCGATCTGCGTACGGTGCGCGAGCAGCGCCGCGCGCCGCACGGCCAGGAAGTCGCCCACGTCGATCAGCGTGGTCACCGTGTCCGCGCGCATCTCGGGCAGACCTCGCTGCCGCCGCCGCGCCTGCCACTGCGCAAACGGGTTTTCCTCGCCGATCGCCGCGTACAGGGCGGTGAGCGCCTGCATGCGCTTCGCCGACATGGCGCCGCCGATGTAGTACAGCTTCAGTGGCTGCCACGGCTCGCCCAGCTCCGGATACTGGCTGGGGTCGCCGGCGGCGTCGAAGGCTGGCCCCGAGATGTCGTGAACGCGCAGGTGATCGGGGTGGGCGTAGCCCGCGCGCCCGTCGGCGTAGGTAACGATGACCTGCGGCCGCTCGGCGCGGACGATGGCCACCAGTTTGCCGACGGCTTCTTCCAGGGGCGCGTTGTGGAAGTTGTCCGGGCGCAGGTTCCACTCCGATTCGGGCATGCCCGAATCGTGGTAGCCGAGCCGGTGCACGGCCGCGTAGCCGATCGCGGCCACGCTGCCGCTCAACTCCTCGGCGCGGATCGCCGGCAGATTGGCCAGGATCTCCGGCGTGTCCATCGCTTTGTTCAGCACCTCGCCCGCCTCACCACCCGTGCAGCACACCAGAACCGTGCGCGCGCCGGCGGCAGCGTACTTCGCCACGGTCGCGCTGCCCTTCGAGGCCTCGTCGTCTGGGTGGGCGTGAATCGTCAGCAAGCAGAGTGGGGAAGCAGCAGGCGAGGTCATCAGCCACAATTGTGTCGCACGCGGCGCTGCCGCTTCCGAATGTGCGGCGGGTCGGTCAAGCCGGTCCGATTTCCTGCATGAACAGAACTACCTCATCGACCAGGCGCTGGGGCGCTTCACTGGCCAGGCTGTGACTGTGGTCCTGGTACAGCACCAGCTTCGCGCCGGGCACTGTCCTGGCCGCCAGCAGAGCCATCCCCGGCGGGATGATGTCGTCCTGGGCGGCGTACAGCAGCAGTGTCGGCACGGCGACCCGGCCGAGCATCTGAGCGACGTCCGCATTTGTGGCGAGCTCCGGAAAGAGCCGCCCGGGACTGATGGCGCGCTCTTCCGCCGACAGCCGGGCCCAACGCTCGCGGGCGTGGCGTGCGCGCTCCGCTCGACGCCGCAGGCGTTCCGGGTCAGCCGTCGGCACCTCGAACATCGGCGGCGGATTGGCGCCGTCTACACCGATGCCGCGCGTGCGGGGCAACGTTCGATCGTGCGGCCCGCCGACCACTGACACAAACGCGCGCAACGACTCCGGGTGCGCCAGCGCTAGATACCAGCCGACGCCAGCGCCGTGCGAGACACCGGTGTAGATGAAGCGGTCAACCCCGAGGGCACACGAAACCTGGTACACGTCCTCCGCCCAGGTCGGGTACCAGCCTGCTGCCGGCGCCTCGGTCACGTGCGTCGATTTCCCGAAGCCGCGCAGCTGAATGTAATAGACATGTAAGCCCGCCAGAGCGAGCAGCCGCTGGTAGGAGTCGCCCTGCGCCAGTTCCATCTGCGCCGAAAGAACGACGTTTTCGCCGGTGCCATATTCCTCGTAGTACAGCTCCACATTGTCCATGCTTAAGCGGGGCACAAGCTGGGTACCTCGTTGGATAAGAAGCCGCGTATCGCCGCCACGTCCTGCCAGTCCGCGGCGGCGGAGTTGCCGCCGTGCCACAACACCATGGGCACCGCATCGGCAGTGCCCATGGTGCCCCACTCCAGATAGGACACGGTTCGTCCGTCAAGGCGAATCGACTCGCGGATGGCGGACATCACAAGTCTCCAATAGACCGTCTAGACGGTCTCGAGCCCGACGTAGTTTTCAGCCAGGGTCGTGGCCGCCGCCCTGGATGTCGTCACGTAGCGCAGTTGCGCCAGCTGGAGGCGATGCTGGAACCCACCGTCGTCGTCCGGAAAGCGGTGGAGCATGGACGTCATCCACCACGAAAAGTGCTCGGCGCGCCACACCCGGCGCAGGCATGTCTGCGAATAACTTTCGAGCAACGTGCGGTCACCGGACGTGTACCAGGCGTGCAGTGCCGCGGCGAGGACTCTGACGTCGGCAATGGCCAGGTTCATGCCCTTGGCGCCCGTCGGCGGCACGATGTGGGCCGCGTCGCCGGCCAGGAACAGTCGCCCATAGTGCATTGGCTCGACGACCAGGCTGCGCATCGCCGTCACGCCCTTTTCGAGAATCGGCCCCGCGCCGAGCTCGAATCCGTCATCAGTCACCAGGCGCGTGCGCAACTCGGACCAGATACGGTCCTCGGGCCACGCGTCGAGCGGCTCATCGGGACGGCACTGCAAATACAGGCGGCTGATCTCAGGCGAGCGCATGCTGTGGAGCGCGAAGCCGTGCTCGTCGTGATAGGCGTAGATCAACTCCGCACTGGCCGGCTTCATGGTGGCCAGAATGCCCAGCCAACCGAACGGATAATCGCGCTCGTACACGTTGACCGCGGCGGCCGGGATGCTGCCCCGCGAGACGCCCCAGAAGCCGTCGCACCCGGCCACCCAATCGCACACCAGCACCTCGTCGTGGCCAGCACGCTTGAAGCACACGCGCGGCCGATCGGACGTGACGTCATCGATGCGCACCGCCTCGGCGGCGAACAGAATCTCGCCGCCGGCCGCCAGTCGGAGCCGGATCAAGTCTTTGACGATCTCCTGCTGGCCATAGACGGTAATGGAGCGGCCGCCACTCAGCTCAGTGAGCGGGATGCGGTGGCCCCGGCCCTCGAAGCGCAGCTCGATCCCGTGGTGGATCATCCCTTCGCGCAGCAGGCGCTCGCCGGCGCCGGTCTGCACCAGCAGGTCAACCGTGCCCTGCTCGAGCACGCCGGCCCGCACGCGCTGTTCGACGTAGTCACGGCCGCGCGCTTCGAGCACCACACAGTCGATGCCGCTGCGCGCCAACAGGTGCGCCAGCATCAGACCGGCTGGCCCGGCGCCAATGATCCCGACCTGGGTGCGCATGCTCATGCAAGCATACAGAATCGAGCGCTTGATTGAGAGCGTAACCGACGGATAGACTGCAGGCTGCACCGCGTCGATTGGCTCAGTGCGCGCGAGTTCGAGGAGGAGCTGTGGACGAACATCGACGAGCGACGCTGCTGGCCACCGGCGATCTGATCATCGATGAGCCTGATCCCGATCAGTATTTCGAGCTGGCGCGGCCGGTCCTGCGCGCCGCGGATGTCGTGGTGGGCCACGTCGAGGTGCCGTTCACCTCCAGCGCGAGGCTTCGCCCAACGTACCGCTGGACGCGCGCGATCCGGCCAAGCTCAGCGCGCTGGCCAACGCGGGCGTGCGGGTCGCCAGTCTCGCGGCCAACCATCTGTACGATGACGGCAAGGTCGGGGTACAGGACTCGATCGAAGGCTTGCGTCGCCAACGCATTACGCCCTTCGGTGCGGGACTCACGCTCGACGAAGCGCGCGGGCCAGCGTACCTGGATTGCCACGGGCTCCGCTTCGGGTTCCTGAGCTTCAACTGCGTGGGACCCCGGGCGTCGTGGGCGGGCCCGGCGAAAGCCGGCGGCGCCTACGTGCACGTGCTCACGCATTACGAGTTGGACCACGCCACCCCCGGCGGACCGCCGACGATCTACACGGGCGCCGAGGCGGACAGCCTGGAAGTGATGAAGGCCGACATCGCCCGGGCCCGCGCGCATTGCGACGTCGTGAGCGTCTCGTTGCACAAGGGCACGGTGCACACGCCCGGTCTCGTCATGCCGTACGAGAAACAGATCGCTCGCGCAGCGGTGGACGCCGGCGCGGACGTCGTGATCAGTCACCATGCGCACATTCTGCGGGGCATCGAAATCTACAAGGGCAAGCCCATTTACCACGGCTTGGGGAACTTCGTCACGGTCACCCGGGCGCTCTCGCGGCTGGGCGCCACCGATCCAGACGACTGGGCGGTGCGGCGGCTGAGGTTGTTCGGTTTCGTACCGGACCCGGAGACGCCGGAGTACCCCTTTCACCCGGAGTCGCGCACCACGTTGCTCGCCAAACGCCTGATCGACGGTTCCGGGCAGGTCGAGCCCCGATTCTTACCCGTCCAGATCAATCGCCGTAGCCAACCGGAGATCGTGGGTCATGACGCGCGCGGCCAGAGCGTGCTTGACTACGTCGAACAGATCACTCGTCAGGCGGGATTCAGCACCCGCTATGCATGGGACGGCGATGAGGTCCTGGTGCTCGCGGGCGCGCGTTGACAGGCCCGCGGGAGCCGTCTAACATATCAAGCGATTGATTGATTGGTGAACCCATGACCAACATCACTCGGCGTGGCGCGTTGCGCTGGTTGGCCGCCGGTGCCGGCGTGAGCTTGCTGGCCGCCTGTGGGCCGGCGGCACCAACCACGGGCGCGCCAACGACCGCGCCGGCTGGAGCGCCAGCCACCGGTCAGCCCAAACCAGGCGGCACCCTCCGCATGGGCATGGTCGGCGACCTCACGCAGTTGGAGGGCCAGCTCATCATCCCCGGCGCGCTGGACACGCTGTGGCAGGTGTATGACCGCCTCACGGCTTATGACGACAGGCTGCAACCCCAACCCATGCTCGCCGAGAGCTGGGAAATTACCCCGGACAGCAAGCAGATCACCCTCCATCTGCGGAAGGGCGTCCAGTTTCACTCGGGCCGTGAGCTGACCAGTGAGGATATTCGCGCGAATATCACGCGCGCTCAGAATCCAAAGACGGGCGTCGGCCAGCTCGCGCCACTCGCGAGCTGGTGGACCGCTGTGCAGACGCCGGATCCAGCCACGGTGGTGCTCAGTTCCGAGCAGCCGCGACCAGGCGTGTTCGACTTCCTCGAGTACTTCAACATCGTGGATCCCGTTGCGGCCGCCGCACCCGACGCGCCGACCAAACCGGTCGGCACGGGCCCGTTCATGCTGGCGGAGTACGCGCAAGGCGACCACATCACGTTCAAGAAGAATCCGAACTACTGGCAGCCAGGTAAGCCCTATCTGGACCAGTTCGTGGTCATGATCCTGAAGGATCAACAGTCGATGTCGGCGCAGCTCGAAGGCGGGGCGCTGGACGTGGCCGATGTCCCCGCCACGCCGGATGCGGCGCGATTGAAGGCCGACCCGAAATACCAGTTCATCGTCGATCCTGGCAGCGGCACGTACAGTCTGGTCGCGGCGAACACGCAGCTCGCGCCAACCGATAACAAGCTGGTCCGCCAGGCGATCAACTGGAGCATCAATCGACAGCGGTATGTCGACACCGTCCAGCAGGGGTTGTATGGCGCGCCGAAAGACCTGCCGTGGCCACCCGGCTCGGCCGCCTACGATACGGCCAAGCAAGCCCAGGTTCATCAGGACCTGGACAAAGCTCGCGCGCTACTTCAGCAGGCAGGCGTGTCCGCCGCGTCGCTGACGATCCTGCATACGGCCGGCAATTCTGAGCAGTCCAATTTCGCCCAGATTCTCCAGGCGGACCTGCAGTCGATCGGACTCCAGTCGACGATCCTGGCGCAGGACCCCGCAGCGTGGCGCGCCACGACCGCGAGCCTGAAGGGTTGGAACGTCAACGTTACCGCCTCGGACTACTCCCAATTGCTGCCCAGCTCGTTGGCCACCATGAGCGCCTGGTGGAGCTACTCGGTGGGCCAAACCGGTTTCAAAGATCCGCAGTACGAGCAACTCGTGACGACCATCGGCACCGAGCCGGACGCTGCCAAACGGTCCGCCCTGTACGGTCAGCTCAACGACTTCCTGCTGGACCAGTCGTTCGCTATGGTGCTTGCCCCTGCGCCCTCGCGCATGCTGACCCGTGCGAATGTGCAGGGCGTCCGATTCCACCACCACGAAGCCGTCGATTTCAGTGCGACCTGGCTGGCATGAGCCAGTCCACAACCACCGGCGACTTCGACCCGGCGAGTCCGGGATTCCAGCTCGATCCACATGCCGCCTGGGCACGCCTGCGCGTTGAAGTGCCCCGTGGCCCGGGGGCGGTGCCGACGGCAACTGCTGGGCGTTGACCCGCGACGATGACATCATCGCGGCCGCCGCTGGCGACCGCACGTTCACCAGCACCCACGGCGTGACTATCGGCGAGGGGATCATCGGGCTGCCGCGGTTTCCGATGCACTCCGACCCGCCCCAGCAGACGCAGTATCGACGCGCAAAGCGCCGGCGAGGCCAGCCAGGAGAGGAGCCGATCAGCACCGGGACCGAAAACAGTCCAATGGCGGTAATGAGGGCGAGGAGTCCGGCCGCGGTCAACGCCGGCGCTACCGTAGAGCATCGCTCGCCAGGTGAAAAGCGGCTGAAAGGCCAGGATTCTGTTCCGCGGAGCGCCACTTGAGCGCCCGGGCCGTAGCCACTGCTGGAACACTCCGCGTATACTGAAACACGGCACTCGATCAAGTGATTGACCGGTAGAGCGAACCATGCAGTCTCCCGAGCGTCGACTCCGGCTACCCCCCGCACGCGATCTGATCACCGCCGCCAACGGTGTGCCGGATGCGCGGGTGCCGCGACTGGAGTTGATCCGTGTGGCGGCGCTGCGCCACTTCGCGCAGCACGGCTACGACGCTGCGTCGATGCGGCAGATCGCCGCGGATGCCGGCATTACTATCGCCACCCTGTACTTCCACTGTTCGACCAAAGAGCAACTGCTGTTCGACGTATTGGAAACGCAGATGCGCCAGCTGCTGGATGGTCTGGACGCCGCGCTTGTGGCTACCCCGGCTGACTGGTCGTCCCGCCTGGCGACGGCAATTCGCTTCCACGTCCAGTACGTGACGCGCGACGAGGCAGGCGCCAGCATCAGCAGCACCGAGCTGCGCAGCCTGACCGGCGAGCTGCGCGCGCGCCACCAGACGACGCGCGACGCCTACGAACGCAAGTTTCGCGAACTGCTCGAGGGCGGCATCGCGTCTGGTGAGTTTTCCAGCGTAGACGTGCCGGTGATCGTCGCCGGCATTCTCGGCATCGGCCTGGCCGTGGGCCGCTGGTACCGTCCGGCAGGCCGGCTGACGCCCGAGGAAATCGCTGACGAATACGTCAGGTTTGTCCTCAAGGCGCTTGATCCGCGGCTACCAACTCCGCCGGGCGCTCGTCGGGCAAAACCCGCAACTGCGCGGCGCCAGCGCTGAGGCCTGCGGCTCCCGAAGCTGGCCGCGAGGCACGCGAAGTGGGGTCCTTTCAGATAGTGCCGCGCCCTCTCAGGTCCGCGATCTCGTTCTCGGAATAGCCCGCTTCGCCGAGCACGGCGTCGGTGTCCGCACCCAGGGCGGGGACGCCACGTTGCAGCGCTGGGCCGTCCTGGTCCGCGACGAAACCGGCATTGACGAGCACAACCGGCTCGGCCCGTCCGGGCACGGCCGCCGATTGGAGCATGCCCCGTTCGCGGAGTACCGGCATCTGGAGCACGTCGCGCGTGGTGCGCACTTTCGCGGCGGGGCAGCCAGCGGCCATCAGTTGCCCTTCGAGTTCGGCCGCCGAGCGATGGGCGAGACGCCGCGCGAGCTCGGATTTCAATTCGGCCGAATGCGATCCGCGCGCGCGGGGGTCGGTAAAACGCGCATCGGACAACAACTCGGGCGCCTCGAGGACGCGACAGAGAGCCTCCCACTGGTTTTGAAAATTGGCGCTCAGCCAGATCCAGCCATCCGTGGTGCGATACGGCGCGACTGTCGGTCGATCGTGGACGATCGGTTGCGTCGCCGAGCTGTTGTCGCCGGTGATCAATTGCCGCACGCTGCCGACCGCCAGCAACACCAGACTGGCGTCGAGCATCGCGACGTCCAGGTACTGCCCTTCGCCCGAACGCTCGCGGCGGACGAGTGCTCCGAGAATCTGCGCAAAGGCCACATAGCCAGTGAAGCAGTCGACGCTGAAGGCGCGGCCCTGGGATGGCACGTCATCGTCGCCGCCGGTCCAGCTCATGCCGGCCATGGCCTGGATGGTGTGATCGTAAGCCGGCCAACGGCTCATGTCGCCCGACTGGCCGAAGCCAGACACCGAGCAGTAGACCAGGCGCGGATTGACCCGACGCAGGTCATCCCAACCCAGGTGCAGCTCGTTCGCCGCGCCCGGGCGCAAGTTCTCCACCACCACATCGCAGCTGGCGGCGAGCCGCTGGACGATCGCCTGACCCTGGGGATCTTTGAGATTCACCGTGACGGACCGCTTGCCGCCGTTCACGGCGATGAATGACGGACTGACCTCCCAGCCCGGCACACGCGCAAAGTCACGGAAGTCGTCACCCACGCTGGGTCGCTCGATCTTGAGGACCTCTGCTCCGAGGAGTTGGAGGTGGTACGTGCAGAATGGACCGGCGAGCGCGTGGGTCAGGTCGAGGACACGGATCCCTTCAAGGGCCTGCATGCACTCAGCATAGGCGAGTCCTCCCGTCCTTGAGCGCGCTTGCCGTGGCCCGGGTCGCCGAGCCAGTCAAAGTGGGCGTCTGGCATCGGCGACGGCGGCGTTGGTGGTCAAGCGAACGCTCGCTCGTGCCTGACTCGGCGCTCGTGCCGGACGTGAGCCGAGGGTGAGCCTGAGGTACGATCGAGGCAGGCGGTAGGTACGCTGAGGGTGCTTGCGACAGATGAAACGTCACACGGCATGGCGGCGCTTCGGCATGCCTACACCGCCCGCCTGGACCTCGTCCGCGCGCCGCGGCGCACCGGTCCCGGGCTCATTGGCGTGGTCGACAACACCATCCCGGTCGAGTTGATCCTCGCCTGTGGCCGCGTGCCGATCCTGATTGCCGCCGACGCCGGTCGGCCTACCCCCAACGCCGATCGCTATATGGAGGAGGTCATCTCGCCCGAGACGAAGTCACTGTTCGAGCATGCGTGTCTGGGCGACTATGAGTTCCTGGACCTGCTCATCGTGTCGCGGGCGCACGCCCACCTGTACTACTACTTGAAGGAGGTGTACCGGCTCGGCCGCGGCCCGCGGTTCCCGGCGCTGCACATGTACGACCTGATGCAGAGCCAGCGGGAAGCGGTGCGCGCGTACAACTGGGGGCGAACCGAAGCGCTCATCGACCGCCTGGAGCGACTCTCGGCCGAAGAAATTACAGAGGGTCGGCTGCGCTGGGCCATCGCCAGAACCAACCAGCAGCGGGCAGTGCAACGCCGCCTCCTGGACCTCCGCTGGGCGGGCCACCTCTCCGGCGTAAACGCGCTGCAGGCCATCGGTGCGGCGTACTTCATGTCACCTGACGCGTACATCCCCGCGCTCGAGACCTATCTTGCCGAGATGCGTCCCGATGAAGCGTTGCGCGACCGTCCAAGACTGCTCGTCGTGACCTCGGTGCCCCTCGGAGGCACGCATGTGCACGCGGCGCTTGAAGCCGCCGGGGCACTGGTCGTCGCCGAAGACGACTGGTGGGGATCCCGCGCTCCGGGTGCCGACGTGCCGCTCGCCGAGTCGCCAAAAGAAGCAATCTTGCGCAAATATTGGTTGGACACCGCTTCGGCCGGTGTGTATCCCGCGGAGGCCCGCGAGGCGTGGTTAAGGCAGCACGCGCTCCGCCCGGATGTCGACGGGGTGGTGTTCTATGTGCCTCCCTCCGACCGCCAGCTGGGCTGGGACTATCCACGCCTGAAGAAGTGGCTCGACGACTCTGAAAAACCTTCGTTGCTGGTGCGCGAGGACGCTACCGATCCTGCGGGCGAGAGTGCAATCCGGGGTGCAACGGAGCGTTTCATCGCGACGCTCCCGCGCAGGAACTCGCGGTGACCCTCACCGAAGCCGAGCGCCAGGCCTCGCGACAGCGTCACGATGAGCAGACCCAACTCGACGTGTCGCGGACACTCCGCGCGTATCAGCGCGACTGGTTCGCGCACTTGCGCCAGGAGGTGTTTGAGACCGGGCGGCCGTACGTCATCGGTGGCGCGCTGGTGCCCCACGAGATCTTTGAGGCCCTCGACCTGCCATTCATCACCGATGTGTGGTACTCCGGCCTGGTCGCCGCGCGGCGGCAGTCCGCCTACTACTCGGATTTTCTGACCGCACAGGGATTTCACGCGGGCCTGAGTCGGTATGGCGCACTCACCCTGGCCGTGCTGCTCGACGAGGCCAATCCCGACAAGCCATGGGGCGGCCTGCCCAAGCCCGCGCTGGTGGTGACCGGGCTGGGTGACCGTGGCGCCGATGTGCTCGCCGACTTCTCGGGCGCACTCCGGATTCCGCTGGAGATGCCGGTGGTGGATCCCCCATATCCCGCCTGGTGGGAGATGTCGCGCTGGCAGTGGGAGGACCTCGACCAGACCTACCGCATCGACGTCATGCTCGAGCAATTCAGGGAGCTCGTCGCGGCGGCCGAACAGATCGCCGGCCAGAAGCTCGACGTGGATCGCCTGCGCGAGATTGTCGATCGGGTGAACCAGCAAGAGGAGTACTTCGACGAAGTCCGAGCCATCATCGCCACGTCAGAGAAGCTGCCCGCGCGGTTGGGCGAAGTCATGAGTCAGACGATGGGCATCCAGTGGCACCGCGGCACGGAGTGGGCGCTCAACCAGGCGCGCGCTTTCCGCGACGAGGTGAAAGATCGCGCCGAGCAACGCCTGTGGGTGTGTCCAAACGAGCAGTACCGGCTGATGTACGTCGGCGCCGGGCTCTGGCAGAACCTGGACTTTTTCACTGAATTCGAGGAGCGGTACGGCGCGGTGTTCGTGCGCTCCAATTACCTCTCGATCGCCTCCGATGGGTATCTGCGCTACGGCACCCGCGATCCGCTGAGGTGTCTGGCGAGTCGGTATTGCGCCATGTCGGAGCAGATGCACATTCCGGGTCTGGGCGGCGCCTGGGCTGTCTGGGAAGCCAGACGCCACCGCGTCGATGGCGGGCTATCGCTCGGCGGCTGGTGGGGCCAGCGTATGGTCAACATTGCGCTGGAGGAGGCGGACATCCCGGTGCTGGAGTTCCCCGTCGACCCGGTAGATGCCAACACCTGGGATGACGCGAAGTTTCGCAAGCTGGTTGGCGACTTTATCGAGCAGCGTCTCGCGCCAGCACGCGCGCGGCGCGAGCGCGCCTGATGCCCGGCACACTGCCACTCGACGACCTCCGGGTCGTCGATCTGACCCACGCGCTGGCCGGCAGCTTCTGTACCCAACAACTCCACCTCCTCGGGGCGGACGTGGTCAAAGTAGAGCCACCCGGCACCGGCGATGACTTTCGTGAGCGGCCGGCGACGTTCGCCGCCATCAACGCGGGCAAACGTTCGATTGTCCTGGACCTGAAGTCGGACCACGGCACAGACGCACTGCGTCGGCTGGTGGAGCGGTCGGACGTGCTGGTCGAGAACTACCGGCCCGGCGTGACCGAAACACTCGGCATTGACTGGGATTCGCTCCAGCCCATCAATCCGCGCCTCATCTATTGCTCGATCAGTGGGTACGGCCAGACCGGCCCGCTGCGCGCGTATCCAGCGATCGAGTGGGCAGTCCAGGCAATGTCCGGCATGTCGGCGAGCTATATCGCCGACGATGTCGACGGCGCCTACCTCGGCGTGGGCGTGCTCGACCCGTTCAGCGGGTACATCGCGTTTTCGGCCATCCTGGCCGCGCTGCTCCAGCGCCAGCAAACCAACGTGGGTCAACGCATCGATGTCTCGATGCTCGATGCGGCCATGCTGCTGATGGCGCCGCAAGTGACCGGCCTTGCGCTCGGTGAGCGACCGGTCGGCGGGACACGGCGTCCGACCATGGTGCGCTTTCGGGCGCGCGATCGACGCCTGTTCGTAGCCGCACTGCACCGCAAGTGGTTCGAACGACTCGCCCAGATCATCGGCGCACCGGAGCTTGCCAGCGATGCACGGTTCGCCTCGCCAGGTGCGCAGGCCGAGCATGCCGACGAGCTGATCGAGGCAATCGAAGCCAGGCTGGCCACGCGTACGGCGGTCGAATGGGAGACAGAGTTCGTGGGCGCGGGTTTACCCGCCAGCGTGGTGCGTTCGCTGCGTGAGCTGCTGGCCCACCCCCATCTCGAGGCCCGCGGCACGCTTCAAGAGGTAGCCGCCCCAGACCTGGGCCGCGCGGTCAAAGTGGTCGGCGCCGGGTTCCGCTTCGAACACGACCAACCCGCCTTCCGCGGCGGCGTGCCACGGCTGGGCGAACACACGGCCGACGTGCTCGCCGAGCTGGCACGGGAGCAATCACGCGGCAGCTGACGCGGTGGCTCAAGTGCGTGGGTCAACTGCGTCGGTTGCGTATGGTCGTTGCAGTCAGCAGTAACCTTGTGGGGTTGGGTGGCGGGTAAGGAGAGGTGCTGTATGGAGATCGTCGGCACCGGCAAGCGGGTGCGCATCTACATTGGTGAAAAGGACAAGGCAGAGGGCCATCACGACCCGCTCTGGGAAACGATCCTGAAGCTCCTGCAAAGGGAGGGTGCGGCCGGTGCCACGATGGTCCGCGGCCTCGCGGGCTTTGGAGCCCACCAGAAACTCCACATCGCCCGTCTGGCCGACATCGTCACGGATCTGCCCGTGGTCATCGAGTGGCTGGACGGACCTGAGCGCGTCGAACGGCTGCTGCCACAGGTGTGCAACCTGGTGCGAGAAGGGACGATCACGCTCGAGGATGTGGAGATCGTCAAGTACACGCATCGTGAACCCGTCGCTATCCCGTCCGACACGGTTGCGGACGTGATGACACGCGAGGTGGTCGCCGTTCACCCGAACACCCCGTTAGGCGAGGTGGTCCGCCTGCTGCTCGATCGCGACTTTCGCTCGGTGCCCGTGGTTGACAATCAGAACCGCCTGGTCGGCATCGTTACCAACCGTGATCTGATCGAGCGCGGCGGGCTGACGGCGCGCGTGGAGCTGCTCGGCGAACTGGACCAGACCGCCCTCGAGCGTGAGCTGAGCAGCTCAGGCGTGCGCGGACGCACCGTCGCCGACGTCATGACTGGCGAGGTGGTGAGTGCCAGACCTGACTCAAGCCTGAAAGCCGCGGCGCATCAGATGGTGGAGCGCACGATCAAGCGGCTGCCGGTCGTCGACGAAGCTGGCGTGCTGATCGGCATCTTGAGCCGAGTAGACGTGTTGCGGACGATGGGCGAGGACTACCATGCGCCGGACGTCGCACGACCGGGCGGGGTGCCCGGCAAGCGGACTGTTGGCGAGTTGATGCGAACCGACGTGCCCTCCGTGCGAGCCGATTCCTCCCTGGGTGAGGTTCTTGACACGGTGACGTCCACGCGCCTTAACCGTGCCATCGTCGTCGACCGCGATGGACGGGTCCTCGGCATCGTGACCGATGCCGATTTACTCGCGCGGCTCGATCCTGGTGGTGACATCGGCGTACTTGAGGCGCTCATGGGGCGTGGCACAGCGCCACCGAAAAGTACGTTGCGAGCACGGGACCTCATGCGCGGGCCGCCGATCACCGCCACACCAGAAACATCGATCACCGACGCAGTGCAGCGGATACTGCAGGCCCGCCGCAAGGTGCTGCCCGTGGTGGACCCAGATGGGCGGCTGCTGGGGGCGGTCGATCGAGCCGACTTGCTTGCGCCCTTGAGACTGCCATCCCAGACTGCCTGATATGTTGGACGGCATCAATCAGGTCACGGCTCACGACGGCGGCAGCATGCCCGCCTACGTCGCTCGTCTGGGCGATCAGATTTCGCTGGCCGAGGATACCCAGGCAGGCTTGCAGCAAGCGTTCGGTTACCTGCAACGCCTGGACGACCGCTGGCCGTCGACGATGCCATCGCGGCTCTTGAACTGCTTAGGGCGTGGCCTGAAACGGGCGGCCTGGCTGGCGTTCTCGGCTTCTACATGGGCGGCCGCCTGGCCTTCAAGGTCACCGGCGAGGGGATCGAAACGGCGGTCCAACATGCGCAGTTGCGTCTGTTGGCGGTAGAACGTGGGCAGGGCTATCTGTTCGCTCGCCCGCAGCCGCCCGAGGTCGTCGGCAAGCTGCTCCATGCCCAGGACGGCACACCTCACTCGCGGAGTGTGGCTTGACCCACGATCTCGAGTAGCACGGGCGTCTTGCGCTGGAGGCGATGCATCAGGGCGAACGCCGTGAACAGCCACCGATACTTCGCCGATAGCGCGCGCATCCCCGGGCTCGCTTCGGTCACCGGCAGCACGCGGGCGCGCGCGGGCACGGTGTCTCCGATGGGTTCACCCCGCGCGGTGCTCGGTGCCACCCGGACGGCTGGATCGTTCTTGATCCGCTTGACTTTGCCAGTATCGTCGTCGGTGATGACGTACAGCGCCTGACCGACGCGGGCGAACCACACCGGAGTCATTACCGGCGCACCGCCCCGCCGAAACGTTGTCAAACTGAGGTAGTGCGCGCGCTCGATGCCAGCCAGGCTAGCTGCCCAGCCGTCCTCACCGACCGTAGGAGGTGACGATGCGTCAGGAGCGCGAACGCTTGTCGTGGCCATGGTTTCCTCGCCTTCCCGATCGAGGTTCAGCCTTGAGGGTTGCCGGGACGGTCGACGGGCGAAAACCTCGTGTCAACACGGGCCCCAGTCGCCGGGCGCGAACGCGCGGTAATTGCGGTGCGCGCACGCGTTGACCTTGCCGTGACCGTCTGCAACGCCGACAACAACTCTCGCCCGTCAGGGTGACATCAGCCTGCAGCGCAACCCGCTGCCCGATTCTCAAGAAAGGGATGTTGCCATGCTGCGTACGATTCTGGTTCCGCTCGACGGCTCGCGGCTCGCAGAACGTGCCCTGGAGTATGCGACGGCGATCGCTGTACCCACGGCTGCACGGCTGATCCTCATGCGCACGGTTGCCGAGACCGAGGCGCGGCACGCCGCCGAACGGTACCTGAACGACACCGCGTTTGGCCTCCGCCAGCGTGGCTTCGACTGCGACACCGCGACCCCGGTTGGCTCGGCGGCGGACTGGATCGTGGCCGAAGCGGAGTCCAGGGAGGTCGATCTGGTGGCCATGAGCACGCACGGGCGCACCGGACCGGGGCGTTGGTTATTCGGCAGCATTGCCGAGTCGGTGGTCGCCAGTTGCCAGGTGCCGGTCCTGGTGGGGCGTGCGTGGCAGCCGATACGCCGCGCGCCGCTGCTCACGCAGCGGCCGACACTGCTGGTGCCGCTCGACGGCTCTGCCTTCGCCGAATCGGCCCTTTGGCCAGCCTGCCGCCTGGCTGACGATCTGGGCGGTGAGCTGGTCCTGCTGCGCGTCGAGGCCCGGGCTACTGACGTCCTGCGCGATGAGTTCGGTCGAACGATCGCGTACCTTGACCAGCAGGACAAGCAGGCCCGGGAACTCGCGGCTGACTATCTGAATCGAGCGGCGAACGGCGTACGCACACAGTGGCCCGGCCTTCCAGTGCACACCGACACCCGCCTCGGGACACCCGCCGCATGCATCGCCGAGGCCGCAATCAGCACACAGGCGGCGATGGTGTTCATGGCGACGCACGGGCGGACTGGCTTGCAACGGACGGTCATGGGCAGCGTTGCCGGGCAGGTGCTCGAGCACGGCACTACGCCGCTTGTGCTGCTCCGGCCCGCGGCGGCAGCTACGGCAGCGAGTGGGCAGCCCAGCGCGGGAAGCGCCAGCCACGCCGCTGCGTATGCTGGCTGACGTCAGCCAGCCCCATCGCGGCGGCAGAGTGGCTACTATTTCGCTCAAACCGAACCATGCGTGTTTTGATCGCCGATGATCATGCTCTTTTCCGTGACGGGCTGCGCAGCCTGCTCGAGGGGCGCGGCGTGGACGTGCTTGGCGAGGCCCGCAACGGACGCGAAGCGGTCGACCAGGCCCGACGACTCAGACCTGACGTCGTGCTCATGGACCTGCACATGCCCGAGCTCGACGGGCTGGCCGCGACTCGGCTCATCAGCGCCGAGCAGCCGGACGTTAAGGTGGTCATCCTGACGGCTTCCGAAGAGGACGCACACCTGTTCGAGGCGATCAAGAGCGGCGCCCAGGGGTATCTCTTCAAGAACCTTGCCTCCGACGAGCTCTTTCAGCTCCTGGAGGGCGTTGCGCGCGGCGAGCCAGCATTGTCACCGGCGCTGGCCCGCAAGCTCTTGGGTGAATTCGCTCGCCCTGCTCGAACGCAGCCCGCCGCCCCGGTCGCGGGCGAGCTCGTCGATACGTTGACGGAGCGGGAGCGCGAGGTGTTGGACCTGCTGGTCCAGGGCATCACCAGCAACCGCGAGCTTGCCGAACGACTGGTCATCACCGAGAACACCGTCAAGTACCACTTCCGCAACATTCTGGACAAGCTCCACGTGCAGAACCGTGCCCAGGTCGTTGCATTTGCCGTGCGTCACGGCATGGTCGCGCCTCACGAATAACGACAGTCCTACCCCAACGGGTTGGACGAGAACCACCCCGCTGGGCGTGGTCAGTCCGCGGGCCGCGGCGCGACGATGATCCCTGGATTAGAAGGCAGCTTGTTCGGGCGCGACGAAGGGGGTATCCATATGTTCACCACGGTAGTGGTTCCGCTCGACGGATCAGAGCTCGCCGAGCGCGCTCTGCCTTACGCTGTCCGCTTCGCGGCCGAGCGGGGTGGCCGGCTGGCGCTGGTTCGGGCCGCCCTCGGGCCGCTGCCCAGCGGCCTGTCTTGGGAACGGCAGCAGCTGGCGGCCGTGGAAGAAGCAACCGCGTATCTTGCGGGCGTCGCCGAAAAAGTGGCGACTCGGGTGCCGGTGACAACTGCTGCGCTCTACGGCCACCCCGTGGACGAGATTCTGGCGGCGGTGGAACAGTTCGGCGCGGACAGCGTCGTGATGGCTACGCACGGTCGGACCGGACTGGCGCACCTGCTGTTCGGCAGCGTCGCCGAGGCGGTCCTGGCACGCAGCTCCGTGCCCGTGTTTGTGGTCCACGCTCGACCCGGTGAGGCCGCCGCGCCGCCTTTCGACTCGACTTCGGCACGGATCATCGTGCCGCTGGACGGCTCGGCGTTTGCGGAAGCCGTCCTGCCGGCCGCGCTCGAAATCGTCGGGGATGCGGGCGAGCTGGTGCTTACGAGCGTCGCAGAGCCGCCCGATCACGTCGAACGCGACGAGCGCGGCCGGGTTCTGGCGTACCTGGATCAGCAAGAGGAAGCGATCACGCGCGACGCGCTCGACTATCTGCGTCGAATTCAGGCCGCGCTCACGCATCAGCGGCCGGGGCTGCACGTCACCCTGGACGTTCGGATTGGCGATCCCGGGGCAGGCATCGCCATCGCCGAGGTCGCTCGCGGCGCCGACCTCGTCGTCATGGCAACACATGGTCGCACCGGACTTCGGCGGGCACTGCTGGGCAGTGTGGCGGGCGACGTCGTGGCGACCGGGAGCGTGCCGGTTCTGCTGGTGAGCCCGGCGGTCGCGGCGGTGTCCGAGCTCCAGCCAGCAGCACGCGGAATGGTTGGCAGTGGTTAGCCGTGCCAACCCGCGAAAAAGGGGTCCGACGCCAGCGCAAAGTTGTTTCGGAACACCAGTTCCGCGGACTGCTGGAATCGGCGCCCGACGGGGTGGTCATTGTCGATGCAGCAGGTCTGATCCAGATCGTCAACCGACAGACGGAAGTGCTCTTCGGGTATCCGCGCGCTGAGCTGCTCGGGCAACCGGTCGAGGTACTGGTGCCCGAGCGCTTGCGTGAGCGGCACGTGAGTCATCGCGCCCGGTATCAGGCCGACCCCCAGACACGTCCCCTGGGTACTGGCGTGGAATTATTTGGGCTGCGCCGAGATGGGTCCGAGTTTCCGGTCGAGATCAGTCTGAGCCCGATGGCCAGGGACCATTGCGAGACGCTTATCATCAGCAACATTCGCGACATCACTGCTCGCAAGCTCGCTGACGCGCGGTTACGCGAGGTCGCGGCGGACCTGGCACGCTCGAATGCCGAGCTCGAACACTTTGCCTATGTGGCCTCGCATGACCTCCAGGAGCCACTGCGGATGGTGGCGTCTTTTACCCAGCTGCTCGCGCGGCGGTACCGGGGCAGATTGGACGAAGACGCCGACGAATTCATTGGTTTCGCCGTTGATGGCGCGCGCCGCATGCAAGAGCTGATCAATGACCTGCTGACCTATTCACGCGCCGGCACGCAGGCCCTGCAACTCACGACCGTTGACATCGGTCAGCTGGTCGACCGGGTAGTGAGTGACCTGGCCCCGGCGATCGCCGAGGCCGGGGCCAGCGTGACCCGAGATACCCTGCCTGGCGTTACGGGCGACGCAACGCAACTGCGACAGGTATTCCAGAACCTGATCGCGAACGGCATCAAGTTCCACGGACCGAACGAGACGCCGCGGGTGCACATCTCGCAGAGGCAGGCACACGGGGCCTGGACGTTCAGCGTGACCGACAATGGCATCGGGATCGAGCCCCAGTATCAGGAGCGGATCTTCGCCCTGTTCCAACGGCTCCACACGCGCGCAGACTATCCAGGTACAGGTATCGGTCTGGCGATCTGCAAGAAGATTGTCGAACGTCACCGGGGGCAGCTGTGTGTCGAGTCGGAGCCAGGTCGCGGCACCACGTTTCGGTTTACCTTGCCTGTTGGCCTCGATGAAAAGGAGGCATTGTGAGCGTCGGGCGAACGACGAATCGACCCGTCGAGATCCTGCTGGTTGAGGACAATCCGGGCGATGTGCGGCTGACGATCGAGGGTCTCAAAGAAGGCAAAGTGCACAACAACCTGCATGTCGCCCGCGACGGCGCCGAAGCCATGGAGTATTTGCGCCGCGAAGGGCAGCACGCGGGCGCAGTGCGGCCCGACCTTATCTTGCTCGACCTGAACCTGCCGCGCATGGACGGACGTGAGGTGCTGTCCGCGATCAAGTCGGACGTCCGACTGCGGACCATCCCCGTAGTGGTGCTGACGACGTCGCAGGCGGAACAGGACGTGCTGCGGAGTTATGAGCTGCACGCGAATTGCTACATCACCAAGCCAGTGGACCTGGAGCAGTTCATAACCGCGGTGAAATCGATCGAAGACTTCTGGTTGACGATCGTGACGTTGCCGCATCAAACGTGACACTCGCGGCTAAGCCGATCCGTGCGCTCCTGATCGAGGACAATCCGGGTGACGCGCGGCTGATCCGCGAAATGCTGCGCGATGCCGGCGGTGCGTCCGCGGCCGTGGAGCTCGCGCTCGTTGATCGCCTGGCGCCTGGACTCGAGCAGTTGGCCGGGCAGGTCACCGACGTGGTGCTCCTGGATCTGACGCTGCCCGACAGCCAGGGGTTTGAGACATTCACGACGGTCCACACCCGGGCGCCCGATGTCGCGATCGTCGTCCTGAGCGGGCTAAACGACGAGACGCTCGCGGTCCGGGCGGTCCAGGAGGGTGCGCAGGATTACCTCGTCAAGGGGCAGGTTGACGGCGGGATCATCCTGCGGTCCATGCGCTACGCGATCGAGCGCCAGCGGCTGGAAACCGTGCGACGCGATCTTGAGCGCCAGCGAGACGAGTTCTTTGCCAGTGTGTCACACGACCTGCGTACGCCGGTCGCGGCGATCAAAGCGGCTGTCGGCGTGGTGCTGGCCAACTTGCCTGACGAGTTCCCCGCCTCTCTGCAGCGGCTCCTGGGCAACGTCGATCTGGCGGCGGACGAACTAACCGGCCTGATCGAAGACCTGCTGGAGATGGCGCGCCTGCAGTCAGGCCGCGTGGAGCTCTGGCGGTCGTCAGTTGACGTCCGAGATGTCGTCGCCCGCGCCGCGCGAGCCCTCGAACCATTGATTCAGGCGCGTGGGCAGCACCTCGAGTTTGTGCCGCCGCCTCAACCGGTGATGGCCTCGGTCGATGCCGAACGGCTCGGCCGGGTGCTGCGCAACCTGCTGGGCAATGCACAGAAATACGGGCGCGAGCAGGGGACGATTTCCATTACCGTGGAGCGCGGGGCAACCGACGTCCGCATTGCCGTGACAGACGATGGCCCCGGAATCCCGCGGGCTGACCTGGAGCGGATCTTCGAGCGCTTTTACCGCGTGAGCGGCAGCGGCTCGTCAGGCAGCGGACTCGGTCTGGCGATTGCCCGCGGGCTGGTCGTACTGCACGGCGGCCACCTGTCGGTTGAGAGCACGCCTGGTCATGGCAGCACTTTCCGTGTCGCCCTGCCCGTCGACTGAACCGTCTTCCCACCCCCGTGGGTAGTCCGCAAAACCACCCCGCTGGGCGTGGTTGCTGTCGCTTCGGACTTCGATACTCGAGGCATTAGAGGAACCACCACGGCAAGGAGGGTTCGGGTATATGTTCAAGATCGAGAAGGTTACAGATGACAAGGGTCAAGTGCTGATCCAGGATCCGCCAATCGCACGATTCTTCTTCCAGAACACGATCATGGCCTGGCTGTGGCTGGCCGTCCGCGTGTATGTCGGCTACGACTTTGTGACTGCCGGCTGGCACAAGTTCACCACCCCGGCCTGGATGGACGGTTCTGGTTCGGGCATTCTCGGCTTCTGGAAGGGCGCCCTGGGCACCACTCCCTCCGGTGCGCCGGTCATCACCTTTGACTGGTATCGCGGCTTCCTGCAGTTCCTGGTCGACACCAACAGCGCAGGCTGGTTCAGCTACGTGATCGTCTTTGGTGAACTCGCCGTTGGTATCGGCTTGATCCTCGGCGCATTCGTCGGACTGGCCGCCGCGGGCGGACTGCTCATGAACATGGCGTTCATGCTGGCTGGCACTACCAGCACCAACCCGGTCCTGGCGATCCTCGGCATTCTATTGATCCTGGCCTGGAAGAACGCTGGCTACATCGGCCTCGACTACTTCCTGCTGCCAATGCTCGGCACGCCGTGGAAGCAGAAGGCTCCGGCGCCGCGGGCGACGCCAACCCAGCGCACTCCCGCGGTGGCCACTCGCTAATCACCCTGGCGTCGCAGTACCGCAGCCCAACCCCCGGTGGCCGCGAGGCCCCGGGGGTTTCGCGTTGCGTGTCGTAGCCCCACCCGACGGGGTGGGCCACGAACCACCCACGCGGGCGTGGTTTTCGGCGGCCGGCTGGGCGATGGTGGTGAGTACTATGAGTAGCCTGATCGGGGCGCGGCCCTTCGCCACCGTGGACGGCAACGAAGCCGCGGCCCACGTTGCGCACAAGCTAAGCGAAGTCATCGCCATTTATCCGATCACGCCGTCTTCGACCATGGGCGAGCTCGCCGATCAGTGGAGCACCGAGCACCAGTCGAACATCTGGGGCAGCGTGCCGCACGTGATCGAGATGCAAAGCGAGGGCGGCGCGGCTGGCGCCGTGCACGGGGCGCTGCAGACCGGCTCGCTGACGACCACGTTCACCGCGTCGCAAGGGCTACTGCTGATGATCCCGAACCTGTACAAGATCGCCGGCGAGCTGACCTCCACGGTCTTCCACGTCGCGGCGCGGTCCGTGGCTACGCACGCGCTGTCGATCTTTGGCGACCACTCCGATGTGATGGCCGCACGCGGCACCGGCTGGGCGATGCTGGCGTCGGCGTCCGTCCAGGAAGCGCAGGACCTGGCGGTCGTCGCCCACGCCGCGACGCTGCGCGCGCGCGTGCCGTTCATCCACTTCTTCGATGGCTTTCGCACGTCGCACGAGGTGATGAAAATCGAGCGCGTCACCGAGGACGATCTGCGGGCGCTGATCGACCAGGATCTGGTACGCGCTCACCGTGCGCGTGGCTTGAACCCGGACCATCCGGTGATTCGGGGCACGGCCCACAATCCGGATACGTTCTTTCAGGCGCGCGAGGCCAGCAATCCGTTCTACGACGTCTGCCCGGACATTGTCCAGCACGCGATGGACCGGTTGGCGGCTTCAGTCGGGCGTCAGTATCGACTGTTCGATTACACCGGCGATCCAGATGCAGACCGGGTGATCGTCATCATGGGCTCCGGCGGAGAGACCGTTGTGGAGACAGTAAAGGCGTTGATCAAGCGGGGCGAGCGAGTCGGCGTGGTGCAGGTCCGGTTGTACCGACCGTTCTCGGCTGATCGGTTTGTCGCGGCGCTGCCGGCAAGTGTTCGCGCGATCGCCGTCCTGGATCGCACCAAGGAGCCCGGCTCGGCCGGCGAGCCGCTGTACCAGGACGTCGTGACGGCCATTCATGAGGCCGGGCTGAATACCCGCGCGGTCGGGGGACGGTACGGTCTGTCGTCCAAAGAGTTCACGCCACCGATGGTGAAGGCGGTGTTCGACAACCTCACCCAGCCAGCGCCGAAAAACCACTTCACCGTTGGCATCGACGACGACGTCACCCATTCGAGCCTGACGGTCGAGGCCGGATTCAGCATCGAGCAGCCCGGGACCGTGAGTTGCCTGTTCTACGGCCTGGGCGCCGACGGCACGGTCGGCGCCAACAAGAACTCCATCAAGATCATCGGCGAAGGGACTGACCTGTATACCCAGGGCTACTTCGTCTACGACTCGAAGAAGTCCGGCTCGGTCACCGTCTCGCACCTGCGCTTCGGGCCCCAGTCGATCCACGCGCCGTACCTGATCGGCCAGGCCGACTTCGTGGCCTGCCACCAGTTCGGCTTCCTCGAGCGTTTCTCGGTATTGGATTCCGTGCGGCCCGGTGGGACATTCCTGCTCAACAGCCCGTTCGGGCCCGACGAGGTCTGGGACCATCTCCCGCGCCAGGTGCAGTGCGCGATCGCTGACAAACACCTGCGGTTCTTCGTCATCGACGGCAACGCCGTCGCGCGTGATGCCAGTATGGGTGGCCGTGTCAACACGATCATGCAGACCTGTTTCTTCGCCCTCAGCGGCGTCGTGCCGCGCGACGAGGCCATCTCGGCCATCAAGCATTCAATTGAAAAAACGTACGGAAAACGCGGCGAGGCGGTGGTCCAACGAAACTTCGCGGCCGTGGATGCCGCGCTGGCTCACCTGTGCGAGGTCGAGGTGCCTGCCGAGATCACGAGCACGCTCGCGTTACGCGCGGCGGTGCCGGACGCCGCACCCGACTTCGTGCGCAACGTGACCGCGCGCATGATTGCCGGCCACGGCGACGATCTGCCGGTCAGTGCGCTGCCGGTCGACGGCACCTATCCGAGCGGCACCACGCGCTTTGAAAAACGCAACATCGCCGTCGAGATCCCGGAATGGGACCCGGCGGTCTGTATTCAGTGCAACAAGTGCGTCCTGGTCTGCCCGCACGCGGTTATCCGGGCCAAAGTCTGCGACCCTCAGGCACTGGCATGCGCCCCGGACAGTTTTCAGACTGTCCCCGCCAGGTGGAAGGAGTTCCCCGGTGCCGCCTACACGCTCCAGATAGCCCCTGAGGATTGCACCGGGTGCGGATTGTGCGTTGAGGCGTGCCCGGCCAAGAGCAAGAGCGACACCAGCCACAAGGCCGTCAACATGGCGCCCCAGGCACCCCTTCGCGAGACACAAGCGCGCAACTGGGACTTCTTTCTCGGCCTGCCGGAGGTGGACCCGAGCCGGCTCAATCTCAACTCGGTCAAAGACTCGCAGCTTCTGCAGCCGCTGTTCGAGTTCTCGGGCGCGTGTGCCGGCTGCGGCGAAACGCCGTATCTGAAGCTGCTGTCGCAACTATTCGGTGATCGCGCGCTGATCGCGAACGCGACTGGCTGCTCGTCGATCTACGGCGGCAATCTGCCGACGACGCCCTGGGCCAAGAACACCGCCGGCCGTGGCCCGGCGTGGTCCAATTCGCTGTTCGAAGACAATGCGGAGTTCGGCCTGGGGTTCCGCCTGACGCTCGACAAACAGACGGAATACGTGAGCGAACTAGTACGACGCCTGGCGCCCGATCTCGCCGAGGGCGTGCTGGACGCCGACCAATCCACGCCGACCGGCATCTTCGACCAGCGCCAGCGTGTCGATGAGCTGAAGCGTCGCTTTGCGTCCGATGAATCGGTGGCTGCGCGCGATCTCGTCAGTCTCGCCGACGTGCTGGTGAAACGCAGCGTGTGGATCGTCGGTGGCGATGGCTGGGCCTACGACATCGGCTATGGCGGTCTGGATCACGTGCTGGCGAGCGGTCGCAACGTGAACGTGCTGGTGCTGGACACGGAGGTCTACTCCAACACCGGCGGGCAGATGTCGAAGAGCACGCCGCGTGGCGCCGTTGCCAAATTCGCCGCGGCCGGCAAGCAGCTGCCGAAGAAAGACCTCGGCCTGCTGGCCATCGGCTATGGCAACATCTACGTTGGCCGCATCGCCCTGGGCGCCGGCGACGCCCACACCGTGCGGACGTTCCTCGAGGCGGAGTCGTACGACGGGCCGTCATTGATCATCGCCTACAGCCCGTGCATTGCCCACGGGTACGACCTGCGTTACGGCCTCGACCAGCAAAAGAAGGCGGTCCTGTCGGGTCATTGGCCGCTGTATCACTACGACCCGCGGCTGGCGGTCGACCACGGCCAGCCGTTCCACCTCGACTCGAAGCCACCCAGCATTCCACTCGAGGAGTACATCTACGCCGAAGCGCGTTATCGCATGCTTACCCAGAGCAACCCGGCGGAAGCCAGGGAGCTGCTGGTACTGGCCCAAAAAGACGTGCGCGACCGCTGGGCGCGTTATGCGCAGCTGACCAGGAAGGATGACTCACATGACGCCTGATCTCTCGACGACGTACCTCGGGCTCCAACTGGCGAACCCCCTGGTCCCGTCGGCCTCACCCCTTTCCCGCAGCCTCGACACCATTCGGCGAATGGAGGACGCGGGCGCCGCGGCGGTCGTGTTGCACTCGCTGTTTGAAGAGCAGATCGAATCCGAGAGCCACCTGCTGAATCGGCATCTCGACGCGAGCGCGGACAGCGGCCATTGGGAAGCCACCAGCTACTCTCCCGAGCCCGACGAGTTCACCCTGTCGCCCGACCAGTACCTGGAGCATGTGCGGCGCGCCAGGGACGCCGCCGGCATTCCAATCATCGCCAGCCTCAACGGGACGTCGGCCGGTGGGTGGCTCAAATACGCGCGTCTGATCGAGCAAGCCGGCGCCGATGCGCTCGAGCTCAACGTGTACGTCGTGCCGACCGACCCACGGCTGGCCGGGGCACGTCTGGACGAGAGCACGCTCGACCTCGTCCGCCAGGTACGGGAGTCCATCAGTATTCCGCTGGCGGTCAAGCTGAGTCCGTTCTACAGCAACCTGGCGCACATGGCCCGCGAGCTCGATGAGATTGGAGTGGACGGGCTGGTGCTGTTCAACCGCTTCAATCAGCCTGATATCGACCTCGAGGCGCTGGAAGTGGTCACCCGTCCCCTGATGAGTCTCGACGGCAACGGCGAGGCGCTCCGCTTGCCGTTGCGCTGGATCGCGATGCTGCACGGGCGAATCGGCGCCGATCTGGCTGCCACTGGCGGCGTGCACGCGGCCGAAGATACGGTGAAGCTGTTGCTGGTGGGTGCCAGTGTCACGATGCTTGCGTCCGCGCTCTTGCTGCACGGTGTGGGCCGGCTCCACACCATCAAGGCCAACCTCGCGGCCTGGCTCGAAGAGCACGAGTACGACTCGGTTGCACAACTGCGCGGCAGCATGAGCCAGCGGTGCGTGCCCGACCCGGCTGCGTTTGAGCGCGCGCACTATGTTCGCACCGTCGGCATGTTTGTGCCGGAGAAGGTCGGGTGACTCCAATGCGCACGGCCAACCACGATCGCTTGTGGATCACGCTGACGCGGGTCGTGCTCAGTTGGGCGACACTCACTGCGGCCGGCGACCGGCCGGACATCCTGCAGGTGGTGCAAATGGGCACCGGCGGCGGCGGTCGCTAGCATGCCCTCCATCGACGTGCTGATCGTCTCCTACAGCCGCTTCGGCGTGTTGAGGCTCATGGCGGAGTACATCGCCGACGGCGCGCGCAGTGTGCCCGGCACGGAGGTGCACCTGATAGAAGTCGAGGACCTGCCCATCGACACCTTGCGTCCGGGCGAGACCGAGGCAGAGCACGTCCTCCGCCGCGGGGTCCTGATGGAGCGCATTTCCGCCGCCGACGCCCTGATCGTCGGTGCCCCGGCCTACTTCGGCAGCATGGCTTCACCGGTCAAGCGGTTTTTTGAGGATTGTCTCACCGCCGAATCAGCGCCGCCCGCGATCGACCGCTCACGCCCCTGGCGGCACACCGCGCTGCGTGACACTGTCGGCGCCGCGTTCACCGCGTCCGGTACGCCACACGGTGGCAACGAGCTCGCGTTGCACTCCATCCTGACGCTCTTCATGCACCTGGGCATGCTCGTGGTTACCCCTGGCCAGGGTCAGCCGATCCTGAGCAATCCGGCGGCGCCGTACGGCGCCACCGCCATCACGGGCGCCAGCGGAGACGCCTCCCCCACCCCAGAGGAACAGGCCGCGGCCCGAGCACTCGGGGAACGGGTGGCTCGCGTCGCGACCTGGGTGTCACTGGGACGGTCAGCGCAAACCGCCCGAACGGGTGGGACCGAAGACCACCCGTTCGCGCCCTGACAGACTACCCCGCGGGCGCGGGCCTGAACTGGCCTGCGCACTTACGCTGAGCCTATAGAAACCACCACGGCAGTCGTGGTAGGTAATCGAAAGGCTGGACCTCCAAATCATGTTGCGATTCCGTCTCGTTGTTCCCATTGTTGCCTTTGCTCTCAGCTCGATGGCCGCGGCGTTGCCCACCATGACTAGCGCTGCCGATGGCCCGGCGGTCAGCATCCATGATGGCGGCGACCCGACGACCTGGGGCTATACGCCGGCGAGCACCAGCGTCTCCGTGGGCCAGACGGTCACGTGGACCAATTCGGGTGCATTCCCCCATGATGCCGCCGCTACCGATGGCAGTTGGAAAACGCCGCTGCTGAACACCGGTCAGTCAGGATCGGTCACCTTTTCCACTCCGGGTACGTACACCTATATCTGCACACCCCACCCATGGATGCAGGCTACGATTGTCGTGACCGCGGCGGTCCCCGCGGCACCGACGGCGGCGCCAGCAGCCGATGCACCGGCCGCCATCGACCCGGCACCAGCCGTGCAACCCGCCGATGCGCCCGCCGCCACGAACCCGGCGACTGACGCGTCTGCAGGTCAGCCGGCCGACATCAACACGGCTTCCCCAACCGACCCTGGCACTGGCGACTGACCAGCCCGCGGCGGCGGTGCGCAGGAGCCCGGACGTTTTCGTCCGGGCTCTTGGCGTTGGGCAATCGCGGCAATCACGGCGCGCAGTTGATCGACTGTCCCGTCGGCACTACGGCGAAGGCTTTGACGGGATCCTCACCAATGGCGATGGGGATGGAGACAACGCTCTCCTGGCTGGTGACCGAGGAGTGCGCATAGGCGACCAGGTTGTGGCCACCGACCTGGGCAGGGAGCGATACCGTGGCCTGAAAGCTTGACGCACCCGCCGGGCCAGTCACCGCGGCCGGGTTGGTGGTGCCGATCATCCTGCCCCCCGAATCGCGAGCGTCAAGGAAGAAGTCGACGCGGTCGATGCCAGAGCCGTGTTGAGCCCGCGCGTCCATCGCCCGTCCCTGCACGACAAGATTGCCCGGTTCGACGCGTGCAGCAGGGCTGGGGTTCGCCAACTCGAGCCGAATGCCCGGGCACCGGTCGGGCCAGAAGGTCCCATTCAGTTGCATCACGTAGGCTTCGATATCGGCGATATCGCTCTGGGGGAGTAGATGGTGATCGCCGAATCCTGGCATGGTTATGAGCGGGTTCGGGCCAGCCGGTCGTGAGCCGTGCTGGAGGAACACATCCAGTTCGCGGGCGAAGATCGCCGCGTCGCCGTTGGAGTCGTCGATGAAACCCGGGTCGATCGGATTCAACACCGGAACTGTTCCGTCACTCGAGTTCGGATTGGTGATTCCGGCCGTGCCACGCGCACCGTGGCAACTGGCGCAGTTGGCGTTGAACTTCGCCGCGCCGCCCACGGGGTCGCCGTGAATCGCGGCGGCCGGGCCAGGAACGGTAATGTCCACGCCAGGGACTGGACTGGTTACGGGGTTCGGACCAGGCGCGAGCGGATTGGGTGTCGGCGCTGCAGCCAGCACCAACGACGCTTGAACCAGTCCCAGACCAACGGCTGCGGCCATCAGCCCATGTCGGGCGCGACGCTTTTCGAAAGGGAACAGTGACATCGGCGTCTCCTCGATCTCTGAATTTCGATAGGTCAGGGTGCATACGCATAGACGTCTTCGGGTGAGTTCTTCGGAACCTGGATCTTGACGAAGCTAAAGGGCCGCCCGGTTTGGCCATAGGTCTGCGTGCTATGGCAGCCGTTGCAACCCAGAATCGCGATGCGGTACGCCTGTTCGAAACGGGCCTGGTCGCCCGCTTGCGCCGCCTGGATCAGCGGGTCGAGCAGGGCGGTGTTGAAGGCCTCGATCCCTTGTTGGCGAGATTGATTGCTCTTCAAGCCGCCCCGATGGAGGGTGTCTTTGGCCTCACGTCCTTCGAAGGCCGCGAGATCCCAGTTTGTCTGCTGGGCCGCGAACCACATGATGCCGAGCCGCTGGGCCGCCTCCATCATGAAACCGGACAGCCCCGGCTGAATCGCGGTCAGCTGGGCCAGGCTCAACGGCGTGGCTGTCGGGGGCGGTGACGGCGCGACACCAGGCGATGGCGTGACCTGTTGGGCCTGGCTCAGCACGGTCGGGCCGGCGATGCCTGCCAGGATCAGCAGCAGCCCTGATCCCATCCCACACACGGCTGCGATCCTGGCGCGCGCGAACAGCCAATGCATGCCCGTTACCTCCCCGGCCGACTGTAGTCGTAGATATCCCAGATCGAATTGCTCGGGACCTGAACTCGGATAAAGCCGAACGTCCCACCGGTCGCGGCATACGTCTGCGACGCATGGCAGGCGTTACAGCCCTGCAGGGCGGCGCGAAATGCCGGCTCGTAACCGCCCGCATCGCCCGCCTGGGCAGCCTTGATCAGCGGGTCAAGGAACGCCGCGTTGACACCTTCAATGGCCTGTTGCCGCGCGGCGTTGCTCTTCAGCCCGCCGCGGTGGAGGACGTCACGCGCTTCGCTGACCTCGAAGGCAGCCTCATCCCAGTTGTTGGCGTGCGCGGCGAACCACGACCGACTCAGCCGCTTGGCAGCTTCCAGCATGTACCCACTGAGACCCGGCTGTGTCTGGCTGAGCAGCCCCTGACTGAGCTCGGCGGCCGGTGCGGGCGAGGCGCCGACAACCGGCAGGGGCACTTGCGTCACGGCGGGACTGGGACCGGCGAGTGCGGCAATCGACGGGGCCGGGGCGCTCGCTGACAGCGTGCGCAGGTAGGCCACCACGTTGGTCAGATCTGCATCGCCCAGCAGGCTGACCGTGAAGGCGGGCATGCCGCCGCGACCGGCCCGCACCAGCGCGGCGATGGCGGCATCATCCGGGTAGCGTTGGCTGAAGGTCGGTCCGTGCAGCGCCGGTCCGGCACCTGCGTTGGCACCTGGATGACAGCCGGTGCACAGGGTGTTGAAGACGCGCTGACCCGCCGCGGGATCCGCGCCCGCCGCCGGCGATGGCGCTGGGGCGACCACGGCCGGCGCCAGCGGCATGGCTGGCGTCTGTGCGGCCACCGCCAGCGGTGCGACGGGCGCCGGGCGCAATGCCGCCTCGGTTTCACGGGCCCGCTGGTCCCACACGAACAAGCCGACGACGATTGCCACTGCCGCGGCGATGGCCGCGACCAGGAGTCCAATGCCAGTGGCCTTCGTCCCGCTCACGCTCGCCTACCTCAGCGCGAGCAGGTACTGCGTGATGTCCTCGACCTGCTCGTGGGTCAGCGGAGGAATGAATGTCGGCATCGCGGCAGTCGGGTTGAGGCCCCTGGGGTTTTCGATGTAGCTGTGGATGTAAGCCGCGGACCGGCGAAGGGCCACGCCGTCCAGCGACGGCCCGACATTGCCGCCGCGGCCTTCGATGACGTGGCAAGATACGCAGCCCTGCGCGGCGACGAGCTCGCGTCCGACGACTTCGGTGGATGTCAGTCGCGCGCCGCGGTTTTCCGCGAGCGCCGGGGGTGTGGTCAGCACGGAGCGCCACGTCAGGACGACCACGGCGGTGACCGAAATCACGGCGATCGCGGTGCTGATCGGACGATAGCGCGGGGACCGTCGCGGCCCGCGGTCGAGCAGTGGCAGCAGGAAGAGGAACACGAAGAACAGCCCGGGCAGCACCACCACGCCGACCCATTCCAGGCTGCCAGGGAAGTACTTCAACAACTCGAACAGAAACAGGAAGTACCACTCAGGCCGTGGGACGTAGCCGGTGTTGGTGGGATCGGCCTGGCCCTCCAGCGGTGTCCCGAACGCCACCGCGAACGCAATCACGATCAGAATGACAATCGTCGAAACGACGGCATCTTCGACGATCAGATCCGGGAAGAACCGCCGCCCGCGCAGCTTGAAGTCATCGTAGACGGCTCGATATTCGAGCTCGGTCTCGGGCGCAGTTGGCGCGCGACGGGCGCCCCGCAAGCGCGCGAGGGCGGCGTCCCAGAGACCGGGGGGCACACTGACGCCCTGCCAGACCACCAGGAACAGGTGGAGTCCGATCAGGCCGGCGACCAGCATCGGCAGAACCAGCACATGGACCGCGTAGAAACGGGTGAGCGTCAGCGCGCCGAGCTGGCTGCCCCCGCGTAGCAGGCTTTCGACGAAATTGCCGACGGCGGGTACGGTGCCAGCCATGTTGGTACCGACCGTGGTGGCCCAGTAGGCTTTCTCGTCCCACGGCAACAGGTACCCGGTGAAGCCGAAGGCAAAGGTAAGCCCGAACAGCGCCACACCGGCCCACCAGCTGACTTCGCGCGGGTATTTGTACGCACCCATGCCAAACGTCACCAGCATGTGCAACACGACGACGACGACCATAGCGCTGGCGCCCCAGTGGTGGATGCCGCGGATCACCTGACCAAACGGCACCTGCGTAATGGTGTATTCGACACTGTCGTAGGCGTGATCCGGACTTGGCGAGTAGTACAGCGCCAGAATGGTTCCAGTGAGTGTCTGGACGAGGAACAACGCCAGGCTGACGAAGCCGAGCGTGTACAGGAGGTTGACCCCAAACGGGATCTTGCGGATAAACAGCGCCTGCCAGAGCAACTCGACGTTGAGGCGGTCCTGGAACCAGCCGTACAGATTGCGATGCGGGTGCCGTTCTGCAGGGACGGCGTCGCTCACGCTGGCGCCTGTTCGGGCGTGCCGAGTTGGAAGTCTCGATATTGGGCTTGCAGCTGACCGCCCTCGACCCGGGTCAAGAGCGCGTCGAGTGGCCGTGGCGGTGGCCCTGCCAGCACGTGGCCGTCCAGCCCGTACACACCGGCATGACACGGGCAGGTGAACTGCTGCTGGTCGGGTTGCCAGCTATAGGCGCAGCCCAGATGCGTGCAGCGGCCGTTGTAGACCGTGAACTGGTTGCCAGGCTGGCGCACCACCCAGACGCCCTTCACATCGGTGGACTCAATCCACCCGTCGCGTCGCACGACCGTGAGATTGACGCCGGTGGGCTGACCCTCATGGAAGGCGTCCGGACTACCGAGCGGCAACCATTGAGATTCATCCCGCTTCAGGGCTGGGCCGATAGCCGCACCCAGCGCGGGAACGCCCAGCAGCGCGGCCACGAACGTGACGCAGGCACCGATAACTTGCGCAAGGAATGTCCTGCGCGATGTCTGGGCGGCAGGAATCGGGCCGTCCAAGCTGTAGTCCTCCGCTACGCCAGGGGCCCGCGCCCAGAGTTACCCGTCTGTCCGCTGTCGTCGATCGACCGCTGTGCGCCTCGTTTTCGAACCCTATAAGCCTAGGTGCCACCCGGGTCGTGGAGAAAGCGCGGCAGGTAAACGCTAGGTCAACATTTACGCCACGCGGTGATTTGGTCCCGCCACCCGGCGGGAGCGACGCTGAGGCGCGCCGCACCTAGAATGCTGCAGTTGCTTGCCTTCACGTTTGTCGTAACCCACCGCAGAAACGCTGTTCTCGAGACGTAGTCGCCGGTATGACACAGCCACCGGGCATCAACAGCCACCTGACCGCGCTCCTCGTTGGCTCCAGTGGGCGCACCATCAATGACGTGGCCGACGGCCTTCGAGGCCGGTGGCGAGATCTTGACGTGCAACTCGCGCACGACCGCTGTGGGGCACTGGCGCTGCTGCAGCAGCTTCAACCAGACGTCGCGCTGCTGGAAGTTGGAACGCCCGCGTCCACCGCCATCGCCCTCGTCCAGGACATCCGCCACCGATCTGACGTGCCCCTGCTGTTGATTGCGCCGCGTCTCGATGAGCGGGATCAGGTTCGGGCCCTCGATCTGGGCGCGGACGACTACGTCGTGCGACCCTTCAGCCTGTCTGCGCTGGCGGCGCGGGTCAATGCCGTCGTGCGGCGAAGCCGGCTCGCGCCTTCGACGCGGCGCCCGGACTTCGTTGCGGATGATCTCGGTGTTCGCTTCAGTGACGCGACCGTCACCATTTCGGGACAACCGGTCCACCTGACGCCGATGGAGTACCGACTGCTGTACTACCTCATCCGACGAGTCGGCCAGGTCATTTCACACGAGGTGCTCCTCGAAGCCCTGTGGGGGCGTGAGTACGGAGCGACCACCCATCACCTCAAAGTCTTTGTTAACCGCCTTCGTACCAAGCTGAAGGATCGCGCCCCGACACGCATGATTCAAACGGTGCGCGGCCGGGGTTACCGTTTCCGAGCCTGACGCGGGACGCCACTGCATCCGGATCGTCCGTCGCCGCTGTGTTTACGTGGCGCAACCTGGGTGCTAACGCTGGCGCGTTAGCGTTGGCGTGACGATGACTACAGGCAGCCGGCACGATAGGCCAGGAGGTGGTCGCATGCCTTCGACAATTCTCGTTCCACTCGACGGCTCGGCGTTGGCAGAGCACGCCCTTCCATTCGCGGAGCGGATCGCTCGGGCTGCGCACGCGCGGGTGATCCTGAACTGGGTCGTGCCGGCGTATGCGGGGGCGGAGACGAGTGTCGAAGCCAGCGTGGCACTTGCCGCACGCGAAAATCTGGAAGAGATCGCGTCGAGACTCCGGCGTGCGGAAATCACCGTCGCGGTGACCGTCCCAGAGGGTGACGCGGCTGCCCAGACCGTGAGCGCGGTCGCAGCGCTGGGAGTCGACCTGATTGTCATGTCCACGCACGGGCGTTCGGGCATTGGCCGGTGGCTGTACGGCAGCATCGCCGACGCGGTGATTCGGCTGGCCAACGTGCCGGTTCTGCTCGTCCCGCCTCATGTGAGTTTGCCCTGGCCGCCTGACGGCCGGGTACGGATCGTTGTGCCACTGGATGAGTCGCAGCTCAGCGAAGCCGTGCTCGGTCCAGCGCTGGAGTTTGCTACACGACTCGGCGCCGAACTGCTGCTGGTCGAGGTGGTGGCGTGGCCGCCGCGGGTGTACAGCGACCCCGTCGAGTTGTTGGGGTATGACCTCGATGAGCAGGTCGCCGCGGCGCGCACCTACCTGGCAACCGTGGCCACCAGGCTCCGCGAAAGTGGCGCCAGCGTGCACTGGCGGATTGAGGTCGGTCCGACGCCGGCCGCGACGATCGTTCAACTCGCGCGTGCCGAACACGCCGATTTGATCGCCATGGCCACGCATGGCCGCAGCGGTCTGGCGCGGGTGGTGCTTGGCAGTACGACCACCGGCGCGCTGCAGCACGCCGAAGTCCCGCTCTTGATTGTCCGGCCGACGGCGCTCCAGGCGGCTCAGCCACCCGCGCCCGAGTCGTACGCCGCACCGGTCCGGACCTGAACGACGTGGGTCGTCAGGAGTTGACGCCATGACAGCCGCAATCGCCACTCCGACCACCACTCCGGGTCCGCAAGCGGCCCCTACGGGATGGCCAGCCAGGACGCGATCCGATCTGTCCGGGCGGCTGATGGAGCTCTTGCGTCCGGCGGCGTTTCCGCATCTTGCGCCGCACCCGACGGTGATTGAAACCCACATTTCCTGGGTGATCCTGGCCGGCGCGTTTGTGTACAAGCTGCGCAAACCGGTCGACTTCGGGTTTCTCGATTTCTCGACCCTGGAGCAGCGGCGGGCGGATTGCGAGGCGGAAGTGCGCCTCAACCGGCGCCTGTGCCCGGATCTCTACCTTGGCGTGGTGGATGTTGTCGAGCGCGACGGAGTGCTATCCATGACCGGACCAGGCAGCCCGGTTGAGCCGGCCGTAGTCATGCGGAGATTGCCCGAGGCAGGCATGCTGCCCGCCCTGCTCGCGCGAGAGGCGGCTGATGACCGACTGATGGAGCGCCTGGCCAGACACCTGGCTGAGTTCCACGCCGGAGCTGCCACTGGCATTGGCGTCGACGAGTTCGGGAGCGTGGCCATGCTGCGCACGAATTGGGCTGAGAACTTCGCCCAGACGGCCGCGTTCGTCGGGCGCACCCTCGCTGGCCAGCAATATGCCGAGATCCGTAGCTACGTTGAGCAGTTTCTCGAAGCGCACGCCGAACTGCTGAAGCGGCGCGTGGCGCAGGGCCGCATCCGCGACGGCCATGGCGACTTGCACGCGGGCAGCGTCTGTGTTGCCCATCGGCGTCTCTACCTGTTCGACTGCATCGAATTCAACGACCGGTTCCGCTGCGCTGACGTGGCTGCCGAGGTGGCCTTCCTGGCGATGGACCTCGACCACCTCGGGCGGGCCGACCTCGGGTCCGCCTTTGTAGACGCCTACGTCCGACGCAGCGGAGACCGTGAGCTGCCGGCGTTGCTGGATTTTTACAAGTGCTACCGCGCGTTTGTGCGCGGCAAGGTGCTGGGCTTTCAACTCGACGACCCCGCGCGCGCCGCAAGCGGGCTCGATCTCGCGCTCAGCGAGGCGCGAGCCTATTTCGACCTGGCCGTTACGTACGCCCACCAGCCTGAACGGACGCTGTTGGTCACCATGGGCCTCCCCGCCAGCGGCAAGACGACTCTGGCTCGCGCCCTGGCCGGGCGGCTCGGTCTGGTGCACCTTTCGTCGGACGTCGTCCGCAAACAACTGGCCGAGATGCGACCCAGCGAGCACCGTCTCGACGGGTTCGAACGTGGCCTGTACGGCCGGTCAATGAGCCGCCGCACCTACGCCATGTTGAGAAAACAGGCCGCGCGGTGGTTGCGGCGCGGCCGATCGCTCGTGCTCGATGCTACCTACAGCCAACCGGCAGAGCGCGCCGCGTTGCGTCAGCTTGCGCGCCGCACTGGGGCGCGGCTGGTGGTCATCGTGTGCCGAGCTGACGAGTCGGTGCTGCTGGCGCGGTTGGCGGCCCGGAGGCACGATCTGCACTCAGTCTCCGACGCGCGGCCTGAGTTGTGGCCTGCGCTCAAAGCGGCCTTCGTCGAGCCCACCGAGATGTCAGAGACCTTGAGCGTCGACACCATGCAGCCGCTCGAGCTGACGATCGATCAGGTCCGACAAGCGCTGGCCAGCGGCAGCACCTGCCCCGAGCATTCACCTGGCGCAACCTCGACAGTAACGCGCGACAGGTAGCGTTCAGCCAACACGGGAGGGTGGGCGAGCGTTGCGTGCGGCTTGGGATCAACCGGCGCGTTGAGCGGCTTCGCCAGCCACCAGGTGCTTGAAGCGTGCCATGAACGCGTCGGGCTGCCGGCCAATTACGCGGGCCAGGTTCGTCAACGTCGCGGCGTCTTCAAAGTCCTCTGTGCCCAGCCGGACCATATAGCGCCGCGCGATCTGGTAATGCTCGGAGTGGGGATCCACCAGCCGCACGCGCGTGCGTCCGGTCTGCGGATCGAGCATCTGGTTGAATGGCATCGGCTCGAAGTGGCCGTTCACCAGCGTCACCATGGCATTCGTGCCGCCATCGAGCACGTACTGGGCCGCGCAGTACCCCAGGTCGCGGGTGTACTCCATGTCAAACGGAATCGGATCCGCGCAGCGCAGCTCGTAACCAATGTCCTTCGAAACGAGGCCCGTGTTCAGGCCGAGCTCAGCGAGTCGCGACCGCAACCGCACCCGGACGACGTCGCCCAGGTTCACTTCGGCCAGCCGAACGTGGTCGTGCTCGTCGCGCTCGAGCTGTCCGAAGACCTCCAGGTCCTCGGGCGCCATATGCTCGACGAGGCCTTCGGCGAGAATCGCCGTCCCGTCATCGTGGTGCAGGGCTTTGCGCTTGACGATCGCTCCGAGCAGAATGTCGGTCAGGTCGTCGAGTCGGACTTTGCCGCTGCCGCCGCCGGTCGAAAATTCCTCCGGGATAACGGTCAGGGTGGCGCCGGCCGCTTTACCGATGCCCAGAGCGAGGTGCCCGGCTTTGCGCCCCATCGCCACGATCAGGTACCAGCGACCGGTGGTCTTGGCGTCGGTCATCAGATTCTTGACCAGCTCGGTGCCAACATGCCGAGCAGTTTGAAATCCAAACGTCGGGATCCCATAGGGTAGGTCGAGATCGTTGTCGATCGTCTTCGGCACGTGCACGACCTGCAGGCGTCCACCCGCATGATCCGCAAGACGCATGGCCGAGAATGCGGTGTCGTCGCCACCAATAGTGATGAGCGCGTCGATGCCCAGGCGTTGAAGCGTGTCCGTGACCACCTGCAAGTGGCGCGGATCACGCGTTGGATTGGCGCGCGAGGTACCCACCTGAGATCCGCCGGTGAAATGAATCCGGCTGACGTCCTCGATGGTCAAGGGGGAGGCGCAGTCAACGTCGCCCTGCATCAGGCGCCGGAAGCCATCGTGGATCCCGAGCACGTCCGAGCCGCCCAGGACAGAACGAATCGTCGCCGCGCCAATGACGCTGTTGATGCCCGGCGCGGGCCCGCCGCCGCACAGGATTCCCACGCGCCGTGTGCTCGCCATTGCCCTTCAGGATAGCCGGGCGATTGCGCGCCTCATCAGCTCAGCCGTTTGCTCCGGCAACGTGGGATTGATGGCCATGCCGGAACCGAGCTCGAATCCGGCCGGCGTCGCCAGCCGGGGAATGACCCGCAGGTGCCAGACGAAGTATTCGCGGCTCTCGTCGCCGGGCGGCGCACTCTGGATGATCGCGTTGTAATCCGGATCGCCGAGGACCTCCGCCAGACCGGCAAGCACATTTCTGAGTACCGGCGCCAGCGCGTCCAACGCCGCGTCGTCCACGTCGCCAAACGCCGGTTGCGGTGCGCGCGGCATGATCCAGGTTTCGAATGGCGCAACCGCGGCGAAAGGTTGGAACGCGACGAACTTCGGGGTTTCCAGCACGACGCGTCGGCCATCATGCACTTCGCGTTCCAGCAGATCGACATACAGGCAGGTGCCGAGGTCGTCATAGTGCTGCATGGCCACGTCGAAGCGGTGCCGCACCTGAATCGGGACGACTGGCGCGGCGACGATTTGCGAATGCGGATGGGCAATCGACGTCCCGGCGCGCGCGCCGTGGTTGCGAAAGATCAGGATAACGCCGGCACCTTCGGCGCGCAGGGCACGGTAGCGCGCCCGGTACGCCTCGAGCACGGCCGCCACGCCGGAATTGTCGGCCCGCGCCAGGTCCGCCCAATGATCAGGCGATTCGACGATGACTTCGTGCCGCCCAATCCCGGGCATACGCACGAGGCCATCCGCGCTGACCTCGCGACGTGGGGTACCGTCCGGAGCCAGCATCGGAAAGCGATTCGGCACCACGCGCACTCGCCAGGGTGCCGTCCGTTCCGGCGGCAGACGCCACACCTCGGGCGGCGTCTCGGCCTCGTGCCCGACGCAGAACGGACAGTCTGCCTCCGTCTCGACCGGCACGCGCGCCGGTGGCTGCGCGACCGGGTGCGGTCGCAGGCCGCGTTCGGGCGCAATGACCACCCAGTCGCGCGTGCTCGGGTCCTGGCGTAGCTCTGACACCGGGGTGCGGCTTCAGCTGCCGCGCTGGTCGCGCAGGAGCGGCACTTCCGAACGCAGGATATCTGCCACGCCGCCACCGTATGGCGTCGCCTTCAGGTGGAGCACCCGTGCACCTCCCAGCGGCTCGGCCAGGGCACGCAGTTCGTCGATGCGCTCGGCGCCCGCGCGGTCGAAGCATAGGCGGCGATCGGCTGGGTACCGACATCGACACGGTGCAGCATGGTCACGGAATCTTGCCAGGTCAGGGCTCGGCTCGGGTTGCGCGCCGGCACGCAGGCGAGCCGGGCCGCGGGACGCCCGCGTTTACCTTGCCGCAACCCGGGGACACCGACCGCGCACGTTGCTCCGGCCACCATGCTGACAGGTGAGGTGGGCTGCCATGCAACGCACACTGCGCGTTCCACTTGACGGAAAGCCCCTGGCCGAGACGGCCCTGCCTCTCGCAGGGTTACTGGCCCGGAGTCTTGGCGCCACCCTTGATCTGGTCGTCGTCGTGCCCGACCACGGTGCCAGCGTCGATGCGCCGCGCGCGTATCTGGATCGGATTGCCGGCGCACTCGACGGGCCTGTGTGCACACGGCTGATGTCTGGCGACCCCGGCGAATGCATCGTGCGCGAGGCCGCCGCGGAACACGTCGTGATGGTCGTGATGACGACGCATGCGCGCTCAGGTTTGCAGCGTGCGGTACTTGGTAGCGTCGGCGAATACGTCGTCGCCCATTCCCCAGCGCCAACCCTGCTGGTGCGGAGTGGCTGCCGACCTGCGCCCGAGTTGAAGACCATTCTGCTTGCCATCGACACTTCATGCGCGGCGCCACTGGCGACGACCATCGAGCTCGCCCGCGCCTGCAGCGCGCGGGTCGTGTTGCTCAGAGCGATCGCCTTCGACGAGACCTATGTGTGGCAGTGGGGGCATGGTCCGGTTCTACCTGAGCCACAGGCGGTGGTGGTGGCCAGGCAGCAGTTGAACGACCTGGCCGCCAGGGTCCGCGAGGCGGGCGTCGATGCCGAGGTACGCGTCGAGATTGGCGAAGCCGCCACCACTATCGTCTCGGTCGCCGCCGAGGTGGGCGCCGACGTGATTGTCATGAACACTCACGCTCGGACTGGCGCCCAGCGTGCCATTCAGGGCAGCGTGGCCAACGCGGTGGGGCGCATGGCTAGCCAACCGGTGCTCCTCTCCCGGTTGATCCCGCCACCACCCGGCGGGCCACGGTCGATCGACGTGGTCCACGCCCTGCAGCGCCGGCACGCGGCGCCAGCACCGACGCCATCGATCCCGGGTCCACGACGCGTTTGAGCGGCATCCCACCCGCTGGGGTGGGATGCCGCTCAAAAAGGATGACTCCCGCATCACCCCATTCGAGCGCGCGAATTCATCCCTCTGCTGGATGGCCAGTCCTTCAAACAAGCCTACAGTGGGGCCAGGTTCGGTAATGGGCCGGGCCCACCGTTCGCGACGAGTGAAAGGAGGCTGGCATGACACCAGACCAGATTTCACAGGCAATTGCTAGCGCGCTCTCGGATGCCGGGGAGCAGATACTGGAGGGCACGCTGGCCGCGGTGCTCCCGATTCTCTGGCTGCTCATGCTGGCGCTCCACCTGGCACGGCCATACATGCTCAACGTCGTCCAGAAGTTCTCCCTGCGGCTCGGCGCCGATATCTGGTGGTTGGCCTACGTCGCGATTCGCGACCTTGCCATCCTGACCACGTTCGCCCTCAGTTTCATGTTCTTCTTCCCAGACGTCATGGTGGGCAAGGACCTGCCGGTCACGGCTCCCCTGGCGGCGCTCTGCCTGCTCGGCGTTCTCGTGGTCAAACTGGTGCGTGACGTCGACGACGACGCCCAGGCGTTTCGCCTGACCAGCGGCTTGCTGGCGGCGGGTGCCCTGCTGTACCTGGTACCGACGCTGCTCGGCGTCCAGGCAGACAGCTTTGGGGTTGACCCGTCCATTTCGCAGGCCCTCATTTCGCACTCCAATCCGATCCTCGCGCTGGTGTGCACGTACGCCGCGCTCCTTGGCACTGGCGTCCTGGGCGTGTACGCGGCGACCACGACTCTCCGCGCAACTTCACCAGCGACGGCGAAGTAGGAGGCGGGCATGCGCACGTTCCAGTTTTCCTTCGATAGTTCCCAGTGCCTCAACTGCGGCGTCTGCGTCGACGTCTGCCCCGTCCACTGCCTCGATATGACGCGGCCCGTGAGGCACGGGCCCGAGGCGGATTTCGCGCGACCCACCACGCCGTTTGATGCCCAGGCGTGGATGACGGTGTTTCCGGTGCAGATCGCACGGTGCACTGGCTGCATGGTGTGCACGATGGAGTGCCCCACGGACATCGTCATTGTCGAACAGGTGGATGAGGCGGTGGCCTTCGCTCCGGCCCAGGGCCCGATGATCCCCGAACCAAAATACGACCCCAGCCACTGGCAGCCGTTGTCCGCATTCACCCGCCAGTCTCACAAAGACAAGCCATTGGGCGACCCCTGGGGGCCCGCCTACAAGTGGCGTCCGGTCCGCCGAGTCGCCAACTGGCGCGTCTGGCGGACCTGGCAGACCCGCTCCGACTTTGAACAGGCCGCGCCAGCCGCGGGCCATGAGGAGAACCGCCATGACGCAAGATGAACTTTCCCAGGCCATCTCAACAGGGCTGGTCACCGGTGGCCAGCTGTGGATCGTCCAGACCGCCGTCGCCATGCTGCCGGCGTTCTGGGTGCTGACCGTCGCCCTGCACCTCAGCCGACCCTACATGCTGCGTATGTTGCACAAATTCACGCTGCGCTTTGGAGCCGACATCTGGTGGCTGAGCTACGTGCTACTGCGTGACGGCATCATGCTGGTGACGTTCGCGCTCGGCATCGTCTTTTTCTATCCGAACCTGGTCAAAGCGAATGCGTTGCCGCTGACTGGCTCACTGGCCACGGCCGTCCTCTTGCTGGCATGCGCCATCAAACTGACGCGTGACGCGGACGACAACGCCACCGACTTTCGCCTGACCACCTGGCTGTTACTGCTCGGTTCGGCGCTGTATCTGGTTCCGCAGGTCTTCGGCGTCGAGTCTGCCGACCAGGCGTGGTCGAAGGGACTCAGTTCATTTCTGACGACCAGCAGCAACCTGGATTGGGCAGCGCCGATCCTGTATGCGAGCTACATCATCCTGGTGGGGACCGCCGGGTACCTCTTTACGACCGTCACGTTCCACAAGACCGACCGTCCGCCCTCACGGCGGCCAGCCGCCACGCCGGCGGCGGCCCCAACCGCTTGATCCACGCGGCGCGTCGGCGCATCTCGCCTGAAAAACTGCCTCCTGGTGGGCGAAATCCGAATCGCCTTCCAGGAGGCGGCGTTGCTTGTGACAACTACCCCCGGTCGGCGAGTCCTATTCGCCCTCCAGGAGGTGGTGGCGCATCGCCTCCGCGACCAGCTCCGCGCGATTGGCCGCGTTCAGCTTCCGCATGAGGCTCTGGATATGGCTCTTGATCGTACTCTCGCCGACCACCAGCTGCTGCGCAATCTCGCGACTCGTCAGCCCGCGCGCGACTTCGCGGAGCACCTCCAACTCGCGTCCGCTGGGCCGCTCCATGCCCGCGTCCGCCGCCAGACGGCGCATCTGGGCGACGAGCGTTCCGGTGATCTTGGGGTCCAGCACGAACTCGCCGCGCAGCGCCGCGCGCAGGTGCTCCAACAATTTGAGGGCATCGACATCCTTGAGCAGGTAGCCGCGTGCGCCGGCGAGCAGGCAACGTTGGATCGCATCCTCGTCGAGGAACGTGGAGAGCATGAGCACCTTCAGGCTCGGCCAGCGCGCCAGGAGCTCCTCGCACACGACGACGCCACCCACGCCGGGCATGCGCACGTCGAGCAAGACCAGATCAGGCCGCGTCGATGTCACGCGGTCGACAAGCTCGCCCACGGTAGCACACTCGCCAGCCATTTCCAGGTCCGCTGCGGTCGCGATGATCTCAGCCAGCCCGCGCCGAACGATCTCGTGATCGTCGACGAGAAGGATGCGGTTCATGCCGCGCCACCATCGTTCGGAGCGAAGCCAGCGTAGGGTGAAAGTGGAATAGTGGCGGTCACCTCCGTACCACCCTGAGGCAGTCGCCGGATTCCGAGCGTGCCATGCCAAGCCGACAGCCGTCTCACCAGACCGGCCAGACCGAGCTGGCTGCCTTCGCGCTCGAGCGCCGCGATACGCTGCTCCTCGCTGATCCCGAGCCCGTTGTCGCCGACGCGGATGCTCACCTGTTCCGGCTGGAATTCGAGTACGACCCGAATGTGGGATGCGCCGCCGTGGCGACAAGCATTGAAGAAGGCCTCGCGAGCGATCCGATACAACGCGCCCTCGACTGACGGGACGAGTTGGATCCGGTTTCCAAGGAGCTGTAACTCCAGTGTCGGCCCGTTCAGCGGTGCATATTGCTCGGGGAGCGCGCGTATTGCGGACTCGATGGTCTGGCCGTCCGCCAGCCGCGGCAGTGAAGCGTCGATTGCCGCGCGGACGTCGTCCAACCCGGTCTTCGCGAGTCTGCTGGTGGACTGGAGGAGCTCACGCGTGCTCGCATCGCGTGTCCGCAACATGCCAGCCTGGGTGTGCAGGCCAATACTGTACAGAACTTGCGTCACGCCGTCATGCAGCTCCTGGGCGAGACGTTCGCGTTCGAGCAGCACGAGATGGCGGCGCTCCATCGCCTCCATCTGGCGGCGTTGTTCGATCCCAAAAATCTCCATCGCTCGGGTCATGCAGTAGGCCAATCCCAGACCCGCGGGAATGGCCAGCGTCACCAGCGGTGCCTCGAGCGAGCCGAATGCGCCGCGGTTAAAAAAGTTCAACACCGATGGCGCGGTCTCCGCAACTAGCGCCCACCCGAGGAGGCCCGCGGAAGCCCAGCGAAGCCACTCGGAGATCCGCGGGAAAGCGGCGAGTTCTGCATCGCCGGCTTCCCGGACGAGCGCCGCGACGGTGATCGCCGCCGCCGGCACCAGCAGAAGGACGCGGGCCATCGCGAGGGCCAGATCGAAAAAATTGCTGGAGAAGCTCGAGAACAGGATGAAGCCCAACAGCAGCGAGGCCAGCCACGCGGCGCCAAGCGGCAGCGTGAGCAGTCGCAGCCAGCCCAAGGCTGGCCGTAACCGAGCGAGCAGCGAACCCCCGAATCCATACAGAACGATGAAGGAGGCGCCGACCAGGAGTACTTGCGCCAACCGCAATCCAACGACGACGGCCGCGGGCAGGTAGGCTTGCTGGAGGGGGATGAACACCTCGCCCCACTCTGAAAACGCGTGCAGCAGGGCGAACACCGCGAACAGCCAGATCACCCTCGCCAGGCGGAAGCTGCTCTGGCGATTGAGGCGCAGCACGACGGCCAGGGCGGCGATAAAGAATGCCTGTCCATACAGGAACTGCACCAGGAGGTGATTGGCATCTACGGCTGCCAGGAATGCGTTCATCTCACCGTCTCGCCAGTCGCCATCAAGCCTCGGGTAGCCCAGTTGCAAAGCAGCCTGCGCTCGGTCAACGCCAGGTAAACAGGGTGCTTCAGTACAGGAACATAGGTTTGCCGCGTACGTGCTGCACGCGTGGTAGATACGTCTCGGGGTCGTACAACTCCGGCACATCCACACGTTTGACGCCCTCGCTGATGGCCCCGATCGGGACACTGGTGTAAACGCCCTGCTTGAGCGCGACCATGTGATGATGTGCATTGCTCTCGATCAGGTTCAGCGCGAGTGCGGCGTAGTTGTCGGCGACCATCAGGTCGAGCCCATCAGGTGCGCCGGAGCGCATCAGATAGCCGACCTGCTGGTACAGGATGTCATCACCGGTGAGCCGATTGAGCGCTTCGCCCAGGATGCGCCCGGTCCCGCCCAGCTTGCGATGACCATAGGCGTCCTCCATGCCTGATTCGACCGGTGCTCCGCCGACCATGAAGGCGCCCTCGCTCACCGTCACGATCGCATAGTTGCTCGGATTGGAGGCACGATCTTCGGTGACCATGTCGGCCACGGTTTGCGAATCGAACGGCACCTCTGGAATGAGCGCCCGATCGGCACCGGCCAGGTACGACGCCATTAAAGTGGTCTCACCGCAGTGTCGACCGAACAATTCGACGATCGCGACCCGCTCGTGTGAGCCGGCCGACGAGCGGATCTGGTGGATGAACTGGATGCTGCGCGTGACCGCCGTGGAAAAACCCAGACAATAGTCGGTGCCGAACACGTCATTGTCCATTGTCTTGGGAATACCGGCGATCGCCACGCCCTCGCGTGTCAATCGCTCCGCGTATGCCAGCGTATCGTCGCCGCCGATCGGTACCAGCGCATCCACTCCGAGCCAATCCAGGACGCGCAGGACGTGGGCGGTGCAATCGACTGTACCGTCGGCTGACGCTGACGTGAGATCTCCGCGTCCAACCAGGAAGCGCGGCAGCCTGTCAGATCGCACCCGGCCTGGGTCGACGCGGCTGGTATGCAGGAACGTCCCGCCAGATCGATCGATGGTCCGCGTGTTCTGACGATTGAGCTCGAGCGTGCCAACCGAGAGGGTGGCGGGATCTTCTGGATCGAGCTCCAGCAGGCCAGCCCAGCCGCGGCGAATCCCGACCACCTGCCAGGCATGTTCGGCGGCGCCATAGACGAGCGCCTTGACGCACGGGTTGAGGCCTGGCACGTCGCCCCCGCCGGTGAGAACGCCTATGCGCATCTTCTAAAACCTCCGAATCACCGGCGTAGAATCGCGGGGTGGACGAGTTCCCGGACGTTACGTTCTATGTGTTGAATGAACCGGCGTTGTCCGCGCCGCCGCCGGACGAGATCGCCATCTGGCAGGAGCTCGCTCACCTGCGCACCGAGAACTTCGCCTGGCGCGAGTGCGTGCAGGCCATTGTGCACGACGTGCAGGTACACCGCGCCTCCAGTCAGGCGCTCAAGGACGCGATCCAGCAGCGCATCGTGAGTCTCGGCGGACGTGTCGCTGACAGCCACCGCCACCGCCGCCTCACCGGCGCCGACCACCAATAAGCCCACTTTTGAATCGTAGCGTTTACGTTCAGCATCCGCGTGTGCAACACGACCAGCCGAGGCTGGCCCTCAGGAGGGCCGACCTGTGCCTCAGCTCCTCAATCGTCCGAGTGTGCTCTATGCGGGACTTCTGGTCCTGGGCCTGGCTTGCACCCCACAGCCAGCGCCCAAACCATCGCCGGCGCCGACCGTCGTTGCCGCCACGGCGGTAAGGGCCGACACTGCTCGCCGAGCTGACATTCAACAAAGTCTGTCCTACAGCGGCGATATTCGCGCCCGAGAACAGATCACTGTCCTACCCAGGTCGTCCGGACGCGTCCAGCAGATGCTGGTCGACACTGGCAGTCAGGTTAAGGCCGGCGACATCCTGGCGATGCTCGATCGGGACAGCGCCCAGATCAGCGCTCTGCAAGCCCGAGCCGCACTCGCCGGGGCGCAAGCCAGGCTGGCCTCACTGCAAGCCGGGCCGCGCGCCGAAGACATCGCCGCGGCCGAGGCGGCCCTCGCCCAGCAACAAACGCGTCTGAGCAACATGCGCTCGGGCGGCCGCAGCGAGGACATTCTGGCCGCCGAAGCCGGCCTGTCGGCCGCCGAGGCGCGCTTACAGGCGCTCCAGAATGGCGCCGATGACGGGGTGCGCCAGGCGCAGCAGAGCGCCGTTGATTCGGACGCCGCGGCGGTGGCCGGCGCGGAAGCAGCGTACGCGGCGCTCGGTGGACAGAACGCCGCCAGCCTGCAAGCTGCCCAGGCTCAGGTCGACAGTCTGCAAGCGCAGATTACGACCGCGCAATCGCTCATCACGTCCGCCGACGCCGCACTGATCAGTCTCGGTGGCACGTCGGCGGCCGATGTCCAGGCTGCGCAGAGTGCCCTGGACCAGTCGAGGTCGCAACTCCAGACCGCCCAGGCGGCCCTGAAACAGGCCAATCAACCGACCCAGGCCGCCATCGCTCAGGCCCAGGCCGCGCTCGAACAGGCCAGGAGTCAGCGTTCGGCAGCCGAAGCGAACCAGACCGCGCTCGAACAGAACGTCGGCGGCGCCTGTGCGGACGTCGTGGTCAACGGCGTGAAGATCTCCCACAACAGCACTGCCTGCGGTGACGCGAAGGCAGCCGCAACCGCGGCAGTCAGTGCGGCCAATGCGGCCACCGAAGCTGCCCAGGGGCAGTTGGACCTGCTGACCCGCGGCGGCCCCCCAGCCGTGCAGACTCAACTCCAGGCTACGGTGGACCAGGCCCAGGCCCAGGTCAGCGCGGCCGCGGCTCGTCTTGACGCGCTGAAGAGCGGCGGAATCGCCGCCACGCGGGCTCAGGCCGAGGCCCAGAAGCAGCAGTCCCAGGGCCAGCTCGTCCAGGCCGAGGAGAACCTCAAGACGGCTGAGGCCAACCTGGCCGCCGCGCAGAGCGGCAACCTTGACGCACAGGTCAAGAACGCCAACGCCCAGGTCACCGCCGCCCGTGAGCGTCTCAAGGCCGATCAGGCCAGGCTGGACGTTATCGTCAGCGGACCGACCGATGAAGACGTACGCCAGGCACAGGCGGGGATCGACCAGGCCCAGCAACAGCTCAACAAGGCAGGACTGCCGTATACCAGCTTCGACCTGCAGCAGCAGGAGCAAGCCGTCGCGCAGGCGGCGGCGGTACTCGAGAAAGTCGAGAGACCGTATACCGACCAGGACATCACGGCTGCCCAGGCGGCCGTGGATCAGGCTCAAGCCGCCGTTGACCTGGCTGAGCTGGGCCTCAACGAGACGACGGTGGTGGCGCCGGTTGACGGCGTCATTGCCGAGCGGTTGGTCTCGCCAGGCGCGCTGGTCAGTTCGCAAACGCCGATTGTCACGCTGGTACCGCCGGCGCTGGAGCTGGTGGTCAATGTCGAGGAGAGCCAGCTGACGCAACTCGCCCCGGGTCAGGTGGTCCAGCTCGAAGTCCCGGCGTTCCCATCTCAGACGTTCGGCGGCAAAGTCACGTCGATCGCCCCGATCATGGACGGCAAGAGCCGCACGACCGCGGTGCGCATCGAGCCGACGGATAGTACGGGCCGCCTCCGCGGCGGCATGTTCGCCAGCGTGACGATCATCACCGCCGAGAAGCCCAACGCGCTGGTCGTACCGCGCGTCGCGGTCGTGCCCGGTGCGCCCGGCATTGAGCCGGTGGTCATGGCGATCGATTCAGGCGGCAGCATCCACCGACAGCCGGTCAAACTCGGCCTGCAGAACGACCAGCTGGTCGAGATTCTGAGCGGCATCGACGACGGCCAACTCGTGGCCACCAGCGGACTGAGCAGCCTGAACGACGGCGAGATCGTTGCCCCGCAGGTCGACACGCGGACCGCTTATGTGCCGTGAAGTCGTGCCCCAAAGGGCCAGGTCACGTCCCTGGCAAGAGAACGATGAGGAACGTTGCACTCGTCGAAAACGAGCGAGCGCAGCCAGGCGGGCTGGACAAACCACCCGAACGGAGGAGTAGCGGCCATGCAACTGACGAACATCGCCATTCGGCGGCCGGTCCTGATGCTGATGGTGATCGGTGCCCTGCTGGTCGTCGGGTTCGTGTCCTGGTCGCGACTGGGCGTCGACCTCATGCCGGCGCTCGACTTTCCGATCGTCGTGGTCACCACCGCCTATCCGGGCGCCGGGCCCGAAGCGGTCGATACCCTGGTCACCCGGAACATCGAAGACGCTGTCGCCAGCGTTAATGACATCGACTACATCAGCTCGAGCTCCATTGAAGGCCAGTCCACCGTCGTCATCTTCTTCACCGACCGGGCCTCCAAGGACAGCTCGATCGACGTGGAGCGCCACGTCAGCGCAGTCCGCGGTCTGCTGCCAACCGACGCCCGCGACCCGTCGGTCGGTAAGTACGACCCCAACGCCCAGCCGATCCTGCAGCTCACGCTGAGCGGCGCCCGGACGGATCTGGGCACCCTCCAGCGCCTGGCGGAGGACAAACTCCAGAAACGCATCCAGTCGACCAATGGAGTCGCCCAGGTCTCGCTGATCGGTGGCCAGGTGCGCGAGATCCAGGTCCAGGTCGACCAGCGCAAGCTCCAGGCTCGCGGATTGAGCATCCTCCAGGTCAACCAGGCCCTGTCCGGCGACAATCTCAACGTACCGGCTGGCAATCTGACCGACCTGGGCCAGGACTGGATGGTGCGGCTCGACAACCGCGCCCAGACACCCGATCAGCTGAACGGCATCCTGGTAGCTTCGACGGATACCGGACCGGTGTATCTGCGGGATGTGGCCACCGTTGTCGATACCTACAAGAAGGTCAGCACGATCAACCGCGCCAATGGCGCCGCGGCAGTCGGGATAAACATTCTCAAGCAGGCGAGCGCCAATACGGTGGTGACCGCGGACGCGGTCAAGGCGACGCTGGCCCAGATCCAGCCGGACCTCCCGCCTGGCGTGACCGTCACCGTGGCGGCCGATGCCTCGGTCTACACGCGGAGCAGCCTGTCGGATTTGCAACGCGAGTTGTCCGCGGCGGTCTTGCTCACGGGACTGGTGCTGCTGCTCTTCCTGCACACCCTCCGCGGCACCTTTATCGTCCTGGTCGCCATCCCGACGAGCTTGATCTCCACGCTCGGCGTTATGTACGCCCTCGGCTTCACGCTGAACATGATGAGTCTGATGGGACTCACGTTGACCGTGGGGATCCTGGTTGATGACTCGATCGTGGTGCTGGAGAACATCTTCAGACATTTGCACCTCGGGAAGTCACCGAAGGACGCGGCTCTGCAAGGCCGGTCTGAAATCGGCTTCGCGGCCGTGGCCATTACCCTGGTGGACGTCGTCGTGTTCGCGCCTATCGGCTTCATGTCGAGTTACGTCGGACAATACATGCGCCAGTTCGGGCTGGTCGTGGTCGCCGCCACGTTGTTCTCGTTGTTCGTGTCGTTCACCCTCACGCCACTCCTCGCCAGCCGGTGGTACCGGCGCGAGACGAGCGACGACGCGGACTCGACCGTGCCGAGTCGCAGTCCGCTGGTCCTGTTCGGGCGGCGGTGGGACGCCGGGTATGAGCGCCTGTCACGCGGCTACCGCCACGTTTTGCAGTTTGCTATCGGGCCGCGCTCGCGCTGGTTGATTGTCGCGCTCGGCCTCGCGTCGTTGGCCGGGGGCGTGCTGCTGGTCACGTTCGGCGTTCTGTCGACGGAATTCATGCCCAATGCGGACAACGGCCAGTTTCAAGTCGCGGTCGAGATGCCACCCGGGACCACGCTGGACGTCAACGACGTGGCCACCCGAAAGGTCGAACAGCGCATCATGGCCTTGCCGGAGGTCAAGGACGTGTTCAGCTCCGTGGGCGTAGCCGGCAGTGGTGGCGGTTCTCAGACCAATCAGGCGCGCTTTTCGAGCATCTTCGTTCAGCTGAAGGATCGCAGCCTGCGCACGCGCACACCAGATCAGCTCTCCGAAGTCGTTCGCGGCTTCGGCGCCGACATTCCGGGCGCGAAGGTGACCGCGGCGCCAATAAGTCAGTTCGGACCGGGCGGTGCGAGCGTGCAGGTCCGCGTTCAGGGCGACGATCAAGCCGTCCTGACCGGACTCGCCCAGCAGGTGGCGAGCGTCGTCCGCGCGGTGCCCGGCACGCGCGATGTGGACGACGGCGGTGTGACCGGTGAGCCGGAGTTGATGGTCAGCATTGACCGACAACAAGCCGCCGACCTCGGCCTGTCACCCGGTCAGGTGGCCGGGGTGTTGCGCGCCGGCCTGGCCGGCAGCGTCGTCTCCACCTTCCGACCAGCGGGCACGCCGGGCTGGGACATCAACGTCGTGCTGAATCCGGACGAGCGCGCTCGAGTGGCGCAGGTGAGCCAGATTCCGATCGTTACGCCGCGTGGCGCGACGATCCGCCTTGCCCAGATTGCGACCGTGACACAGGTCAGCGGTCCCACCCAGATCACCAGCTACAATCGGCAGCGCACGGTCTACGTGACCGCGTACTTGAATGGACGTCCGGCTGGTGATGTGACGGCCGACATTCAGAACGGAGTGGACCGGATCGCCGTTCCGAATGGCTATACGATCACCCAGGGGGGCGTGGCCCAGACGCAGTCTGACTCGTTCACGCAGGTCTTCCAGGCACTGCTGCTGAGCGTGCTGCTGATGTACATGCTGATGACCGCGCTGTTCGAGAGTCCGCTGTATGCGTTGATGATCCTGATCAGTCTGCCCCTGGCGGTGGTCGGCGCGTTCGGCCTGTTGACGCTGACCGGCAACACGCTGAACATGATGAGCCTGATCGGCATGGTCCTGCTGACAGGGCTGGTTGGCAAGAACGCCATCTTGCTGGTCGACTTCACCAACACGTTGCGTAAGCGCGGCCTCAGTCGCCAGGAGGCCCTGCTGCAGGCAGGCCCAACGCGACTGCGGCCCATTTTGATGACCACCGCGGCCATGGTGTTCGCCATGACTCCACTCGCGCTGAAGCTCGGCGAAGGCAGCGAATTCTGGGCGCCGATGGCGGTCACGGTCATCGGCGGACTGCTCACCAGCACGCTCTTGACGCTGGTGCTCATCCCGGCCGTGTACACCATCTTCGACGATCTCAGTGGGCTGGTGAGCGCTATTTCAGGCTGGCTACGACGGCCGCCTCGGCCAACCCCTACGCGGACCGCGCCGCGTTCGGCTCGGCCAGCGCCGGCGCCCGTCGGCGGCGCCTCCGAATAAGGCTAACCCGAACGCGCCGTGGCTCGACGGACGCCCAGGATCACGACCGCCACGACCGCCAGCAGAGTGACTGCCAGACCGGCGACGTCAGGTACGGAAAGGTTCAGTTGACCGATGCCTACCTGGAGCACGGTGGTGACCACCGGTGCAGCGGCGCCGACGGCCATCACCGCCGAGACCGATGCCAACCGGATGGCCGTAAACGTCGTCGTGGTGAACGCCAGCAGGATCACACCGGTCAGCACCACGAATTGCCATTGCGTCGGTCCCAGGCGAGCGACCTGATCCAATCGTCCCGAAGCCATCACGTACACCAGGAGCATCCCCGTACCGAGCGTCATGCGGGCCGTCATCACCGTCAGCGTGGACAGTTCTCGTAGTAGATGCTTCGCGATGACAAAGTCAATCGCGAAGAGCACAGTGGACACCGCGACCAGCCAGGCGCCGGCGTTCCAGGCCAGCGCCCGCAGATTCGTCCCGAGCAGCGTGCCCAGGAGCAGCACTGCCAGACCGGTCCACATCGCGGGGCGAATGGTCTCACGGAGAAAGATCGCGGCAAACCCGGCCACCAGCACGAACTGGAAGTGGTTGAGCAGGGCAGCGGTGGCGGCGGTGGTCGTCTGGAGGCCCGTGTAAAAGAAGGCGAATGGGGCGCTGCCACCGGTCAGCGCCAACGCCACCAGCCAACATGCCGTGCGCCGGTCCAGGCGGCGGTACTCCGCACGGCGACGCCGCGATGCAGCCAGCGGCACAAGCAGGGCCAGGCCGACGACACCGTCTTTGAGTGTTGTGTACAGAATTGGATCGGCCACGCTCTGCACGCCGAGACTGTTCACGTAGACGCTGACTCCGCTGATGATTGCCGCCAGCGTGGCCAGACCGTACCCGAGGCGGCCGACCGAAACGGGCGTGTCCGGCCTCATTGGCGGTGCAGCTCAACTGGTCGCCGGTGGATGCGCACGAGCTGCTGATTGAGCGCTGTCACGCTGCGCTCGACCACACTGGCGATCGACTCGGCGGTGGCTCCTGGAGCCTGCACGGCCTCGAGAATCTCGGCAATGCAGCGGTGCCAGACGTGGTTTTCACCACGCAGACGTGAGAACTCTTGCCAATCTCCAATGTCCATCTGCACTCCAGCCGGCCACGAGATCGTATACCGCACTGCAACGCTCCATTGCTGGCAAGCAATGTCCGCGGCAACGTTCTGACGCGACAGTCGGGTTGCACTCAGGAGGGTGGACTCATGACACAACCGTCGCCCCTGGACCTGCGCACGAACCGCCGCACGTTCCTGCAACCAGAAGGCAGTCCAGATCCTCGAAGGCGAACTGGGCGCGAAGAAGGGCAACGACGGCATCTATGTGCTGCCCAACGGGTCGCGGCTCGGTCCGTGGAAGGTCATCACCCCATATGGTTGGACGGACTGGATGACCGCGCTCGAGCTGGTCAGCCAGAGCGCCCAGGCGGTGGGCATCGACATCAGCACTGAGTTCCCCGAGGCCCCGGTCGTCAATACCCGCGTGGGTCAGGCGGAGTTCGACCTGGCGCTGTGGCCCGTTTCGGGCGTGAGCGCCTCGAGCCCGTGGCTACGCTTCCGGGACATCCTCGACAACCGCGGTGTCCCACCGGCGGGTACGCGGGCCTTCTGGAACTTCAACCGCTACAAGAACGATGCGGTGGGTCCGCTGCTCGAGAAAGCAGCCGCCGCATCGACCGAGGCCGACCAGAAGGAGATGTATGGCGAACTGGACAAGATCTATCGCCAGGACATCCCGGCCATTCCGCTGATGTACCGGCCGCTCGAGTTCTACGAGTTCAACCAGACGGTCTGGACAGGCTTCCCCGATGCCGACCATCCGACGTCGCCGCCGACCCAGTCGGGGGCAGTCGAGGCCACGTGAACGACGACGCCACGACATCGCCGCCCGCCTCGGCACGCGGCATTGCTGGTGATTATCGAGCGGCTTGGCCGACCGCCTCGACCCCGACTGGCACCTCGACGTGTGACCTCTCGGGCCGGATTGAGCGGACCAGCAGGACTGGGCAGGCGGTGCGGTGCAGGACTTCTCCGGCAACACTGCCCATGACCGTGCGCGCCAGACCAGTCAGTCCATGGGTCGCCATCACCACCGCCGCGGCGTTGTGCGCGCCCGCTGCTTCGGCGATTCCTTCGGCTGGCTCCCCCTGGCATACCAGCGCCTCAGCGGGGAGGCGGGTGGCTGCCAGGCGATCGACCATCCCGGCGAGGTAGCCGCGAGTTTCGTTTATGAGCTGGGTGTGCTCAGCCCCCACAAAGGCCACCTCGCCGCCGACAATGGCAACTCGCTGCCCTGGCACCGGCACGACCCCCACCAGGAGGATGCGCCCACCCAGCGTTCTGGCCAGGGTGACGGCGCCTGGCAACGCGGCCTCAGCCAGCGATGAACCATCCAGGGGGACCACGAGCACCGGCCGTTGATCTCGGAAGCGCTCGACCGCGCGCGGGCTGCTGGGTGCGCGGATGAGCAACACGGGTGCACTTGCCTGGCCGACAACCGCCTCAGCCACGCTCCCGTGCAACCAGCGATCCGGCCCAGTGCGTTCGTGCGTGGCCATGACCACCAGGTCGGCGTGCCGCATGCCGACCTCTTCGACGATCCACCCGGCAGCCGAACCCCCGTAGGGCACGCCAGTTTGTACGCGGAAGCCGTGCGCAACCAACTCAGCTGCGAGCGCAGTCAGATACGCTTCCGTTTCTGCCACGGCGCGTCGTTCGTGCGAGCCTGCGTCGCCCAGGCTGATGGGCGCGCGGGTGGCTCGCACGAGAGTCAGGCCTGCGCCACCACGCTCCGCTAGCCATTGCGCATACGGAAGGGCAGCCTCAGCAAATGGTGACCCATCGAGGGGAACCAGGATGTTCGTGTACATGACCGATCCTCTTTCAATGCCAGCCTGCGCTGGGCGCGTTGCTGGCCGGGTGGCCGACCGTGAACGGCAGGTAGCCGCCCGTGTCCGGCGACCTTCCGCCCAGGCTGCTTCGGGGACTCGGACCTCCGACAGAGCGGCCGGCTGTAAGATCAGGCCAACGCCGATGCACGAGGTCAGCCTGGTCTCAGCCGCTATCGCCGCGGCGGTGGCGGCCGCACAGCGTGCCGGCGCGCAGCGCGTCGAGCGCCTGACGTTTGCGCTCGCGCCGACCGGCCACGTGACGCGCGAAGCCGTCGAGACGCTCGTGGCGGCACTCGCCGCGGGCACCCTCGTGGAGGGTGCGGCGGTTGATTTCGAACCACAGCCGAACGCGCATGGGGGGCCGGAGCTGGTGCTCGCCAGCATCGACGTTGAGGTCCTGTAGGGCCCATGTGCCGCGCAACCCCGGCGCGCGTTCAGCGTATTGACGGCGATACCGCGTGGCTGGAGCTTGACGGTCGCGCGATTCCAGCGACGCTGGCTACGACCGAAGCGATCCATGTCGGTGACTACGTCCTGCACTACGCCGGAGTGATTCTCGAACGGCTCGATGCACCGGCGGCTGAGTCGATCCTGGAAACACTCGCGGCGCTGGACGCCCTGGCCCAGGAGGAATCACGCGCGTGATCGCGGCCCAGCCCGCGGCGTCTCTCAGCGGTCCGCTCCGCTTCGCCCGCTACGTCTGCATGCCGAATCGCTTGGTGACTGCGGTGGCGACGACAACCGCGCCCTGTACGCCTACGCCGTCGCCGCAACCGTAGACCGGGGTCTGGCCGAGCTGCTGGGTAGATTCAGCGGTGCCAAGCCGCACCTGCGCTTGATCGCGCGCACGACGGGCATCGGCGATCCGTTCGATCCGCGCATGGTCGAGGCGTACTGGATCGGCAACGATCTGCTCTCGCAGGTTGGGGCGCGTCAGCTGTACCACCAGGCCGAGCGCTTCTCAAAACAGCTCAGCGGGCAGGCCCGTAGCTGGTCCAGCGACAGCCGCCGCACCTGGCGATTGGGTATCGCTGCACTGGGTTTGGGTGTGCGAACGCATAACCGACCTGCAACGGCGCCAGCTGGAACACTTTACGCGCCACCACCTCCAGCTCGCGCGTGCCACGCTCTGAGTTGGCCATCGAGGAAGCGCAGCGCGCGTTGGGCAGCACGCGCTGTCCCTGGCGAGAGCACCTCGCCGAAGTCGAAATTTCTGCCTGGTAGGAGCAGCAGGTAGCTCTCGGGCACATGGCCGTACAAGGCGGCGGCCAGGCCGAGCAGGTGCCCGGGCCCGAAGGTATGGCCATCGACGAGCTGGCCATCCATGACTGGCTCCAGTCGTCGCACGCTCAGGCCGGCGCCGGCCTCGCGCGTAGCGTCCACGAGAAAGGCAACGTCCGCCGCCGCCAGCACGGGGGCCCATTCTGGCGTGGGCTGTTGGCCCAGCAGCACGCATACGCGCTCGCCCCAGCGCTCGGCGATGGCTTCGGCAACCCGCCAGCCCGCGCCGTCGTCACCGCGCAGAACGTTGCCGTAGCCGGCAACGACGATTCGCGCCATCCGTCGGTCAGTCGCGCCGCAGCTCGTCGAGGACCGATCCGCGCGAATCGACCAGCTGGACCTGCATCGGCATCTGGCCGACCGCATGGGTCGAGCACGACAGGCACGGATCGTATGCGCGGATGCCAGCCTCGATCCGATTGAGGGCTCCCTCCGCGAACTGGCCAGCACGGACATATGCCCGCGCAATCTGGCCAATCGTGCGTTGCATGGCCAGATTGTTCTGGCCGGTGGCGATGAGCAGATTGACCCACTGAATAATCCCGTCGCGGTCTACTTTGTAATGATGGAACAGTGTTCCGCGCGGCGCCTCGGTGACGCCGACGCCCTCCAACCGATTGATGCCAGCCTGCGCGCGGCAGATGTCTGAGTCCAGCTCCGGGTCCGCCAGGAGTTCGCCCATGAGCTCGAGCGAGGCCAGGATTTCGATCAGCCGCGCGTAGTGATAGTGAAACGAGCCGAGCACGGCGCCGCGACCGAAGGACCGGAACTCGGCAAGCTCCTGATCGGCCGCGGGTGCGCCCATGCGGGTGCAGATGTTGAGCCGCGCGAGCGGGCCAACCCGATACATGCCATCTGGATAGCCGGCAGGCACGTAGTACGGCGACTTGAGGTATGACCACGACTCGGAAGCCTCGCCGAAGAATTCGGAGTAAGCGCCGGGCTGTATCGACGACTGGACGATCGTGCCTTGCGCGTCGACCAGCCGTAGCAGTCCGTCATACGTCTCCCAGCTTCCGTCGGCGCCGACGAGCCCCAGAAAGTGGGACCGAAAGGAGCCAAACGAGCGGACCTCTTCATCGAAACCGCGCAGCGCGGTCTTGTAGGCGGCAATGCCGTGGCGAGTCGCCTCGAGGTGCTCGTTCAGCCGATCGGCAAGCTCCGTACGCACGTCGGCGGAGAGCGGCGAGCGCACGCCGCCGGGCACGGCCCAGGCAGCGTGGATCTTCTTGCCCGTGAGTTTGGCGAGCACGTCCTGGCCGAATCCGCGGAGCCGGATCCCGGCTCGCGCCATCTCAGGATGCGAGCTCGACAGTGCGAAAATGTTGCGTTGCTCCGGCGGCGCATCGAATCCAAGCAGCAGGTCCGGCGAGGACAGGTGAAAAAACGACAGCGCGTGCGACTGGACGATTTGCGCCAGGTTCGCCAGTCGACGCAGCCTGTCGGCGGCAGGCGGAATGGCAACGCCGAGAATCATGTCACCTGCCTTGGCGGATGCCAGCAGATGGCTCACCGGGCAGATGCCGCACACCCGAGCGCAGAGGCCCGGCATCTCCCACACCGGCCGGCCCTGGCAGAACGTCTCGAAGCCGCGGAACTCGGTGACATGGAAGCGCGCGTCGCTTACCTCGCCCGCCTCGTCGAGGACGATCGTGATCTTGGCGTGGCCCTCGATGCGCGTGACCGGATCGATCAGAATCCGCCGGGTGGGCATGCGGACCTCAGCCGAACTTCGCCGCTGGCGCGTCAACGGCCAGCACCGGCTCCCCGTGCAGCAGGGCGAGCAAAGCGGTCCAGATGCGATCCGCGTCTGGCGGGCAGCCAGGAATGTACCCATCCACCGCCACGACGTGGTGGAGCGGAACAACTCTGGGCGTCAAATGCGGCAATATGCCCGGTTCGTCGGGGACCTGTGGCGCTGCGCTGGCGCGCTCGACGTATGCGTTGTGGAGCACTGCCTCGACGGGCCACACGTTGCGCAGCGCGGTCACGTTGCCGGTGATGGCGCAGTCACCCAGCGCGGCCAGCACCTGGGTCCGGTCGCGAACCGTATGGAGCATCTCCAGATGATCGGTGTTGGCCACCGCGCCTTCCACGAGGGTGACGTCCACGTCTTCCGGGAACACCTTGATGTCGGCGATAGGGGTGAAGACCACATCGGCCAACCGTGCCAGCTCGATCAGGCGCTCGTCGAGGTCGAGCAAGGACATGTGGCAGCCCGAGCAGCCGCCCAACCATACGGTGGCGATGCGCGGCTTGCGCGCGTTCATCGCTCGTCTTCCGGTAGCACCCGTGTGATGTCCCATATGCGCTCGCGGCGGGCTTCGCTGAGGAACTCGAGCTTGTGCTTCTCCTTGGTCATCTCCGATACCGTGACGCCCTTATGCGACAGGGCGCCCGTTGGGCACACCTGGACACACTTCCCGCACGAGGTGCAGCTGACAGAGTCACCCCACGGCGTCGCCATGTCGGTAATGACGCGGGTCTCGACGCCCCGGCCCGACAGGTCCCAGGTGTGGACGCCCTCGAGCTCATCGCAAATGCGCACGCAGCGCGTGCACAGTACGCAGCGGTTCTCATCCAGAACGAAGAGGGGGTGTGAGGCATCGAGCCGCACGTTGCTCGGCCACGGGTAGTCGAAGCGGACGTGGTCGATGCCGGCATCGGCAGCCAGATCCTGGAGCTCACAGTTGCCATTCATGACGCACACCGAGCAGATATGGTTACGCTCGGCCAGCACTAACTCCAGCGTCATCTTGCGGTAACGCTCGATACGCTCCGAGGTTGTGTGGACCTCCAGTCCCTCCTCGACCGCCGTCACGCAGGCGGCGGCCGGCCGCGGGCGCCCGTCCACGTCAACCAGGCACAAACGGCAGGCCCCCACGCTGGACAGGCCGCTGAATTCGCACAACGTGGGCACGTGCACACCGTGCTCGCGGAGCGCCTGGAGCAGCGTCTCGCCCTGGCGCGCGCTCACCAACTGGCCGTCGATTGAGAAGGTGACGCTGGGCGCAACGCCCATGCTCATGGCCGGCCTCCAACGCGGAACGCCTCGGAAGGTAGTGCGCTCATGGTGCACACACCCGCCGGGCACTGGCGCGCGTCGATGTGAGTCAGGTATTCATCGCGGAAGTAACGCAGCGTCGATACCACCGGGTTAGGCGCGGTTTGGCCCAGTCCGCAGAGGCTGGCCTCCTGCATATATGGGCACAACGCTTCCAATCGCTCCAGGTCGCCATGCGTGCCCCCGCCGGCGGTGATTCGCTCCAGGATGCGCACCGCCTCGGCGGTTCCGGCTCGGCAGGGAATGCACTTGCCACACGACTCGTGCATACAGAAGTCCATATAGAACCGAGCCACGTCGACCATACACGCCGTGTCGTCCATGACCAGCAATCCACCCGAGCCGACGATGGAGCCCGCCTGCTGCAGGGACTCGTAGTCCATCGGTAAGTCGAGCATGGACGCCGGCACGCATCCGCCGGATGGACCGCCGGTCTGCATCGCTTTGAACGGGCGTCCGCCGACAATGCCCCCGCCGATCTGCTCGACGACGTCCCGCACGGTAATCCCCAGCGGAACCTCGATCAGCCCGGTGTTGTTGACCTTGCCCGCCAGGGCGAAGACTTTGGTTCCACGGCTCTTTTCAGTGCCGTGCTGGGCATACCACGCCCCGCCGTGCATCACGATTGGGGCGATGCTGGCGAACGTCTCCACGTTGTTGATAAGTGTCGGCTTCGCCCAGAGACCAGCCTGCGCGGGGTATGGTGGGCGCGGGTGAGGTAGTCCGCGACCGCCTTCGATCGAGGCGATCAGCGCGGTCTCCTCGCCGCATACGAAGGCGCCGCCGCCAATGCGAATGTCGACGCGGAACTGAAACGGTGTCTCGAATATGCGTCCGCCGAGGACGCCCTGGCGCTCGGCCTGGCGGATCGCGCGCTGGAGGCGTCGGATAGCGACCGGGTACTCGCCGCGCACGTAGATGAACCCCTGGCTGGCGCCAACCGCGTACGCCGCGATCGCCATGCCTTCCAGCACCCGGTGCGGATCACCTTCCATCACCGCACGGTCCATGTACGCGCCAGGGTCACCCTCGTCGCCGTTGCAGATGACGTATTTCTGATCGGCTTCGGCGCGCGCCACCAGCCCCCACTTCACACCGGTGGGGAAGCCGGCCCCACCCCGGCCGCGCAGGCCGCTGCGGGTTACTTCGCCCACCACCTCCTGAGGACTGGAAGACGTGACGGCTTTGTTGAGCGCTTCATAGCCGCCGACAGCCAGATAGTCTTCGATCCTCTCTGGATCGATGTGGCCGGCGTTTGCCGTGACGATGCGCACCTGGCGGGTGAAGAAGGGCGTCTGTTGATCGAGCAACTGCTCAGGCGGCGACGCCTCCTCGGTCAGCGTGGCGACAAGGCGCGGCACCAGGTCAGGCGTAACGCTCTCGTAGAGCGCATCCGAACCATCCGTCGACTCGACACGGACCATGGGAGCGCGGCCGCACAGGCCGATGCACCCACTCTCCCGGACCTCAACGTCGGGCGTCTGTCCGACGAGTGCCTCGAATGCCTTTTTGACCGCCTCTGAGTCAGTCGCCAGACAGGGCGTCCCCGCGCAACAGAAGATTCGGGCCCGGGCTGTGCCACTCACGCCGGGATCGCCTGCGGGGCTCCGACGATGGCTCGAATCCGCTCCACGGCCGCCTCCGGCGATGTCTTGCCGATCAACTGGCCATCGATCACCACGATCGGCGCGAGCGCGCAACTGCCGAGGCAGCGCGCGATCGCCACGGAGACCTTGCCGTCGGGGCTCGTATCGCCCGGTGCGGCGCCGAATTCGCTCTCGAGCGCGTCGGCGATCTTGATCGCGCCGCGGATGTAACACACGGTGCCTTCGCACACGATCACGGTGTGATCGCCTGGCGGCTTGAGACTGAAGAAGTTATAGAACGTCGCCACGCCATAGACCCGGCTCGGCGGCAGCCGCAGGCGTGCGGCCACATACCAGAGCAGTTCGGGCGTGAGATAGCCGAAGCTGTTCTGGGCGGCGTGCAGCACCTCGATCAGCGCATCCTGGCGAAACCCGGTCCGCTTGAGCGCGGCATCCAGGACGCGTTGGCGGGTGTCTTCAACCGGCGCCGGGGGCCGCACGCCACCATCGTACCTTGAACCACCCCCCGGGGTGGCAAGTACCTACCCCGACGGGCGTGGACTCACGGCGATGCCTGGCCAACACTTGACGAAAGGGGTATGGGCATGACAGCCACACTGAGTGAACAACGCTTCGAAGCTCGACATCGGGTCATCAACCGACTGCGCGCAGTGCGCGAACAGGGGTTGCCGCTCGCGGCCAGCCAGACCGATGTGCAGGCGCTCCTTGAAGAGGTGGATCGGTTGCAGGTGGTCGCGCAGGCAGCGGACAATTTTGCCCCGTGTGCACCGCACGCCCTGGCAGAGCCGCACATGGTCCTTTGCGAAGCCCTCCAGACCTGGAAGGCCTGAGCACCACCCCGTCCTCAGAGACTCAGCCCTGAGAGCACCCCCGCCACCTGGCGCGCGGTGCGATCGACTTCCGGAGCGAGTGGTGCGCCGATCGCGTTGCTGACCGCCGGTTGGATGGCCAGGACGCCCACGGTGCAGCCGAGCTCGGCCGTCAGGTAGGCCGCGACGACGCTGAGCGGCAGGCTATGCGTCGTGGCGCTCAGGCGCTCGATCTGTGCGCACTCCACCCAACGGATGGAACCCGGCCGCGCATGGAGGTCGGCTGCATCGACCAGCACCACGAGGTCCGGCCCGAAACGCCGCAGGGTGCCAGTACAGTTCTCGGGCGTCGAGCCACCATCTAGCACGAGCCGTTCGAGGACGGCGGTGCTCCCCGCCTCGCTTCGGGTACTCGTACCGAGGGATTGACCGGGGCGCCGCCGGTCCAACATGCGCTGCGCGACGGCGAGGCCAACCGCGTCGTCGCCGCGCAAGGCGTGGCCGATGCCGACTACGGCCACACGAATGCCGCGATCAGGCGGAGTGGCCTGCGCCAGCGCCTGTTGCAACTCGGTCTACCAGGACCCGTAGGACATCTTCAGGCTCTCCGTAATGCATGACCAGGCCGGCCAGGTCTGGGGTCGCCAGCTCCCAGCCGACGCGCGAAGCCCACCTGTTGTGAGTTGCCCGCCGGTGAGAAGTCGAGGTTCGACTGCAACTGCCAGCCGAGGATGCCAATACACAGCAGCACCAGGGCGCCAGCCAGCCAGCGCGGGACCTGTGGGCGTGCGAAAGAGCCCGAATCACCAACCGTCGTGACCCCCAGCACGAACAGCACCGCCACCAGCCGGCGCCCACACTCAGCTCGATCACCGCGGCATACGGCGCGTCCAGGAGATACAGGGTTAGCGCCAGGCCCGCGCTCGTACCTGCCAGCCACAGCGCGGCCGCGATGAGCCGCCGTGCACGAACTGCCACCAGAGCGCACAGCACACAGAGCAGTGGGACAAGGCTTGTCACGTCGACCGCGGTGTCCATCACGCTTCACGGTATGCCCGTCAGGTTGCAGGTAGACCCGCCGCGGGTGAACACCGAGTAAACACGAGCGTCGCTCAGCTGGGCTGCAGCATCTCCAGGGTCTGGGCCATGAGTTGGTGAACCTGCCGAAGCATGTCCGCGCGGTCCTGTGCGCCGATCACGACGTTCGGAGCCCTGGCCCTCACGTCCGCTGCCGCGTCCGCCTCAGCCGGCGTGAATGCGATCGCAATCATGGGAATGTCGGGGTGGGCGAGGGCCGACTCGACGGCCAGGTTGTGCGATGTACCGTCCGCATCGAGCGCGACCAGGGTGGGATCGTAGACGAGCACATCGGCTCCATCGGTGAGTGGACAATAGCCCGTATCGCACTGGATGCAGCGCAGTTTGGGCGGAAACGGACCAGGACAGGTGGTGATGTGGTAGCCCAGTCGTCTGAAGTCTGCTTCGAGAGAATTGGCAATCGCCGGGTCGCGGTGGGCGATGAGAACTGTGCGCATGACGCTCTCCTTTTGGAGCCCGGCCCGTTTCTGACTGGGATGAGCCCCCTTGAGTACGCAGTGTCGCGCACGGTCACGCCCGCCGACGATACCCGCGCGGGTAGTCGAGCCTACCCGCGCGGGTAGCTGCCTCCGTCGCTTCGAGTGGCGGCCAGTTTGCCATTTGCATCAAACGCCAAGAACCCCCGGTGCAGAGTTGCACCGGGGGTTCCGATGTCCACTTAACTGGACTCATCCAGCCCTGGCGTGTGTACCGGTAGTAACAATGTGGGCCGGCGCCACGGGCAGACGAGGGTTCGTTGTGGATGTGCAGGCATGTCCGCCTTCGGGTTCCTCAACCCGAAGGACTCACTTGCCAGCGCGGGTTTCACCAAACCGAGGCAGAAGTGGTTTCATTGGCGGCTACCTCCGTCTAGCTGTCGGCAAGATCATGCCACTCCGGCCGCGGATGTGCCCCACCCTGGGGGGTGGTTCTTCGCCGCAACCTCGTCAAGATCTTCCAGGATCTGCACGCGTTCTCCGACAGCCTCGACTTGTGCAAATTCAGTGCGTTCGCCATGGGCGCCGCCGAATATGCCGCTCAGTACTCGACCATGGTGGGTGTGCCGTACACCGCGGACGACGTGATGCTCGCCGGTGAGCGCATCTACAACCTGGAGCGGCTCTACAACAATCTGGCGGGGATTGGGGCGGGCAGCGACACGCTACCGGCGCGCTTTTTGAACGAACCGTCCACCTTTGGCGGCTCGAAGGGCCACGTGTGCGAGCTACCCCAGATGCTCGTGGAGTACTACGCCGCGCGTGGGTGGCAGAACGGAGTGGTGAGCCAGGCCAAGTTGCGCGAGCTCGACATCGAGTACGTCCCTGCCACGGTCTGAGCTGAGGTGTTCCTACCCGCCCCCCACGGGTGGGAACACGTCCAGCGTGTCGTCGGCCAGAAGCGAGGTCTCCAGCCCGCGCTCCAGGTAGGGCGCATCGCGGCCGTTGACCATGACGTGGACGTGCCGCCAGAGGTGTCCGTCTCCGTCCAGGAGCTGCGGCCCGAGCACCGGGTATCGGGCGATGAGCGCGTGCACGGCGTCCCACACCGTTGCGCCCGGGCCAACCTCCGGGCCCAGGTCGACCAGGCGCGACCCGACCGCGGCCCGGAGCGTGGCGTACAGGATGACCTTCACGTGCAGCGGATTCTACGATCCAGCCCCGTCTCCGATGGCGTACGCAAAGAACACCAGCACCACGCCGGCGACCACCATCGCCACCAGCGTCATCACCACCAGCACGTCGATCACCTCCGACTCAGCCAGAGCATTCAGAATGTGGCCGTTGCGATCTTTTCGATCGCGCGCTCGCTCGCGGTTCGATGGACGGTGATCGGTCGATACACGAGCACCGGCACCGTCGAGTGCTGGAGCGTCTGATTGGTGACGCTCCCAAAAAGCAGCCGCGACACGCCAGTCCGACCATGGCTCGCCATCGCGATTGCGCCGACGCGGGCGGCACGTGCCACCGCGCAGATGTGTTCTGCCGGGTCGCCATGGACGATGCGCGTCGAGACGCCTGGTCCAGCCGCACGCCGCAGCTCCGCGGCGACATCGTCCAGGTACTGCGCCGCGTGCGCGGCGTGGGCCGCGTCGAGGGCGTCAACGGTCTCTGGAGTTTCGTACGGATAGACCGGCAGCGCTTCGACGACGGTGAGCAGGAGCAGTTCGCCGCCGCGCGTCGCGGCCAGGTCGCGTGCGGGTCGCAGCGCCTCGGCGGCCAGGCTCGAGCCGTCCAACGGCACGAGCACCGGCTCGGGGTGCACGTCGGTCCACACGCGGGTGCAGCCGGCTGGCACGAGCAGGACTGGCACCGGCACACGCAGTAGCACCTTGTCCGCCACGCTGCCATACAACACGCGGCCCAGGCCGCCTCGGCCGTGCGTGGACATCACGATCAGATTTGCGCGCGTGGATCTGGCGACGTCGAAGATAACGTCCGCGGCCGCGCCCTCGACGAAGTGGTCTTCCACATCGAGCCCATCCGCGCGAAGTCCGTCAACCGCCGACTGAAATTCGGCCGTCGCGGTCTCGCGGTCCTCATCCGCGCGTTCGGCCGCTGAGAACTCGGGGTACTCCACACGCAGCAGGAGCGCGTCATCCGCCGGCAGGTACGCTCGCACGACAATTAATCGTGCTCCACCAGCACGAGCCAGACGTTTCGCGAACGGGAGTGCACGAGCCGCCAGCGCCGATCCGTCGAGCGGCACGAGAATAGTTTTGAACATGGCTATTGGACTCCCTTCTTCAGCGTGCAGTCGCAGCGCCAGTCGGGGCCAGCTCACGCGGACGCACAAAACGGTACCCGCGCCCGCGCTCCGTTTCGATGTATTCGAATCCTTGGTCGTTGCGCAGCTTGGCGCGCAAGCGGCTGACAAACACCTTCAGGTATTCGGGACTGGCGTCGTAGTCACCGCCCCAAACCCGGTCGAGCAGCGCCTGATGCGGCAGCAGGTGGCCGGCGTTGCGCACCAGGTGGTAGAGGAGTTTGTATTCGACCGGGGTGAGCTTGACTTGCTGGCCGCCCACGGTCACCTCCTGGTTCTGAAAGTGGATCGCCAGTTCGCCAGCCTGGAAGTCCGGCAGCGCCTGCACGGGTGGCGGCAATTCAGCCCGGCGTAAAGCGGCTTTGATGCGCGCCATCAGGGCCAGGTGGCTGAACGGCTTCCCTATGTAGTCGTCGGCTCCAAGCTCGAGTCCACGCACCTGGTCAACGTCGTCTCCGCGAGCGGTGAGCATGATGACCGGGACATCCGAGACCTGGCGGATGGCCTTCAACACTTCGAAGCCGTTCTTGAGGGGCATGTTGACGTCCAACAGAACGATGTCGGGCTCCTCGTTGAAGAAGCGGTCCAGACCGACCTCGCCATCGGCCGCGGTGAGCACGTGGGCATCCTCCCATTGCAGTTGGATGCCAATCTCCAGGGCGTCGCGCAAGCGCGCGTCGTCGTCGATTACCAGTACCTTCATCGGATCACCTCGAGGTCACCAACGTGGGCCGAAAGAATTGTGGACAATTCGTTTGTAACCAGTGTGCGGGCGTCGCGGCGTGTGAGCCACGCCCCGCGGGGTGGTCTCGTCCCAACCCTTTCGGGTGGGTCGAACTCAGCGGCGCGCACCAAGCGGACGTCGCGGGGGTGCGGGCGCGACCCGCACGCGCGCGTCCACGACGACCGCTCCAGACGGACCGACCACGACCGGGTTACAGTCCAGCTCCGCGATCTGCGCGTGATCTTCAGCCAGGGCCCCGATGCGCAACAGCACGTCTCCGAGCGCATCGACATCGCACCGCGGCGCGCCGCGATAGCCTTCCAGCAAAGGGAAGCTGCGCAGTTCGCGCAGCATGCTGGCCGCGTCGCGGCGGGTGAGCGGGCTCAACCGCACCGAGACGTCCTTCAAAAGCTCGACGAGCGTGCCGCCGGCTCCGCAGGCAACGGTCGGACCAAACAGAGGATCGTTGACCATGCCGACCAGCATCTCGACTCCGGCAGGCACCATGCGCTGGACCAGAAAGCCAGTAGGCTGCGTTCCGGTGGCTTCGCGGACCGCCGCGGCTATCTCCGCTGCGGCCTCGGTGACCGCCGGTCGTCCAGTCAGGTGCAGCCGCACGCCGCCAACGTCGGACTTGTGGAGAAGCCCTGGCGCGACGGCCTTCAGCGCAACTTCGCCGCCCAACTGCTCGGCAGCCGCCCCCGCCTCCTGAGCCGTCGCTACCTGCCGCTGGTCGACCACGCGCACGCCATACAGGCCGAGCAGCCGCCGCACGTCGTCAGGGGCCAGCCACCCGCCACCCTGGTGCAGCGCGCTCCCCAGCAGCACACCGGCTTCGTCCTTCTGGATGTCGAGAAAGGCCGGCGGATCCTCCACCTGCGGTGCGCGCCAGGCGGCGTAGTGCGCGGTGTGGCTGAGCGCAATCGCGGCTGGTTCGGGCGTGTGAAATCCGGGCACCCGGCCCCCGCCAGTAGTCTGCAGCGACGGCGTCCGCTGCGACGACATGAACACCGCCAGAACAGGTTTTGGTATCGCGAAGCCCTCAACCGCCGCTGACACCGCGCGAGCGACCTCCTGGGGCTGGGTTGCCAGGGGTGGCAGGAAGATCGAGATCAGCGCATCGACGCTGGGATCGTCAGCGACCACGCGGATGGCCTGCGCATACTGGTCCGCCGTGGCCGCGGCCAGCATGTCCACCGGGTTCGTCACGGCAGCTTCAACCGGCAGGAGCTCTCGGAGCCTGGTTTGTGTGGCCGCGGACAGCGGCGGCAGCTCCAGCCCGTGCGCCTCGCAGGTGTCCGCGCACATCACCGCTGGCCCGCCGACGTTGGTCACGATCGCTACCCGACGGCCGGCCGGCAGCGGCTGGTGGACCAGCAGGTCCGCGACATCCAGCATCTCATCGAGTGTGTCGGTGCGAATGACACCTGCTTGATGGAACAGTGCGTCCACCGTCACGTCGGAAGCTGACAGCAGGGCGCCGGTGTGCGAGGCGGTGGCCCGCGCGCCGACCGTCGATCGGCCGGACTTCAAGGCGACGATCGGTTTCGAGCGGCCGATGGCGCGAGCAAAGCGCGCGAACTTGCGCGGGTTGCCGAACGATTCCAGGTACAGCAGGATAACGTCGGTCCGCGGATCGGAGTGCCAGTAGCCGAGGAGGTCGTTGCCTGAAATGTCGGCCTTGTTGCCCATCGACACCAGACTCGAGAAGCCGAGGCCGCGGGCCGCGGTGAAGTCGATCGCGGCCAGACCGAGGGCGCCGCTCTGGGTGGCCATGCCGATCCGCCCGGGCGGGGGCATGAGCGGCCCGAAGGTCGCATTCAGCGGCGCCGCCGGGTCGGTGTTGATCGCGCCGATGCAATTCGGCCCAATCAGGCGCATCCCGTAGGCACGGCAGATGCGGAGAAGCTCCGCCTGGCGGTGCTGGCCCTCCGGACCAACCTCCGCGAACCCAGCGGTCAGCACGATGAGCGCGTGCACGCCTTTGCGCCCGCATTGCTCAGCCACATCCAGCACGTGCTTCGAGGGTACGGCGATCAAGGCGAGATCGACTGGGCCCGGGGCATCTGCCACGCTCGCGAAGGCGGGGAGTGACTGGATGGTCGGGGCAGACGGGTTGATCGGATAGATCGGACCGGGAAACGCGGCTGCCAGCAAGTTGCGGAGGACCGCGAATCCGACCGCAGCCGGCTTCTCGGAAGCACCGATGACCGCGACAGAGCGGGGGTACAACACCCGCCGCAGGGCACTCGCCGCGGCAAGCTCTTCCCGCTGCTCGAACCGCGCCACCGCTTGCGGCGTAAGTGACGTCGGAAAACTCGCCTCGACGTTGTGCCACTCGTAGCGAGTCTTGAGGGGGAACCCGGACTCGCGGAGGACATCCAGCATGCGGCGGTTTTCCGTCATGACCACCGCTTCGAACGTGTCGATACCGTTGGCCGCCGCGGCGTCGGCCAGTTGGCCGAGCAGGATGGTGGCCAGACCGCGACCCTGGTACTCGGCGGCGATGGCAAAGGCCACCTCAGCGCGGCCCTCGCTGGGCTCGCCCGACGGCGCGTACAGCGCGTGTCCGACGATCCGCTCGGGCGAGCCGACCGTCGCGAGCAGGCCCAGTGAGTGCACGTAGTCGACGTCGGCCTCGTCGTGTGCCGTCCGCGACAGGTCGTTGCCGAGCGAGAAGAACCGCATCCGGCGGTCGTCATCGGATAACCCGCGCAGGAACGCGAGCAAATGCGCCTCGTCTTCCGCGCGGATGGGTCGGATGTGCGCTATCGAGCCGTCCCGCAGGGCGACGTCCGCCTCCAATTCCGCGGGGTAGGCGGCTGCCGGGCTCATCCAGTGCGCCCCTCGATCTCGTGCAGTAGATAGCGCAGGATCGTCGCGTGCTTTTCGGAATCGCGGGCGATGGTTTCGAGCAACAGCGGATACAGCCCACCGTAGAGCGTCGGCTCCTGGCGCGCCAGATGGCGCAAATGGCGTGAGCCCTCGTGCTCGTTCCGCATGAGCCCGCGAATACTGGCAGCGATGTCGGCGGCGGTTTCCGCCGTCCCCAATCCCGGCTCGGTCAGTACCGGCACCGCATCGGGCGCAGCCACGAACTCCACTTCCTCGTGGAGTCGACGGATCATGGACCGCAGCAGCGCGTCGTGGCGCTGCTCGTCCTCGACGATCATGCCAACCAGCAGGTCAGCAACTGGATCGCCCAGGCGTTGCGCCACCTGGAGGCAACTCGCGACGTCGGCCGCTTCGGCCGCCTGATGCGCCTCCAGGGCGCGGATGAGCCGCTCCGACAGTGGCGGCGGATTCCCCTCCGCCAACGGGTGGAGCCAGGGATTTGTGGTTGCAAGCGGCGCAGTGGTGGTCACGGACAACCTCCAGACAACTCAAGAAAGACTTACTTCACCGCAGCATGCGCGGTTCGGCAGGCTACGACCACGCCTGGCGGGGTGGTTTTGGATCCAACCCGTCGGGGTAGGCAGCGCCGATGTTATTTACCTGCTGTTGACCGGCGGCCACCTGCGTCGCAACGGCAGCCGTCTACTTTCGCCCTGAAGGAAGACGCTGCCATGTTCCAGAATATCCTGGTTCCCCTCGATGGGTCGTTTGTTGGCGAGACCGCTCTCCCCTACGCGAGCGCGCTGGCGGCTCGGACCGGCGCCAGCCTGACGTTGGTGCGTGCAACGCACATGCCCGTGGGCGTCGGCGACCGGAGCAGCGAGTACCAGCGCGTGATCGCGGAGGCAGAGGCCTATCTCAGTACGCAAGCAGCGGCGGTCGTGGCGCGAGGATTTGTCGTGCAGACGGGTGTTCCCTTCGGCGGCTCCCCCGCGGCGTGGATCGCCGAAGAGGTCGGCATGCGCAAGGCCGATCTCATTGTGATGGCGACGCACGATCGCTCCGGGCCGAATCGCTGGCTGCATGGCAGCGTCGCCGAGGCCGTCGTAGCGCAGGCAGGCGTGCCAGTCTTGCTCGTCCGCGCGACGGAGGGTGTGCGCCGGATCGAGCGCCTGGACGCGCCGCGACCGGAGCTGATCGTGCCGCTGGACGGCTCGTCCCTGGCGGAGGCCGCCGTGCCGCTCGGCCGTGGCCTGGCGAAGGCGCTGGGCGGACACATCGTGCTGGTGGGCGTCATACCGACCCCCGGCCAGCTGGTGGCCGAGCAGGGTGGCGCCATCGGGACCTACGTGGGCTCCGACCACGCTCGCCTCGAAAGCGAGGCGAAGGCGTATCTGGAGGCCATCCTGGGATCGCTCACAGCGAGCGGGCTGAGCGCGGAAGCAACCGTGCGACAGGGCAAGCCCGCGGTCGAGATCGGCGAAGTGGCGCGCGAGCACGGCGCCGCGGCGGTGGTGATGGCCACACACGGACGAACCGGCCTGGTCCGCACACTCCTGGGCAGCGTCGCCGGCGAGGTCCTCCATCTGGGTGCGAGCCCGGTGATCCTGGTCCGCCCGCCCGAGCCGCGCCCGGCCGAGGAGCCCATCCGCGACAGCGCGACGAGCGCCGCGTTGGCTCCGGGCTGAAAGCTCGCGGACCGTGGCGCACCGTGACCTTGCGCAACGTGACCGTTCACCTGGTCGCGCCAGACTCAGGTCACGCCCGCAATACCAGGGCGAATCGTCTTAGTCAGGAGTAGTCATGATGCAGGTACAAGAGCCGGAGTCGAAGGTTCATTCAGTCAGAGCGACCGGCAGTGAGTTGCTCGCCACCATCAAGAACGTGATCCATGAGGGGAATGTCCGGCGCATCACGATCAAGCAGGACGGGCACACGATCGCCGAGTTCCCGCTCACCTTTGGTGTGGTCGGCGCGGCGCTCGCCCCGGCGCTCGCGGCCATCGGCGCCATTGCCGCGCTGGCGACGGACTGCACGATCGAGATCGAACGTGACGACGACCTATCCCCTGGCGTGGGGAGCTAAACCAGCCCGAACAGCGATGCTCGTCGAATCGGTGATGACTCGCGCAGTGGTAACCACGGAGCCCTCGCGCTCCGTGCGTTCCGCTGCGCTCCGCATGCGCGAAGGGCGCTTCCGCCACCTGCCGGTGCTCTTACGAGACCGCCTGGTAGGCATCGTCTCCGACCGGGATGTGACGGCGAGCGCTGAAGGGGCCACCGTCGGCGAGGTGATGCGCGCCGACGTCATCTGCGTCGCCCCCGATACGCCGATCGAAGTCGCCGCCCAGCTGATGCTCGACAACCAGATCGGCGCCTTGCCGGTGGTCGAAAATGGAAGCTCGACACCGGCCGGGATCGTCACCCAGAGTGA
>DATGER010000056.1:0-39619 GCA_035309865.1 Chloroflexota bacterium
TAGGCTTCTTACACTAACGGTACTGAAAACTCCGTTCACGCTGCGCGCGTGAGACCGAGTGCAACTGAGAGGTGGTCCAGGGCCGTGTCGACCTCGCGGAAGGCGGCGTCAACCGAGTTGCGATGTGCTGGTGGATGGTGCGGGTTGGTATTGGTTACGAGCGTGGCTAGAGGTCCGAGAAGGCGGGTCCGCAGCTTGACCAGCAGCACGCCGAGCTTGAGGCCCAAGGGAGTCAGACGGTAGCGGCGGCTGGTGCCCACGCGTTCGACGAGGCCTTTGGCGCGGAGTTTACTCAGGTCGTAGCGTAGCTGGCCGAGCCGGTAGTTTCCGTCAGTAAGCTGATGACGGGCCAGGATGCGAGCGTGCAGATCGCGGGTCGTCCAGTCGCCAACCAAGCCACCAGGATGAAGCCAGGTCTCGAGCAGCCGGATCACGCGATCGTCATGCAGCTTCAGGCCGGGGATGCGCCGCTGCCCGACAAACGTCGGTGTGGCCAGTGCCGCGAGTTGGCCGGTGTCGACTGGACTGGCCAGTAACTCGGCCTGGAGCTCCAGGCAGCGCTCGTTGGTCGCCATGAGCTTGTCGCGCAAGAGCGGCAGGTTCTCCAGTCGTCGCCCGACGCCAAAGTGGCGCGTGTCGTTGGAGCAGGTTTCCGTCCGCAGGATGCGGTCGCTGTGTTGGTCGCCGCGGGTGTACTGCTTGGCGAATGACGTCTGGTAGTACCAGCGCATGACCGGATGGCCGGCCTCGCGCTGAAGCAACACGGTCTCGAGCTTGCCCTGATACCGACGGTCGATCCGCCGGCCGAACACATGGCTGGTCCGCTCGGCGCCGCCGACCAGCACCCCCAGTTCGCAAGCATGTTGGAAGAGCGCCTTGAGCGGCGCACCGCGCTTGAAGATGACGTCGGTGGCCAACTCCATCTGGGCCATGCTGTAGCGGTAGCCAGGCGCCAGCGCGGCACGCTCGGTCGAGCTGAAGACGGGCACCAGGCGCCGCACCCAGTACTGGCAGCGTCGCTGCAGGAGCGCCGCACTCAAGCGATCGGCGGCAGCTTGCAGAGTAGCTACATCGGCCACAGCCAGAAAGGCATTGTCGGCTTTGCGGAAACGGACCCCGGCACGCGTCAGCTCGTGGGCGCCGAACGAGTGGCCGTTGAGATAGCAGGTCACGTTGAACGGGAAGTAGCTGGCCACCCGAACACTCATCGGCCCCATGATGGGGTCCAGCACGTACCAGTAGTAGTGCAGGAAGCGCTTTCGACACTTCTTGATCTGACGGTAATTGGCATCCCCGCTGGCGACCTTCCAACGTGGTGTGTAGGAGACGAAGGTGCTGCCCTGCTCCAGGCTGGTCAGCACACAGGCCACGCCCTCGGCGCCTTTCAAGCGGCGGTAGAAGGGTTCGACGAAGTCCTCCTTGCGCACCCCTTTGGGTGGGGATGGCAGGACCGGGATGCCTTGCTCATCGGTGATCCGCCGTACCCAGGCCTTGTAGGCATTGGTGCGTTGCTCGAGGACGGCTGGCTCGAGGCAGGCGATGCCGACGACGTCGTGGAAGAAGTGCACGAGGTACTCGGGCCGCTGCAGTCGCTCGAGATAGCCGTTCAAGACGATGCGATCCCAGCAGGTGTAGACGAACTGGACAGCCTGGCCCAGGACTGCCGACAATTGATCCACGGGATGGTCTCCTGAGGTGAGGGTGAGTTGACTTGAACATCCCCATTCTCCTCTCAGGAACCTTCCCTGCCTACACCGTGTCGTCGCACAACCCGGTGGAAGACGGATGATTGCTTGCCAATCATCCGCACTCTCCGTCAGGCCAGCGGGGTGAGCCTGTCACCGCGCAGCGGCCGCAACGAGCGCAGCGAGTGGAGGACTGTCCGCAGGACAGTTGACGGGCGAGGGGTGCAACCCCTCAGTCGCCGAACAAGCCCGCCCTGTGACTGCGGCTGCGCCGCTGGTCGACCGACCCCTTGAGCTTTCAGGTTTACCTGGTTAGAAGCTTAGATGAACTTCGGCGTAAGGAGAAGAAGATCATGAATTTACGCCAGGCGGATCAGCACATCGTCATCCTTGGCTGGCTCTATCTCGTCGGCCATGCGCTCTTTCTGATCGTCGGGGGTTTCGTCTTCCTGCTGTTGACTGGCATTGGGCTGGCCACCGCGGATGTCCAGGCGCGCGCCGTCTTGCTCGTCGTTGGGCCGACCGTTGGTCTACTGCTGGCTATCCTCGCGTTGCCCGGACTTGCCGCGGGTTATGGATTGCTGAGCCACAAGCCGTGGGCACGCTTCCTGGCGCTTGTCGTCGGCATCCTGGGCCTGGTGAATTTCCCGCTCGGGACAGCTATCGGTCTGTACGCCTGTTGGGTGCTGCTCCCCACGTCGTCACAAGCATGGTTCGCACCGCCGCCCGGCGCGGGCGCGTGAGCCAGGGCCAGCAAGCGGTGGGACGTTCGTCTGTCGCGCCGTGCGTCGGGCTGAATGTCCGGCCGATGGCGCCGGCCAGGCGTCCGCTGTGCAGGCGCGCCAGGCGGTAGCTGCCACTGAACTGTCACGGGCAGAAACCTGGCCGTCTACGTCGGTCATCGATAGTCCGAGCGAAAGGAGGATCACGGGATGGTCGAGCAGACAATCGCACCTGTCAAGAAGCAGACCAACGGCACGCTGCGCCGATGGGAGCCGGCTGACATGTTCGAGACGCTCCAGCAGGAGATGGAGCGATTCTGGCATCGACCCTTCTCGATTCCGTTTGGCCCGTTCACGGCGTTCTCCCCCCTGCCCACCAAGGCGGGGATGACGTTTGCGCCGCGCATGGACGTGTTCGAGAAGGACAACACGCTGGTGTTCAAGGCCGAGCTGCCAGGCCTGAAGAAGGAGGATGTGCACGTCGAGATCTTCAACGGCAACCTGGTGATCAAGGGCGAGAGCAAGGTGGAGAAGGAAGTCAAGGAGGTGGCGTACTACCGCGTGGAGCGCAGCTTCGGCAGCTTCTACCGGAGCATGCCGCTGCCGTTCGACGTCACGCCCGAGCAGGTCACGGCAACCCTGACGGATGGGGTGCTGGAGGTCCAGATCCCCAAGCCGGTGGAAACCAAACCCGCGGCCACGCAGATCCCCGTCGGCTAGTGCCTTCGTTGGCGCCGTGGGCCGGGTCTCCGGCCCACGGCGCAGTTCCTCCAGACCGGGTTTCAGCCAGACGCCACCGTGTCACCACGGTGGCGACGGTGCTGCGGCACCACTCGCTGGTCGGGTACTTGGCCCTGGCAAACGGGTTCAGCTGGCTGATGCTGTTCGTGCTGGGCCGGTGGCTGGGCCTGCCGGCGCAACTCGTGGTCCTGGCCTTCACGCTTGGCCCGACGACGGCGGCGGCGATTGTGACCGCCGCGGTGGACGGCCGCAGCGGATTGCGCGACTTGCAGCGCCGCAGCGTGTTGTGGCGCGTCGAGTGGAGGTGGTACGCGGTCACGCTGCTGGGCATCCCGCTGGTGATCCTGGGTGGCGACACTCCTCACGCCGGGCGCCTCGGCGAGCTTCGCCCCGATGTCACCAATCCACTGGCTGGTGTCCTCAGCCGGCCGCGTACGACCGCGGGTCGAAGCGCCGACTGTCGGCGCCCCAGCGCAGCGCGGCGAAGTCGAGGACGACGATGGCGAGTATCAAAAGGCTCACGATGACAACTTCGGTGTACATGACACCTCCTCCTGCTTCCAGCTCGAGACGGTAGTTCCACTTGCTATCGTCAGATTGGCACCGCCACGTTGCCGGCGTCGGTGCGCACTGTCAACAGTTGGTCAACACTGCAAGCGTGCGTCCAGCCAGGTTCGCTTCGCGAGACTCCTGGAGTAGTTCGCGTAGCGACAGGCTCGCACGTCAGGCGGCATGCCACTCACGTGCGAACGCCAGCCCGGCGTTCTGAACCGGCTCACTCATCCCGAAAAGTGTTTACCAACCGTTGATGTCTCGCCTGATCCAGGCCGAAGCCGAGGTTGGCCAGCTGATCCCGTTGTTAGCCCTCCAGGAAGGCGAGGTCGCGCTGGTGGAGGAGACCATCGCCGCCACTGCCGCGGTCGTGGGTCCGAGTATCGGCATGTTGAATCTGCCCTCGGGCGCCGTACCCGTTGCGCTCGTGCGCGGGACGCGCGTTCTGGTCCTCACGGCCGAAGTACTCGTCCAGGCCGGCGACCGGCTGGTGGCCCTGGTGCGGGCTGACCAGGAGCAGGCCGTCAGCGCCGCGCTGCGCTAGCCAGCGTGTGATACAGCGATAGGATCCGCGTGCCCGGTCCGAAGCTTTCGCGCGCGTCTCGCTCAGGCGGAGGTCCTCTTTCGAGCGCTGGGCGGTCCTGACTCTGGTGCTGAGCCGTTCGTTGGTGGCGATCGTCGGGCCGGCGGTCAACCTCCTGGCCGGCGCCAGCGGCTTGAGGGTCAGGACTCTTCTGGTCTATGACCTGGCTGGGCGGCTGCTGTGGGTGGCTGCCTACATGGGGCGCTTGGCCTCGGCAACCGGGTGGTGCTCCGCGGGCCGATCAGCTAAAGCGACGCAGCATCTGCCACAACACCGGCCACGGCTGGCGCGGCTGCCTGCACACGAAGATCTCCGGGTGCGCCGACGTCTCTTCGTTCCTGACGCCATAGGAGTTGGTGACGTGGCCCGCCAGGTCGCACGCGTCGAAGAACGCGGTCAGTTCGTCCTGATGGTAACCGAGCACGATCAGCGTTTGAGGTGGGGGGTCGGGATAGCCGCGCAACCAGTAGGAATCGACTCCGCTGATCGCCTGCGGCAGGCCGCCGGCTGGGCCGTACAGGTCCACCGCGCCGGCCTCGCCGTAGTTGCCGGCGAGAATCGCTGTGTTTGACCGGGTGTCAGCCGGCAGCGCGGCGTAGATGCCAGCCACCGTCTGGACCAGGTCAGGCCAACCGATCTCCTCAACGAAGTTGTCCTGCACTGTGCTGGCGACGCTCCACAGTGCGGACTGGACCGGTGCGATCGGCAGGCTCAACGCGGCGCCGACGGCACACGCGACAGCCAGTCCCAGCCAGGTGATGCCCCGCCCGACCCGGGCCGGAGTGACACCCCGAGCGGCAAGCCATCGATCCACGACGACTGCCCCGGCCGAGAGGAGCATCGGGTATGCCGGGCCGAGATAATACGAGCGGCCCTGGACCACCCAGAGCAGAAGAAACGAGACGACGTACAGCCAGCCGAGTAGCCGGTACGACCGGCCGGACGGCGCGAGCAGGTAGAACCACAGTCCCGTGGCCCAGAGTGGAAGCGTCACCGGGTTCGCCGTGACGTACAACTGTTCGAGCAGGTAGCCCCGGGTACGGCCCAGCGCGATGTCGCGGGCGTGGATGGCGCTCAGGAACTCAACCGAGATAAACCCGTGCTGCACCTGCCACACCAGGTTCGGGAGCCAGATGAGGCTGGCCAGCGCGACTCCACCCCACAGCCAGCGACTGGTCAACCACCGCCGCGCGGAGGTGAGCAGGACACCCACGGCCAGGGCTGCCAGAAAGAACCCGATGGTGTATCTCGTCAACAGCCCGAGGCCCGCAACCACGCCGATGGCAAGCCACCAGCGCGGGTTGCCCGAGTTCAGCAGGCGGAGACTGCAATACGCGATCAGCACCAACCAGAGGTAGTCGAACGCAACGTATTGGAATAGCGCCGCCTGGATCAGCGAAAGCGGCACACTGGCCGCCGCCAACGCCGCGACGACCTGCGCCCACCGACCGCCACCCAGTTCCCGCGCCATCAGGCCGGTCAACACCATGGCCACGCACTGCGCTGCCGCGCTGAACAGGCGTAGGCCGACCAGTGAGGGCCCGAAGAGATCCAGTGCGAGGCGAGCGACAAATGGCGTCAGCGGTGGATAGGCAACGTAGCCCCAGGCGAGCGTCCGGGCATCGTCGAGGGTCGCCAGCTCGTCTCGGTGGAAGCCGTACTGCCCGTCAGTGAGCAGGTGGAGCGCCAGCCTCGCCAGCGCCAGCAGGATCAAGACACCGAGGTCGCTCGAGAACACTCGCCTGGGCCAAGCCATCAGGGCCAGGTCCCAGGGTGCGGCATGGAAGCCACCGCGGCGACACGCGCAGGAACATCAAGGACCATGACCACGCGTCTCGGGACGGGTTGCTCAGGTTGACTCGTGCAGCACGATGCGCACCGACATGCCGGCTCGCACGTCGGGCGGCATGGCGCTCACGCTGATGATCACCGGATACGTCTGATCGCCGGTTGAAGTGGCCTGCGGCTGGAGTGACACACCACTGACGATGCCGGCGAGCGCGCTGTTCCCCAGCGCATCGACGGTCACCTGCACTGGCTGCCCGACATGCACCTGGCTGATGACGTATTCGTCCACGTCAACTGTTTCGACCTGCAGGCTGCGCATGTCGGCCACGACCGCGATCGTTGTGCCAGGCAACACCGTGTCGCCGGCGTGCACCAGCACGTTGGTAAGCGATCCGGCAAATGGCGCCGTCACCACCTCGGTGCCCGACGGCCCGGCCACCCAGGCAACAATCGACTGCTCCGTGACCTCGTTGTCCAGGGCCACATTGAGTTGCCGCACCACGCCCCCGTTCAGCGTCCCGACGCGTGCGGTGTGGACCGGCTGAACGAGGCCGCGAGCGGTGACCGGAACGGCCGCTGCGGCCGCTGGCGGCGCCGGCGCCACCGACGGATTGGAGCGCCCACCGCTGGCAACAATCACTGCCCCGACCGCTATGAGCAAGACCGCGAGTCCGCCACCAAGCCAGACGACTCGGCGTCGCAGCCATGCTGGAGGACGCACCGGAGACAGAAATGGAAAGACGTGAGTCAGCTCGGATGCACGAGTGGGGACGGTCATGGTCGCGTTCTCCGATCAGGCATATTCGATGTCGCGGCGGCTGAACCTGACAGCTCCAATACCGGCCGCGGCGGCGCCAAGCAGGACGATCCCCGCGGCCGTGCCCCAATCCGGATTGGCAGCCGGAGCAAGTGCCATGTGCGTAAAGAGCGATGAGTCGCGCAGCCAGTCGGCGCCCTTGATCAGCGATCCGATCAGGTCCACCAGGAACGACCACGCGACGATGCCGTAGCTCACGGCCGGGCTCAGCCGCGGGCGGAGTCCAAAAATAAGCACGCCGGCGCCGAGCACGAAGACGCCCGGTATCGTGGCATTGACGCCGGCTTCGAGCAATTTCCAGAGGGGCTCGTTCACGTGCTGGCTGACGGCTCCCAGCCAGGTGAAGAGTCCCGCGCCGAGGCCCGCCAGCACCAGAACTGAAAACGAGACACCAATCCGGCCGGCCAGCCACCGGGCCCGCGTCACCGGTCGGACGAGCAGATTGTCGAGTCTGCCGGAGGCCTCCTCGTCACGGATGGCGGCGATCTGCCCGGCCGCGACCACGGCGACGAGCACAGCGTCGAAGAAGAACGCCATCCCCAGGTAGCCCTCGGTCGCCCGGCGCACGCCAAGCCGGCCGAGGGTCGCGGCAATCGCCGGCGAAGTGGCCAGCAGCGTGGTCGCCGACCTGGTAATCGCGCCCTCCATGGCCGCGTAGCCGACGATGCCAGCCAGCCAGCCGAGTGCCACGGGTCCAGAGACTCGCAGGGCCAGGCTGATCGGGCCGACCAGCAGGCGGGCGTTCGCCTCGCCCGCCTCATGTTCGGGAAGAACGCTCGCGTTCAGATCGCGTCGTCCGGCCAGGACCACACTGAGGCCAGCGCAGCCCAGCGCCAGCGCCACGATCGGGACCAGCGCGAGCGGCTGGGCCTCTTGCAACGGATGCAACTCCTCGATCCAGCCCATCGGACTGAGCCAGCGCATCCAGCCCAGACCGGGACTCGAGTCGGCGATCATCCGAACGACCCACGCGGCGCCCAGGACGACGGCCGCGAGCGTAGCTGCCTCGCCCCGCGTCGCGCGCAGCTGGCTGGCCAGCGCGCCGATTGCCAGGAACATCGCTGCGCCAGACACCATGCTTGCTGCAAACAGGACTGAGCCGAAGAAACCGAAGTGCGTTCCAGGGATGCCGCCTGCCGCCAGCGTCAACAGCGCGGTCGTCACGAACATCACCCCAAGCGAAGCGCCCAGGCCGAGCAGCGCCTGGCCGGCCGCCCAGCGGCGCGTGGTCTGTCCGACCAGCAGGAGCTCCCATCTGCCCGCATCTTCCTCACCCCGCAACAACCCCGTACTGGTCAGTAGACCCCAGATGCCGCCAATGAGGATCGTCGCGGTGAGTATCCGCCACGAGGCGAAGCCGGCGACGGTTTCCGCGTGCCGGGGCAGACCCAGCAACATTGAGAAGGGTTGCAACGAATGGGCAAGTTGGACCCGGGCTGTCAGAGTTGGATATGCGGCCATGAAGGCCCTGACCGTTGCCAGGACGTACAGTCCGAAGACACCACCCCAGATCAGGGCCCAGCGTCGGGATCTGCGGAACACGTGCGCAGCGATGGCCCATCGCGGATTGCCGACGGCGGCCCTGGTCCGGCCGCGGACTCCGGCAAGCGGCCAGATCGTCGGCACCTCGGCCGTCACGCTGCTCACTGGCCGGCTCCAGTGGTGCCGTAATGCGAAAGAAACACCTCCTCCAGCGAGGGCTTGGTGCTGACCAGCTCGCGGAGTCCGACGTCCGACAGCGCGCGTATCAGCGGCTCGATCGAACCCGCCACCGCGCATTGCAGGCTGTGGTCGTGCACTTCTACGCTGCTCACGCCCACGACATGGCTAACGTCAGGCGGCGGCCCTTCAAACGTCGCCTGCACCGAAAACGCCGACAGGTGACGCATCTCGGCCAGCGTGCCGATTTCGAGCAGTTCCCCCGTGCGCAGGATGGCGACCCGGTCGCACAGCGCTTCGACCTCGCTGAGAATGTGCGACGACAGGAAGACGGTCTGGCCGTCGCGGGTCGCCTCACGGATGCACTGGCGGAATGCTTGCTCCATGAGCGGATCAAGACCGCTCGTCGGCTCGTCGAGCACCAGCAGATCGGCGCGTGTCATCAGCGCGGCGATGAGACTCAGCTTCTGTCGATTGCCCTTCGAATAGGCGCGCACCTTTTTCGATGGATCGAAGTCAAAGCGTTCGATCAACTCGTCGCGGTACGCCGTATCCACCTGGCCATGTACGCGCCCGAGGAGCGCCAGCGTCTCGCGTCCCGTGAGTGACGGCCACAGATTGGCTTCGCCTGGCACATACGCCAGCCGGCCGTGGATCTCAGGCGCCTGCGCTCGCACGTCAAGCCCGAAGATGGTCGCGCTACCTGAGGTCGGCGCGATCAGCCCGAGTAGCAGACGAATCGTCGTCGTCTTGCCGGCGCCATTGGGACCCAGATACCCCAGGACCTCACCCGGCTGGACCTCCAGGTCCAGGTTCTTCAGGGCAAACTGCTGGCCGTACCGCTTTGAGAGTTGATGGGCGATGATGACAGCAGGCGGCATACGTGGGATCAGCCCGCGGCGGACAACATCGCGACGGAGTCGGTGTCGCTCTGACGCCAGATGAGCTCAACCGGCTGGACGCCGGCGGGAACATCGAACACGACGAACCCCGAGACGACGTCGTCACTCCGCAGGGTGATCGTCGGCAACGGCAGGCTGCCGCGCATCTCCGGCGGCCGACTGACCAGCCGGGCATCGGCGACGGTTGCGGTGGCATTGGCGGCATAGATCCGACGCTGCGCATCACGGGCGACGAAATCCGCCGGATTGATCTGCAGGTCACCGCCAGACTGATTGGTGATCGTCACGAGGATGGCGACTCGCTCGAGCGAGGGCGTCACCACCGCGGTGTCTGAAAACGGACCAACGGCAGCCAGCGTATACGGCACCTTGCCACACGCGCTCGCGGCAAGAAATACCGCGACGGCCAGGATGAGCCGCAGCATTGAACTTGATCCACGTGGAGTAGTCATACGAGGCGATTTCCTGTTGTCAGGATGATGACGCGGAGCTTTACCGGCCACACCCTGACGAGTAGTCCGAATCCCACCCCACGGGGTAGCCCTTACTCGGGCGATCCAGCGGGCTCGAAGACACCTCGCACCAGGTCGACGATACCGACGACCGCGGCGACCAGTGTGCCGATGGCGGCGGCAATGGTGAGCAGGACCAGTCCGAGGCGGGCGAGGTCGTTCATGCCAACGGAGCCGAAGTCGAACGGAAAGACCTGGTACACCCACCACAGCGAGAGGACGGCGACCGCGGCGGGGACTACTTGCACCAGGCTGTGAAACCAGCGCGCGTCGTAGATCAGAAAGAGCACGTTAGCGACGATCGTCGCTTGCAAAGACAGGTCCACCGCCCAGAGCACGTCGTTCCACGCGGGGGTAATGAAACGGACGTCCCAGGCCAGGAGGTGGTGAACGACATACAGCAGCAGCGCGTTGATGATGATGGCCAGCAGATAGCCGCCCGAGCGCGCCCCGGCGCCCGGACCAGCGTATGGCGCTGCTCGATGCGCAGCGTGTGTGCGCGGCATGGTACTCATCAGTCAATACCTCCGGGTTGTAGTGTTGGCCCCGGAGGTTGCCGCCCGCGTGCAACCCGGTCACGCCGCGGTAAACGAGCTACCCAGCGGGGCTAGCCTCCCAGTAACGGAACTCGTGGTTTCCACGGCAACCGCCGGCGGCGGCGTGTCGGGCACCGGCTTGCCCGGGTGAGCGATGCACGCTCCTGGACTATGCCAGGAGCGCCATGACCACGTCGCGTTGCCACGGCACGCAGTCGGCGTCAGCCAGACGGGACGGCTCAACCCAGGCGACCTCGCTGTGTTCCCAGTTGAGGGTCACCTCGGTCTCCACGGCGCTTTCGAACAGGTATGGGTAGACGAGAAACTGCTTGCCGCTGGCTGGACTGGTGAGGGCTATCGACGGCCCACATCGCACGAGCCGCACATTCGGCGGTTGCAGGCCGGGACCAAACTCCTCGCGGAGCTCGGTCCAGGCTTGCTCGATAGGCTCGACCCCCGGTTCAACATAGCCCATCACCACGCTCCACAAACCCTGACTGGTGCCGACCAGTTCGCTGCGCCGCGCCAGGCAAATGTGCGCTCCGCACTGCACCACCGCGAGCACAATCTCCGTACGCTTCACGCCAACCGGGGCCGTCAGGCAGCCAGCGCCAGCTGGACCGTTCCGAGCAGGTCTTCGAGCTCGAACCCGTCGGGCCAGACGTAGACGCCGCGCGAACCAAGCAACTGTTCGCGGCCCGCCAGCAGCCAGCCGGCCACCGGGCAGACCAGCACCGGGATTGCGCGGGTCGCCAGATGTGCCCTGATCCTCTGGAGCGCCAGCCAGCACAACTCCTCACGTGCTGGCACCAGATCCAGGATAACCAGTTTGGGCTGAACACTCTCCACCAGACTGCTCGTCGATTCCCAGTCGGATGTTGTCCACACCGCCAACCCCAGGCTGTCGAGCAGCGTCTGAATCAGGTGCAGAAAGGCCGATTCACTGCTGACGGCGACGACTCGCGGGCGGGCGTCGACCTGGCTTGTCATGATCGTGGCTCGCCGACCTCGAATAGAGGCTGAAGCGCCGTCATCAAACCCCCGGTGTCGACGGGCTTCCGGATGCACCCGCGTGCACCCACGCGGATGGCATCGACGGCTGCCCGCGGCGTGACGGCCATCACCAGGACTGGTACGCCGCTGCAGCGTGGGTCCTGGTGACACGCCTGCACAAAGGCGCCACCGGCCATGTCAGGGATGTTCAGGTCGACCAACAGGGCGTCGGGTACCACATGACGCATGCGATCCAGAGCTGTGCTCGGGTCGGTCATTGTCTCAACCGCGCACCCCAGCTCGCGCAGAATCACCGCCACCGCCTGGCAGCTTGCAGCGTTGTCGCCAACCACCAGAACACGCTTGATGCGCCTCATATTCGGATTATCATCAGGTCTGCCACCTGGCCACACAACGCCTCGCGGGGTAGTCTGCGGCCCACCTCCAGGGGTGGCACGGCCTCCACGCAAGTTCCCAGAGCGTTGTTATCGCGCGGCAACGTCCGGTGACCTGATTGGCAACCCTGGCGCGACAGGCTGGTGCCACCAATCAAGAAGTGAGGCGTCGGCCGATGTTCCACTCCATCCTCGTTCCACTCGACGGCTCAGCCGACTCCGCGGCTGCGCTGCCGGTTGCTCGCACACTGGCCAGCGCCATGAACAACACGGTTCACCTGTTGCGCGTCGTACCAACGGACTCTCTAGCCGAGGCCAGTCAAGCGACGAGCTACCTCGCCGAAATCAGCCAGGAACTCACTACAGCAAACCTGAGCACAGACTCGACGGTTGGCCGGGGTGAGCCGTCGACCGAAATCCTGAAATTCGCCCGCGCCCGTGACGTGGACCTGATCGTCATGTCGACCCATGCCCGCGGCAGCCGCTGCATGCTCGCGCTGACCAGCGTTGCTCGTCAGGTGCTGACTGAAAGTCCGGCGCCGGTGCTGATGGTGCGCCCCGATGGTCGAGGTCTGCATCGCATTCGGAAGCTCCTGGTACCCGTTGACGGATCACCAGGCGGGTCGCTGGCGCTGGCTGCCGCCGCCTGGCTGTGCCGCCGTACGGGCGCCAGTATCGTATTGCTGGATGTCGTTGTGCCGGTGCCCGTCGACGCGTTTGCTGACATGCCAGCACTGTCGCTTGGCGCCTATCTGGACCCGGTGTGGGAGGAGCTCGCGCTCCGCGCCGCGCGCAGCTACATCGACAGCCTCGAGCGTCGACTGACCAATGTCGGCCTGGCATGTGAGGCGCGGGTAGCCGCGGGCGAGGTGGCCAGCGAGATCATCCGCGCCGCGAGTGACGTCGGTGCTGACCTGGTGGTGATGAGCACACATTCGATTGCCTGGCCTGGCCAGGCCTATCTGGGCAGCGTCGCCGACGGAGTCGTCGCGGCCAGCGGTCGCCCGGTGCTGTTGTTGCGGCGCGAACCGGCGGCTGGCGAGTCAGCAACGACGACTGCCGCATGTGCGGCTAATCGGGTCCCAGTGTGAAGCCCACGTCGTTCGCCGCGGGTTGCCCGTCCGCAACCCAGTCGTCAACGTTCGAGGCCCAGGTTGAAGCGCGTGCCGATCACCAGCCCATCAAAGCCACCACAAACCCCCTCGGGGACGCAAACCACCCCGCCGCCGCCGAACCCATTGAAGCGTTGGTCCTGGTGGCTCAGCTTTGTGGTGATCTTGCTGGTCAACTTCTTGCTGATTTCGACGCTGACGCCGGCCCCGAGCCAGCGAACTGAGGTTTCCTACACCTTCTTCCGCCAGCAGGTGCTGGCTGGCAACGTAGCCGACATCAGCTCGCGGGCGGACACAATCCAGGGCACGTTCCGCCAGGCGGTGCCGTACCCGGCGGATCAGACCGGTCAGCCGGTGACCAACTTTTCCACTGTCCGCCCGGCCTTCGCCGACCCTGGATTGGAGACGCTCCTCGACCAGCAGAACGTCACCATCAACGCCAAACCCATCGATGAGCCCGCCAACCCACTGCTCAACCTGCTCCTGAGCTTTGGGCCCACCGTCCTGCTGATCGGTGGCTTCATCTGGATCTCCAGACGTGCGAGTGGCGCGATGGGTGGCAGTGGACTTTTCGGCATGGGCAAGAGCCAGGCCAAACGCTACGACCAGGCATCCGGCGGCCAGCGGGTAACTTTCGAGGATGTGGCGGGCATCGATGAAGCCAAAGAAGAGCTGGTCGAGATCGTCGATTTCCTCAAGGAACCGGCCCGATACACCCGCCTGGGCGGGACCGCTCCGAAGGGTGTGCTGCTCGTCGGTGCATCTGGCACTGGCAAGACGCTGCTGGCGCGGGCGGTCGCCGGAGAGGCCGGCGTGCCGTTTTTCAGCATGGGCGCCTCCGAGTTCGTCGAGATGATCGTCGGGGTCGGCGCCAGCCGGGTCCGCGATCTGTTCAAGCAAGCCCGTGAGGCCGCGCCGGCGATTATCTTCGTCGACGAGCTCGACGCGATTGGTCGCGCGCGCGGTGGCATGGTTATCGGGGGCGCGAACAGCGAACAGGAGCAGACCCTCAACCAGCTCCTGACCGAAATGGACGGCTTCAGTTCCAAGGAAGGCGTGATCGTGCTGGCGGCGACCAATCGTCCGGATGTGCTCGACCAGGCGCTTCTGCGGCCGGGTCGGTTCGACCGGCGCGTCGTCGTGCAGGCGCCGGACAAGGTCGGTCGTCAGGCAATCCTGAAGGTTCACACGCGCGGAATGCCGCTCGCGCATGACGTCGACCTGGCCGAAGTCGCCTCGGTCACGCCCGGACTGGTCGGCGCCGATCTCAGAAACCTGGTCAACGAAGCGGCTCTGCTGGCGGCGCGCCGCAAACAGGACACCGTCCAGCAGAAGGACTTTCTCGACGCGCTGGAGAAGATTGTGCTCGGACCCGCCCGACCGCTGGTCATGAGTCAGGAGGAGCGTCAGCGGGTCGCGTACCACGAAGGCGGCCACACAATTCTCGGGCTGCTGGTGCCCGGTGCCGACCCGGTGAACCGCGTCACCATCGTGCCGCGCGGCCAGGCGCTCGGGGTCACCTATCAGCGACCTGAGGACGATCGCCACAACTACAGTCGCGAATATCTGGTCGCGCGAATCGTTGGCGCCATGGGTGGTCGAGCGGCCGAGGAGGTGGTGTACGGCACGCTGACGACTGGTGCCGAGAACGATATGGAAGTGGCCTCGCACCTGGCGCGGCAGATGGTCACCCGGTGGGGCATGAGCGAGCGGCTGGGCCCCGTCACCCTGGCTCCACGCGACAACGGATTCCTGCCCGGCGGCGACGACTTCGACAACCGTGGGCCCTACAGTGAGACCACGGCGACACTGGTGGATGCCGAGGTCCAGCAGATCTTGCAGCAAGCCCACGCCACGGGCATGCAACTGTTGCAGCAGCACCGGCCGGCCCTGGACGCCCTGGCCGCGGCCCTGCTGGAGCGAGAAACCCTGGAAGAGGACGACATCCTGCGCGTGACGGGCCTGCAGCACGCGCCGCGTCTCGAGAGCGTGCCGCGCCCCGCGCCCGCCACGGTCAACGGCACGCGCTGACCTGGTCCGGCTCAGCCATCTGTTAACCCGGTGTTTACCGAGAGCAACCTTCAAGGATGGTCTGCCGCGAGCACCCTTGGGGGTGTGGACCAACTCGTGATCTACTCGCCCCTGGACAGCGACACCGCGGAGTTGACGCCCGCGCCTGGCATGCGATCGCCGGTCGTGCTCATCATCATTCATGATCTCTGGACACGCCGACTCATCGAGCGCACGCTCAGCGCTCAGGCGTATACCGTCCTGACTGCGTCAAACGGCGTCACCGGCTTGAGGCTGGTCCACCTCGAGCATCCTGATGTCGTCATGTTGGAGTTGAATCTGCCCGAGCTGGCCGGTGCCCAGATTATCGAGGACCTCCAACGGAGCGCCGAGCCGACTCGGGTGCTTGTTGTCGACAGCAAATCAGCCGGCAGAGCGAAAACAGACCCCGCGCCCAGAGTTGACGGCGCACTGGCCAGCCCATTTCCCGTCACCGAGCTAGTTAACCGAGTGGCCTCGGTCAGTGGCAGATGCACGTCGAGGCCGCGGCCGCGGGAGCAGCGTCTCGCTATTTAGGGGCTGCGAACGTGTCACGGCGCTGAACCGCGCGTGGCGCGCAGGGCATTGACGATGACCAGCACGTCAATGCCCTCCTGGAGGATCGCACCCGCCAGGGGTGGCAGGAACCCGGCCCACGCCGCCAGCATCGCCACGACGCTGAGGCCGATTCCAAGCAGGATGCCTTGTGTCGCGACCCGGACCGTCTGGCGGGCTATCGAGAGAGCCTGCCACACTTGCTGGACATCGCCGCCCAGCAACACGATGTCCGCCGCTTCCGACGAAGCGGTGCGTGCCTCGTGGGTAAAGACCAGTCCGACGTCCGCCTGGGCCAGCGCCGGCGCGTCGTTGATGCCGTCGCCAACCATTCCCACGACGTGCGCGGCACTCTGGTGCGCCCGAATCAGCTCGAGTTTCCGGGCTGGCGTGCACTCGGCTTCGATCGCCAGCGGCAGCCCCAGCTCGTGGAGCGTGCGCTCGGCCGCGGTGCGCCGATCACCGGTTGCGATCGCCAGCTCTATCCCAAGCGCGAAAATGCGCTCGAACACCCGACGCGCGTCCGGCTTGAGCCGGTCCTCCAGAACGAACGTGGCTGCCGGCTGACGGTCGACCTCGCAGGCCACGCGCATCTCGCCGTACGGCGCCGCCTCGCCATGCACTCGCACGAGGTGTCCCTCGACACGCGCCTGGATCCCCTCGCCAGCGATCTCGACCACGTCCCGCACCGGCAGAATGGGGAACGCGCGCGCGTGGGCCTCATCGACCAGGGCCTTGGCGATGGGATGCAGCGAATGCCGCTCGACCGCCGCCGCCAGCGCCAGAGCACGGTCCGGCTCGACAGAGGCGCCTGGCGCGGGCTCGATTCGCACCAACTCGGGCCGGCCGACCGTGATCGTGCCGGTCTTGTCGAGCATGAGATACGTCACCCGCGCCAGCACCTCCAGTGCTGCCAGGCGCTTCACGATGATCTTGTCGCGCGCCGCGCGATTGACGCCGCCCATCAGGGCGATCGGCACCGCCAGAATGAGCGGGCATGGCGTGGCGACCACCAGCACCGCCAGCGCGCGGTCCAGGCTGCCACTCCACCACCACGCTGTGCCGGCCAGGGTGATGGCGAGTGCGGAGAATGCGAGACTGTAGCGGTCGGCCAGCCGGACCATGGGCGCGTCGCCCTCCTGAGCGGCGGCAACCAGCGCCAGGATCTGGCGATACGTGGAGTCACGCGCCTCCCGACGGACTTCCAGCGTGAGTGGCGGGCCCAGGTTGACGGTGCCGCTCCGGACTTCGTCCCCACGCGCTTTCTCCAGTAGATACGGTTCACCAGTCAGCGATGATTCGTCGACCAGGGCGCGGTCACTCTGCAGCTCGCCGTCGAGTGGCAGAACTTCACCGTGACGCACCATCACCCTCGATCCGACAGTGATTTCCTCCACTGGGAGGGGCACCCCGACTTCGCCGTCCCCCATCACCAGAGCGGTCCGCGGGATGCGATCGGTCAACAAGCTGAGGTTGTTACGCGCCCGACGCACGCCATAGTCCTCGAGGGCTTTGCCGCTGGCGAGCATGAGCGCGATGACAGCACCCACCTGGAGCTCAACCGCTGCAACGGCGGCGGCGATGGCCAACAGGGCGAGATAGTCCAGTGCATAGCGGCGATGCCGTAAGGCGATGATGGTGTCTCGCGCCAGCGGCGTCGCGCCGATCGCGATCAGAACCAGCGCGAGGGGGTCACCGAACCCGTCGTGCCACGCATCCAGGGCCAGCGAGAACGGCAGCAGAAGCAGGACGGTGAAGGGCCGCGGGTAGGTTCGGACAAGCATCCGGGCGCGACGCCAGTGGAACCCTCGGAGACCTTCCGTGCCAGGCGCATCGCGGGAGCCCGCGGCCCGGTCAGCAGACCGGGCGGAATCGCCCGCGGCAGCAGGAGTGGGAAACAACAGCGGCATGACCCTTCACAGGATGTGTCAGCTCGGGGAATGGCCACGTTGCGGAGGGTTGTGGCCGGGTGAACGGCTACCCTGTCCCACAATGATCGTGGGTGACCTGCACGGGTCGATGCGCGCCCTGGTTCTCGACGCGCCTCACCAGCCGCTCGTGTCGAGGCAGGTGCCCGTGCCGGAGCTGTTGCCCGACCAGGTCCTGGTCAAGGTCAGTGCGTGTGGCGTATGCCGCACCGACCTGCACATCGTCGACGGCGAGCTCGACAGTCCGAAACTTCCCCTCATTCTCGGGCACGAGATCGTCGGCACCGTCGTCGCATCGGGCGCCAGCGCACGCCGACAGAGCGGCGGCACGCGGGTGGGGATTCCCTGGCTGGCCTGGACGGATGGAAGCTGCGCTATGTGCCACCGCGGTCAGGAGAACCTGTGTCCGCAAGCACAGTTCACGGGCTACACCGTGGATGGCGGCTATGCCGAATATGTAGCGGTCCACGAGGACTTCTGTTTTCCGCTGCCGGGGGACCGTTCGGATGCCGACACCGCACCCCTGCTGTGTGCTGGACTGATCGGTTACCGCACCTGGCGTCTCGCGGGTCCACGTGTCGAACGGCTGGGCATCTACGGCTTCGGCGCAGCCGGACACATTATTGCCCAGGTGGCAGTGAGGCAGGGCCAGCAGGTGTACGCGTTCACCCGGCCAGGCGACGTCGAGGGGCAGACGTTCGCGCGTGAACTGGGGGCTCGCTGGGCCGGCGGCTCCGACGAGCGTCCGCCGGAACCTCTCGATGCGGCGCTCATTTTCGCGCCAGTCGGGGGTCTGGTTGTGGCCGCGCTCGAGGCGACCAGCGGCGGTGGAACGGTGGTCTGCGGCGGCATCCACATGAGCGACATACCAGCGTTTCCGTATCGGCTCCTGTGGCAGGAGCGCAGCCTGCGTTCGGTGGCGAACCTGACGCGCCGTGACGGCGAAGAGTTCCTGCGTCTGGTGCGCGGCATCCCAATCCAGATGTCCATACGACGCTTCGCACCCGAGGCGGCCAATGAGGCGCTGGCCAGTCTGCGGCGGGGCGAGATCACGGGCGCAGCCGTGCTCGACTTTGGCGCGGAGTAGAGTGGACATAACTCATGATTGATCCACTTGGAAATGGGGCAAGCACCGAGGTCGCCTGGCTGCTCGATTCGACAACCGTGTACGGAACGCTGGTCAGGCCATCTGGCCCGCCCGGGCGGACGGTCGGCGCTGTCGCGCGCGCCCAGGTGGCGGCCCAGTTGGCTGGCATTCCGACGGGCGAGGCGGTGATGGCTGCCTACGATGCGGCGATTGCCCATTTCATCGAGGGGGAACCCTTCACGCCGACGGCGAACCGCTGCAGCGCGCGGCGGCAGGCAAACAGGATGTGACCTTCGTCTTCCCCGAGAACGCCAATCACATCCAGAAATATGAGCCGAAGAGTCGGGCCGAACTTGCGCGATCCGAGGCCGTGGCTGCCTATAACGCGCCTGAGGCGCACCTGGATCAAGAGGTGGAGGCGAGCATTCTGAAGTGGCTGGCTGCTCACACCTGATCGCCGAGTTGCCTGCTGCCCGAGCATGCGTTCAGACTCGGCGAAACTTCTGGATCCCCTCGTTCCCGCCGACCTCTCCGACGTACAGGCTGTCCTCGGCGTCAATCCAGCAACCGTGCGGCCCGAACTTGAACTGGCCGGGTTCGAGTCCCTTTTCGCCCCACGCGCCAAGCTTCTCGCCGGCCGGGGTCCAGATCTCGACCCCGCCTCCGCCCACGATGTGGAAGATGCCCGCGGAGTCCACGGCCACGTCGCACGGCCGGTTCACGCCGTTGACCTGGGTGATGTACTTGCCGTCCAGGTCGAAGGTCTGCCAGCGCAGATTCTCCCGGTCCATGACGTAGACGATCCGGTCGGGCGAGACGTAGACGTCGTGCGGCAGGTTGAACTTGCCTGGTTCGGTGGCGACCGTGCCCGTCACCGGCTCGCCGCGAAACTTCTGGATGAAGACCGGATCGCCGCCTCCCCAGGACAGGATCAGCTCACCGTCCGCCGAAAAGCGGTGCATCCAGTTCTGTCCGTAGCCGTCCGAGACGAAGATGTCGCCGTTCGGCGCCTGAACTGCGCCGGTGGGCATGTTGAACGGCGCGCCCGGCGGCCCCGGCTCGCCCGGCGTCCCCAGCATCCGCAGCACCTCACCAGATGGCGCATGCCGGGTGATGGTGTGCAGGCCGGTGTCGGCAACGAACACCTCGTCTTGATCGTTCACCCAGACCGCGTGCGGCGACGAGAACTTGAAATCCCAGTCGCCGTGCAGCGAGCCGTCTGGGTTGAGCACGACGACCCGGCCCTCGCCAGGCAGGATGCCCCCGACGCCGCCTCCGGGCGGGATGTTGCGCACGCCGACGTATGCCCGGCCCCGCGAATCACAGGCGACCGCCGCGGCCACGCCTTTGATCTCTTGCTTGGGCCAGCCTTCGACGACCTCGAACTGGAACCTGTCTGCGCCGAACCGTCTCCGCACGAATCCTGAGAGTATCAGTCATTGAAGGCGGGCCGCGGCGCGCATCACGAATTCGCGCTGCAAGCGCAGGGTGCCGCCGTTGCCGCCCGTTTCGGCGAGGACAGCGATGTCGCGTTTGAGAACGTACGCGACCTCATCGACCGCGATTGCCTGATCGCCGCCCAGCCCGGCGTCGGGCTTGCCGCCCAGCAACGCGATCAGGGTCATACGCCTGTCGGGTGACGACGACGACCAGCGTGGCCTGCGCCGGCGACGGCGTCATGCCCCACCTACCATGTGTGGTGTGGGCAGACCAACGGTCGCGGCCGACCTGATCGTTCTGAACGCGAACGTGCTCACCATGGACCCATCCCGCTCCCGTGCCGAGGCGGTCGCGATCGGCGGCGGGCGCGTTCTGGCGGTAGGCTCGAACGATGACGTGCGCGGCCTGGTCAACCCCGGTGCAGTCGTCCGCGACCTGGCTGGCCAGACGCTCCTGCCAGGTTTCTACGACTCGCACAATCACATGCTCCTGACCGGCCTGAACCAGGCAGCCGTCGATCTATCCCACGCCAGATCGGTCGCGGATGTCGTCCGGGTGATGGGCGAGCGAGCTGCTGGCGCGCCGCCAGGCCAGTGGGTGCTGAGCTCGGCCCGCTGGCACGAGAGCCAGCTCGCGGAAGGCCGGTTTCCACTGCGCGAGGAACTCGACCGGGTATCAGCGGGGCATCCGCTGCTGCTGCAGCGGGGTGGTCACAATGTGGTCGCCAGTAGCCAGGCACTGGAGCTGGCAGGCATCGAGCCGGACGTGTCGAATCCGCCAGGCGGCACGTTCGTCCGGGCCCCCGACGGCAGCCTGACCGGCCATGCGATCGGCGCCGCGGCCCAACTGATTCGCGCCCGGATGCCCAGCCCGCCCGAGCGGGTGCTGCACGAGGCACTGCTGCGGGTCGAGCGCGCCTACAACGCCGCTGGCATCACGAGCGTCATCGACCCCGGTCTGAGCCCACGCGAGATCGGGGCGTACCGTAGCCTGTCCGCGGTAGGCCAACCCACCGTGCATGCGTCGCTCATGTGGCGCCTCAATCCGGGTTTTGGCGCGGAGGCGCTCGAATCGGCATTGGCTGAACTGAGATCGGCGCAGATCCACCGCGATCTCGACGATCCCTGGGCGCGCACCCTGGCCATCAAGCTGGGAGTGGATGGCGGCGTCGAGGCCGGGTATTACCGCGAGCCCTACCTCTTCGCCGACGACCCGGCCAGCCCGCGCGGCAAGCCGAGTATGTCGCAGGAGAACTTCGACGCTTTCTGCGTGGAAGCCGCGCGACTTGGCTGGCAGGTCGGCGCGCACTGCGTGGGCGACGCCGCAATCGACGCAACCCTCTCGGCCTTCGAGGCCGCCGACCAGGTCGCACCCGTGGCTGGCCTGCGCTGGACATTGATCCACATGATGCTGGCGCGCGAGGACCACTGGGCGCGGGCGAATCGTCTCGGGCTGATCGTGACGGCTCAGCAGCCGCTGCTCTTTACCCTGGCCGACGGATTCCTGAAGTACATCGGGCCCGACCGTACGCGTGACATCGAGCCCCTGCGGATGTACCTGGCCCGAAGCGAACAGCCGGTCGGCGGCGGATCCGATAGCCCCGTTACGCCGTACGAGCCGCTGCTCGGCATCTGGAGCTCGGTCACGCGCCAGACTCATCTGGCGGGCGTACAGGGTCACGAGTGGCGAATCAGCACCGAAGAGGCGCTCCGCATGTACACGCTCGGGAGCGCCTATGCTGCCTTCGAGGAGGACCAGAAGGGGTCGATCACACCTGGTAAACGCGCCGACATGGTCGTGCTGGATGCGGACCCGTGCGCGGTCGAGCCCGAGGCGATCCGTGAGATCCGCGTGCTGCTGACGCTGGTGGATGGCCGTCAGGTGTTCGAAGCCTGAGCGCTTGCAGCCCGACTGGCAACCGCCGAAGCGCGTGGCCCCGGGTAGACAGCGAAGCTGCCTCAGACGCGGTGCCCCGCCGGATAGACAGCTTGCACGTTCCCTATGTTGCGGACGTCCGCCAGAGGATTGCCCTCGACGTCAAGCAGGTCAGCCTGTTTGCCAATCTCGATGGTCCCGACGTGCGAATACGGAGCAGCCTTGCCGATCAGTCGAGGATGCGGCCCTCGTCGGGCCTGATGCGGTGCGGGTCGGCTGGATCGTCGAGATACGTCGAGAGCACGACGTTGTGGCCGAGGGCCAGCCCGTTCGGAAGATCGCGTGGGAGGTGCGAGAAGTTGAGCACCACCGTGAGTCCATCGCGTGCGAAAATCAGAAGGTCGGCGTCGACGTACAGCTGTCGGTAAGTGCCCACCGACAGCGCCGGCGTGGAACGGCGCAGTTTGATCAACCGTCGATACAGGTTGAGCACGGACTGCGGGTCGTTGAACTGGCTGGCTACGTTGACGGTGGCGGAGTCGGCGGCGAGCGGCAGCCACGGGCGCGCTGTCGGCGCAGAAAAGCCCGCGTTGGGCGTCGCGTCCCACTGCATGGGCGTGCGTTCTGGATCTCGGCCAAGCCCGAGCCCGGGCAGGTTGCGCTCGACCGGATCTTGCACCGCGTCCGGCGGAATCGGCACGTTGTGCATACCCAGTTCGTCGCCCTGGTACAGGGTCGGCGTGCCGCGCAGCGTCAGCAGCAGCATGGCCGCGACGCGCGCCTGCGCGGCTCCGATTCGACTGGCGATGCGCGGGCGGTCGTGGTTGCCCAGCACCCAGTTTGGCCAGGCTCCGGCGGGCAAGGCGGCTTCGTAGGTCTCGACCAGCGCGCCAACCGCCTCCGCCCGCCAGGGCGTCTGGATCAGGTGGAAATTGAACGGCAGATGGAGTCCGCGCCCGTCGACACCGTAGTAACTCACCAGGCGTTCGATGGGCAGATACAGCTCACCAATCAGCACCCGCTCGGGGTACCTGTCGGCCAGCGCGCGGAACTCGCCGACGATGTCGAGAATCTCCGGTCGGTCGGTCGTGTACAACGGCACCAGCGAGTCGTACGGCGACTGCTCCGGCGACCACCTCGGATCGGGTGGATTGTCGCGGAACTGGTCGTCCTTGATGAGCTGGCGCAGCGCGTCGATGCGGAAACCATCGATGCCGCGGTCGAACCAGAACTTCAGCACGTCGAGCATGCTCGACCGCACACCCGGGTGACGCCAGTTCAGGTCGGGCTGTTGTTTGAGGTACGCGTGGTAGTAGTACTGGCCCGTTGCGGGGTCGAGCTCCCATGCGCTGCCGCCGAACACACTCAGCCAGTTGGTAGGCGGCGAACCGTCGGGTTGAGGATCGCGCCAGATGTACCAGTCGCGCTTTTCGGAGTCACGGGAGTGACGCGAATCCACAAACCAGGGATGCTGGTCCGACGTGTGATTCGGCACATAGTCCAGCAGGACGCGCATCGATCGCTGGTGCGCCGCCTGCACCAGCCGGTCCAGGTCTGCCAGCGAGCCGAACAGCGGATCAACACTGGTGTAATCCGCAACGTCGTAGCCGAAATCGGCCATCGGCGAGGGAAAAATGGGCGAGATCCACATACCGTCAACACCGAGCTCGGCGAGATAGTCCAGCCGACTCAACAGGCCAGGCAAGTCGCCCGTGCCATCGCCGTTGCCGTCCGCGAACGATCGTGGATAGACCTGGTACACCACGCCGCGCTGCCACCACAGATTCATCAGCCAGCTAGGGTGCCACACCCGAAGCTTCGGATCGATGACCTGCCAGCAGTAGGCGAGGAGCTGACCGACGCGGATCTGCAGCTCGCCGTGGGTGGAGTCGAGATCATTATCGAAGCCTCCGGCGGCGGCGCCTCTTCCTTCGACGACGACTTCGACTTCTGCGCAGACCAGTGAGCTTGTGTCTGGCCCTGGATGCCAGGAGCGGGTGCCCGGAATCCCCGGCCACCCGCTCGCTCTGCTGGTGCTACCTATCGTACATACGTCGTTGTGTGCCCGATTCGGCCGAAGCTAGCCGTCGAGCGGGAGGCGGTCAGCGAAAGCTCCAGAGGCCGAGAACTTCGCCCTTCCGACGAGCTTCTCACAAGCCCGTCGGCTACCTTTTTGGCTCGTACCGCATCGCCACCGCCCCGGAGCCGAACTCCACCCGGCTCACGAGCCTCAAGTCGATTCGCTTCGATAGCCCCGCGAACAACGTGGGCCCGTGGCCCACGACCGTGGGCTGCACGACGAACTCGTACTCATCGATCAGTCCCAGCTCCGCCAACGCCTGCGGGAGCTTCACGCCTCCCACCAACAGTCCCTTACCCGACTCCTGCTTGAGTTGCTGAACCGCCTGCCCCAGATCTCCACGCACGAGCTCCGCGTTCCAATCGACCCGGTCCAGGGTGCTCGACACGACGTACTTCTTCGCCGCGTCGATCGTCCGGCCGAACGGTTCCATCCATTCAGGCATTGCTCTCGCCTGCCCCGGCAGCCGCCACGCGGCCTCCATCATTTCGTAAGTCACGCGGCCAAAGAGCAGGGCATCGGCCCGGTCGAGGTTCTCGACCGCGTGACGATGCAAGTCTTCGTCCGCGAACGCGGCACGATGATCGCAGCACCCGTCCAAGGTGACGTTGATGGAATACCGCAGGGGTCGCATCACGCAAGCGTACCTTTGATGGAACAGACCAGCCAAGGTCAGCCCGCGTCAGGGCTCACGAGCCACTCACGTGACAATTTGAGACACGCTAGTCGCTCCACGAGCGCGGCATGGTGTTGGCGGAGTTGAAACAAAGAACGCAGAGCATTCGACTTCCGGGAACTAACCTTTGCTCGGCCCGGGACCGACGCTGAGCCTCAAATCACGCGCGGACTGACCAAAAGACGTGGGGGAGGCTGCCTGAGGCAAGTCATGCCACCGACAGACAAGGGGTACCCCCAGCGAGCATCCAGGAGCAGGCGACTGCGCTCCGACGATTGACCGCGTTGGCTTGTCGAAGGCGAGGACGGGATCGTTATGCTCGTCCAGAGAATCCCTGAACAGGAGAGCCGACATGAGCGTCTTTACGCCCGCCGAGATCACTTACTTGCAGAGTCAGCGGCTCGCCCGTGTGGCTACCAGTGGGCCGGGTGGCCAGCCGCACGTCGTGCCCGTGTCGTTTCGATACAACCCGGACGAGGACACCATCGACGTCGGCGGCCACGGCTTTGTTGGGCGCAAAAAGTACCGCGACATTCAGCGAAACCCGCGCATTGCCATCGTGATCGATGATCTGGAGACCGTCGATCCCTGGCGGCCGCGGATGATCGAGATCCGCGGTCAAGCAGACCTTCTGCCGACTGGCGGTGAGGCCATCGGGCCGGGCTTCGATCCACACATCTTCCGCATCCGTCCGAGGCGGATCGTAAGTATTGGTATCGATGGTGATGAGCCATTCTCGTCCAATACGCGGTCAGTCTGATAAGCCCTGAGCGCAGGTCGGCAGTCGGACCCGCCACTGGTGCTGACTGGAATCACTTGAAGGCTGGACCTCCCTGGTCGGAGCTGAGCTCGGGACGCACCGCCAGCACGGCGACGAGGAGCGCGATCGCGGCCAGCCCCGCCCCAAACGCGTGCGCCGCGCGGAACGCTACCAGCCACACCACTGACGGATCTGCCTCACCGCTTGAAGTCGCGAGTGTCGCGGCGCTCGCGCCAACTGAGATCAGCACCGCCAACCCGAGCGCGCTGCCGATCTGGCCGGACGTGTTGATCAGCCCCGACGCCACGCCCTGCTGATCGTTCGCAACGCCATTGGTCGCGGCGACGGTGACGCTGAAGAAACCGAGGCCCATGCCGATCGCGAGGGCGATAAAGCCAGGCAGCAAATCGGCCAGGTACATTGCGTGCGGCGGCAGCCGAACGAAGTACAGCATGGCCAAGGTGACCGCTGTCATGCCGGCGATCAACATGCGGCGCGTGCCAAACCGGTACGCCAGCCGCGCGCTCTGGGTGGACAACAGCATGATCACCAGCCCGATGGGCAGAAAGGCCAACCCGGTCGCGACCGCCGAGTAACCCAGGACTTGCTGCAGATAGAAGCTCGCAAAGAAACCCTGTCCCGCGACCACCGCCAGCAGCAGAAGCACGACGATGTTCGCGCCGGCCAGCGTACGGCGACGCAGGATGCCCAGCGGTAACACCGGCGAGGCCGTGCGCTGCTCGATGGCCAGAAAGGTCGCGAGTGCCAGCAGCGCACCGAGTATCGGCACCAGTGTCTGCGCCGACGCTAGCCCCGCGGTCGCGGCCTGGCTCAGCCCAAACACCAGCAGCAACGAGGCGATTGTGACGGCCACGGCGCCCGCGACGTCGAGCCGGCGTTCAGGGCTCGGCGCCTGGCTTTCGGGCAACAGGACCGGGCTGAGCGAGATCGCCACCACCGCGATCGGGACATTCAGGAAGAACACCCACGACCACCCCAGAAACTCGGTGATGAAGCCACTGAGGAGTAGCCCGACGGCGCCGCCGGCGGACGCCACGGCGGTCCAGGCGGCCAGTGCACGGTTGCGCTCGGCGCCTTCGCGGAACGTCGTGGTCAGCAGCGACAGCGCCGCGGGCGAGACCAGCGCCGCGCCGAGACCCTGCACCAACCGTGCGGCGATCAATAACACCGTGGTGTGCGACAGTCCGCCCGCCAACGACGCGCTGGCAAACAGCGCGAGACCGAGCATGAAAAACCGGCGACGGCCGTAGAGGTCCGCCGCCCGTCCCGCTAGCATCAGAAACCCGCCGAAGGACAGCGCATAGGCGCTCACCACCCACTGGAGATCCTCCCGCGAGCTGCCGACGGCCTGTTGGATCGACGGCAGCGCGACGTTCACCAGGGTCAGGTCCAGAACGAGGATAAACTGCACGCTGCACAGCAGCGCCAGCGCCAGCGTGCCGCGCATGTTCCTCCAGGGAATCTACACAAGTCTGGCGTCGCGCTGACGTCTTATCCGGTGAGGAACGCGGTTGCAGGCGCGCATGAGTCGCCGGGTCGACGTTCCGCGTACAGAGCTGGCGTTGCAGTTCGGCGCGTTTCGTCGCTCGGGTCGACGACCCGGTTTCAGTTGTTCAGCTGCCGGCGCTGGCCGGCGGCGATGCTGTCAGAGTCCAGCGTGGAGCTGGACCGCGGGGCGTGCAGCTTGGACTCGATCGCCTTGCGATGCGTGTCGTAGTGGCCGATCAGCACGCTTTCGATCATCTGGGCCAATGTGCGCAGCCGCGCTCGGGGTGGTCGGGGCAGCAGGTCCAGTTGCTCATCCGACAGGCCTCCCACCAGGTTCGCACCTTCCTCGGTCCGCTGCCGAAGCAGGTCCACCACCTCGCGCTGTGAATGCCGCGCGGTCACCGGTTTGCGCTCGATGCCAGGTCGCGCCGGTACCTTCTGGCCGAGGGTGTGGCGCACGATCCATTGGTGGTAGGCGGCACCGTCGGCCACATGCTCGGCGTCTTTGCTGGGCGACCACACGCCCGGTCCGGGGACGTTGACCCATCGCTCGGGCTCGATTCGTTCAACGATGGCGATCAGCGCCTCGCTGGCTGCGCGCAGCTTTTCGGCCAGGCCGGCGGCGCGCGACGACCTGTGTGGGCTACTTCCGTTCAACTTCGACGCCGTTCGGGAACGTCATAGCGCCAGTCTGTTGGCCGACCGTCGTCACGTCAAATCCAGCCTCGCAAGCAGTCTCGTAAGGACGTCGGTGGGCGGCACCAGTCGGGTCGGCTTATCTTCAATTGTTGGAGGAGGCGCGGCGTTTAGACGTCCACGCCGAACCAGAGCCGGCTGTACGGCACGCTGATGACGCTGCGCGAGACGCGGATGTCCATTAGCATCGGCCCATCGCCGGCCATGAACTCGTCCACGCCGGCTCTGACCTCGTCCAACGTGCGCGCCTGCTGGCCGCGGCAGCCGTACGCCCGCGCCACGGCGCCGAGGTCCGGCGTCGGGATCACCGCGGACCGGGCCTCCATCTTCTTGGACACGAACTTCTGGTACTCGGCTCCGAGCGCCTCGTCGTTGAACACGGCGACCAGCAGCTTGACGCCCAGCCGCGCGGCCGTCTCCAGCTCCGACAGGTGCATCAGTGTGCTGGCGTCGCCGTCGACGACGGCCAGCGGTGCCCCGTTGAGCGCCACGGCCGCGCCGATTGCGGTTGGGAGGGCCTGGCCGATGCACCCGAAGGTGTTGACGGTCCAGGTCAGCTTGCGGGGCTTGCGCATGAAGATGGCCGTGATGCCGGAGCAGTGGCCGGTCCCGTGTACGACGCCGACGTCCGATGGCAGAAGGTCGTCGAGGATCGCGGCGACTCGGCGCGGATCGACGGTACCCGGATCCAGCTCGAACTCGCGCGGGTCCGGATCGTACTCGGCGAGCATGGCGCGGGTCTCAGCGGTGCGGAAACCGGTGCTCGAGACCCCCTGCTCGGCCAGTTGCCGATCCAGCATCTCGACGGTGAGCTTCGCGTCGCCCTGGAGGTAGTGGTCGGCGCGCTTGCCGTGGCCCATCACGATGGAGGGCTTCAGGTCGATCTGGACGTAGCGAGCGTTCGGGAAGATGTAGCCGTGTTCGGTCGTGTAGTGGTTCAGGCTCGCGCCGATGGCGATCACCACGTCCGCGTCCGCGAACAACTCGATCGCGGTCCTGGTGGCGTACAGCCCGGACACGCCGACGTGATACTCGGATTCGCCCAGCCAGCCTTTCATCGGCAGGGTCGTCGACAGCAGCGCCCCAATCCGATTCGCCAGCTGCATGATCGCATCGCCGGCGCCGGCGGCAGCCGCGCCCTGGCCAGCTACGATGACGGGCTTCTTGCTCGCGGCGATAACGCTGGCCGCCACTTGCAGCAGGTCAGCGTCGGGCTGGACACGCTGGCGGCCGGGCAGCAACGCGGACGATGGCTGGTACTCGTCGAGGTCACCGGCGTAGGCCTCGGCCTGGACGTCAATCGGCGCGTTGAGCACGATCGGGCGGGCTTCGACGCGAGCTCGGTAGAATGCGGTCCGGACGGCGTCTTCGGCCTCGCTCGCCTTCCAGATGGGTACGAAGCCGGCCTCGGCCGCGGCGGCGAACCTGGCCTGGTCGAGTTGTTGCACGCCGTCCGGGTCGTTGAGCGCGGTGTCGCCGGCGAAGACGACCATCGGCACCTTTGCGCGGGCGGCGACGATGAGCGCGGTGGCGAGCTGGGTCAGGCCGGGGCCCTGGGTAACGGTGCAGATGCCCGGCTGGCCCGTCGCGCGCGCCCACCCCTCCGCCATGGTCAACGCGGTGCCCTCGTGGCGCGTCTCGTGGATCGCGACGTCGGGGTGCTGGTCGAGGGCGTACCACCAGTACATGTTGCCGTTGCCCATCAGACCGAAAACGGTGGTCACGCCCTCCTTCACGAAGGCGCTCGCCAGCGCGTCGGATACCTTCATACCTGCAGGAACTCCTTCATTTGCCAATGCGCAACGCGCGGCTCAGATCCGCTTGTAGACGCCGGGCGACCCCATCGCCATCGTCATGGCGTCGCGCATTGCGCCGGACCTTGGCGAGGAGTGCTCGCGCTGGTGGTTCCAGGCCACACTTTCGGGCACTGCTTCGTTCTCGAACTCGTAGACGGTGGTGTACCGGACCTCGCCTTCGAGCACACGGTATCGCCGCGCGTAGATCACGCCGGGGACGGTCCGATAGCCCGGGATGTACTCGCCGTTGTACCAGCCGTTCCACGCGGCATCGACCGCTTCGGGCACGGACATTCGACCGATCTGGAGCACCGCCGCCATCCCGCGGTCGGCGTACTCCAGTCCGTCTGGGAAGATCTGCTCGCCGAGGATGCGCGTGAAGTTCTTGCCGATGACCCTCGGCGACATCCGCTCGTCCTCAGGCGTCCTCGGCCGGTTCACAAACGCGTCTGATCGGATGACCTCGGCGCTCTCGAGCTCGTAGACGGCCAGGTACTTCGGGCCGCCCTTCACGGCGGCGTACCGTGCCGCGTCCAGAATGCCCGGAATCGCCATCAATTGCGGCAGGTGCCGGGTGTCGTACCAGGTGTTGAACTCGTCGTCGTGCTGGTCGTCTGCGAGGTCGGTATATACCAGGTAGATCGCACGTCCCTTCTTCGCCATCCGTGCCACTCCTTCGAGACCGGTCATGGTACGGTGCGAACAGCATGCACAAGCTGATCAATTCCCCACAGAACCTGGGGAAGACGGAGCCGCTGGCGTACATCGAGGCCACCCGGCGGGCCGGGTACGAGGGCATCGGGATTCGCACCAATCGGTCGCCAGGACGGTCGTACAACTTCAACCCGATCGTCGGCAACCGCGACCTGGAGCGCGACGTCAAAAGCGCCCTCAAGGATTCGGGCCTCGAGGTGTACGACCTCTACAGTTTCTATCTTCAGCCGGAAATGGATTGGGACATCCTCCAGCCGGCGCTCGAGTTCGGTGGGGAGATCGGCTGCAAGTACGCGCTGATCATCGGGGACGACCCCGACTGGAGCCGCATGGTCGACACGATGGGCAAGCTGATCGACATCATCGAGCCGCTCGGCATGAAGGCCGCGATCGAGGCCTTCGCCACGGCGCTCACGCCGATGCCCACCTGTCTGAAGTTCGTCGCGGATTGCAAACCCAGGTATGTGGGCATGTGCCTTGACCCGCGCCAGCAGTTCCGCGACGAGAAGGGGTTCGACTCGCTCGCGCCCATTGGCCACGACCAGTTGCTCATCCCCTACGTGCAACTGAATGACTCCGCGCTCGAGGGCAGTGGCGGTGTCCTGCCCGGCGAGGGCTTTGTGCCGCTGTACGACTACCTGGCGGCGCTACCGGACGACATCGACATCAGCGTCGAGGCCCAGATTCCGCCCAACAATGTGTACACGGGGATGGAGTGGGCCAAGATCAGCGTCGAACGCATCCGCAAATATCTGGCCCGCTACCACGCCTCAAAGGCTCTTCCCCGGTCCTGACGGATCAGGTGGTCCGTTCGAGCGCGATCACCGGGATAATCCGCTGCGTGCGAGTCTCATATTCGGCGAAGATCGGCATCGCCGCCTTCTGTTTGGCGAACAGGCGATCCCGCTCCTCGCCTTCCACCGGTGTGGCCCTGGCCTGATACGTCTCGGCCCCGACCTCGACGGTGACCACGGAGTTCTTGCGTAGATTCCAGTACCAGTCGGGCTGCTTGTCCGAGCCGGCGCGGGAGCCAAAGATCAGCAGTCGATCGCCATCGGGCAGATAGGCCAGCGGGACGGTGCGTTCCCTGCCGCTCCTGGCGCCGGTGGTAGTCAGCAGCAGCGTCCGCCCGCTGCCCCCGGTCTGCCCGCCGGTCCGGCGGAACTCCTCGATCACCTTGAGGTTGCGCGCGTAGCGCTCCTCAGCTTCGGTCGGCATCCGACACAGGGTAAAACAGCGGGGACCTCACGCGACCTGAGCCGCGGTCGGTCCTTCGCCCACGAGGGTCGTGCGGCGCACATCGCGCGGCTCGTGTGGCGGGAAGGGACGACCGCGGTGCATCGTCGCAGCCGAACGTGGATCGCCCGGTAGCCATTCCCTTTCGGTCGAACGATGAAGCTGCGGATGCCGTCGACCAACGTGCCGACTCGCTCGAGGACCGCGACACCGATGTAGCAGTCGATCTCGCGCACACACAGCAGCGTGAAGGCGGTCAAGTCGCCGAGATCGCGCCAACCCCGCTTGGAGATTGGGCGTTGATCGCGGCCGCCCGCCGCGGTGTTGATCAAGTTGTCTGGTCAGCGGCGTGGGCCGAGGGCACCGCCCGCCCGGAGGAGTCGATCGCCGAAATACTCAGCCACGGCTGATCGGCCGCCGACGGCAAATACCGCCGTTCGTACCAGCGCCCCCGTTTCGCCACGATACGACAGGCTCTACTGTTGGGCCCGTCACCAGGCGAAAGCGAGCCGCGACTGGAATGAACCGCTCAACGATTGACGCGCGGCGGACAGCAGCCGTATTGTCCGCGGCGGCGTTCGGCCTGGCGACATCGGGGAGGTTGTCGCAGGTCACTTTTCTCCTGACTTGGGATTTCTGGTGTGAAAGGTAGGTCTCTGACCATGCATGTGTTTCTTCGGGCGCTGAACATCGTTTGCGGGCTGGCACTTATCGGCAGCCTGGCTGCCACGGCTATGGCCCAGCAAGTCCCGGTGCGCGTGGTCCAGGCCAGCGACGGCACGCTCTATGTGCTCCAGGGCAGCACGTCCTGGACCTTGGTGCCGGACCAGCTCAGCGACTCGGACGCCGCGGCACTGAATCCGACGGGTGAGATTGACGGCACGCTGCCGGACCAACTGCTTGTGGTTCAAGCACCTGCACCGCAGGCCGCGGCTCCAGCCCCGGCGGCAGCTCCGCCTGTTGCAGCTGCGGCACCGACGCCTGTGCCCGCGCCGGCCGTGGACCCCACTGTTGGAATGGCTGGGCAGACGGCGACCTACTGCCGCAACAGTGATGTCGGCCTCGCGAACGTCAAGATCACAGTTGTAAGCGCAGCCTGGGCGAGCAAGATCTCGGACTCCCAATCACCCCAAGCTGACATGTTTGTAGCCCTACTCTTTGACGCCGCCAATCAGGGGCCGAAACAACTTAGCTGGTACGGCGGCGGTGAGGTGTTCACAGCGCTGCAGCTACAAGATGATAGTGGGCAGGTATATCGCCCTCAAGATAACATAAATCTCGACAGCGACGCAGCCGCACTTTACGGTGGATCGTCCGACTACTTTTTCGGAATAGATAAAGGATTCACAAAGCGGAGCATTCGTGTATTTGAAGTGAGTAAAACTGCTCACACGCTTAAGTTAGTGAATAGCAGTGTAAACTGCTAATACATGTCGGAACTGTCGCGCAAGCCCACAACAACTTTCCTTCGTGGCAATCCTCTACTAGATACACCAAGTTACTAGTGCGCTTCTCAACTTGTGCAACTACTGCCTAATCACCATCGTCCGGCACCTTAGAATACTTCGATTGAAGACGAACAATTTACGTATCCCTCAAGGTGAATGGTCGGCTAAAGTAACGCGGGTGATGTGTAGTTAGAGTGCAGAAAATTCATATTGGTCTGGATTGCGCGCATGCAGATGTTGTCGGTTACTGTTAAAGCTGTAGGAGTCGTGTTAACTCTTGTGTGAACCGTGGTTTATCGGACCCGTACGGGGCGCAGTCGGGCAATGGGACACAACCGATCGTTTCCCCGACGACCATTCCCGGATGTCCTCCAGTTGTCCCAAACAACGACTACGAGCGTGTAGAAATCCTTGCTGGGGACAGCAGACCGGGCGATCACCTGTCTCAGTCTGCACCGATCTGGCGCGGCGGGTCGGAGTGTCGATGGGCCGTACGACGTGGTCATCACCAGTACGGTCGCGCGTGCCTTCGAGACGGCGATTGCAATGGGCTTTGCCGTGGACGAGCAGTGGCCGGCGCTGGGTCTCCAGCCGGTCGAAGTCCTGGACGAGGCCAACTGGGAAGGGGGCTGCGCGGAGTTCGTACGTGCCGCTCGGCTCCGCGACCCCACGGCCAGATATATCTCGTCCCTTCGTCGTCCATGACTTCACTTGCCATGCACCGGATCGTACAGAGCTTCGCGCACATGACTTGAGAACGGGTAGGCGCTTGCGGTTCAAGCTTCGTTTGGACTGCGTCCGACCGCTGTTTGCCGAGGTATGGGATCGCCAAGGCAATAACAAGAAGCTCGCGCGGGGAGTCGGCTCGGTGTTTAACTTCGCGGTGCCGAACTGGGCGTCGCCTCGGAGCCAGGCCGCGGGTTGATTTGTCTCCGGCCATCCCGTCGGTGGCAATGCCGTGTTCGGTGCTGGAACCTCGCAGGCCGAAGCCTCGGTAGCTCAGGCCAAGGACGTGATTTGGCAGGAGGGTCCCGCGGCCGTTCTCGACGCAGCTGCAATTGACGCATATCGACACCGGCTTGAATCGCTCACGGCCCAGCTTGATAGTGCCCGACCGGACCGGCGACCTCCAGACCAGCGAACGGATCGGAGCTGAGCGCCAGGCCCTGCTGGGCGAGTTGCGTCGTGCCACCGGTCTTGGCGGCCGAGTCCGCCAGGGATCAGGCCGGACTGTGTCACTGAGACCCAAGTGCCGCTCGCAGCACTGCGCCTGGTTGACCCGGCGGCCCCGCGTGGCAGATCGAAAATCACGTTCTCAAGGTGGAGCATCGCGGGTTCGGATCCCGCACGGACCAAGCTTTGGCGTCAGGCGTAGAAGACCAGCGTCACCTGGCCGTGGCCGCTGTGGCCGCCCGGCGTCTCAGCGCGGGTCGCCGCCGGCGAATCGTTGTACGAACCGCCGCCGCCACCACCACCGGCACCCGCCGTTTTGGTGAAGTTGCCAGTGCCGCCACCACCGCCGCCGTAACCGCCGCCTCCGCCACCGCCACCGGCGCCGCCGCCTCCTCCGCCGGTCCCGCCGCCGCCAGCGCCCTGTCCGTCACTGTCGCCGCCATCACCACCGCCGGCAGCACCGCCGCGGGCGCCGTTGCCGCCGTCTCCACCTCCGATCGCCCACCCGCCGCCGCCGCCACCGCCCCAGTCGTCGGTGCCTCCTTCGCCGCCCGCGCCAGCGCCCGAGCCGCTACCACCTGCACCTGAGCCGGCGCCGTCACCGGCGCCACCAGCGCGGCTGGTGCGCCCGACGTTCCCATGACGGCCACCGGTGATGATAGTGCCGCAGTACGCGCCGTAAGGGGCCCACTGCCATTGGGCCTGACCGCCGCCTCCGCCTCCGCCGCCACCGGCCACAATGAGTAACTTGGAGGTCTCGTCGGGCGGATCGCTGGTCCCGAGCCAGACGAACGAGCCACCCCCACCACCACCGGCGGCGGAATTGCCGACCGCAATACACGTCCCGTCCGCTTTGGCGCCATTGTGCCCGGCTCCACCGACGACCGCGGTCATGTCGGTGTCTGACGCGGTCAGCTTGAGCGTGCCTTCGATGATCGCGCCCAACCCCCCAGCACCACCGGGCCAGCCGCCCTCACCGCCCTGCGCGCCGTACGCGGTGATTTTGACCGAGGTTGCGCCGGTAGGGATGGTCACCAGGTGGTTGCCTGGCGTGGCCAGCGAAACGGTCTGCGAGCCCTCGATGATCAGCGGCGGGATCACCACTGGCACGCTCACCTGCGTCCGCGCACCGCTGTCTGCACCCGTTGCGATGACGCTATTGGTACCGACCTTCGCATCTTCGGGTATCGTCACGCTCGTCTTGAATGACCCATCGGGGCCTGCCACCGTATGACCCAGCGGTGTGTCATCACTGTTGAGTGACAAGCGCACGATCTCGCCGGGCTGGAACCCGCCCCCTGCGATCTTGTGCACGCTGGACCGCATGAGGCGGCCCGGGTCCTCGAGAGTCGGGCCGTTGTCGCTGGCCTGCGCGCGGGCACGCCCGGCGAGCCACAGCGAGCCAGCCGACGGTACGAGCAACGTGGCGATGCTGGCCACGGCAAGCTTGCGCAGCAGCGCGCGGCGGGGCACCCACAACGATGACATGGACCGGTTTGGCGGATGCACGTCGCCATCGTAGTCGACGAGCGGCAATCCCGGACGGGCGACGACATTAGAAGATTGTGTGTGCCGTGTTCGCGGCCGTGTAGACCACTTTACCCCAGCACATCGAGCGGTCGTCCAGGTCATTGAACAACTGTGTAGGACAGGCGAAATCGAACGGCTATTTCGGTTGATGCCGAACACCCCAGGCAGCTGAACCAGGCTTGCCCGGGAAAGAGCCGCGGGTCGATCTTGGCGCGGTCGTGGGAGGCCGGGTGACGGCACGTAGCCTCCTCGTTGGAGTGTCCAGCTTCAGCGAGAGAGGCCGACGTGCCGCAAAAGGGATTATCCATGCGTCAGATCACCGAGGTGTTGCGCCTGGCCGCGCGGGGCCTCAGCTACCGCCAGATCGGCCAGAACCTGACTGGCTGGAGGTCCACCGCGAGCGAAAGCGCAAGCACGTCACGCTCCAACTGCTGTGGCTGGAATACAAGGCAGCCAACCCGGGCGTTCCTCAACCACCTGGAAGCGGACCGCCACACCAGCGTGCGCACGCGCAACGTCCGGCTGGCCGCGGTGCACTCGATCTTTCGCCACGCCGCACTGCACCGCCCAGACGACGCGGCGATCATTCAGAGGGTCCTGGCCATCCCACCCAAGTGCTTCGAGCGCACCCTGGTCAGCTACCTCACCGAGGTCGAAATCAGCGCGCCGCTCGCCGCGCCCGACCGCGGCACCTGGAGCCGATGTCGGCAGTCCGCCAGCGTAGCCTTGGCGTCCTCACCAGGTATGCGACCGCCACCTACCCGGTCGGCGTCGTGATTCACGGCGGGGTGGTCGAGAGTCCTCACCGGCCGTGCCGTCGGCCTTAACCGAAATCCTCACCGACGATCTCCCATCGCCGCCTCTGTAGGCCTTCAACTTGCGCGAACTGTTTACTTGAGGTGGAAGGTTGTTGAAAAGGGCGCTACTACCGTGCAAGCCGGAAGGCATGGGCCGTGGCAACTCGAGCGCGATCGATCCGAGTAGCACCCGGCGCTCCTGGTGACCACATTGGCGTTGGCGGCCAGATGCTGAGCAATAATCGGCGAGTGACGAATGTCCAAGATGTACTGGCCGCTGTCCGGGCAACGCGCCGCAGGTTGGCGGCGGATGGTCCAGCCCATCTCCGTTCCGCCGGCGACTTTGAACGCGTATCGGTCCCCAGTTCCGACTGCGATGTCCTGCGCGACCTACTCCTGGCCGAGAGACCAGGCATGGTGATCGAGATCGGCCTTGCCTACGGCAGTTCTGCGCTCGCCATCGCTGAAGCACTGCTCGCCGTCGGATCGCGCCAAGCTCGCCACGTGATCATCGACGCCTACCAGCATCACTTCCATGGTTCGGGATGGGACGCAATCGTCCGAGCGGGACTGACCGACCTCTGTTCGCTCGTTGAGGAACGATCCCAGATCGCGCTTGCCCGCCTCCTGGGTGATGGCCTTGTCGCCGACGCAGCGTTTGTGGATGGCAGCCACATCTTTCGCAACGTGTTTGTCGACTTGTTCTTCCTGCGCGAACTCGTGCGCCCGGGCGGGTTGATGATCTTGGATGATTGCAACTACCCCTCGGTGGCCACCGCGGTCAGCTACTTCGAGGTCAATACCGGCTGGAAACACGAACCCATAGCAGGGACGACACGTCTACGCGCATTCAGACTGCCGGACTCGCGGACTGAGCCGAGCTTCGAGAGCTTCAGATCATTTGGCTTGGACACGACTGACTGATCTTGGGGGGCTTGGCGACGTGTGCTCATAGATCCGCTCAGCCGGTGCCGTTGGCCCACCATGGGCGGCGTTCGCCGCGGAAGTGGCTGATGATGAAGCTGCCAGACGGATGGCGACTCCGCTCGACCGCCTGGATCACTGCTTCCACGTCGTACGCCAGTCGGCGATGCTCGACGCGGTAGCCCGCTTCGGTCGCGTCGATGAGCGCATAGCTGGCACGCAAGTCGAGCGAGAGAGGATTGCTCACGCTGCCGGTGTTGATCACGCGCACGCCGGCCACAGTCCGGTCGATGGGCCAGTGCGTATGGCCGACGCACACGAGATCGGCCAACGCTTCGGCGAGCAGTGCGTTCAGTTCGTCGTCCGAGAGCCCCGGATGAATGCCCGATCCATCGTCTTGGCCCGGCGCCACGTGGACGGCAAGGAGACGGGTTCCGTCCGGTAACAGCATGCGCTCCTCGAGGGGCAGCGCTGACAACCAGTCGAACCAGCCGGCGGCGGTGACTATACCCTGTGTCCAGGCGAAACTGTGCGCGACTTCGACCAACCGCGGGATCAGGCGCGGATCGGACTCCACGTCCGCGAACGAAGGATACGGCCTCTGCCCGGTGACCACGTAGCGATCCGTGTTGCCCTGGATAAAGCGTACGCCTGGTAGCGCCACGAGTCGCTCCAGAACGGCAATCGGATCGTGCCCGATGGCGACCATGTCGCCGAGCACCAGATACGCATCCGCACCGCCACATTGCTCGACGTCCGCGAGCACGGCCTCAAGCGCGGTCGGATTGCCGTGCAAGTCTGAGAGCAGCGCCAGGCGCATGCCTGCAACAACGGAAGGGAAACACGAGCGTTACCGCCGATTGTTCGCGTTCGCCTGGCCGCCTTTTCGTGTTCGCATGGCCACTCCGGCGATATTGCCGCGTGGTGTCCGCTATCTCGAGCGCGACTGGAGCCTGGCGTGGCGGCGAATGGCTGAGTTCGTTTTCCAGCGCGGTATCTTCCGCATGTTCGAGATATCCAGGCGAAGGCGAGCTACGCGGTCAAGTTTGGGCCTGCACGCCGAGGCCGGCGCCGCGCACAGCACGGAGACCATCGATCAGCGACAGTCCGCACGGAGCCGGGCAAGAACAGGACCCGCCCACGCTTGCTAATGGGCGGAGTCAGGCACCCATTCGGGTAAACCAGCTGAACGCGCTGCCCACCGTTCTTCCTCGGGATCGTACGCCACCCGTCGCTGCTCGACGATCCACCCGCCGCGCGTACCGGTCAGGATGGTGTACGCGGCGAGCGGGCGACCATCCATCGGCAGGCCGACGCTGGCTACGTTCAGCAAGAGCGCGAACGGTGTCTGCCGTACGAAACCGCCGTGCCAGTGCCCGAAAGCGATAGCGGAGGCACCGGTGCCGCTGTACGCGGTGTCCACGTCCTTGCTGGAGTTGTGCGGACCTCCGCATCGATCGATCGTACTGCGTGGGCTCGAGTGCACGACCAGCAGGTCACCAGCAGGCGTCGCAATCCGGTGTTGCGTCGGCAACTCCGCCAGGGCGTTCAGGTCTGACGGATCGAGCTGGCTGCGAAGCCAGTCGCGCTGCCGGATCGCCGCCGAGCGATAGCGACTTCCGGGCGGAAAGTCACGATCGACGTTCTGGGCGACGAGGATTTCGTCAGCGTTGCCCAGCACCAGGGTCCAACCGCTCCGGTTGAGCAGTCGCCACACCTCGCGCGGCCGAGGCCCGCCCCACAGATGATCGCCGGCAACGACGACGTGGTCCATTCGCCCCTCACGTTCGAGCTCATTGGCCACCGCCAGGAGCCCGGCAAGATTGCTGTGCACGTCAGAGAAGAGACCAATCCGCATGGCTTGCTCCACCACTTTGCCCCGGCACCATTGTGCCCGCCGAGCGGCACCACAGTCGCTTGACTTCGGGGAAGCCGCGTTGACCTGCGTATTGCCGTAAATTCGTAAAACTGCAGCAGCTCGGCCAGAGCGTGATCAGGCGGCCGGTCGCCGATCCCTGGCCATTTGCGGCCCTGTCAGCCGCGGTGCCTGCGCTGCTCAAGGCCCTCCACCTGCTCGAGGTCGCCGTCGTCGGCTGTTCCGTCGATCAATTGGCGGCCGCGGCGGCCTGGTGCCTGATCGAGCAACACGCCGCCGGGGGCGCGTCCTCGTGGTACCGCGCCACGCGGCCACCACGCGCCAGAGCAGACAGCCGCGTCCCGGTGTGGCACCAAGCGCGCGATGCGTGCCGTCAAAACGGCACCCGCCACTGACGTGGACACGCTGGCCGCAGTGCGGTTCGCCATCGGCCAGCCAGTGCGACGCCACTGCTCGGGGGCGTTCACCCCACG
>DATGER010000057.1:0-46249 GCA_035309865.1 Chloroflexota bacterium
CTGGAGCTCACGGGCAAGCGCGACCACGATGCGCTCCAGCCCGCCCACGCCCATGGTCTTCGCGGCGAGCAGAATCCTCATCGCCAGGCGCCGATTATAGGTGGACTTTGCTGAGCCCGACTGCGCCCGCGAACAATGCCAGTGGCAAGAACTGTTCGAACAAGCGCGTGGCGGAGGTGCGCACTTCGATTTCGGGCGAAGTGCTGCTCACCAGGAAGGCCAGCAGCGTCGCCGCCAGCTCGCCCAGGACGACCAGGCTGATCAGTCGCAGCCGAGCGGTGAACAGGCAGCGACCCGCGACCGCCCAGGCCAGGCAGGCAGTCAGGACGCCGCCGCCTGTCCGCACCCCGCCCAGCACCGCTCCGAGGGTCAGCAAGACGCCGCCAATGGCCAGCGGTTGAAACGGGCCGAGGTGCTCGCCGTTCGGGGTGATGCCGTGCGTGAGCTCGAACGCGGTCCAGGACAGCGCGGCGAAGCCCGCCGAGACAATCAGCACCGCCGCCGCGGTCAGGTGCGCCGCCCAGCGACGGGTGAGCCAGGCTTCGACAAGCAGCACCGCGGCCACTACGCCGACCCTGGGCAACCCTTCGAATTTGGTCAGCGAGGCCGCTGCGCCGAAGAGCGCTACCTGGACCAGCCACGGCAGACCGGGGGCGCGCTGCCAGTGCAGTGCCGCGAGGGTGGCCAGCGTGAAATACGCGGTCAATTCCAGGTCAGCCTGTCCGGTCCAGAAGTTTTCCAGAAGGGCGGTCGCGCTGACGACGATGGCGGTGCCGAACCAGGGCGCCAGCCAGGCCAGCCGCGCCTGCAGGCCGAGTCTGAGATGCCAGGCCAGGCACACCGCGAAGGCGCTCCCGATGAGCGCCGAGATGGTCTTGCCGAGATCGATCGATACCGCGCCGCGGTGCAGGTAGAGCCAGGCTTCGAGCAGCGGCACGAGGGGCGGGTAGTACTCGTGCTCAGAGTGGGCGTCGACGATCGTGCCCACGAGCGCGAACGCCCGAGCACGGAGGCCCCAGTGCGAGAAGGCGTCCCAGCCGGCTTCGGGCACGAGCAGCGCGCGAGCGGTTGCCGCGAGCAGCACCAGCGCGAGGACCAGCCAGCCCGAGCGCTCGCGCAGAGTCATCGGCGTGAGAGCCTCGCTCGAACCGTCGCGGGGCTGCCCGAAACGCAGGATGAGACGCAGCGCCACCGCGCCCAGTGCCGCCATAACCAGGACCAGCGGGATCGCGGCGAATCCCGGCCCGACCGCCGCCAGCATGAGCTGCGCGCAGGCCGTGAGCACGCTGCCGACGAGCAACCGCAGCGCCCACCGCGCGGCCCAGAAGCTGCCCCCAGGACTCGCCGATGACGACGGCCACCCGACGCCGCTCAGCCACCCGAGCAGGAGCCACTCCGCCGCGACGAGACACAACGCGCCGAGGCCGAGCCAGTCCACGGCGCTCAGGGCACGATCTCGAGCAGATACCGATTCGCGTCGAAGTCGATGCGCCGCAGCCACTCGCGCGGCTGGCGCAGCCACGAGGTCGCGGCGTACACACTGGCGTCGGGGACGACGACAAAGCGCAGACCGGTGGCCTGCATGAGCTGGCGGATGGTCGACTCGGGCTCGGACGCGCGGATGTCGTCGTATCGGCGCGGGGCGAGCTCGTAGCGCAAGCGCGGCGCGGTGCCGGTGTCAGCGCCGAAGTCACCCGGCAGCACGTAGAGATACGCCGCGTCAGCGGGGATGGCAGCCCGGAAAAACTCCAGGAACGGCCCAAGCTCCTGCCCGGGCGGTGCTTCGGGCGGCTCGACCAGGCGCGTCAGCCGCGCCGCACCCACCAGCACCCAGACGCCGAGCACGCCGAGCGCCGCCCGCCGCCGCCACATCACCACGCTGGCGAGTCTAGCGCCACCCCAACTCCGACTTCGGCCGGATCTTCTACCCTGGGCCGGTGGAGACGGCCGAGTCGCTGCGGGTCCTGGCGGTGGTGCCTGCGCGTGGCGGTTCGAAGGGGATACCGCGCAAGAACCTGCAGCTGCTGGGCGGGAAGCCGCTGGTGGCGCACGCGGTCGCGACGGGGCTCGCAGCGAGCCTGGTCGATCGCGTGCTGTGCACCACGGACGACCCCGAGATTGCCGACGCGGCCAGGGCGGCGGGCGCCGAGGTGCCGTTTTTGCGCCCGGCCGAGCTGGCCCAGGACGCGAGCGAAGACTGGCCCGTCTTCATGCACGTCCTGGCGTGGTTGGACCGCGAGGCGGCCTGGACACCCGATCTCGTCGTCAACTTGCGGCCGACGTCGCCGCTGCGCACCCCGCAGCACGTCGATGACGCGATCCGGCTGCTCCTGGAGACCGGCGCCGATTCGGTCAAGGCGGTCTGCCTGGCCCGCCAGCACCCGCACAAGATGTGGCTCCGCCAGGCCGACGGCCGCATCGAGCCCTACCTCAAGACGCCGATGCGACTCAGCCGCGGGCCGGATGTTCCGCGCGCCGAACTGGAGGACATCTACTGGCAGAACGGGGTCGTCGACGTGACGCGCCGCACCGTCATCCTCGAACAGCGGGTGATGATCGGTCCCCACGTCGCGGGGCTGGTGACCGAACCGGCCGACTCGATCGACATCGATACGCCGCTCGACCTGGCGCTCGCCGAGCTGGTCCTGGCTCGGCGCGCCACGGCCGTTTGATCGACGCGCCGGCGCCATGCTGCATGTCCGCGGTGCATCCGCTGCCCGCCCGCCCGTCCACATAAGCTCAGCTTAATTTTGAAACGTCACGGGGAGCGTCACGCGATGACCGAAAAGCGTCACGCAAGCGTCATGGGGACGTCACAAAATGCGGGTGTCGCGTGATGCGGGGGCTGGTCGTCGGCCTGGGCTCGATCGGACGCCGCCACGCGCGGAATTGGGCCGCCCTGGGGCTCGGGCCGCTGCTGGTCTGTCGTCGCATCGGATCGGAACAAGTAGAGCCGCTCGGCGTGGAGGCGCGGGAGATTTTCGATCTCGACGCGGCGCTGAACGAGCAGCCCGATGTCGTGCTGGTGACCAACCCCACCAGCCTGCACGTCGAGACCGCGTGCCAGGCGCTGCACGCGGGGGCGCACGTGTTCGTCGAAAAACCGCTCGGGCACGAGCTCAACGGCGTGGCCGAGCTCCTCTGCCAGGCGAAGCGTGCACGCCAGCAGCTCATGGTGGGCTACAACTTGCGATTCCATCCGGGCCTCGCGCGGATGAAAGACCTCGTCACGCAGCGGGCGATTGGCACGCTGGTCTCAGCGCGGGCTGAGGTGGGCGAGTACCTGCCAGGGTGGCATCCCGGGGAGGACTATCGGCGCGGCTACAGCGCTCGGCGCGACCTGGGCGGCGGCCCCGTGCTGACGTTCAGCCACGAACTGGATGCGCTGTGCTGGCTGCTCGGGGCCCCGTCGCGCGTGATGGGCATGACGGCTCATGCGAGCTCCCTCGAGATCGATACCGAGGACGTCGCCGAGCTGATGCTGCGGTTTCCTCACGGCGCGCTGGGGTCAGTACACGTCGATTTCGTGCGCCGGCCACCCAGCCGCAGTCTGGAGATCGTCGGCGAGGAAGGCGTGCTGCGCTGGGAGTACGATACGGGACGCGTTCTGCACTACGCGCCCGCCGTGGGTCACTGGCGTGTCGAAGAGATCGACCCCCGGTTCGAGCGGAATCAGATGTACCTGGCCGAACTGCGGCATTTTGTGGCCTGCGTGCGCGGCGAGATCGAGCGGCCGCTGATCGACGGTGAGCAGGGTGCGGCGGTTCTGGCCATCGCGCTCGCGGGCTTGCGCGCGGCCGCGGCCGGGCAGGCGATCGACCTCAACGACGCAGGGGCGCCGATCACGACGTGGCTCACGAGTCTCGGGCGATGACGGCACGTTCGACGCACGCCAGGGCCGGGACGAGCGCGTCGTATGTCTGAAGAGGTCGCAGATCTCTTTCGCCTCGACGGGCGGGTTGCCCTGGTGACGGGCGGGGCGGGTCTGCTCGGGCGTCGGTACTGCGAGGCGCTGCTGCAGGCGGGCGCGCGGGTCGTCATTGGGGACCTCGACGGCCCGCGCGCGGCGGCCCTCGCCCAGGAGCTCTCCGAGAGCAATGCGATGGGCACACTGCAGGACGTCGCAGATGAACAGTCGGTCAACAACACGGTCGACAAGGCAGTCGAGCGGTTTGGACGGCTCGACATTCTGGTCAACAACGCCGCCCTCACCGTGCGCGGCGGCTCCGAGCGGCTTTCGCCGGCGGACTACTTCGCGCCGTTCGAAGACTACAAGCGGGAGGTCTGGGATCAGGCACTGGCCGTCAACCTGACGGGCATGCTGCTGTGCGCCCAGGCGGCTGGTCGCCAGATGCTGCGGCAGGACCCGCCCGGCGGGGTGATCGTGAACATCTCCTCGACGTACGGAGTCGTGGCGCCCGATCAGCGGCTCTACGCAGGTGTCAAGAGTCCCTACGCCGACGCGAGCTTCAATACTCCGGTCAGCTACGCGGTCACCAAGACGGCCGTGCTAGGCTTGACCCGCTATCTGGCGACCTACTGGGGCCGTAAGAACATCCGCGTCAATGCGCTCACGCCGCACGGCGTCTTCGACAACCACGACGACTCGTTTGTCGAGAACTTCGTGTATCGATCGCCGCTCGGACGCATGGCACGCAACGACGAGTATCGCGGTGCGTTGTTGTTTCTAGTATCCGATGCGTCGAGCTACATGACCGGCGCGAACCTCATCGTCGACGGGGGCTGGACGACCTGGTGAACTCGCGCACGCTTCAAATTGGTCGCCGCCTGCTTGGCGACGGACAACCCTGTTTCGTCATCGCCGAAGGCGGGGTCAACCACAACGGCGATATCCGTCTGGCCGAAGAGCTGGTCCGCATCGCCTCCGACTGCCAGGCCGACGCGGTCAAATTCCAGAAGCGCACCATCCACGAGCTGCTGACGCGCGCGGCCCTGGAAAAGCCGTATCTCGGACCGAATTCGCTCGGTGCAACGTACGGCGAGCACCGCTTCAAGCTGGAGCTGGCCGACGCGGACTGGTATCGCCTGCGCGATCTCGCGACCGGGCTCGGGCTGGAGTTCATGGGCAGTGCCTGGGACCGCGGCAGCGCCGATCTGCTGGACGCGCTGGATTCGCCCGCCATCAAGACGCCGTCCGCGGTGCTGACCGATCTCGACCTGCTGGAGTACATCGCCCGCATGGGCCGCCCGATGATCGTCTCGACCGGCATGGCCGCGCTCAGCGAAGTTGACGAGGCCGTCGAGCGGATCGTGCGGCACACCGACAAACTGATCCTGTTGCAGTGCACGTCGGCGTATCCCAGCGAGTTCGCCGACGTGAACCTGCGGGTCATGGCGGCGTTCTCGGAGCGCTACCGGGTCCTGGTCGGGTTCTCGGGTCATGAACGCGGCATCTGCGTCAGCGAGGCGGCCGTCGCGCTCGGCGCGTGCGTCCTCGAGCGCCACTTCACCAAGGATCGGACATTGCCCGGGCCAGATCACGCCGCGTCACTGGAGCCGATCGGGTTGAAGACACTCATGCGCGACATTCGGCAGATCGAACTGGCGATGGGCTCCGCGGAGAAGCAGGTCGCGCCATCGGAAGTGCCGGTCCGCGCGCGCCTGGCCAAGAGCGTTGTCGCCGCGCAACACATCCCCGCGGGCACGACGGTGCGACAGGAGATGTTGATGGCCAAAGGGCCAGGCGACGGCATTCCGGCGAACCAGGTGACGCGATTGATCGGCCGGATCGCCGCCGTCGACGTAGTCGCCGATACGTTGTTGCCGACGGATGCGCTGAACTGGGAATTGAAAGACGAAGCAGTCCGTGACGGCGTCGGATCGAGCGCGTAGAGTGCGCTTGCTGTGCGTCGACGTGGACGGCGTGCTGACCGACGCGGGCATGTACTACGGCGCGGACGGAGAAGTGCTGAAGAAATTCAACACCCGCGACGGGATGGGCCTCGCCAGGGTGCGCGAAGCAGGTATCGCGGTGGCGCTGATCTCCGGTGAAGACTCCGCGATCGCGCACGCTCGCGCCGCGAAGCTGAAGATTGACGACGTTTTCAGTGGCGTCGCCGACAAACGCGTGGTGATCGACAGGCTGTGTGCCAGGAAACACCTGGAGCTGGGCGAGGTGGCGTTCATTGGTGATGACCTGAACGACCTGGGAGCACTCGAGTGCGTCGGGCTGGCGTGCGCGGTCGCCGATGCGGCCGAGCCGGTCAAGGCGGTCGCGCATTATGTCACCCAGCGCCGCGGCGGCGACGGGGCGGTCCGCGAAGTCTGCGAGTTTCTCATCGCCGCCCAACAGTGATGTGAGAGGCCGCGACCGGATCGGACGCTGGCGGGAGATCCTGTACATGCTGGTGTTGCGGGACCTCAAGGCGCGTACCAAGCAGGCGTACCTGGGCTACTTCTGGATTCTGATTCAGCCGTTGCTCTTGACGGGCGCGTTTTCATTCCTGGTCCAGCAGGTGCTGCAGCGCAGCGACCTGTCGGATGTTCCCTATCCGGTGTTCGTGATGGCGGGCGTGATCCCGTGGCAGTTCTTCGCCAACAGCCTGAATGAGAGCACGGAAAGCCTGGTCAAAAACATCGACCTGGTACGCCAGGTCTACTTTCCCCGAGAAATCCTGGCCATCTATCCGGTCTTCGCCCGCCTGGTCGACGTGGCGGTCGGCTGCGCGGCACTCGGGGTGTTCATGCTGGTCCTGCACGTGCCGCTCTCGGGCTGGGTCGTGCTGCTGCCGGTGATCCTCGTGGCGGAGATGCTGTTCGCCGCGGCGGCCGGCATGTTGCTTTCCGCGGCCAACGTCGGCTGGCGCGACGTGTCGCGCGGTTTGCCGCTGGTGCTCTTTCTGATGCTCTACGCGGTCCCGGTGCTGTACGCGCCAGAGCGGGTGCCCGCCGCGCTGCGACCGGTGTTCGACCTGAATCCGATGTCGCACCTGGTCGACGCGTTTCGCGCGGCGATACTCGGCACGCATCCACCGGACGTCGTCGGGATCACCGTCGTCATGCTGCTGGGAATAGTGGCGCTGGTGATCGCGCAGCGGATCTTTGCCGTCTTTGACGGGGTGCTGGCCGATGTCATCTGACGCGCTCGCCGAGCTCGATGGCGTGGGGAAACGTTATCTCCTTGGCCAGGGGCGCGGCGTGCGGGCGGTGCTGCTCGACCTGCTCGGTCGGCGAGATCCACGCACAGACTTGTGGGCGGTGCGCGATCTCAGCCTCTGCTTGCGGCGCGGTGAGTCGCTGGGTCTGGTGGGCCGCAACGGCGCGGGCAAAACGACCACCCTGCGCTTGCTCGCCGGGATCACCCGTCCCACGCGCGGGCGAATGAACACCCGTGGGCGCGTGGCGGCATTGTTGAACGTCGGCGCCGGGTTCCATCCCGAGCTCAGCGGACGCGAAAACGTTCTGCTCAACGGCGTGATCCTCGGCCTGAGTCGAGCCGAGATCCGTGCCCGCTACGACGCGATCGTAGACTTCTCGGGCCTTGAACCCGCGTTCATGGACACGCCCGTCAAGCGCTACTCCAGCGGCATGTACGCGCGACTGGCGTTTTCGGTCGCGGTCCACGTCGACCCCGATGTCCTGCTCGTCGACGAGGTGCTCTCCGTGGGTGACGCGGCGTTCCAGGATCGCTCGCTGCGGCGCATGCTCGAATTTCGCGACCAGGGCCGCGCGGCGATCGTCTTCGTCTCGCACAACCTGGCCGCCATCGAGCTGATGTGCCACCGAGCCATCTGGCTCGACCGTGGCGCCGTCGCCGCGGATGGTCCGACCGCCGACGTGCTGACGGCCTACCTGGACGCGGTCGACGACGTCGGCGAAGCGCGCGGCGACGCCTACCTGACCGCCGACCGCGTCGACGTGCTCGATTGCCGCGGCAATCCATCGGACTGCCTGGCGGGGGACGAGCCGTTCAAGGTGATCGTCACTGGCCAGGCCCTGCGCGAGCTGATCGAACCGGTGTTTGTCGTGACTATCCGCGGCGACCATGGCCCGCTGTTCGCCGGCAACATGCACATCGACGGCAACTGGCCGGCTGGTTTAGCCAGGGGCGCGTTCCGCGTGGAGTGCGCATTCGACCGCCCCGGGCTGCGGGCGGGTCGCTACCGGGTCGAGCTGAAGGTGAAGCAAAACGTCCGCACGAACTACTACGAGCCGCGGGTGAAGGCGCATTTCCGAGTTCCAGGTGACGCGCGCTCCCCTGGCGGCGGAGACGTGCCATACGCCATCATTGGCGGCTGCTGACGTGCAAGACGACAACGACCAGGACATCCTGTGCTATTGCGAATGGCTTACCCGGACGGAGATCGTGGCCGCCCTGCCGCACGTCCGCGATTTGAAAGAACTGCGCGAGGTGACCCGCGCGTGCACCACCTGCTTTGGGTGCGAAGGCGACCTCGACGCCCTGGTCGCGGCGCATCACGATCTGTTGGGCACGGCGCTCTGAGATGGCCATCGTTCTTGGTCGAGCGGTCCTCAAGCGCTACCCGGGGTTGCGGTCGACCTGGCCGGTGCAGCGGGCGAGCGCGTGGCGCCAGCGCCAGGAGTGGCGGGCGCACCCGCGGCGGATGGCGTCGTGGTACCGCGACGCCGCGGATATGCACACCCGCCTGTTCGTCTCGAACCTCGAAGTGCCCGAGGCGCCCGCGCTCTGCCAGCGCGTCGGGGTCATGGTTCGGCTCTTCGACCAGGCGGGCAATCCCGAAGCGTCGCGCCGCTTTGCGATCCCGCGCAACGCCTCGCTCGTCCTCGAACTGAGGGACCTGTTGCCCGCCGGACGGCGCGGCGCGGTCCAGAGCGGCCAGGTCGGCATTGACTTCGAGGGCCCGCAGCTGGGTTCGGCGCGCGCCTATTTGCACTGGTACAACGAGCATAGCCTGACGTCTTCGCACGAGAAATTCGGGTTGACCATTCCCGCCGTCGGCGGCTACTGGACCGTTCCCAACGTGCAGGACAGCGACGAGTACCGGGTGTTCCTGGCGGTGACGAACCTCGACGGGTCGGCGTATACCTCGGACATCACGCTGAAGGACAGCGAAGGCCACGCGCGGCACGCGTCTGTCGAGTTGCCGCCGAACGGGTCGCGGTTTCTGAGTGTTGCGGAGCTGTTCCACGACATGCGTGGCTTCCTGGATCGCCAGCCCGGGGTGCTGTACTTCGGCAACAACCACCAGCCCGCGATGTACTACTACTTCGTCCAGAACCAGCGCCTTGGCACCTGGCGCGTGCAGCACCTGTAAGGAGCAATTTGACCAATGAGCGTCGTCGCCCCAGCGCGCACCACCCAGATCGTCCCGGAGACAGCGACCCGGCCACAGCGCGCGGTGCGACACGCGAGCCCCGACTGGCTGCCGGTCATCGGCTGGTTCGTGGACGACGGCTTGCGGCACAGCCGGATCAACGTCGTGCCGCTGGCCAACACGGTCGATCCCAACGAGCGCTTCGCGGCGACGCTCAAGTTCTTCCGCGGCGGCGAGCAGCCGGTTCACACGTACATCTCGCCGCCGTTCGCTGGCGATCAGGTCCTGCGCTACGAGAGTGCCGACCTGTTGCAGACGCTGGGCGAAACGACGTTCGAGGGACTCGTCGAGATCACGGCCCGCAGTCTGGACAATCCGCCGAGCCATTTTCCGTGGGTCGATTCGTGGCTCGAATTCTCAGCTGACGACGGTTCGCTCAGCGGCTCGGTGCCGGGGTTTGTGTTCAAGGGTGGGACGACCAAGCGCGTCATGAGTGGCAAGTGGCAGCACTGGCCGGGCGTGGCGGCGAACGCGGCGCACGCGACGTCCGTCCTGTTGCTCAATTACCATCCGCGGCCGACGGCAGCTCGGCTCGATCTTTTTGCGCCATCGGGGCGTGTGCTGAGCTCGGAGACGCTGAGCATCGACGCGCGCCTGCCGCGCACGTTCGACCTCGAAGCTTCCGTGCCTGGGGCGCGCGAGCTGCTCTCGGGCGAAGGCGGCTTCGGCTCGCTGCGGATCTGGTCGGCGTACAAGCTGCCTGGCTTCGTGCTGATCGCCAGCCGGTCGACGGGTGTCATCAACTCGTTCGACCACACCGTGCCGTTCGCCGGGCCGCCGATCGACTGAGCCGTCCCGGTCGCCCGCATCGCTTCGCTCGCTCCTTTGCGCACTTAGCATCAGAGAAGAAGAAGAAGGGTGAACTCGCCGGCGCCAGCGCTCGAGCTCGACCACGTTTCCAAACGGTTTTCGGTTGGGCAGGGCGGGGGGCTGTTCGACGGACTCCTCAGGCGAACGAAGACGCGGCGCGAGTTGTGGGCGCTGCGGGATGTTGACCTGAGGTTGGAGGCGGGTGAATCGATCGGGCTGATCGGCCACAACGGGGCCGGCAAGACCACGGTGCTCAAGCTGCTGGCGGGGATTACCCGCCCGACGCGGGGGCACGTTCGCACACACGGCCGGGTCGCCTCGTTGATCAATCTGGGCGCGGGTTTTCACCCGGAGTTGACCGGCCGCGAGAATATCTTCCTCAACGGGGTGATCCTGGGTCTGTCGCGACGCGAGGTCCGCGAGCGCTTCGACGCCATCGTCGAGTTCGCCGACCTCGGGGCCTTTATCGACACACCGCTGAAGCGCTACTCGTCGGGCATGTACGCCCGACTCGGCTTCGCGGTCGCCGCGCACGTCGAGCCAGACGTGCTGCTGGTCGACGAGGTGCTGTCCGTCGGCGACGTGGCGTTCCAGGACCGCTCGATTCGGAAGATGCTGTCGTTCCGCGACGATGGCCGAGCCATCCTGTTCGTGTCGCACAACCTGTCGGCGGTGGAGATGATGTGCCAGCGCGTCATCTGGCTGGACCACGGCCGGGTGCGCCTGGCCGGCGCGACCCCAGACGTGGTGCGGGCCTACCTGGATGCCGTGGACGAGGGTCTGGTGGACGACGCGGCACACGGCGCCGGGCTCGTCGACGATGCTGCCGAGCCGGTGACGCTCACCGAAGTGAGCATTCTTGACGCCGAACAACACCTGCAAACCCAGTTCGAGTACGGCGAGCCGCTCCGGGTGCGGCTGCGCTGTTTGGCCCGACAGGACGTGCAACACGTGCAGTGCAGCGTGACGGTCCGCGGCGACTACGGGCCGCTGTTCACGGCGACGACGCCGACCGCCGCGTGCTGGCAGACCGGGCCACACGAGTTGGAGTGCGCGTTCGAATATTTGCCGCTGCTGCCCGGGCTGTATCGCGTCGAAGTGCAGGTGCGGCACGCTGGCACCGCCGACTGGGCACTGCCCCAGACCGTGGCCGCGTTCCGCGTGCATACCGACCTGGCCGCTTTCGGCAGCGACAGCCTGGTGGGGGCGACCAAGTCGCGCGGCGGCTTCCTGGCCGTCGCTTACGATTGGCGCGTGCAATCCAGCGCCGGCGAGCAGACTCTGGCCGGGCTGCGGCTGCCGGAGCGAGGCCGACGATGAAGGATCACGCCCGGGTCGTGGTCGTCATGCCCGCGTACAACGCCGCGCGCACGCTCGAAGCAACGTATCGCGGCCTGGCGATGGACGTGGTCGACGAGGTCATCCTGGTCGACGACGTGAGCCACGACGAGACGGTCGACATCGCCGAGCGACTCGGGCTCAAGGTAGTCGTCCACGTGCAGAACCGCGGGTACGGCGGCAACCAGAAGACCTGCTACCTCGAAGCGCTGCGCAGTGGCGCCGACGTGGTCGTGATGGTGCACCCGGACAACCAGTACGACTCGACGCTGGTGCCAGAGATGATCCAGCCTATCCTGGACAACCGCGCCGACATCGTGTTGGGCTCGCGTCTTCTCAGCGGCACGGCCCTCTCGGGGGGCATGCCGGTGTGGAAATACATCGCCAATCGGTTTTTGACGACGATCGAAAATCTCGTCTTCGGGCTGCGTTTGTCCGAGTATCACACCGGTTTTCGGGCGTACAGTCGGCACCTTCTGGAGACGCTTCCATTCCTGCTGAATTCGGACAACTTCGTGTTCGATCAGGAGATCATGGCCCAGGCCGTGTACTTCGGGTTCAGAGTCGGCGAGGTGCCGGTTCCGACGCGCTACTTTACCGAGGCGTCGTCCGTTAATTTCGAGCGGAGTGTCGAGTACGGCCTCGACGTCCTGATGCTCATGCTGCGGTACCTGCTGCACCGGGCGCACGTGGTGCGGCACCGTCAGTTCACCGCGCGGCTCGTGGACATCCTGGCCCCGCGGCACCACGCGGGTGTATTTCGCGACACGCCGGCATCGTGAGCGTGCACTCGCTGAGCCTGCGCTTCTCGGCCACCCGCTTCGCTGCGCTCGCTCCCTTTTCGCTGCCACAGCGGGCACCCGCAGCAACTTCCGATGGCAGGGCCTTAGGGCACGGCATTCCTGCGACTGCCGTAGAACTCGACGCGACAGCTTTGCGCCGGGACATTCCTGCGACCTCTATAGAACCTGCTACGGAGCGAGCGAAGCGAGGCGGGCGAGCGGATGCTTCGGGCCTCGAAGCGCGTGCCGAGCGAGCTCAGGATGAGACTGGCGGTCACCCTCAATCGGGCGCGCGCAGGCTGGAGCGCGGGGCATTGATGGGCATCCTGGCGATGGCGGCGATGGTGCGGCTGTGGGGGTTGGGCGGGCAGCCGGTGTTGTTTTTCGACTCGGGCGTGTACCTGGGCGAGGGGGCGTTTCTGGCGAGCGCGGCGCAACGGGCCGCGACGGCGCTGGCGAGCCCGGGCCCCGGCGGTCCGCTCGAGCGCGTCGCGCTGGCCACCCAGGACGGCACCGACGCCCACCCGCCCGACATTGCCAAGCCCGGTCACGCCGTGTTCGTGGCCATCTCGATGCTGCTGCTGGGCAAGACAGCTCTGGCCGGCACGCTCATTTCCGCGCTGGCGGGCATTGGCACCGTCGCGGCGACATACGCCCTCGGCATGCGCGGCTGGGGCCCGCGTGTCGCGATGCCCGCGGCACTGCTGGTGGCGATCTCGGGCCAGAGCCTGGTGTATTCGCGCGAGCCGCTGGTCGAGGCCGACGGCATGTTCTTCGCGGCTGTGGCGTCGCTCGTCTACCTACGGTCCAGCCGCATGCGCGGCCTGCTCGCCGCCGGCCTGCTGTGGGGCGTCGCGTTTAGCTGCAACAACCGGCTGTCCTATCTGCCGGCCGTGTTTCTGGTCGCCGAGCTCGCGCGTTGGCCTGGTTTCTCAGGGTTCATCCGACGCGGCACTGTCGTTGCCGCGGGCTTCCTGGCACCGCTGGCGGCAATCGAGGGCGCGTACCTCGTGGCGCGGGGCATCGGGCGTGCCGCCGGCGCGCGGACCGACTGGCTGGACTATGCGCAGCAACTGGTCGCGTTCACGCGCATGAACCCGCCCGATCGGCTGCGTTTCGACGAGTGGCCGACCTACTTTGTCGACCTCGCGCTGATGGATGGGCTGGGGATCCTGGCGCTGTTGCTGGTCGGTGTCGGGGTGGTGGTGTGGCGTCTGCGGCGCGGCCCGTGGTCACGCGCCGACCTGCTGCTGGCCGGCTCGGTGCTGGTCCCGCTGGCGCTGTACAGCGTGTACTCGACCGGCGAGGTCCGCCTGCGGCACTTCTCGCTGGCTTTGCCGTGGGTGATGCTCGCGGCCGCCATCGGGCTGGAGCGGCTGGCCGCGGTCGCGCGCCCGCGCCAGACCTGGGCGCTCGTTGGCGGTTGTTGTCTGCTGACGCTGCTGGCGCTGCCCCGAATGGTGGCGCTGGATTCCGCGCCATCCGGCATGCCGGCAGTGCTCAGCGCGATCGGGAATGGTTCGGCCGCGAGCACCAACGGCCCGGTGCTCGCGTTTTACCTGGGCGAGGACCGGACGAATGCCCGGCTGCGGGAGGCGTTCGTCAACGTGCCGGCCGACCTGCCGCCGCTCGCGGCGACGTACCCACTGCTGGTCGTCGACATGCAAGCCTCGGTCTTCGCGGGGGACCTCACCGACATCTACGCCCGGGCGACGCCGCGGCTGTCGGTCCCGAACGGCAACGACGCGTGGTACCTCGCGGATTTGCTGGAGCACTACGGGGTCACCTGGGGCGGGTGGAACGACCTGCTCGCGAAGTGGCAGGCGAATCGCGAGGCGGCCAGCCTGCTACGCGTCTACGCGCTGCCCGACCTGGTGCGACCAGGCGGATGACAACCATCTTCATCAGCGTGCAGACCGGCATGGTCGCGCGCGACCTGCTGCGGTGTGGTCCGCTCGAACGAGTGCTCAGCCACCCGTCGGCGCGAGTGGTGCTGCTCACGCCAGGGGTGCGCGACCCGTCCTTTATCGACGAGTTTGCGAGCGAACGGGTCGCCGTCGTGCCGCTCGAGCCCTACGCGCCGAGTCCGCTGGTCTGGCGGCTCATGCTGCGGCGCTGGCGACACGCCCGATCCCCCGCCATGGCAGACCTGATGCATCGCCTCGAACGACGCATGACGCCGACACCAGTTGCGTACGCGGCGCTGTTTGAGAACTATGCGCCAGGCCTGGTGGTGTCGGGCGATCCGCTGCGTCCCGGCGACGCGAATCTGATCGCGACGGCGCGGCGCCACGGCGTTCCGACGTTGGGCAGTGTCCGTAGCTGGGACAACATTCTCAAACACCTGCGAACCCGACCTGAGCGGTTGACCGTCTGGAACGCCCTGAATGCCCGGGAAGCCGTCGCGATCGACCGCTATCGACCGGAGCAGGTGACACAGGTCGGCGCGCCGCAACTCGATGCCTACTTTGCCGCTGACGGGGCGACTGTGTCGAAAGCGGACCTGGGCCTGGATCCGCGGAAAAAGACCTTGCTGCTGGCGACGAGCTCGTTCACCTATGACAGCGACCAGACGTACCTCGTCGACATGCTGCTCGAGGCGATCCGGGGCGGGGAGATCCGGCATCCGCTCCAGATCGTCCTGCGGCTGCATCCCGACGATCGGGTCGGGCGGTATCTCAAATACCGCCGCGCGCCAGAAATCGTGCTGGACGTGCCGGAGCGCTACTTTTCCACGCTCGGCTGGACGATGACCCGGGCAGACCTGAAGCGCATGGTCGCGCTGCTGCGTCACACCGACCTGATGGTCAACTTCGCCACCACCGTCACGCTCGAGTCGGCCATCGTCGACACGCCGACGGTGCTGGTCGCCTTCAGCCCGATCGATCCCGAGGAGATGCAGCGCTACGTCGTCGGCCTGCATTTCCGCTTGCACTACAAGGCGCTGGTCGAGCGCGACCTGGTGCCGGTGGCGTGGGACCGCGCGCAACTCGTCAACTGGGTCAATCGCTATCTGGACGATCCGAGCCTGTATCGCGCCCAGCGAGCCACGATCGTGCGCGAATGGGTGCAGTTCACCGATGGCGCCTCGGGGACGCGCCTGGGCGACGCGATTTTGCAACAGGCAGGGTTGGAACCACTGGCTGCAGGTCGGCTGTCAGCGGTCCGCGAGTCTCAGTGCGCGTCGCGCTGATCGGGCCGGTGCCGCCGCGGCTGGGGGGTGCGACATCGGGCGGCGTGGCGACGCACCAGGTGCACCTGGCGGCCGGCCTGGCCGCGGCGGGTCTGTTCGCGCCGCTGCTGGCGACCAACACCCGGACGCCGCCGGCGCACTCCCGAGCCGGCGACGCGGAGGCGCCGTTTCCGCTGTACCGCATGGGCCGGCCGCGGCGCGCGCGCGGACAGTACCTGGCCGCGGTCGGCCCCCACCGCATGGCCTGGTACGCGTTGCGTCTGGCGTTCGGCCGCCAGGCCGGCTCGCGACGCGAGATCCTGGCGAACCTGCTCTGGTACCGGCGCTTCCTGGCCCACGTCCGACCCGACCTGATCCACGTCCAGCACCCGCTCGACCGATGTTCGTTCGCGCGCGACGTGATGCGCCTCGAGGGCTGGAAGATGCCGCTGGTGGTAACCGCCCACAGCTTGTATGGCGAGCACACTGAGGCGACCATCGAAAGCATCATGGCGCCCAATCTCCGGGCCGCCGACCGGGTGATCGCGGTCAGCCCGCACATCGCCGATCAGGCGATGCAGCTCGGGGTCCAGTCCCGACGGGTACGGGTGATCCGCTCGGGGGTCGACGCCGAGCATTTTTCGCCGCGTCCCCAGGCCCGCGCCGCCGCCCGGGCGTCGCTGGGGATCTCGCCGGAGACGCGGCTGGTCCTGTTCGTGGGCAACCTCGAGCCCCGCAAACAGGTCGACGTCCTGCTGCGCGCGCTGGCGAGCGTCCGCGGCAACGTACCGGAAGCTGCGCTGATCGTCGTCGGCTCGGGCGAGAGCGGCGGCGTCCAGGACCAGACGGCGCGCCTGAGCCGCCTCACCCACGACCTGGGCCTGGAAGCCGAGGACGCGGTGCGCTTCATTGGCTGGGCCGACGACGCCCAGTTGCTCGATTACTACGCGGCCGCCGACGTGTTCGCGCTGCCGTCAAGCTCCGAGGCGCAAGGGATCGTCGCCCTCGAGGCCATGGCCTGCGCGCTGCCGGTGGTCGCCACGGCGGTCGGTGGGTTGCTCGGGACGATCCAGGATGGCCGCACCGGCTTTCTCGTGCCGCCCGGCGACGTCGAGGCGCTGGCCGAACGGCTACAAGTACTGCTGGTCGACGAGGGGCGCCGCCAGGTCATCGGGGCAGCCGCGCGCCAGGCTGTCGAGCGCGAGTTTTCCTGGGCCCGCGCGATCGAGGCCACCATCGAGGTGTATCGGGAAGTCCTCGAGTGCCCGCCAGCGTGATTGCCATCCCCCTTGGCGAAACGTCGCGGGCCGACGTCGCAGCGGCGATCGAGCGACAGTTCGGCCGCGACTCGACGCTCGCCTGGCTGGATCGCGACCGACTCCGACGCCGACCTCTGGCGAGCCTGCTGTACTTGCTCCGGCACCGTTATGCGGCGGCGATCCTCGTGGCGCCGGACCTGCGCCAGCCGCGGCTGCGACTGACGAGCCTGGTCCTCGGCCTTGCCCGGGCAGACACGTACTGGCGGATCGATCTGCACGGCAACCGCGAGGTGTGGCGGTTGGGCGCGCATCTGGGACGCAATCTGCTGCCCGCGGCGCGCCACCTGATTGCCTGTGGTCTGGCGATGGTGCTCGCCCAGCCCGTTTTGCGAGCGATCGCGGCGATCATCAGGCCACGTGACCTGCATCTGCAGCCACCAGCGCGCATCGTGTACTTGAGAAGCCAGCTCTGGCTTGGGCTGGAGGGCGGCGGCTCGGTCGCCCACACCGCGGGGGTGATTCGCGGTCTCGAGCAGGCTGGGGTGCAGGTCCAGGTGGTGTCCTCAGATCGGTTGCCCGGCGTCAGCGCGCGAACTGACGTCATCACGCCCGAGACGTGGTTCGACGGTAAGCTGCGCGACGTCGAGGACCTCGCCTACAACGTGGTCTTTGGCGCAGCTGCATTCAAAGCCGTACGGCCACGGGACACGATCTATCAGCGCCACACCACGTTCAACTGTTCGGGGGCGATTGTGTCCCGGCTGTTGCGGGTGCCGCTGGTCCTGGAGTTCAACAGCTCGGAGGTGTGGAAGGGGCGGTACTGGGGCGGGCTGTTTTTGCCGCGCGCCGCGGAGTTTGTGGAGCGCATCAATCTCCGGGCGGCCGATCGGGTGGTGGTCGTGTCTCGGGTCCTGCGCGACTACGTCCTCGCGACCGGGGTGCCGGCCGAGAAAATTCTGGTCAATCCGAACGCGGTCGACCCCACCCAGTTTCGGCCGGACGTCGACGGGACGACCGTGCGGCAGCAACTCGGGCTCGGGTCGGATGCGGTCGTCGTCGGGTTTTCGGGCACGTTCGGCGAGTGGCACGGCATCCCCACCCTGGCCGAAGCGCTGCCACGCGTATGTCTGGCGCGACCGAACGTCCGCTGGCTCCTGATCGGCGACGGGCCACTGCGGCACCGCATCGACGAAGTCGTGATAGACCATAACCTGGCCGACCGCGTCAGCCTGGTCGGCATGGTCCCTCACGCGGACATGCCGGCGTCCCTGGCGGCGTGCGATGTGCTCGTCTCGCCACACGGCCGCCAGGCTGACGGCGGCGAGTTCTTCGGCTCGCCCACCAAGCTGTTCGAGTACATGGCCGCCGGGCGACCGATCGTCGCCAGCGCGATCGGCCAGATCGCCGAGGTGTTGCGGCACGAACACTCGGCGTTGCTGGTGCCACCCGAAGATCCAGCTGCGCTAACCGCGGCCATCGTGCGGCTCGTGGACGACGCGTGCTTGCGGACCCGTCTCGGCCAGGCGGCGCGGCAGGCAGCCGTCGATGGGCACACGTGGCGGCAAAACGCCGAGCGGCTCCTGGCATCTTTTCGCTGACCAGGGCATGGATACGGTGAGCGAGATCGTGTATCGGCTGCGGCGGGTTCCTCCCCGACGGTTGCCCGGGGTGGTCGGGCGGTATGCGTTGCGGACGGCGCGCGCGCGGGCCCGCCGCTGGCGCATCGAGCGCAATCGGGGCGAACTCTCGGATACGCGTCTGCTGCGCGCCCTCGGCACGACGTCGCCCGAGGCGGCTTTCGCTGGGTTCGTGCGGCGCTTCTTCGTCGACCCGGTCGCGGCGCGTCATACGGCAGCGGCCCTGGCCGCGGCGCACCCGGCACACGCCGAGCGCACCCGACGGGCAGCCGACCAGGCCGTCGCCCACGTGGTCGACCTGCTCGGCTCAGGTCCCGTTCAGCTTGGCGACCGAATCGACTGGCAGCGTGACTTCAAGGTCGACATTGCCTGGTCACGCGACACCCTTGCCGACGACCTGGAGGGCTTGCGCCTGAGCGAACCGTGCGACATCAAGGTTCCCTGGGAGCTGAGCCGCTGCCATCACTGGGTCACCCTCGGGCGCGCCTACGCGCTCACCCTCGACCCGCGCTATGCGGGTGAGTTCGTGGCGCAGCTCACCGCGTGGCTCGACGACAACCCGTGGCCGTACGGCGTCAACTGGAGTCGGGCCATGGAGGTGGCCGTCCGCGCCGTCAACTGGCTCTGGGCGGCGGCACTGTTCGCCGAGGCACCCGAGTTTTCGGCGCCGCTGCGGCTGCGTTTTCTCAAGGCGATGCTGCAGCATGGCAATCACATTCTCGACAACCTCGAGTACGCCGACCCGAACGGCAACCACTACCTGTCCAACGGCGTCGGTCTGTTGTTTCTGGGGGTGTTGCTGCCCGACTTGTCGGCGGCCGCGGCCTGGCGCAAGAAGGCCTTCGAAATCGTCTGGGGTGAGATCGACCTGCAGGTTCACCCGGACGGTGTCGATTTCGAGCAGGGCATTGGGTATCAAGGGCTGGTGACCGAGTTCTGGTACACGTGCGTCCTGCTGTGCGACCGCAACGCGATCCCGGTGCCGAAGACAGTGCGCGAGCGACTTGGCCGCATGTTCGAGTTCATGCTGGCGGTGACACGCCCGGATGGCACATTTCCGCAAATTGGCGATAACGACGATGGCCGGCTGGCGAATCTGGATGACGAACCGGTGGGCTCATTTCGGCGGCATCTGGCGGTCGGCGCGGTCATCACCGGACGCGCCGACATGCTCGGCGCGGCCGCCGACGCGGTCGAGACCGCCGCCTGGTTGTGCGGCCCCCACGTCCTCGATTTGCCACGCGCCGCGCCCGTGGCCGCATCGACGCCGTTTGCGCTGGGCGGCTTCTACGTCATGCGAGCGCCGGACGCGGTCATGGTCATCGACGCCGGTGAGATCGGCACGCGCGGCATCGGCGGCCACGGCCACAACGACGTGCTGTCGTTTGACCTTTGGGCCGCGGGCGCGCCGCTGCTGGTCGATTCGGGCACGTATACGTATTCGGCGGATCCGGCCGCGCGCAACGCGCTCAGAGCGACGGGGGCGCACAACTCACTGCGGGTCGACGGCCAGGAGACCAGCCGGCTGGGGGCAGGCCGATGGCTCTGGCTGATCGAAAACGACGCGCATCCGCATGTGATCGACTGGCAGTCCGATGATTTGCGCGATCTCTTCGCGGCCTCTCACGATGGTTATCGACGCCTCGTCCAACCAGTTGAGCACACACGTCGGATCGTGTTTACCAAAGGCATGGCACTGACGGCTGCGAGCTACCAGTCGTCAGAAGTCAGCCCTGACGCCCTGAGGTCAGTCGCCAGCCCTGATGGGGCACGGTCAGCTGTCAGACCTGAACCGGCCCGGTGGTGGCAGATTGACGACGCCGTCTCCGGTAGTGGCGCACACCTGTGCGAGCTCTTCTTTCACCCAGGGGTGCCGTTTGATCTCGAAGACGATGCCGTTTGCCTCCACGCGGCCCACGCGGACGCGTGGCTTTTTCCGCCCGCTGAAACCAGACTCCGCCAGGAAGGCGGCTGGATCTCGCGCGGCTACGGGCTGCGCGAGCCAGCGACCGTACTCGTCTACGCCGTGCGATCCACTGTCCCATTGACGCTTCGTACCGACCTGGTCCTGACGCCGCGCGGAACGCCGGCAACTGCCGCTCGTTCTCTGGTCGGTCGCTAGACACTGTCCCATGTGCGGCATTGCAGGCATCTACCGCTTCGATCGTCAGCCTGTCCCACTCCAGGACGTGACGGCACTCGAGGCAATGGCGGCCAGCCAGCACCACCGCGGCCCTGACGCCGGCGGCCAGGCCGTGATGGGCTGCTGTGCGCTGGCCAGTCAGCGCCTGAGCATTCTCGACCTCAGTCCGCTCGGCCACATGCCAATGCGCAGCGAAGACGGCGGTCTGGCGTTGATCACCAACGGCGAGATCTACAATTACGTCGAGGTCCGCGCCGAGCTCCGCGAACTGGGCCACGTGTTCCGCTCCGACGGCGACACCGAGGTCATTCTGCGCGCCTATCAACAGTGGGGCGCGGCGTGCGTCGAGCGCTTTGTCGGTATGTGGGCATTTGCCCTGTTCGACACGGTCGGGCAGACCCTCCTGCTCTCGCGCGATCGGCTCGGCGTCAAGCCGATCTACGTGCATCGGACCCCCGAACGGCTGGTGTTCGCGTCCGAGATCAAAGGCATTGTCACCTACTTGCGGCAGGTTGGCGAGTCAGTGCGCGCCAACCCGACGTCGATCGCGACGTATGTGGCGACCGGGCTGGTCGACGGTCAGGAGCAGACCTTCTTCGACGGTGTCACCCGGTTTCCCGCGGCGGCGACGATGCAGGTGCGGCCCCAGGGAGTGCGCACGAAGACGTACTGGGACCTGCCCAGCCGCGTCGCCGCGCGGGGCGCCAGCATCAACCAGAACGGCGCGAGCCAGGCACCGTGGGTCGCCGTGCGGCAAGCGCTCGATGAGGCTGTGCGGGTGCATCTGCGCAGCGACGTGCCGCTCGGGGTCTGCCTCAGCGGCGGGCTGGATTCGAGCGCCATCGTCGGCCTGGCGTCGCGGTATGTCGAGCGCGTCAAAACCTTCACCGTGTATTTCGGGGACGGACCGGCGTACGACGAACGTCAACACGCCCATCCCATCGTGGAGCAGTTCGGCGCCGAAGCGTCCGAACGCGGCATCGAGCCGACCGACGTGCTTGGCACGTTGAAGGACATCGTCTGGCACCTGGACGAACCGTCGCTGGCGTTGGGCGTTTATCCGCAGTGGCATGTGATGCAACTCGCCCGCGACGCGGGTGTCAAAGTCGTGCTCGATGGCCAGGGTGGCGACGAAGTGTTCGCCGGCTACGCGAACTACGCGCCACAGCAGTTGTACGGGCTGCTGGGGGCAAATCCGATGCGCTTTCCGGTCGAGACCGCGGCCCTCGCGCGCCTCCAGGGCTTTTCGGCGGCGCGCTCGGCGGCACGCTCTGCCCTGGCGATGCGACTCCGTGGTCCAGTAACGCCGACGATCGCACACACACCCGATGCCGCGCTGCTCGCCCCGGAGCTGCGCGACCTGGCCGACGTCTCGCACAACGAGTGGCGGCTGTGGCCGCGGGTCTTCGACGGCTGGCTCAACAACGTCCTGTACTGGGAGCTCACGCGCACGCGTCTCCCGGCGCTGTTGCGCTACGAGGATCGGCTGAGCATGGCTTTTTCCATTGAATCGCGGGTGCCTTTTCTCGACCACCGGCTGGTCGAGCTCGCCTTCGCGCTGCCCGACGAGTTCAAGCGGCACGCCGGGTGGTCGAAGTATGGTCTGCGCCGCGCGCTCGAGGGATTGTTGCCGCCAGGCGTCGTGTGGCGGCGCGACAAGAAGGGATTCCCGACACCGGTTGGCGCCTGGCTGCGCGATGGGCGCGCCTCAGCGGCGACAGATCTGCTCAGCGACCCGCGGCGCAAGAGCCGCTACCTGTTTCCGCAGGCGGCCGTGGATCGGTTTGTCGGCGAACACCATCAGGGTGTCGCGGATCGCTCGTGGCAGCTCTGGCGAGCACTCAGCACCGAGCTCTGGCTCGAGGCGTTCGAGCTTGCGTAACCCGCGGTGAGGGTGCTGACGATCGCGCACAACGCGGTCGCCGGATCCAACCGGCGCCGTACTGCCGCCCTGTCGGCGCTCCCGGGTGTGGAAGTGAGCTTGCTGACGCCGCGATGGTGGTTCGAGGAGGGTCGTCGCATCGACGTGTCGCACGCTGCACCCTGGCGTGTCGGGCGGACGGTGTTCACGGGCAATGGGACCCGGCACGTGTACGTGACTGGTCTGATCGAGTCGATCCGCGGGACACACCCCGACGTGATCGATCTCTTCGAAGAGCCATTCAGCCTCGTGGCCTTGCAAACGTTGCTGTTGCGCGACCGGTTGGCGCCCAGAGCAGCACTGGTCTTCTATTCGGCCGTGAACGTGCAGCGCGAATGGCGCTGGCCGTATCGCGCCATCGAGCGCCTGATCTTGCGACGCGCCGACGGTGCGCACGCGCCGAACCAGGACGTGCCGCGGATTCTGCGCGCCCGAGGTCTGGTGGGCAAGCCCGTGTCGGTGATTCCGCTCGGAGTCGACGAGGAACGCTTCGCCGCCGCTGAGCCCTCGTCGCTGCCAGGTATCCCGAGGCCGCGGGTCGGCTTCATTGGACGCCTCGAGCCGGTCAAGGGGCTCGACGTCTTGCTCGACGCGCTGCAAGTGCTCACGACGTCAGCGTCGCTGGTGATCGCTGGTGAAGGATCTGAGAAAGGTCGACTGATGCCCCGACTGAAAGCGTTGGGTGTGCACGTGCTGCCGCCCGTAAGCTACGACAACATGCCCGCTGTCCTGAAGGGTCTTGACGTGCTCGTGCTGCCCTCGGTGACCATCCTGCCTCTGCATCGCGAGCAGTTCGGCCGGGTGCTGGTGGAGGCGATGGCGTCGGGCGTACCGGTGGTGGGCTCGTCTTCGGGCGCGATTCCCGAAGTCATCGGCGACGCTGGCCTGATCGTCCCAGAGCGAGATTCAGGCGCGCTCGCACAGGCCATCGATCGCGTGCTCACCGAGCCCGGCCTGCGCCGCGCGCTCGTCGAGCGCGGCCACCAGCGAGTCCACGACCACTACGCCTGGCCGGTGATCGCCGACCAGACGCTCGACCTGTTCCGCTCGGCGGCGGCCCATCGACGGCGGGCCACCGCCCACTTGCAGGCGGTCGGCGCGTGAAGGCGGCGGTCGTCGGCGGCGCCGGTTTTATCGGCTCGAACCTGGTCGATGCCCTGATCGAGCGGGGAGACGACGTGGTCGTGATCGACAACCTGTCGATGGGGCATCGGGTGAACGTCAATTCGGCGGCGGCGTTCGCGGATATCGACATCGCCGTCGATTCGACAGGGCTGACCGCGGCCCTGCAGGGTCGCGAGGTCGTGTTTCTCACGGCGGCCCTGGCGCGCGTGCCGCGGTCGATCGAAGACCCGGTCGGGACGCACGCGGTCAACGTGACCGGTGCGCTGCGGGTCCTCAAGGCGTCGGTCGATGCCGGCGTGCGGCGGGTCGTGTACTCGTCGTCGTCGTCGGTCTACGGCGACCAGCCCGTCCTGCCGCTAACTGAAGACATGCCGACCGTGCCGCTCAATCCGTACGCCTGCCAGAAGTTGATGGGCGAGATCTACGCTCGCAACTTCGCGCACATCTTCGGACTCGAAACGGTCTGTCTCCGGTACTTCAACGTTTACGGCCCGCGCCAGGCGACCGAAGGCGCCTACCGGCTGGTAATCGGCATCTTCATGGATCAGCGCCGACAGGGCGAACCGATGACGATCCAGGGCGATGGCGAACAGACCCGCGACTTCACCTGGGTAGGTGATGTAGTGCGCGCCAACGTCGCGGCTGCCGAGTCCGACCGCGTCGGCAGGGGCGAGCCGATCAACATCGGCGCGGGCACCGAAGTGTCGATCAACCGCGTTGCCGAGTTGATCGGCGGACCGATCGTCCACCACGCCCCGCGCAGCTTCGACGAGCGCTTCAAACGCGCCGGAATTGCACGGGCGTACGAGCTGCTCGGCTGGGAGCCGACGGTGCAAATCGAGGAGGGCATTCGCCGACTCATGGAACGGGTGGGGACACCGGCTGGCTGATGCCCGCGCAGCGGGTGCTGATGATCGCGCACGACTTCCCACCGGCTGGCGGCTCAGGGTCGAACCGCGCGCTCGCGTTCGCGCGGTATCTGCCGGAGTGCGGCTGGGAGCCGACGGTCGTCACCCCGGGCGAGGCCTGGGCCGCGAACCGAGACGATCGGTTGCTCGATGAGCTTCCGACGGGCGTCCGGGTGATTCGGACGCGCTCCTTCGAGCCGCGACCTTCACGGGCACCCGTTCCGTCAGGGGTGTCCCCTGCAAGACCGCCAGGACCGCTGCGCGCCAATCTCGGTCATCTCAAACGCTTCCCTGATGCGCACCTCGGCTGGCTGCCGTTTGCCCTGGCGGCGGCGAGACGCGTCGACTACGACGTGGCCTACACGTCGAGCGGGCCCTTCACCAGCCACGTCGTCGGCCTGCTGCTCAAACGATTGAGCCGGCGGCCGTGGGTCGTGGAGTTGCGCGACGGCTGGTATCGCTGGAACCGCGCCATCTTCCCCGATTACCCGCGCTGGCGCGACACACTCGAGCGCCGTCTCGAGGCGGCCGCTTTGAAAAACGCCGACCGCGTCGTCCTGGTTACCGACCGCATGGCCAACGCGTTCCGCGGCCAGTACGACCGGTCGCTGCCGGCCGAACACTTCGCCGTAGTACCCAATGGGTTCGACCGCGCCCAGTTCCCTGAACTGGCTCCCGGACCGCCAGGCGACGGCTTTGGCGTGCTGCACGCCGGCGCGCTGTACTACGGCCGCAGCCTCTCGGCGGTCCTCGAAGCTGCCAGGCGGCTTGTATCTACCGTCCCCGCGTTCGCGCGGAAGTTCAGCTTGACCCTGCTCGGGACGCTCGATCCAGGCGCGCGGGCGGAGCTCGAGCGCAGCGGGCTTGCGGACCGCATCCGCTACCGTGGCCAGCTCGAGCATGCCTCGACGATCCAGGCGATGCGCGCGGCCGACGTGCTGCTGCTGGTCGCCAATACCACGCCTGGCGCCGAAGCGACCGTGCCCGGCAAATTGTTCGAGTACATGGCGGTCGGCCGGCCAGTACTTGCCATCGCGCCGCCAGATTCGTCGACGGCCGACGTGCTCAACCAGACGGGCATCGGTTGGCTGGCCCCGTCAGGTGACCCCGCCGCGATCGCGTCGGCGCTCCTCAGAGTGTTCGAAGCCCACGAAGCCGCGATCGCTCCGGACCGGGGCGCCCGAACCCACAAGGCCCCGGCGGTTGTGCGCCCGGTGATCCAGGCCTCTGAGGCCAATGCATTCTTGCAGCCTTCGCAGGTCCAGGAGGCCGCTGACGTGCGGGAGGCACTCGGAGGCGCTCACGGCAGTCTCGTTGAGCCGTCCCGACCCGATGGGGACGAAGCCTTCGGAGCCCGCGCGCCACATCAGGTGGCGCGCTTCGATCGCCGCCTGCTCACGCGTGATCTCGCGAGCATCTTCGACCAGGCCAGTCAGGGTGCTGCGCGCAGCGATTGACGGGCGCGACCTCCTGCGCAAGCGCACCGGCGTCGTCAATCACACCCTCCATCTGGCCCGCGAGTTGACGACGGCGCACCCGTCGGCGGTCATCGTCTACGCCGACCAACCGGCCTCAGCCGATGAGCTCCCGCCGCCCGAGGTGCCGCTGCGACGGTTGCGCGCGCCCCCGATCCTCTGGAAGCACCTGGCGCTGCCACTTGCGCTGGCGCGCGATCGGGTGAGCGTGTTTCATTCACCCACTGGCACGCTTCCGCTTCTGGCCGTCTGTCCCCAGGTGGTGACCATCCACGATCTGTTCGCGGCTGTCGAGCCACGCTGGTTCGCAACGCGCATGGGCTGGCAGCTGCGCACTACGCAGCGACGCGCGGCGCGGTCGGCAACGTCCGTGATCGCCGTGTCGGAGTGCACGCGCCGCGACCTGGTCGAGCGGTACAGCGTGGCGCCCGAACGCATTCGAGTCGTCTACAACGGCCTCGACCACACGCGCTTCCGGCCGCTAACCGTGGACCCCGAAGCTGTCGCCAGGCGCTTCGGCCTGCGCCATCCGTTCATCCTGTGTGTCGGCTCGCTCATGCCGTGGCGAAACGCCACTCGCCTGTTACGCGCCGCGGCGCGGCTCGACTACGGCCTGCTCTTCGTCGGCCGCGACATCTGGGGTACCGACCAGACCGCTCGCCTCGCGGCCGAACGCGGCTGGGATTGGGCGAAATTCGCCGGTTACGTCTCAGACGCGGACCTGCCGGAGCTCTACGCCGCCGCGCGGGTGTTCGCGTATCCGTCGCTGTACGAGGGCTTTGGCATTCCGCCGATCGAGGCCATGGCGTGTGGGACACCGGTCGTCGCCTCGACGGCCGGGGCGCTGCCTGAAGTGCTCGGTGACGCCGCGCTGCTCGTCGACCCGTATGACGAGGACGCCCTCACGGCGGCGCTGCAGGCCGCCGCCGAAGACCGCGGCGTGCTGCGCCAGCGCGGCCTCGACCGCGCCGCACGCTACACCTGGCAGCGCGCGGCCAGCGAGACGTGGTCCGTCTACGAGGCCAGCACCGCGTGAAGGTCTCCCTCAGTTCGCCACGCTGGTTCGACAAGCTCAGGGGGAGCGGGAGTGAGCATCTCGCTCAGGGCGAGCTTGTCGAAGGACGTTCCGCGGAGCCGCGGTAAGCCCCAGGCTGCATGAAGGTGCGCTTCTTTCTGCTCGACGGCGACACGAACGCCAGCAGTCAGCACCGTGCGCTGCAGTATTTCCCGTTCCTGCGACAAAACGGCGTTCAGCCCATCGCTTGCCGGCCCGTCCCGGAACCGGTCTATCAGCGACTCGTCGAACAGCGCCGTCGCCCCGGCAAGGCGGGCTTCTACGGCCTGTTTCTCGTCTGTCGGTTACTTGACGTCCTGCGCGCCAACCCTGAGGACGTCGTGGTCATCCAACGTGACCTGTTTCCATTCGGCCCACCCGTGCTCGAACGACTGCTCGCCCGACGCAGCTCGCGGCTCGTCTATGACACCGACGACGCCACCTATCTGCGGCCGGCTTTCACGCCGAAGACGCCGTTTCAGCGCCTCCGGCGGTTCGACAAAGTCGCCGAGGTCGCCGGGCGAGCGCGCTGGGTGAGTGCGGCCACCGAGCCAATCGCCGCCTGGGCGCGCCGGTACAACCCGAACGTGTCGGTCGTGCCGATGGCGGTCGACCTGGCGGCCTACGATCGCGTTGCGCCGCGTTCCGCGGCGCGCGCCGGCCCGGTCGTACTGGGCTGGGCCGGGACCACCGGGGGACTCCGTTATGTGCGCGCCCTGGCGCCAGTGCTGCGCGAGATAGCTGCTCGAACGCCCATCGTGGTGCGCGTGATTTCGGGTGGGTACCGAGATGTGTGCCTGCCTGGAGTCCCCGTCGAAGCTCGCCCATGGCACGCCGAGACGGTTCTCGAGGACATGAAAGACTTCGATATCGGCCTGGTCCCGCTCGACGACACGCCATTCGAGCAGGCCAAGTTCCCGTTCAAGCTGCTGCAGTATCTGGCGCTCGGCGTCCCGTCGGTGAGTGCGCGGGTTGGCGTCGCGCGCGACGTCGTCGAGCAAAGCCGCAACGGCCTGCTGGCGGGCTCGCCCGAGGAATGGCGCAACGCACTGGAGGCCCTGATCGCCGATGGCGAGTTGCGCACCCGCCTGAGCGTCGCTGGTCGCGACACCGTCGCCGCCCGCTACACGATCGAACGCGTGGCCCCGCTGGTGCTCGACGGCCTCGCCATCGCCGCTCGCTGAGCGAGGTCACCGGCGAGGGCGTCGATCGCCCGACGCCGCGCGCGGTGGAACGTGCCCTCGCTCAACCCGTAGCGCTGCATGATCTGCTTGTTGAGGCGTCCGTCGCCGTAGGCTTCCTTCAGGACCAGGTAGTGCACCCAGCCGCCGAGCGCGCTCGTGCCCGGCGAGGGCCGCGCGCCGGGCGGACGGAGGCGTTCGATGGCCTGTTCGAGCTCCTGTCGCAACCGCGCGGCGCGTTCGAGCGGCGTCCCGTCCATCTCGGCGACGACCGGCAATTCGGACAGCAGCGGATGCTGGCTCAGGGCGGGCAGGTCGTTCAAGTGCCGGAGCGCGCCTTCGACGAGCACCCGCAGCGCCGCGCTGCCATCCGGGCGATCGCGCAAGATTTGATCGACCGTCTCGCGCACGTCGACCAGGGCGCTGAGCGAGTCGGGCTGGCGGACGACTCGATTGCCCAGCTCACGCAGCTGGCCGCGCAGCGTGGAGGCCAGCGGCGTGTACAGCACCCGATCCAGCAGGTGCCCGCGGGTGTCGACCAGCAGATGGGTGGTCATGATGACCAGGAGGAGCGGCAGCCCGCGCTCGACCCAGCCATAGTCAGGCGCCAGCGTCAAGAGGATGGCGCCGTAGACGCCGACGATCGCCAGCATCGTCGCGGCGTAGGCCAGGAAATCGCTCAGTACCTGCTCGCCGGCGAGGAGCGCACCGTAGCGGGCCATGTTCCACCCCAGGATGATCATGCCAGCGATCAACAGCGCCTGGCCGGGCAGTCCGACCAGGAAGTAGCCCCCGCTCCCGATGACGATCCAGCTGCCGCCGAGCAGGAAGATCACCGCCGAAGCGCTCAGCCAGGCGAAGCGCGCGCGCAGCGGCGAGCCGGGCGGGCTGCGCTGCCAGAGCAAACCGAAGTTCGCCGCCGACCACACCAGGCACGCCAGCACAAAGACCTGATATGGCAGCAGCAGCGGCCCTGGCGGGTGATGGCGCACGCCCTCGTAAGTTGCGTTGCTTATCAGATAGGGCGCGCTCCAGTCTTGAATGAGCAACGTGAATGTGCCGAGCAGAGCGAAGATCGCGCCGATCCCAAAGGCCGCCACTGCCGCGGGCACCAGTACCCGGCGGAACCGGCTCGCCAGTGGCTCCGAACTCTCGTCGACGGCCAGCGCCAGGGAGAGCACCAGCCACGCGGGCGCGGCCAGGCTGGTGGCCCACCACGTACGGCGCAGCCAGATGGACCAGCCGGGCAGGTCGGGCGCAAACGCACCGAGCGCCTCGCCGGCGAGGTAGGCGGCCAAACACAGCATCGCCAGCGCCGCCAGCAGCGGTGCCCGGCGCGCCGGCGCGCGCGACGCCACATACAGCGCGACCGCCCAGACCAGCACGGCGCCCGCGCCCAGCACCACCCCCTGGACACCGCCATCGTTCAGCCACCCCATAACGCGCGCCGGAGTCTACTCGCCCGCATCGCTGCGCTCGCTCGGTCTGGGAACCTCCGTTGTCATCCCCTTGGGGAAAAGTTCGGAACGGAGCGAGCGCAGCGATGCGGGCGGGTGGGTTTCAGGAGGATACGGGTGCTATTGGCACTTCGCGGCCGGTGCGGGAGGACTCTTCGGCGGCGAGGAGCACTTCCACGATGTGGCGGCCCCAGGCGGGGGTGACGCGCAGGGGTTCCTGACCCCGAACGGCGCCGACCAGGTTGCGAAGTTCCTCGGCGAAGGGCTCGACGCGCGCGACCTCGATGGCCGCATACGCACCGTCTCGATCGACCGCGACGCGATTGGAGTACGAGTCGAACCGCAGCATCCCGTTGCTGCAAGTCACCTCGACCTCACATTTCTCGACCCCGCGCGCCCGATAGCCCGCATGCACGATCGTGGCATACAAACCATTGCGCAACTTCAACAAGGCCATGTTGGCGTCGTCCGCAGGCAGCTGATGGATCGGTGAGCCGATAAACGCGCGCACCGACGCGACCGACGTGTCGAGCACCCAGCACGTGCGATCGATCATGTGCGCGCCGTTCATCAGCCACATGCCGCCCCCGGTCGCCCGGTCGAGAAACCACGGCAGGCGGCTGGCGGCGCCGAAGGGCTTGTACCAGGTATCGGTGGCAAACACCGGCTGACCGAGCGAGCCGTCCTGGACGAGCTCCCGCGCGCGGACCGTGGCGGCGAAGTAGCGCTGGCTGTGGGCTACCAGGAGGTGCACGCCGCTGGCCGCCACCGCGGCGAGCATGCGGTCGCACTCTTCGAGGGTGTCCGCCATCGGCTTCTCGAGAAAGACGTGTTTGCCGGCCGACGCCGCGGCAACGGTCGCCTGCTCGTGCAAAAAGTTCGGCAGGGCGACCATCACCAGATCGACGTCGTCGCGTTTGAGCACGTCATCGGCGGTGGTAAAGGCCAGGCAGCCGTGTTGTAGCGCGAAGGCGTCGGCGCGCTCCCGATCGGTATCGAAGACCGCGACCAGCTCCGCCCCAGCGGTTGCTGCGATGGCGCGCGCGTGCCCGTGACCAGCGCGCCCGGCCCCGAAAATCGCGACGCCCAGCGCGCGACCGTCGGCGTCCGGCTGGGGCATACCGCGAAAGTGTAGCAATGAGTGCCGGATACACTTGAGGGCAATGAGCCCAACGGTTGCGGCGCCGACACGGACAAAACTCCGCATCAGCGAGATGATCGTGACGCCGGTCGCCTGTCCCGACCCACCCCTTTTGAACCATCACGGCGTCCACGAGTCGAGTTTTCTCCGCGCGATTGTCCAGCTTCGTACCGAGGACGGCCTGGAAGGCGTGGGTGAAGGTCCGGGCGGCGGGTTGTACGTGCAGCAGCTCAACGCCGCTGCACGGCACGTCGTCGGGGCCAACCCGTACCACCTCGAGGCGCTGCGTGTCCTGATCGGCCGCCCAAACGTGTTTTCGACGATCGAGGTGGCCTGCCTGGACCTGCTCGGCAAGGCTGTTGGCCGACCGGTCTACGACCTGCTGGGCGGGCCAGCGCGTCGCCGGGTGCCGTTCGCGGCGTACCTGTTCTACAAAGAGGCCGGCGATGACGAGTGGGGTCGCGCGATTACCCCTGAGGAGTTGCTGCGCCAGGCCGAGCGGTTTGCCGAGCTGTATGGCATGACCGTCTTCAAGCTCAAGGGCGGCGTGCTCGAGCCGGACCTCGAGGTCCATACGGTCAAACTCATGCGGCAGCGCTTCGGGCCGCGCGCCGGTCTGCGGATCGATCCGAATGCCGCGTGGTCGGTCGAGACGTCGATCCGCGTCGCGGAAAAGCTGCGCGACACGGACCTCGAGTACCTCGAGGACCCGACCGCCAACATCGAGGGGATGGCCCAGGTGGCACGCCACACGCCCATTCCGCTGAGCACCAACATGTGCGTCACGGAATTCGAGCACATCCCGATGGCGTTCCGAGAGCGCGCGGTGCAGGTCGTCCTCGGCGATCACCATGGCTGGGGCGGCCTGACCGCGTTCCGCCATCTGGGCGTCATCTGCAAGACGCTCGGCTGGGGTCTCTCCCAGCATTCCAACAGCCACCTCGGGATTAGCTTCGCGGCCATGATTCACGCCGCGGCGGCGATCCCGAATCTGATCTACGCCAGCGACACGCACTACCCGTGGAACGCCGCGTCCGACGTCGTGCGCGAGACTGACCGGTTCCGCTTTCGGGACGGCAAGATCGAGTTGTGGGATGCGCCCGGCCTGGGCGTCACGATCGACGCGGACAAGCTTGCGGCGGCCCACGAGGCGTACGAGCGGCGGGGTAGCGCGTCACTGGCGCGCGATGACGTCGGCGCGATGCGGGAACGCAACCCCGACTGGCTGCCGCACATGCCGAAGTGGTGAACTAGGGTCGATGCCCAAGCTTGCTGCGCAGATTCATCCAAAGGTCTTTCAGATCGCGGCGCCGTTCGAGGGCGGCGGTCTGGTCAACTGCTACCTGATCGACGCGCCGCGTCGGACGCTCATCGACACCGGGACCGCCAGCGTGCCCCAGGCGTCGCTCCTGCCCGCGTTGAAGGAGATGGGCTGGGAGCTGGCTGATCTGCGCGTCATCATCAATACCCACCTGCATATCGATCACGCGGGTGGCAACGCCGAGATGCAGGAAGCGTCCGGGGCTGGCATTCACATTCACAAAGCAGACGCCGACTTCACGGACCGCGAGAAGTACCTGGAGAAGTACTGTCGGGATGCGCTGCGGCTGATGGGCCAGGAGGCCGAGATTCCGCAAAGCGAAGCGTTCCAGCGCCAGCTACTCGGACGCGAGTGGGGCGTCGAGCGCGCGCTCGAGGACGGCGACGAGGTTGACCTGGGCGGCGACGTGCGGCTCCATGTGTTGCACACGCCAGGGCACACGCCTGGCTCGGCGTCGTTTTACTGGGAGAGCGAGAGTCTGCTGTTCAGCGGCGACGCGGTCGGTGGTCGGGGCTCACGGGCGGGCGGGTTTCCGCTGTACTTTTCGTCTTCCGACTACGCCAATTCGCTGCGGCGGTTGCTCGACTTGAACGTGGCGACCCTGGCCCAGGCGCATCGCTACCGCTGGTCGGCGCCGACCCAGGAGGCGGTCCGCACTGGCCCTGAGGTGCGCCAGACGCTCGAAGAGTCACTGGCCGTGTGGCAGGCGATCGACACGGCGGTGCGGTCCGAGCTCGGACGCAATTCGAACGTCGACATTCTCACGCTGGTCAAGCAAGTCGTCCGCGCCACCGCCGCCGAGTTCGAAAACGACCCCGAGCCGTCCCCGATCCCGACCGGCACCGTCAACACCGTCGCCGCCCACTGGCGCGACGCCAAGCGCTGAGAGGCCTGCTGCCCGCATCGCTGCGCGCGCTCCTTCCCGACAGCGCGCACCCGCCAGGCTCAGCGGTTCTTTGGACCGCCGCTCGCACTTGTTAGAGTCCCGCATAACGTACTGATCGCGTACGCAAAGGAGAAAACACCTGCGATGCCCGTGTACATGGTGGATCGTGACCTGCCAGGAATCACGATGGATCAACTCGCGGCCGCTCAGAAGGCGGCGATCGAGACATCGAAAGAGTTCACCGCCAACGGCAAGCCCGTGCGGTACATTCGCAGCACCTTCGTCCCTGGCGAGGCACACTGCATGTGCCTGTTCGAGGCTCCCACCCCGGATCTCGTTCGGGAAGTCAACGAAGCGGCCCAGATTCCCTTCACGCGGGTCAGCGAGGCGGTCGACCTGACGCCAGCGAGCTAGGCCTCACCAATCGGGCGCGCGCGACCGATCATCAGGGGGGCGTACGTTCCAGCGCGGCACGCTCATGGAGAGTCTTTGACCGCGCAGCCACATCAGCAATTCCTGTCCGTTTCCGAGCTGGCGCTCTCCAGCGCGTCCCTGGACGAAGTCATCCGCGAGGCGCTGGGGCTGCTGCAGGCCGTGGTCGAGTTCGACGCCGGCGCCTTCTTCTGGTGGGACCTGCGGCGCCGGACGTTTCAGCAGGCGGTGGTGCTGGCTGAGGAGCCTGCCGACGCGGCCTCCCTCGTGGCCTCGCCCATGGACGGGGAGCTCCTGGGTGGCGTGGCGGCTGGTCGCCAGCCGCTGATCGCCAGCACCAACGCCCTCTCAGGGATTCACGAAATCGTGGCGCCGGTGCTTGGCGGGAGCGTCCTCCTGGGCGCCTTCAGCATCCGCCGCCGCGCCCGGCCATTCACGGCGGCCGATGTCGACCTCGTGACCGGCTGGGCGCGCCACGCGTCGGTCGTCATCGAAAATGGGCGGCTGTTGCGGCAGATGCGCCAGTCCGAGAAGCAGTACCGCTCCATCTTCGACGCGTGTCTCGACGTCATCTACATGAGCACGCCGGGCGGGCTGTTCCTGGACATCAACCCAGCCGGCGGGGCGCTGTTCGGCCACGCTTCGCACGAAGAGCTGCTGCTGGTCGACATCGGCCCCGACCTCTACGAAGCCGAGGACGAACGCGAGGAATTCAAGCGCATCATGCGCGTACAGGGCTTCGTGCGCGACCGCGAGGTGCGTCTCAGGCGGATCGACGGACAGGTGCTCACCGTGTTGGAAACCGCGACGGCCGTGCGCGACGAGAGCGGGTTGGTCATCGCCTATCGCGGCATCTTGCGCGACATTTCCGAGCGCAAACGGGCCGAGGAAGCGCTCGCGTACCAGGCCGTGCACGACAGTCTGACCGGTCTGCCCAACCGGGATCTGCTGTACGACCGGTTGCGGCACGCCATTCACCAGGCTTCGCGAGTGGGTGGGACGGCAGCCCTGCTCCTGATGGACCTGGACCGCTTCAAGGAGGTCAACGACACCCTTGGTCACGCGGTCGGAGACGTGCTGCTGGTCGCGGTCGCCCGACGATTGCAGTCGGCCCTCCGGGATGGGGACACCGTCGCGCGACTCGGCGGGGATGAGTTCGCGGTCGTTCTGCCCGGCGCCGACGAGCAGGCCGCGTGTCTGGCCGCGCGCCGCGTGCTCGACGTCGTCGAATTGCCACTGGCACTCGAAGATCATGGCATCGAAGTGGACGTCCGCGGCAGCATCGGCGTCGCGCTGTATCCGGTCCACGGCGTCGAACCCGAAGAAATCATGCGCCGCGCCGACGTGGCGATGTACGTCGCCAAGCGCGCCACGTGCGGCTACGCCGTCTACGCCCCCGATCAGGACGAACACAGCCCGACGCGGCTGTCGCTGGTCGGCGAGCTGCGGCGGGCCCTGGATGCACATGACTTCGAGCTGCACTACCAGCCACAGATCGCGCTGGCCACAGGCGAAGTCGTCGGCGCCGAGGCGCTGGTGCGCTGGCGCCACCAGGAGCGTGGGCTGATCGTGCCGGACCACTTCATTCCGCTGGCTGAGCGGACGGGCCTCATCAGAGGCATCACCGATTGGGTGCTCGACACTGCCCTGGCGCAGTGCCGCGCCTGGCGCCACGCCGGTCTGGATCTCAGCATCGCCGTCAACCTGTCGGTGCGTGACTTGCAAGAGGCGCGGCTACCCGAAATGATCGCCGCGCTGCTGACTGCGCACCGCGTCGAGCCCAGACTGCTGCGGGTTGAAATCACTGAGAGCGTCTTGATGGCCGACCGCGCGCGCGGCGTCGCCGTGCTGGGTCAGTTACGCGCCATCGGGCTCGAGATCGCCATCGACGACTTCGGCACTGGTTATTCCTCACTGGCGTACCTGGCGGAGCTGCCGATCGACGCGCTCAAGATCGACCGAACCTTTGTGAGCCGTCTGGCCACCGGCGCGCGCTACGCGGCCATCGTGCGCTCGACGGTGGACATGGCGCACAGCCTCGGCCTGCACGTGATCGCCGAGGGCGTCGAAGACCGCCGCACGCTGGCGATGCTGGCGGAGTTGGGCTGCGATACGGCTCAGGGCTACTACTTCACCGAAGCCCTGCCCGCCATCGAGCTTGGCCGCTGGTTGCGGCGGACAGCGGCCGGCAAGCAGGCTGCCTGGAGCACGGCCGCGTAGAGAAGTGTCATCCTGCGCTCAGGATGACGGTCGCCGACGACTCGTTGCTCGGCCGGGCGGAAACGTGGGCGCTGGTTGCCTGCCAACCGCTCGCTCAACTTTCGAACCAGGCGCTGCTGCCGTCGCTTGGCTCGATGCGGGCCGATCTCGACCTGGACTACATCGAGCTGGGGTGGGTCGTCGCCGCGTTCGGCGTCGCCAGGCTGCTCGTCGATCTTCCCGCCGGCGGCATCGCGTCCCGCTGGAACCCGCGCGCGGTCCTGATGGTCGCGTTCGCCGCGAGCGCCGCCGCCTCGGCCATGGGCGTGTTCGCCGCCAACGTGTGGCAGATCGGCGCCGTCCGGCTGCTCATCGGCGGCGCCTCCTCGATCGCCCAGGCGATGATCCTGGCGTGGATCCTCGGCGGCTCAGGGCGCGCCGCACGGGGACGGGTCATGGCCCGCAGCGAGGCGTTCTTTTCGGTGACGGGCCTCGTCATTCCAGCGCTGGGTGGCCTCCTGGCCGGCTCGTTCGGGTGGCGGGTGGCGTTTGTCCTGGGCGCGCTCGCGGCCGTGGTCGGCCTGCTCGCCGTACTCGGGTTCACGCGCGCCGGCAGCGCCGCGCGGGCGGTCGGCCTCGTCGTAGAGCGCACCGCCGTCAGCTCCGAGATGCCCGAGCCAGGCTGGCTCGAGCTGCGCCGCGGTGGCCCGATGCTGCTGTGTGCCTACCTGGCAACGTTCGTGGTGTTCTTCTCACGCAACGGACTGTTGAACGCGGGCTTCCCCGTGCTGGGCGCTGACCAGCTAGGCCTCGATCCGTTTCAGATCGGGCTCCTGTTCAGCACCCTCAACGCCGTGGGCATCGGCGCGGTCCTGCTCGCGGGCCGCCTGAGCGACCGGTTCGGGCGGTATCGCGTGCTCGTTCCCGGGCTGGCGCTGCTGCTGGCGTCGCAGCTCCTGATGTTCTTGATTCACGATCAGGTGACCTATCTGCTCGTCGGGCTGTTCCAGGGCGCCGCGGCGTTCGCCAACCCGATCCCGACCAGCCTGCTTGGCGACGCGCTGCCGCCGCGGTTGCGGGCACACGGCATTGCCGTCTACCGCGCCGTATGTGACGTCGCGATCCTCAGCGCGCCGGCGGTGCTCGGCCTGACGCTCCAGTTGGGCGGCTTTGCTGCCGCCGAGTTCGTCACCGCCAGTACAACACTCGGGGTACTTATCGTGATCTGGACACTCGGTCACGCCCGGCACCCGAGCCTATGAATTTCGACTTCACAGACGAGTTGCGCGCCCACATCACAGCCAATCTCGCCGCACTCGAGCCGACTCTCCGGGAGCCTGGCGGGCTGCGGCACGCGGCGGTCGGTGTCGTGTTGCTGCCCGACAGCGCGGGCCGCGCGTGCTTCGTCCTGACCAGGCGGCTGGCGACGCTGCGCCGCCACAGCGGGCAATGGGCGCTGCCAGGCGGCCGTCTCGACGTCGGGGAAGTCCCGGCGACCGCCGCGCTGCGGGAGATCCACGAAGAGGTCGGCCTGGACTTGCCGGCCGACGCCGTGCTCGGTCGGCTGGATGACTTCGTGAGTCGCTCGGGCCACCTGATCTCGCCGCTGGTCGTCTGGGCGGCTGAGCACGCGGGTCTGGTCGCGAGCCCAGACGAAGTGCGGGCGGTCTACCGGGTGCCGCTGGAGGAGCTCGACCACCCTGGCTCGCTCAGCCTGGAGCCGTTGCTGCACTTTGCCCTGATGGACACCACCGTCTACGCGCCCACCGCCGCCATCCTGTACCAGTTTCGCGAAGTCGGGCTTCGCGGCCGCGACGTCCACTTCGGCCACATCGAGCAGCCGTTCTTCGCCTGGCAGTAGACTGCCAATATGGCCACGAATGTCGAACTCGAAGTCGACGTCAAAGACGTCGAATACCAGCAGTTGGCGGGCCAGCCGTGGCTGGCACGGGTGTACCGGCCGATTGGCACCGGACCGTTTCCGACTGTCGTCGACGTGCATGGCGGCGCCTGGAACAACGGCGACCGGCTAAACGATGTGCAGATGAATCGGGCCATGGCCGCGCAGGGCATCCTGACCGTGGCCATCGATTTCCGCCAGCCACCGGCAGCTGGCTATCCAGCGTCGGTCTGCGACATGAACCGCGCCATTCGCTGGCTCAAGGTGCACGCCGCGGAATTCGGCGGCACGAGCAAGGTAGGCGCCCTGGGTGTGTCCAGCGGCGGCCACCTGGTGCTGCTCGGTGGCCTGCGGCCGCGCGACGCACGGTACGCGGCGCTGCCGCTCGCGGGCCATCCAGAGGTCGACGCGAGCCTCGCCTATGTCGTGGCGTGCTGGCCCGTTTCAGACCCGCTGTATCGCTACCAGGTTGCGAGAAAAGCCGGTAACGAGACCATCGTCAAGGCGCACGACGCGTACTGGGGTACCGAGGCAGCCATGTCGGAGGGCAGCCCGCCGCTGATCCTCGAACGCGGCGAACCGGTCGACCTGCCGCCGGCGCTGGTGATTCAGCGCACCAAAGACGATAACCATCCGCTGGAGATGCAGCAGCACCTCGTGGACTGGTACACCCGGCGCGGCGGCCACATCGAGATGCCGCTCTACCCCAACCTCCCGCCGCGGTTCAGCATCACCCCCGATTTTCCCGACACCCAGAAGGTCATCGAGGACATCACCGACTTCATCAAGCGGCACGCATAGCCGGTTCGCCCGCATCGCTGCGCTCGCTTCTTCGCGGGAGTGGAAGCACAATCCAACGGGCACCTTCAGCATGTGGAACCCGCGCGTCAACTGTGCTTCGAGCGCGCAACCCGCGGCCGTCGACATCCCCTCCATCGAGATGCCCGCCATGGACAGCACGCACTAGGTTTGGCGGCTGTTAGCCTGGGCGCGAGCACATGCCGTCCAGGCTCGGCGCGGAACCCAAGCCGCCGTGGCGTAGCGTCCCGGCGGCTGTCCGTCGTCAGGTCGAGGAGCTGGCTGGTGGCCGCGTCAGACACGCCGGGCGCGTCTGGGGCGGCTACGCTCCCTCGCCAACCTTTCGCTTGATCCTCGCCAGCGGTGCCCGGCTCTTCTTCAAGGGCACCAACCCTGCATCAAACGCGTTCATGCGCCGCGCGCTCGACGATGAGGAGCGCGTCTATCGCCATCTCGAAAGCTGGATACGCCCCTGGGCGCCCGTGTTTCTTGGCAGTTTCCGCCTGACAGAGTGGCACGTCCTGCTGCTCGAAGACCTCGGCCCGGCGAGCGTGCCGCCCTGGACCAGCGCCGCCGTCCAACAAGCCATGCTCGGCTTCGCCGACTTCCACCGCCACACCCTCGGTCAGGATCTGCCGGCCTGGGTAAAGCGCCAGGGGCACCACGGTTTTGCGCGGAAGTGGGCGGAACTCAGCACGGAGCCGAGCGGTCTGGAGAACCTGGCTGGCCTGGCGGGCGACCGAGCCGGGGAGGCTCTGGCGTGGCTGCGCGCAGAGCTACCACGCGTGCAGGCCGCGGCCGAAAGCCTCTTCGATGTGGCGCCGCCAGGCGCATTGCTCCACTTCGACACTCGCTCTGACAATCTGCGTCTGCAGCCGGGTGGTCAGCTACGCCTGTTCGACTGGCCGTTTGTGAGCGTCGGCCCGGCCGAAATCGACGTCGCTACGTTTGTCCAGAGCATCACGTGCGAGGGTGGCCCGGCCCCGGACGATGCTCTCGAGCCGTACGCACAGCACATGCTGATTCGAGATGCGGTGATGGACGGCGCGGTCGCCGCCGTCGCCGGTTTCTTCGGCTACCACGCCTGGCGCGAGCCGATCCCGTTTCTGCCGCGGCTGCGCTCGATCCAGCGTCGGCAACTGAGAGCTAGCCTGAGCTGGTGCGCGCGTCGCCTGCGGCTCTCAACGCCCGATTGGCTGACCGCCGTCGAAGATTAGCGAACCGCTGATGCCTGGAGACCGACCGCCGCCGGCGCGGCCGGCACCCAGATGTTGACGACGTTCGGCGCCTCGCGCGGCTGCAGCCCGGAGTGGGTGTCGATCACCAGTCGCGCCGCGCGGATGACACGGGCGTAGTCGATGCTGGAGTGGGGTGTCAGCAGCACGACCGCGTCCAGCCGCCCGACTTCGCTCGGCTCGAGGTCAACCGAGGCGACGGTCCCGCCGGCCAGGGTCAGCGTCGGGATCAGCGGATCGTGATAGGCCACGCGGGCGCCGCGGGAGAGCGTCTCTTCAAGCACTCGAATAGCCGCTGATTCGCGGATATCTGCAATGTCAGGTTTGTACGTCACGCCGACCAGCAGGACACTCGCGTCGACCAGTCGCTTACCGTGTTCTTCGAGCGCACGTTCGAGCTTGTCGACAACCAGCTTCGGCATCGTCGCGTTGATGCGGTTGGCGGCCGGGATAAGCTCACTTGGCAGACCGTGGTCGTGCGCCGCGGCCTGCAAATATTGTGGCACGACTGGGATGCAATGGCCGCCAACACCTGGACTGGGATAGTGCGGCATGAACGCGAACGGCTTGGTCTTAGCCGCCTCGATGACTTCCCAGACATTGACGCCCAATCGATCACATAACAATGCCATCTCATTGATGAAGCTGATATTGATGAAGCGGAAGGTGTTTTCAACGAGTTTGGCAAGTTCCGCGATTTCGGGCGAGCTCACCGGCACGACTTCGTCAATGCACGCCGCGTACAGAATGCAGCCCAGTCGAGTCGATTCAGGGTCGCTGCCGCCCACAATCTTCGGCGTGTTCCTGACCGTGTAGCGGGTGTTGCCCGGGTCGATTCGCTCGGGCGCGAAGACCAGGTAGAAGTCGTCACCCGCGCGGAGTCCGCTGGCCTCCTCGAGCAGTGGCTGCAGGGTGTTCGACGTGGTCCCCGGGCCGCAGGTGCTCTGCAGCACGACCAGCATGTCCGGATGCAGGTGTTCGCTCAGCGCGGCGCCGGCCTTTTGCACGAAGCGCAGGTCTGGGCCGCCAGTTGGCGTGAGTGGTGTGGGCACGCAGATCACGGCCACGTCCGCGGTATCCAGAACGGCTGGATCGGTACTGGCCGAGAGGCGCTCGCCACTGCGCAGGGACGCAACTTCCGCGTCCGTGACGTTCGAAACAGGACTGCGTCCGCTGCAAATGGCCTCAACTTTTGACGCGTCGACGTCCAAGCCGGTGGTGACAAATCCCGCGCGCACGAACTCGACCGCCATGGGCAGGCCGGCGTAGCCGAGTCCGATGACCACGATGCGTGCCGAGCGCGCACGTAGCTTGTGTTCGAGGGCTGAGTCGTTCACCGGCAGATGCGCTCCTTGACTGTTGGTAACAGGGTCGAGGGCGCCGACGTTAAACGGTTTGCGTCGTAGTCGATCCGCGCGCGGCGGCTTCCCTTGCCCGTAGGGAGGCTGGCCCGATTCTCGCAAGGCACCTTCCACGTAGTCAAGGACGAAGAGAACCATGTCAAGTTACGTCTCGCGCATTTGACCGGGGCGACTTTGCGGACCTAGCATCATCGAGAAGACCATCACCTCAGTGCCGACCCTGTTCACAGGTGACATGCTCCAGTTTGCGCTCTGCTTTGGAGTGGCGCTCGGCATCTCCGCCGCTTTGACCCCGCTTGTTGCGCGGTGGGGACGCACCCACGGGATGGTCGCCCTTCCACGTCAGGATCGCTGGCACCGCCAGCCCACTCCGTTGTTGGGCGGCGTGGCCATTTTTGTCGGCACGAGCGTTGCGATTTTCCTGTTCGCGCATCACGATACGCGCCTGATTGGCCTCGAAGTTGGCGGCGCGCTGCTGTTCGTCACGGGCCTGATCGACGACTTCCGCCATCTGCGGCCGCATACCAAGCTCATCGCCCAGATCCTGGCCGCCTGCGTGATGGTGGTCGCGGGGGTGCAGATCGGCACCCCGTGGCTGGCAGCGTTCTCGATTCCCCTCACTATCTTGTGGATCGTCGGCATCACCAACGCCTTCAATCTCCTGGACAACATGGACGGCCTGTCGGCCGGGACGGCGGTGATTGCCGCGGCCTTCCTGTTCGCGTTCAGTGTGGAAGTGGGCAACCTGTCGTTGGCCGTGCTGTGTCTGGCCCTCGGCGGCGGCGCGCTCGGCTTCCTGATCTACAACTTCAACCCCGCCCGCATCTTCATGGGTGACTCCGGGAGCATGTACCTCGGGTTCACGCTGAGCGGCATCACGCTGCTCGGGTCCAGCAATATGGCCCCGGATATCCTCTTCGTGCTGCTGGTCCCGGCGGCCATGATGGGCCTGCCGATCTTCGACACCACGCTGGTGACCATCGTGCGGACGCTCGAAGGTCGACCGCTCGCCCAGGGTGGGCGCGATCACCTGAGCCATCGCCTCGTCGCCGTCGGCCTCACCGAGCGGCAATCGGTCCTGGTCCTGTATGTGCTGGCCGCCAGCTTTGGCAGTCTGGGCCTGGTCGCCAGGTTCGCCGGCGTCTGGCTGAGCTTGCTGCTCGCCGGCGTCTATCTGGTGATCACGATCCTGTTCGGGGCGTTCCTGGCCCAGGTCCGCATCTACAACCCGTTGCAGTTCGCCGAACGCTCGGCCGCCCTGGCCGATCGCCCCGTCGTCAACGGGATGATCATGTTCAAACGCGAGTTGGGCGAGGCGGCGCTCGACTTCATTCTGGTCTGCGTCGCATATCTCGGGGCGTTTGTGCTCCACTATGGCTTCCCCAACCCCGCCGCGCGGGGGCCGGATCCGTACGCCGCCATCCCCGGCATGCTGTCCGCCTCGTTGGCCTTCGTGCTGGTGGTCAAGTTGCTGCTCTTGCTGGTCTTTCAGGCGTATCGGGGCATGTGGCGCTACCTCGGAATTGCCGACCTGATGACCCTGACCAAGGTCACCGTGCTCAGCAGCACCATCCTCGTGATCGGGCTGCCGATCCTGGCGTCTGCAGTGTCTCACGTCATCATTCCCCGCTCGGTCCTGGTGATTGACTTCCTGCTGTTCACCGTGCTGCTCATCGGGTCGCGTGTATCCTTCGCCGCCCTCAATGACAGCTTCGTTCGACTGCAGAGTCGCTGGCAGCCGCATGTGCTCATCGTCGGCGCCGGCGATCTGGGTGAGCTGGTGCTGCGCACGATCATTCGCTCCCGACCGGCCATGTATCGACCCGTGGGGTTCCTTGATCCCGATCCGGCGACGCGCAACCGCACCCTGCACAGCGTGCGGGTTCTGGGTACCCCCGACGACCTCGCCTCGATCACCGGGCAGCACGACGTCGATCTCATCGTCCTGGCGCTGGGGCCCGCGTATGCCGAGGTGGCCGAACGCCTCCGCAGGCGCTGCGAGGCGCTGGGCCTGCCAGCGTGCGCGGCGTCGACGTTTGTCGAGATGCATTTCGCAGGCCTGCCCGTCTTGCCCGCGCCCGCGATGGACTCGGCGTTGGAGTCGGCGTCGCAGACAGCACTCGGGCTGGCGGACCCAGGCGGCACGCCCAGCCACTGATGGCCGTCCCTGTCCTCGTCGGCCGACGCGCCTCGCGTCCCTCGGCCGCGTCGGACGTTGCCGCGTCCACGGAGGCGCGCGTGCGCCGATTCGGTCATAGCATGACGTGGATTGTCCTGGCACTGACGTTCGCAGCCCTGTTCAGTCGCGTGTACACGACCAACAGCCTGGCCGGCGAGCCCACGCCCGACGAGTACCTGTACGCCGTCAATGCGCGCGACCTGGCGCGCGGCTGGTCCTCCGGCCAATCGGTGTCGCTAGACAGTCTGGGTGTCGAAGGGCGCTCTGTGGCCGTCGAATCGGCCCTGCTGGCCTTCGTTGTGCCGTGGGACCCGCTCACCGTTGGACGCACGCTGCAGGCATTCTTCAACGCGCTGTGTATACCGGCGACGTTTGTTCTCGGGCGCTACGTTGGGCTGACGCGATCGACCTCGCTGGTCGGGGCGCTGTTGCTGATGGCCGTGCCGGAGTTCCAGGAGCTTGCCTGGCGATTCTGGACCGACAGTCAGGCGACGTTCTTGAGCCTGGTGTACCTGTCCGCGCTGGTGGCGTTCATACGTCGACCGTCGCTGCTGAGCGCCGCGCTCGGCCTGATCTGTCTGGGCCTGTTGCTGCTGACCAAAGAAAGCGCGGCGGTGACTTTTACACCGTTTCTGCTCCTGGCGATCGCGATTCCGCTCAGTCGTCGCCTGACCAGTTCGGGCCGCATGTACGCCGCTCTGGCGGCGGGGCTCATGCTCGTCGCCTTTGTCGGCTTCGGGGTGTTGATCGCGCGCGCCCCAGGTGATCTCGCGCGCAGCGCACTGCTGCAGAAAACCTTCGGCGCCGGCCCGCTCATCTTCTACAGCGTCCGCGACGCCATTCCGCGTATTCCGGAGTACTCGCAGCAGCTGGTAACGCTGATCGGTCCGACCGAGCTCAGCACTGGCTTCCTGTGGGCCACACTGGTCGGCTTCAGCTGGCTGGTGGCCCAGAGCGCGGTCGCGCTGGCGACCCATCGTCCGCGGCTGAGCCCGTGGGTGCTCGGCTGGATCCTCGCCACGCTCATCTGGATCCCCGCGATGGTGACGCCGTGGCGGGATCTCGCCTCGCTGCACCAGACCGATCCGTGGGTCGCGGTGGCCGCGGCGGCCCTGCTGGTGGCGATTGGCACGGTCGAGTTGTACCTGCGCAACGCGCGCCGGAGTGGCTGGGGTCTGGCCTTGCTCGGACTGGTGGTGGCCGCGGTGCTGGCCGAGCGGCTGGTCATCGCGGTGACGCCCAAAGTCAGCGCGGCGGCGCTCTCGTTCCGCGAGTTGATGCCGATTGTGCCGTTGTTCGCGCTCGTGGCCGGTGGCGGGATCTGGGCGGCCGCGGGTGCCCTGGCACTGCTCATCCCCTCGACTCGCTCGGCGCGCGCGATGGTGGCGGTCCTGATGGGCGCAGTCCTGGTGACCTTCTGGTCGCCGTTGTTGCGCGAGCGGTTGTCGAGTCAGCCGCTACTCGGCCGCGTCGCCGACCGCGGCGCCGACGCGACCAAAGCCGAAGGCTTGCGCGTTGAGGCGCTGGTTGGCGCCCAGAGTTGGCTGCAGGCCAACTTGCGACACGACGACTTGATTCTCACGGGCATTCCGCGCCAACTCGCCTGGTACGCGGACATGAGCGCCGACGATATGGACAACCTGATCAATCTGAACTCGCAGGTTCGCGACGAGGAGGAGAAGCGCCAGTACATTCTCGATCGCGTCGGCCCCCGCGGCGCCATGTACGTGATCGATTTCAACGTCGCCTGGACCGATCCGGCCAGCGACAACGCGCGCCAATGGCGTCAGACGTACGAGACGCTGGCCAGCCGGCCGAATCTCGAGACGGCGTACCTGGCACGGGACAAATTCAACAATCCCGTCTTTTACGTGATCCGCAACCACGGCTACGCCATGGCGCCCGGCCGCAACTAGCATTCCCGGGAGGGTGTCGACGTGTCTCCGGCGGCGGCCACGCAGATCCGGCTTGCCGAAGTCCTCGCCGCGCTGTCGCTGACGACCGACCTGGGCGCTGGTAGGCCCTTCGAAAAGGGGTTGCGGACCTGCGTGGTTGCCAGCAGCCTGGCCAGCGCGGTGCGCCTGAGTACTGACCTGCGGCGGGCCGTCTTTCATGCGGCGCTCCTGCGCTCGGTCGGCTGCACCGCGCAAGCCCCGGAGAATGCAGCGATGTTCGGAGACGACCTGCAATTCGAGCGTGCCTTCAAGGAGCTCGACCCGGCCGATATGGCCACGTTCTCGGCGCGATTCGGAGATTGGGACCCGCTACCCGATGCGCAAGTCTCCGTGCGCGGCGTGTACGTGTTCCGAATTGTTGACGGCCGGATCGTCGAAGTGTGGGACAACTTGGACAACCTCAACGTCGTCCAACAGCTCGGCTCGCACGCCTAGCCGCCGTACTTTGCCACCGCCCGCTGGGCCGCGCCGAGACGATTCTGGAGGTACGGGCTATCTGGCTTGAACGTCAGCGCCTGCTGAAAGAGCGAAGTTGCCTCGCGAAAGGTGCGCGCCCGCATCGCGGCTTCGGCCTGGTCGGCCAGTGTGCGGGCGCGATCGTCGTCCAGGACGGCGAGGGTGCTCTGGGCGTACGTCTGCATGACCGCGTCTTCGGGTAGGCGTTCCCAGGTGGCATACGCGCGGGCGGCCCACGCGTACGCATCTTCCGCAAATCCCAGATCGCGGTAGACGTGGGCGACCTGCAGCATGTCGAAGGCATCCAGACGTGAGGAGGCGACGGCCTGCTGCAGGGCATCCAGGGCGCCGGAGTCGTCGTAGTGCGCGGCACGTGCGGCGGCGACGTCGCGCAAGACCGCCGGGTGGCTACTGTCCTGGGTGAGCGCCAGAGTCAACACGCCTTCGGCCTCGCCGAGGGCCGTGACCCGGCCGTCGGCCTGGGGGTCCAGGGCGAGCGCCTCGTTCAACCGGAGCCCGCCGATATTGAGTAACACCTGCGCTCGCCCCGCTGGCGTAGCCAGTAAGCCGAGCACCAGCAGCGCGGCGACGGTGGCCAGTCCGAGCGTCGCCCAACGCACGTAACGCGCAACGCAGGCCAGCGCGGCTGGCGTAATTGCCGCGAGCACCGCGGCGAGCCCGAGCAGGAGCAGCCCCGTGCCGACGTTGGTGGTCACGACCTGATCCGTGATGCCGTGCGCGGTCATTCCCCCGACAATTCCGAGGCCCGCGAGCAGCAACTGACGCCGGGCTGGCACCGCGCCGTGC
>DATGER010000058.1:0-45098 GCA_035309865.1 Chloroflexota bacterium
CGGACGAAGTTGGCATCGGCGGCGAGCTCGGCGCGCAGGACTTTGACGGCCACCCAGCGCTCCAGGCCGGGCTGCCAGGCGCGAAACACGCTGGCCATGCCACCCTTGCCCAGCAGGTCGACCAGCTCGTACTGACCTAACGGCTGGCCTCTGGTGCCGTTCTGCTCCCCCACCACTCCCATGGAGGGCTGATAGTAACCCGGACAAGGCCAAAAACAAGGTTGGACGCGGTGGTTAGCGCCGGATTCCTTAAAGCCGACCACAATCGGTCTAACACCTGCCCAAACCCGCTTCCCTTGGCGTAGCAAGTGTGCCATCGTGTAGCCCAACCGATCCCACCGGGGAATGGGCAAGCAATTGAGGAGGGTTGATAGTGGCCATGTATGGTCTGGGAATGCATCCGTTACTGGACTTTCTGACAATCGTTGGTGGTCTGGCACTCGGGTATTTGTTCGCGAGCGACCAGCGTGGTCCGCTCGCACACATGTCGCCAGTTGCACGGTGGACTGGCATGATCGCCGTGACGTTCGTTGGGATTGGCGTCCTCGGGCCGATGCTCGCGTTGCTCACCCCGCTGGTCAACGGCCAGAACAACGCGCAGGCGGTACTCGAGTTTCTGGGCGGTCTGCTCATGCTGGTTGCGCTGGGCGCTGCGTACCTGGCGCTCAGGGGTGACGTCAGGATCCAGGTGCAGCGACGGGGCTACTACCCGCCCGAGACTCCGGTGCGCAGCGGCCCCGTCCAGGTAGAACCGACGCGCGTGGCGGCGGTGAGTAATGCCCCAGGGTCCGATCGCTGCCCACATTGCTCGCGTGCGCTCAAGCCAGGCGCTGTCTTCTGCAGCGGTTGCGGGTCCAACATCGGCGCCGCCGTCTAAACGTCGCGTGCGCGCGAGGTCGCCGTGTGGCGACCTCGCGGCGGGGGCCTGGCATTCTGTGCCTGGCGGCTCTAGCATGGCCGAACGGAGTTGGCTACCTGAGCCCCCACAGGGAGGATTTGCGATGAGCGTTCATCCTTCAGCCTTTGACCACCGCATTTCGCGACGCGACCTGCTGCGCGGCGTCACCATCGGGAGCGGCCTCGCGCTGCTGGCCGCGGCGACGTCGGCCGTGCCTGCCACGGCCGCGCAGACCGCCGCCGGCAAGGAGTTCCACGGCGCCTGGCCGTTCGAGGTGCCGCCCAACGGCCACTTCAACTACATGGTCGGCATCACCCACGCCATCCTCAGAGGCGGCATCTACGACGACATGGTCGTCCTGCCGATGGCGATGTACTACTGGAAGGAGCAGCGCTGGCTGCCGCTGCTGGCCAGCAAGTGGGGGTTCGACCAGGGTGCGAGCACCTTCAGCGTGACGCTCAACAGCGGCCTGAAGTGGAGCGATGGCAAGCCGCTCACGTCGAAGGACGTCGTCAGCACCTTCTGGGCGGCCCGCATCCTCCGCAACGTCGTCTGGCAGTACATCGACCGCGTCGACGCCGTCGACGAGACCACCGTCAGCTTCCACATGAGCAAGCCGTCGACGATAGTCGAACGCTACGTCTTGCGGCAGGTCAACGTCCTTTCGGATGCCCAGTACGGCGACTGGGCCAAGAAGGCGCAGGATCTGTTCAACAGCGGCAAAGACATGGACTCCCCGGAGGGCAAACAGCTCAACACCGACTTCCAGCAGTTCCGCCCGGCGCAGGTGATCGCCAGCGGTCCGTTCAACTTCGACTACAACAGCATCACCAATGCGCAGCTCACGCTGATCAAGAACCCGATGGGCTACGGCGCCGCCAACGTCGCGTTTGACAAGATTGTGCTATTCAACGGTGAAACACCGGACGTGACCCCCATCGTCCTCAACAAGGACGTCGACTACGCCACGCACGGGTTCCCGCCGGCTACCGAGCAGGCGTTCCAGCAAGCCGGCATCCGCATCATTCGCCCGCCCGTCTACAGTGGACCGGCGCTGCTGATGAACCTCGACAAGCTTCCGGAGTTCGCCGACAAACGTGCCCGCCAGGCACTCGCCTACGCGATCGATCGCGATCAGAACGGGACCGTGTCCCTCGGACAGTCCGGTAAAGCCGTCCAGTACATGGCCGGCTTCTCCGACATCACCGTGCCGGGTTGGATTTCGGGCGACGACCTGCAGAGGCTCAACCTGTACGCGTACGACCAGAGCAAGGCGGCCGCACTCCTCCAGTCAGCTGGCTGGACGAAAGTCGGCGACGCCTGGCAGACGCCCGCTGGCACGCCCGCCGAGTACGAGCTGATCTTTCCCGCCGAGTTCGCCGACTGGTCGGCGTCAGGTCAGAACCTGGCCGATCAGCTCACCGCCTTCGGCATCAAAGTCACCTCGCGCAGCGTCACGTTTACCCAGGAGCCGGACCAGATCGACAAGGGCGATTTCCAACTCGGTATCCAGGGGTGGGGCGCCAGCACCCAGCCGCACCCGCACTTCTCGTTCGTGGCGGACCTGTTCACGCACAACATTCCCATCGCCGCTAACCTGGGCGGCAAGGGCATGGCCTTCCCGCTGAAGCAAACGACGGACGCGCTCGGCGACGTCGACCTCGAGCAGCTGGTCGTCAATGCCCCGCTCGGCCTGGACGAGGCAGCCCAGAAGAACAGCGTGACCACCGCCGCCATCGCCTTCAACGAATTGCTACCGATGATCCCGTTGTTCGAACGCTACGGGAACAACCCCGCCCTGGAGGGCGTCCGCGTCAAAGGCTGGCCAGCCGACTCCGATCCGATCGTCCTGAACGCACCATACGGCGACAATTTCGCGATCATGCTGTTGCTCACGGGTCAGTTGACGCCGGTTTAGATGAGCACCGTTACGGTCGCCGCGCCGCGTCGGGCGGTTGTCCCGCTCGCCGTAGCGCGCGCGGCGGCGGCTGTGTATCACAGCTACGCGCTGCAGCGCGTCTTCAAGGCCATCATCACGATCTTCTTGATCACGTCGATGACCTTCTTCCTCGTGCGCCTGCTGCCCGGCAACCCCGTCGAAACGTACATCAACACCCAGATCGGCCAGTACGGGATGTCGTACGCCGACGCGGCCCAGCAGGCGGCCGGGCTGTTTTCGTTCAACCCGAATGAGCCGCTGGCGCAGCAATACGGCGAGTACCTGGTGGCGCTCGCGCACGGGGATCTGGGCAGGCCGCTGCTCTCCCAGGGCACCACCGTGGGCGAGTTGATCAAGAGCTATTTGCCGTGGACCCTCTTCAGCGTAGGCGTCGGCCTGCTGATCAGCTTCAGTCTGGGCATCGGGCTGGGCATGCTCATCGCCTATCGCCGTGAAGGCCTTGTCGACCACGTCCTGACCGCCACCGGGTCGCTGCTGCACTCGGTGCCCAACTACCTGCTGGCGATCATGATCGTCGTGTTCCTGGGGGTCCAGCTCGGCTGGCTGCCCATCACCAACATGCGCGGCGCGTATTCGCCCGGGGTCACGCCGGCACTGAGCATCGACTTCATCAAAGACGCGCTCTACCACGCCTCGCTGCCGATCGCCACGTACGTGCTGAGCACTGTTGGCTCATGGATGCTGATCATGAAGTCATCGACGCTGGCCACGCTTGACGAGGACTACGTCACGGCCGCCCGCGCCCGCGGGCTCCGGGACCGCCGCATCGCCACCGCCTACGTCGGCCGTAACGCCGTGCTGCCGCTGTTCACCCAGGTCGCCATCGCCGCCGGATTCGTCGTCGGCGGCTCGCTGCTCATCGAGCCGCTGTTCCAGTACCAGGGGATCGGCTGGATTCTCAAGAACAGCGTCAACCAGCGCGACTACCCGGTGATGCAGGGCATCTTCCTGGTCATCACGGCCTCGGTGGTGATCGCCAACCTGCTCGCGGACCTGTTGTATGGCCGGCTGGATCCGCGCATTCGGATCACGGCGGAGGAATAACAAACCGGTGGCCCAGACCGTTGGCACGAGCCTCGCCGACCTGCCAGGGCAGCCTGCCCCCCGCGCGGTGGCGGGCGGGCTCGGCCTGCTCGCCGCGATGGCCCGCAATCGGGCCGGGCTCCTCGGCTTCATCGTCTTCATCCTCTTCGTCCTGATCGCGTTCATCGGGCCCTTCTTCGTGCCCCAGACGCTGCCCGCCGATCTCAAGGCGATCTATCAGGCGCCGAGCCCGCAGCACCTGCTGGGTACGGATTCAGAAGGCCGCGACATCGGGATCCAGATGATCAACGGCGGCCAGAGCATCATCCTGGTCGGCGCGACGGCCGCGCTCCTGTCGACGCTGATCTCGATCACCTTCGGCGCCCTGGCGGCCTATCTGGGCGGGTATGTCGACACGCTCATCATGCTCGTCGCCGACGTGGTGCTGACCCTGCCACAGATCGTGCTGCTCGCCGTGCTGGCCACGTTCATCAAGCTGAACAGCCCGTGGCTGCTGGCGGCGATCATCGCGCTCCTGAGCTGGCCAACCCTGTTGCGCGCGGTCCGCGCGCAGGTGCTGTCGCTGAAAGAGCGGGAATACGTCGAGGCCGCGCGCGTGCTGGACCTGGGGACGCCGCGCATCCTGTTCCTCGAGATCCTGCCCAACATGGCCAATTTCATCTTGATGAACTTCACCATCGGCATGACCGGCGCGATCTACGCGCAGGTTGGGCTGTATTTGCTGGGTCTGGCCCCCCTGGCGGGCAACAACTGGGGCATCATGCTGAACCTGGCCTGGGTGCGCGGCGCCATCTTCTTCAAGCAGAGCCTGCTGTACATTCTGGCGCCGGTGCTGGCAATCAGCCTGCTCCAACTGTCGATCGTCACGATGACGCGCTCCCTGGAGGATATTTTCAATCCGCGGCTGCGCGGTGCCTGATGAGCTGAACGCTCGGCGCGTGGCTGCGCGGAGCGTGAACGCGTGACAACCGTCGGCGCACAGCCCACGACAACGCCTCAACCCGCCGCCGCGGCGCAGGACGAGCCGATTCTCTCCGTGCGCGATCTGTGCGTGGAGTATCGGGCCGCGGCTGGCATAGTCCGCGCTGTCGAGGGCGCGAGCTTTGACCTGCACGCCGGTGAGACCATCGCCTTGATCGGCGAAAGCGGCTCTGGCAAAACCACCCTCGGCCTGGGCGTGCTGCGCCTCCTGCCCAAATCCGGCCGAACCCCGCGCGGCCAGATCCTGTACCGCCGTCGGGACGGACGCATCGAGGACGTCCTGAAACTCCCGAACGAAGAGCTGCGCCGCTTCCGCTGGCAGGAGTGCGCGATGGTCTTCCAGGCCGCCCAGAATGCCCTCAATCCGGTCGCCCGGGTGTGGGACCAGATGCTCGACACTGTTCGGGCGCACCGTGGCGCGCGCCGCGACGAGGTCCGCGAGCGCTGCGAGCGTCTCCTCGGGATGGTCCAACTGGAGCCGCAGCGCGTGCTGCACGCGTTCCCCCACGAGCTCAGCGGCGGCATGCGTCAGCGCGTGCTGATCGCGATGAGTCTGTTGCTGGACCCCCAGGTCCTGATTCTGGACGAGCCGACGACCGCCCTGGACATCCTGACCCAGCGGGCCATCATCGAAGTCCTGCGGTCGGTGCGCGCCGAGCTGCACTTCGCGATGCTGTTCATTTCGCACGACCTGTCCCTGGCGGCCGAGCTGGCCGACCGCGTCGCCACCATGTATGCGGGCAAGGTGGTCGAGCTGGGCACCGTCCGGGACATCTTCTACGACCCCAAACACCCGTACACGCTGGGCCTGATCAAAGCGGTGCCACCGGTCGCTGGCGACCTCTTCGAAATCAGCTCGATCGCCGGCACACCGCCCAACCTGCTGAACCTGCCACCCGGTTGCAGCTTCCACCCGCGCTGCGCGTATGCTCGCGGGCAGTGCACCACCGACGTTCCGCCGCTATACGCCGTCGCGGCGGGTCACGCGAGCGCGTGTCATTACTGGTCGGAGGTCCAGCTGTCCCGCAAGGTCATCGACGCCCGAAGCGGATCGCTGCTGCCTGCAGGAGAGGCCGTCCCAAGCCCGGGTGAGGCGGCCGGATGAGCGGGCAACCGCTGCTGGCGCTCGAGCGCGTCAGCCAGGTCTTCCGCACGCGGCAAGGCCAGGTGCGGGCCGTCGACGACGTCTCACTGGCCGTCGAGCCTGGACAGGTCGTCTGCCTGGTCGGCGAAAGCGGCTCAGGCAAGACCACCAGCGCCAAGATCGCCGCCGGCCTGCGTCGGCCGACCAGCGGCGCCGTGCGCTTCCAGGGCCAGGATATCTGGCGCATGGACCGCAACCAGTTCCGCGGCTACCGTCGCGCGGTCCAGTACATCCACCAGGACCCATACGCGTCGCTGAATCCGGTGCATACGGTCTTCGACACCGTGGCCGCGCCGCTGCGGCATCACGGGCTGGTGCGCGGCCACGCCGAAACCCTGCGCCGCGCCAGCGACCTGCTGGTCGAGGTCGACCTCACCCCGCCCGAAAACTTCCTGTTCAAATACCCCCACCAGCTGTCCGGTGGCCAACGCCAGCGCGTGTCGGTGGCGCGCGCGCTGACGCTCCACCCGCTGCTCATCGCCGCCGACGAAGCGACCTCGATGCTCGACGTCTCGATCCGCGTGAGCATGCTGAATATGCTCAAACGTCTGTCCGCCGACCTCGGAGTCGGGTTCCTGTTCATTACGCACGATCTCGCGATTGCCAAATACTTCGCCTGGTCCGGCCACATCGCGGTGATGTACCTCGGACGCGTCGTCGAGTACGGTCCCACGCCAACCATCATCAATGCGCCGCGGCATCCGTACACCCGCGCGCTGCTCAGCGCGATCCCGGAACCGGATCCAGATCTCACGCGTCACCGCGACCGACTCCAGCTCCGCGGGGTCGACGTCGCCAGCCTGTTGCACGTGCCGAGCGGCTGCAGCTTCCACCCGCGCTGCCCACTCAGCGAACAGGGTTTGTGCGACGTACTCCGACCCGAGCTCGCACCCATCGACCCGCGCCGCGACGTCGCCTGCCACGTCGTCGCGCGCGAAAAGACCGAAAAAGTGGTGGCTAGCCATCCCGAAGGGGCCGCTTGCGGACCCGAAGTGGTGGCAAGCTAGAGCGGCATGCTGTCGCCTGAAGTCGGCCGCCACGCCTTCGGTTGGGCAATCTTCATCCTGCTGGTCGCCGGCGGACTGCTCGCCACGCTGCGGCCGGGCACACCCGAGTTCGCGATCACCCTGCTGACACTGCTGATTGGCGTGCTATTCATGGGCATCCTGGTGGTGTGCATCCGAGTGATCGGGCGTTGAATCCAATCGAGCTCGTCATCGTGGGGGCCGGCAACCGCGGCTACCACGCCTACGGCGGGTACGCGAAGGCGCATCCAGGCGAGGTCCGCGTCGTCGCCGTGGCGGAGCCGGACGACAACCGCCGCGAGCGTTTTGCCGAGACCCACGGGATCCCGCTCGACCAGCAGTTCCGGTCGTGGGACGAGTTGGTGGCACAGCCGCGGCTTGCCCGGGCAGCCGTCAACACGACCATGGACCGCACCCACCACGCCAGTACCCTCGCGCTGCTCGCCGCCGGCTACGACGTGCTGCTGGAGAAGCCGATGGCGACGACGGCCGCCGAATGTGTGGACCTGGTGCGCACGGCCGAGCAGCGCGGGCGCATCCTCCAGATCTGCCACGTGCTGCGCTACGCACCCTTCTTTCGGACCGTCTACGACGTCGTCACGAGCGGACGGCTGGGCGAGATCGTGTCGTTCGAGTGGAACGAAAACCTCGCGTACTGGCACTTCGCCCACAGCTTCGTCCGAGGCAGATGGGCCAGCGCCCAGACGAGCGCGCCGATGATCCTGACGAAGTGCTGCCACGACCTGGACCTGCTGGTGTGGATGCTCGGCCGGCCGCGCCACCTGGCGTCATTCGGGTCACTCACCCACTTCGGTCCGGACCGAGTCGGGCCGGCGGACAAAATCCCGGACCGCTGCACGGACGGCTGCCCGATCGAGGCGGAGTGCCCGTATTTCGCACCGCGCATTTATATCGAGCGGAATCCCGGGCATTGGGCGCGCGATCCCGTGTCGCTCGACCACAGCCCCCAGGCCCTGTTGCGCGGGCTGGAGACCGGCCCGTACGGCCGGTGCGTCTACAGGGCCGACAACGACGTCGTCGACCACCAGGTGGTCTTGCTCCAGTTCGCCAACGGCTTGACGGCCAGCCTGACGATGCAGGGCGCTTCGCCGCTCGAGGGCCGCACCTTGCGCATCGACGGCATGCGGGCGACGTTGTTTGGCAACGAGGCGCGCAAACAACTCGAAGTGCATGACCACCGCACCGGCGCGGTCGAATCGCTGCACCCGGTGTTGCCAGCGAACGGTCATGGTGGTGGCGATGCCGGGGTCATGCACGACTTCCTCCAGGCACTGCAGACCGGCGAGCGGCACGTCCTGACCTCCGCCGCGGACTCACTGGTCAGCCACCTCCTGGCCTTCGCCGCCGAGGACGCGCGCCTCGACCGGCGCGTCGTGGACGTGCCCGCGTATCTGGAGCAGGTCGGTGCCTGAGGTGCACCTCGGCGGCGCTGACGGGGTATGTGAGGTGCGCGTGAGCTCGAGGTGCGCCGCGTGGTCCACGGTGCGGTGTCAGGCCCTGAAGAGAGTCCAGTAATGGCATCTTCGGTACGCCCGACGCCACCCCTTATTCCTGCACCCGCGGAATTCATGTACGGCGCCGTCGCGGAGGCATTTACGTGCGACGCCGGCGTACCGATCCAGCTCGGCATCGCCGCTGGCCAGGAGACCCTCTTTGCGGCCCAGCAGCTGCAAGCCGCCGTCGAAGACGCGACGGGCCTACGGCTTCCCATACGCAAAACGGCCAACCCCGGCACGCCGCAGATAGCTCTGTTACTCGCGGGTCGCGATACGCGTAGCGAAGCGCCTGCGCCTGGCGCGCCGAGCGCAGCGCTGTCCCGTGGTCGTGAGACGCGTAGCGAAACGCCGACACCCGGTGGCCCGCGCGCAGCGCTGTCACGCGGTGGTCATGCCCGTGCTGAGGCGGCCGCCGAGATCGACGCCGAAAGTTACGTCCTCGACGTTACGTCAAGTCACATCACGATCTCGGCGAGCGCCGAGGCGGGTCTCTTTTACGGCGTCCAGACCCTCCGCCAACTACTGCGCACGCACGGCGCCCACATCCCCGCGCTGATCATCCGCGACCGCCCGGTCCTGCCGCACCGCGGCGTCATGCTCGACGTCTCGCGCGGCAAGGTCCCCACCCTGGCGACGCTCTTCGCCCTGGTCGACGGCCTGGCGGCGCACAAGTACAACCAGCTCCAGCTGTACACGGAACATACATTCCACTTCCCCAGCCATCCGACGTTCGGCGCCGGTACCGATCCACTTACCGCCGAGGACATGCTCGTGCTCGACGCGTACTGTCGGCCGCGCCACCTTGAGCTCGTGCCGAACTTGCAATCGTTCGGCCACCAGCGCCACCTGCTGTCGCTGCCCCAGTACCGCCACCTGGACGAGGTCGGCTGGCGGTGGAGCCTCACCCCGGCGCGTGAGGCGACGTACCAGCTCCTGGACGACCTGTACGCCGACTTCCTGCCGGCCTTCAGCTCGGACTGGCTGAACGTCGATTGCGACGAGACCTGGGACCTCGGCACCGGGCAGTCGAAAGCGCTCGCGGCCGAGTTGGGCAAAGGGCGGCTCTACCTGCAGCACATCCTGCGTTTGCGGGAACTGGCCGCCAAACACGGTCGGCGCATCATGCTGTGGGCCGACGTCCTGCATCACTATCCCGAGCTGGTGTCGGAGCTACCCGACGACGTGCTCTTGCTCGATTGGGAATACGAAGCCGCCGACCGGTACCCGACCACCGATGCGCTGGGAAAATCCGGCCGCGCGTTCTGGGTGTGCCCGGGCACGTCTTCCTGGAACACGCTGTTTCCGCGCCTCGATAACGCCCTGGGCAATATTCGCCGCTTCGTGCGCGATGGTCTGGCCGCCGGCGCCACCGGCATGCTGCTGACGGACTGGGGTGACTACGGCCACTACCAGCCGCTCGCGCTGTCCTGGTACCCGTACCTCTATGGTGCTGCGACCGCCTGGACGGGCGCCCAGACGACCCCCGAGGAATTCGACGCGGCCTTTGGCCCACAGTTTCTGCGGCAGCCAGCGGGCGACGGCACCGCGGTGCCGGCGATGCGTCGACTCGGCCGGGCGGTCACGGCGCCCACGCTGGGGCTTCGGAACCGCTCGGCCATTGCGCTGGCGCTGTTCGAAGACCCGCTGAGCGGCCCGCTGCAGGCCCACGCCGACCCGCGGGCCCTGACCGAAGCGAACGCGGCCGCGACCGCCGCGGGCACGGCCTTCGCCGCGCTGCCAGACGCCGCGCTCCGCCACGACTACGGCTTCACGGCGCGGTTGATCGCGTTTGCGGCCACCAAAGTGCTGGTTTCGCAGCACCTGCGCGAGACGCTGGGGGCGCTCGCCCATCGGGCCGCAGGGCCCGCCCGCGCCGAAGCCCTGGTCGGGCTCGACGCCGACATCGCCGCGCTCGTGGCGGCCGCGGCGCGTGTGCCCGGGTTGCGGTCCGAGTTCGAGACCTGCTGGCTGCGTCACGCCCGCCCGAGCGAGATCCGGCTGACGCTGGCGCACTTTGACGCGCTCGAGCGCGGCTACGCCACCGCGCTCGCCTGGCTTTCCCAACAACGCGCCCGCTACGCCAGCGGCGAACCCATCGACGCCGAAGCCGCTAGCTACACCCCCAGCCGCTTCGCCCTCCTCTGGGAGCAAGGCCAGGCCGAGCTCCGCACCCTGGCCGACCTGGCCGGCATCGACGCGCTCCCGGAGAACGTCCGGAGCTGGATACAGCCGCCCGCTCCGCGCTGACGCCCCGCGGCTGCATGCCGTCAATTTCACTGAGAGAGTCATTCACCGAGAGGTGCGCGTCGTGTCGCCGCGACGGGGCCGACGCGCAGCGTGAGACCGGGTTGCTACCCGCCCCAGAGCTGTTTGCTCGCCAGTCGCGCGCCTTCGACCAGGGACCTGAGTTTGGCCCAGCCAACCTCCGGATAGCAGCGTCCACCGACGCCACAGTCGACGCTGGCGACGACGTTTTCTTTGCCCATGAGATTGGCGTAGCGGACGATGCGATACGCGACCAGCTCCGGCGGCTCCACCGTGGAGGTCTTGTGGGCGATCACACCCGGGTAGTAGCGCTTGCCATCGGGCAGTTTGAAGTCCTGCCAGAGCTGGAAGTCCAATTCGTGCCGCACGTCGGCGGCCTCGACCGACCAGGCGCCGACGTTCAACTTCGGCAACAGATCGATGATCCAGGCCAGTGGCATATCCGTGGTGTGCGGCGTGTGGAAGCTGCCCCAGCACGTGTGGTACAGGATGCGCTCCTCAGGAATGCCCTGTAGCGCCCAGTTGGTCGCTTCGATCCGCGCCTCACAATCCGCGCGGTACGCCTCGCGACTCAGCGGCGGATCGTACACCGTGTTGCGCGTGCACAGCGCAGGGTCGTCGATCTGCAACGTGAAGCCAGCGTCGATGACGGCGCGATAGTCGTGCTTGAAGATTTCCGCCAGGGCGTAGTTGAATTTGTCCCGGTCGCCGTAGTACTCGTCGTGCAAGGAAGTGCCGAGCCAACCTGGACCGAGCACCGGAAACACGAAGTCTTCGACCTGTTCGCCGACGGCCACGATCGCCGCCCGGGTGCGCTGCACCTCGTGGCGCACCGCCTCACCGGAGGTGACCTGAATGGGGCCGGTAATGACGTCGTACAGGTCCGACCGCGGATTGGCGCGGCCGCCGGGCATGGGCGTGTTGCCAAGCTGATCGTAGATTGCGTAGAACGCCTTGAACTCGGGCATGCGCCCTTCGAGGCGGGCGCTCAATTGATTGAAGCCATACTCGCCAGGCTTGATGGGCCGGCGGAGGACGCCACTGCAGCGGTCGTCGTACCAGCGTTGGTCGCGGACCTTCCAGAACTCGCCGTCACTCAGGATGTCGATGCCGATCGCGTGCTGGCGGTGGATCATGTCCTGGATCGCGGCGGTCGTGAGCTCATCGAATCGCTGTTGATCGCCGCTCCGCCGCGCGAGCATGATCTCGGCGTAGTTGTCAGGGTTGGGAAGCCGGCCGGGGTGCGTCGTGAGGATGCGGTCCGTGCTGCGTTTCAAGGCACTATTTTCTCCTTTGGTTTGCTACCCGCATTCTGGACCAGCCGCCGCAATCTGGGCGGCCGGGCTGGACGCGCTGATACACTGCGGGGCCGAACCTGGATGTGAGCGCAGCACTGGCAGAAGGCGACCTGTTGTGGGAGCCGTCCGAATCCTTCAAGTCGGGTAGTCGTCTCGCCGCATACATGCGCTGGCTGGCCGAACGCGACGCTGGCCGGCGCTTCGAAACGTACGACGCGCTGTGGCGCTGGTCGGTTGCCGACCTCGAGGCGTTCTGGGTCTCGATCGTGGAGTTCTTCGGCGTGCAATTCGCTCGGCCGGCCGCGCGGGTGCTTGGCGAGCGGTCCATGCCGGGCGCGCGCTGGTTCGAAGGCGCCGAATTGAACTACGCCCAGAATGTGTTCCGCCACGTGTCCGAGCAGTCGCCGGCGCTCATGTTCCAATCCGAATCGCGGCCGCTCACGCCGCTGGCGTGGTCAGAGCTCGAGGCGCAGGTCGCGTCGGTCGCGGATGGCCTGCGCGCGATGGGCGTCAAGCGCGGGGACCGCGTCGTGGCGTACATGCCGAACATCCCCGAGACGGTCGTCGCGTTCCTCGCGGCCGCCAGCCTGGGCGCGATCTGGTCGAGCTGCTCGCCAGATTTTGGCGTCGACGCCGTCCTGGACCGCTTCGCCCAGATCGAACCGGCGGTCCTGTTTGCCGTGGACGGCTACACGTACGGCGGCAAGGCCTTCTCCAAGCTGGACACCGTCCGCGAGCTAGTAAAGGGCCTGCCAACGCTGACGCACGCGGTCCTGGTATCGAACGCGGCCTCCCGCATCAGCGCCGAGAGCTCCGAGCTACCCCTCACCGATTCTCCAGATCCCGCAGGGAGCGAGCGCAGCGATGCGGGCAGCACGCCCGTTAGCGTCCGTTGGGAAACAGTGCTCGCTACCCACTCTGGCGCCAGGCTCAGGTTCGAGCCGGTGGCCTTCGATCATCCGCTGTGGGTGCTGTACTCCTCCGGCACGACGGGCCTGCCGAAGGCGCTCGTGCACAGCCACGGGGGCGTCGTCCTCGAGCACGTGAAGCTGCTCGGCCTGCACACCAACCTCGGCCCCGGCGACCGCCTCTTCTGGTACACCTCCACGGGCTGGATGATGTGGAACTTCATCGTCGGCGGCTTGCTCGTCGGCGCCACGCCCGTCCTGTTCGATGGCAACCCCGCCTACCCCGATCTCGACACCCTCTGGCGGCTGGCAGAACAGGCAAAGCTGAAACTCTTCGGCACCAGCGCGGCGTACATCATGAACTGCCTCAAAAATGGCCTGCAGCCAAAGCAGCGCCACGACCTGAGCGCGCTGGAGTGCATCGGCTCAACTGGCTCGCCGCTGCCGTCCGAGGGCTTCGGCTGGGTTTATGAGCATGTCAAAGAAGATCTGTGGCTCGCCTCGGTGAGCGGCGGCACCGACGTCGTGAGCGCGTTCGTCGTCGGCTGCCCACTGTTGCCGGTCCGCGCCGGCGAACTGCAGTGCCGAGCGCTGGGCGCGAGCGTCGACGCGTTCGACGAGCGCGGCCAATCGCTCGTCGACGCCACCGGTGAACTGGTAATCACCCAGCCGATGCCATCGATGCCGGTCTTTCTCTGGAACGACGACCAGGCGTTCAGCCGGTATCGAGCCAGCTACTTCGACATGTATCCCGGCGTCTGGCGCCACGGCGATTGGATCCGACTGACCTCCCGCGGCAGCGCCGTCATCCAGGGCCGGTCCGACTCGACGCTGAACCGTCTCGGCGTTCGCATCGGCACCAGCGAGGTGTACAGCGCGATCGAAAGCCTGCCGGAGATCCGCGACAGCCTGGTTTTAGGTCTCGAGTTACCTAAAGGTGGGTACTATATGCCTCTGTTCGTCGTCCTCGCCGAGGGGGTCGAACTGACCGACGAGTTGAAAGCCAAGATCAACGCGACGATCCGCACGCAGTGTTCCCCGCGCCATATCCCAGACGAGATCGTGGGTGTTCCAGCGATACCGCGCACGCTGAGTGACAAGAAGATGGAGGTCCCGGTCAAAAAGCTGTTCATGGGCGTCCCGGTGGCCAAAGCAGCCAACGTCGGGGCCACGCGCAGCCCGGCGGCGGTCGAGTACTTCGCCGAGTTAGCGCGACGGACGAGTCCGCTTTTGACGACACCGCATACCTGACAAGCGTTCGGGGGAGGTCTGAGAACCCATATGACTGACAATTCGAGCACCGCGCAGCATCACGTCAGCCCACGCTCCGCTGCGCTCCGCGGGGTACACCGACGCGGGTTTCTAGCAGGCGCGCTGGCCACCACGATTGGGGTGCCGCTACTGAACGCGTGCGCTCCGGCCGCACCGTCAGGCCCAGGCGCCGGCGCTCCTGCGGCCGGCGCTCCGGCGGCCGGTGCAACGGCGGGCGCCAAGCCGGCCGCGGCCAAGAGTCTGCTGCCGACGTATCTGCCGCCCACCAACGGGCCGAAGCCCGACTACCACGACGACAACCCGCTCTACAGCGACGCCTTCGATAACTACCCGGCCAACCCCACCAAGGCGAACCTCGGCGGCGCGCCGGGCATGGGCAGCACGGTGAACGTCCTGGTCGCGGCGTATTTCCCGGTGCCGACCCTCAAGGAAAACAATCCCACCTGGCAGGCGATCAACAAAGAATTGAACGCCGACATCAACATGAACATCGTCCCGGGCCAGGACTACCGCGCCAAGTTCGCCACCACGATGTCCAGCAGTGGCAACGACCTGCCCGACATCATGCACCTCTTCTTTGGCTACACGGTGGCGCCGAACATTCCCGGATTCTTGAAGGCCCAGTGCGCCGACCTGACGCCGTATCTCGCCGGCGACGCGGCCAAGGACTACCCGAACCTGGCCGCCATCCCGACCCCGGCCTGGAAAAACTCGCTCTGCGCCATCGACGGGGCGCTGTACCTGGTGCCGATTCACCGCCAGATGACGTCGATCCCGCCGTATGGGGGCAACTTCTTCAAGAATGTCGACATGTGGGACACCGAGCTGGGTCAGGACTTCGTCCCCAAGAATGCCGACGACTTCAAGAAGGCGCTCACCACGCTGACCCACCCCCAGGAGAACCGCTGGGGCATCGGCAGCTTCGGCACCGGGGCCACCCTGTTCGGGATCGGGAGCTTCGCCGAGATGTTCGGTGCGCCGAATAACTGGAAGCTCGACGCGTCTGGCAAGCTGATCAAGGACCGTGAAACGGAGGAGTACAAGGCGGCGGTCGGCTTCATGCGCGATCTCTTCGCGGCGCAGGTGTACTGGCCGGACTCGATTCAGTCGTCGAACGCGCGCGCCGATTTCGTGGGGAAGAAATTCGCCGTCTCGCCCGAAGGCCAGGGCAACTCGTGGGTGGACTTCTGGCAGCGCGGGGCCACCCAGCAGACTCCGCCGACCCGCTTCGCGATGATCAAGCCGTTTGTGGCTCAGGATGGCCAGAAGCCGATCCACTTTCTCGGGGCTGGCTTCGTTTCGACGAACGCGTTGAAGAAGGCCAGCCCGGAGCGCATCAAGGAGTTGTTGCGCATCCTGAACTGGCTGGCCGCGCCGTTTGGCAGCCAGGAGGATCTGCTGCTCACGTACGGTGTGGCGGGCCAGGATTACAACCTGGACCCCAAGGGCAATCCGAAGCCAACCCAGGATGGCACCGGCCGCGCCGGCTACGTGCCCTGGCGGTATATGGCGCAGCACCCGTGGGTTTTCTACCAGGCCGACCTGCCGGGCTTCGCCAAGGCATCTCACGAAGCCGAGCAGGCCACCCTGCCGCTCGGGGTTGACGACCCCACCAATGGCTTCTACTCGCCCACGGTCTACGCCAAGGGCGCGGTCGCCGACATGGCGTGGCAGGACGGCATCCGCGAGATCATCCTCGGCCGTACGCCGATGACCGAGTACGACAACCTCACCAAAGCCTGGCAATCCGCCGCCGGCGACGCCGTGCGGAAGGAATACACCGACGCCATAGCGGCCGCGAAGTAGCCGGCATCTGGTCCGGGGCCGGGCGGTTACCGCCGCTACGGCCTATCTAGCCAGTGCCGCGGTTCATCCAGCCGCGACTGCGCAGTGGCGCCCCGTCACGCGGGTGCGCATACTGGAGCCACTGTGCACGAAGGGGACGAGAAGGCTCCGACGAGCCTGTTCCCGGTGGCGCGCGCATTGTCGGGCGCCGAGTTGCGGGGGTGGCGACAGGCTCTGGGGCTGACTCAGGCGCAGCTCGCGGATCGGCTGGGAGTGTCGGCGACGGTCATCGCACGCTGGGAGCGCGGCCAGCGGCGAGTTGGCCAGCCCGAGCGCGTGAGAGCCATGCTCGGTCAGCTCGAAATCGGCGGCGCGCCATCACCCGCCAGGAGCCTGGCGGTGAGTGAGCTGCCGAAGGAGCTCACCAGCTTCGTGGGGCGCGAGCACGAGATCGCCGAGGTCGCCGGCCAGTTGTTCAGCGCGCGCATCCTCACCCTGACCGGCACCGGCGGGGTCGGCAAAACGCGTCTGGCGCTTCAGGTCGCCGAGCGGTGTCAATCCGCGTTCCCCGACGGCGCTCGGTTCGTCGACCTGGCTCCGATACGTGACGAAACGATGATCGCACAGGCCATCATGGCCGCGCTGGGTCTCCGCTCGGAACGCGATCGACCCGCGCTGGATGGGTTGATGCTGCGGCTCCGCATGCGTCACCTGCTGATCGTGCTGGACAACTGCGAGCACCTGTTGTCCGGTTGCAGCGCGCTGGCCGGAGCACTCCTGCGCGGTTGTCCCCAACTGAGCATCCTGGCGACCAGTCGCGAACCGCTTCGAACGCCAGGTGAGACCGTCTGGGTTGTGCCTGCACTCAAGCTTCCCGATCGGTCGCGTGACGTGTCTCTCGATGTCCTCGCGTCCTCCGAAGCCGGCCGCCTGTTTGTCGAACGCGCCATGGCGGCGCAGTCGAGTTTCAGCGTGCGCCCGGACAACGCACCGTCGATCGCCGAGATCTGCTGGCGGCTCGACGGGATCCCGCTGGCCATCGAGTTGGCGGCGGCGCGGGTGCGCAGCCTGACGGTGAACCAGATCGCGACACGCCTCGGCGATCGGTTCCGACTTCTCTCGGCGGGACCGCGCGCCGGCCCGGCGCGCCACCAGACCCTGCGGGCCGCGGTCGACTGGAGCTACGCGCTGCTCACCGATGCCGAGCGCCGATTGTTCACCCGTCTTTCCGTGTTTGCAGGGGGTTGGACGCTCGAGGCTGCCGAAGCCGTGTGCTCGGATGACCAACTGGACGCGGCGGAGGTGCTCCAACTCCTCGCGCGTCTGGTTGACGGTGGCCTGGTACTGGCCGAAGAGCACTCCGGCGTCATGCGCTACCGGCTGTTCGAGACGCTGCGTCAATACGGCGCTGAGTTGCTCGCGTCCGCCGGTGAGGACGAGCGCCTGCGCGATCGCCAGCGCGAGTGGTGTATTCGCGTGGCGGAGGAAGGCGAACGAGACATCTGGCGCGCGGATCAATTGGACTGTGTCTCGCGGCTGGAGCGTGAGCACGACAATGTGCGGACCGCGCTCGGCTGGACCCTCGTCAAAATCGACGATCCCGAACCGGGCTTGCGGATTGCGGCGGCGATGGTCCGCTTCTGGGATGTCCACGGTGATCTGCGTGAGGGCATGCGCTGGCTCACCGATCTGCTGGCGCTGCCCACTGTCGCGAAGCAGACGCTGGGTTGGGCCAGAGCCCTGACGGCGCGCGCCTATCTCACGATTCTGAGTGGCGATGGCACTACGGGGATGGCGCTGCTGGACGAGACGCTGCCATTCTGGCACGCGCTCGGAGATCCGCGCGGGCTGGCGATGGCGCTGTTCTTTCGTGCCCTGGCGATCGCGTGGCCCGGCACCGACCTGCAAGCCGCGGTGCCGACCTTTGCTGAAAGCCTGGCCCTCGCCCGACAACGTGGTCCGCGTTGGACCGCATACTTCTGTCTCTACTGCCTCGGTGAGGCGGCCCGGCTGGACGGTGATCTGGCCCGGGCAGACGCACTGTTGACCGAATCACTGGATCTGTCCACCGCCGCGCACGATCGCTGGGGCGCGTTCCACGCCCGCTACGCCCTGGCCTTCCTGGCGCTCGCGCGGGTTGACCATCCCGCGGCCACTGGCCACGCACAGCAGAGCTTGACGCTGTCGCTCGAACTGGGTGATACCCGCGGCTGTACCTACGCGCTGGAAACGCTGGGGTGTATCGCCGCCGACGAGGGGCAGGCGCGCCGCGCGGCGCGCCTGTTCGGCGCCGCCCAGGCCCTTCGGGAACCGCTCGGCGACTTCATCTCGGCCACCATGCAAGCCGCCCGGGTGCGAGCGTTGCAGATGGTCCGCATGCAGCTGGGGGAGCGAGGGTTCGGCGCGGCCGTCGCGGCTGGACGGAACATGTCGCTCGACGATGCGGTCGCGCTCGCGCATGGCGTAGAGCACACCGACACGCCGCCCAGCGGCCTGACCCCACGTGAACGTGATGTGGCGCGACTCGTTGCGAAGGGGCTGAACAACAGCGAGATCGCCCACGCGCTCGTTCTCACGGAGCGCACGACGGAGAGCCACCTGACCCATATCTTCGGGAAGCTGGGGCTGCATTCGCGCACCCAGCTCGCGGCCTGGGCGCTCGAACACGGCCTGTCGATACCGCGCGACTGACCGATTTACGTATCGGTCATACGTACTGAGCCGAGGTTTCCACGACGACGTGCTCTCCTCAGCGCAGGACAGTACAGGCGTCCGTCGGGCGTTTCCATTATCCCTGCCCGACGCGGAGGTGTCCCTGCATGGCAGTCGCGACAAGCGCCGTAGAGTCTCGCGTCAGCAGTGAGGCTGTTCAAGCGTTGCGGTCCTCCCTGCGTGGCTCGGTGGTCGAGCCCGACGACCCCGCCTATGACGAGGTGCGCAGCCTCTATAACGGCATGATCGACAAACGGCCGCGCCTGATCGCGCGCTGCGTGGACGTCGCCGACGTGCTCGCCGCGCTGAACTTTGGCAAGGACCAGGGTTTGCTCATCGCGATCCGGGGCGGCGGACACAACGGGCCGGGCCTCGGCAGCTGCGACGACGGGCTGGTCATCGATCTGTCCCTGATGAAGAGCGTGCGGGTCGATCCGACCACGCAAACGGTGCGGGTTGACCCCGGCTGCACGTCGGGTGACGTCGATCATGCCACGCACGCCTTCGGGCTGGCGGTGCCCTTCGGCATTGTCTCGACCACGGGTGTCGCCGGCCTGACCCTGGGCGGTGGCACCGGCTACCTCACCCGCAAGTACGGCCTGACGATTGACAATCTGCTGGAGGCAGACGTTGTTCTGGCCGATGGTCGGCTCGTCACGGCGAGCGCGAGCGAGCACCCGGATCTGTTCTGGGCGCTCCGCGGCGGCGGTGGCAACTTCGGCGTCGTCACCAGCTTTCTGTTCAAGGCGCATCCCGTCGGGACCGTGTACGCCGGACCGATTTTCTGGGAGGCGACGCACGCGCGCACGGTGATGCGCGCCTATCGCGACTTTATCGCCACCGCGCCGGAAGAACTGGGCTCGTTCGTCGGTCTGAAAACGGTGCCCTCGCTGGACCCGTTCCCCAGGGAATACTGGGGAAGGCGCGCATGCGCGATCATCGGCAGTTACAACGGTCGCGCGGAGCACGGCGCGCCGCTTATGGCTCGCCTCCTCGAGACCCTGCCACCGCCGATCTTCAACTGGATGGGTGAAATGCCGTTTCCGACGATGCAAGCGTTGTTCGACCCGTTCTTTCCGAAGGGTCTGCAGTGGTACTGGAAGGGTGACTTCGTGAAGTCGCTGCCCGACGAGGCGATCGACACCCATATCGCCCAGGCCGCCATCGCCCCGAGTGACCTGTCGCTGATGCACCTGTACCCCATCGACGGAGCCGTCCATCGGGTGTCGAAAAACGCAACCGCGTGGAATACTCGCGACGCCAGGTGGTCCATGGTCATCGCCGGCATCGACCCGGACCCGAAACACGCCGACGCCTTGAAGACGTGGGGGCGCGCATACTGGAATGCGATTCACCCGTACAACCTCGAAGGCGCCTACGTGAACTTCATGATGGACGACGAAGTGCAGGGCCGCGTCCCAGCCAGTTACGGGGAGAACTACCAGCGTCTCGCGTCGGTGAAAGCAAAATACGATCCACAGAACCTGTTTCGGGTCAACCAGAACATCCCGCCTGCCAGCGCTGGATAAACCAGTGTCATAATCGCGTTCGGGATGACTCAGTTCCGTGGCATTGCGGCGGCGCGCGAGCGGAGTGACGACGTCGATCGCCGTGTCGCGGAACTGAGCACCAGGCTCGGCGAGGCGGTGGCGGTCGTCGCGCTGGCGGCGTACGGGCGCGGCGAGCTGACGCCGCGGACCGACGTCGAGGTGCTGTTTCTCCACTCGGGCGAGGTGTCCACGCCCTGGGTGACCGAGGCCGTCTGCTACCCGCTCTGGGAACACAACATCCGCGTCGAGCCGAGCGTCCGCACCCTGTTCGAGTGCGCCGCGGACGCCCGTCGCTCGTGGTCGGCGGCGACCAGTTTTCTGGATGCGCGGTTCGTCGCCGGCAACCCGAGCGTCTACGAAGACTTCGTGCGGCAGGTCGCGCAACCCTGGCGGCGAGACCGCGAGCGACTGCGGCATCGTCTGCGCATCGACGCCCAGGACCGCCGTGCCAACCGCGCCTCCGCCGTCGCATCGGCCATGCCGGACCTGGAAGCCGGTCGCGGCGGCCTGCTGGACCTGCACGCCCTGCGCTGGCTATGTCCCGAGCAGGACGGGCACCTTATCGACGCCCTGGACTTCCTGCTCCGCGCGCTGGCAACGCTCGAGGACCTGGTCGGTCAGGTGCCCCGCCGACTGTCCTTGCGCCTCCAGGAACGGCTGGCGGCGGCGCTCAGCCCGGGCGGCGCCCGGACCGATTTTCTGGCCGAGCTGTACCGGCACGCCCGCTGGGTCGCCTTCAGCCTGGACGGCGCGCTGGCCCCGAACCGCGACGATCGGCAACTCGGGGCGAGCCTGGCGCTGCGCCGCGGCGAACTGGTGGCCGACCGGCTGCCACCCATCCAGCGCGCGCCAAGCATGGGACTGCGCGTGGCCAACCTCGTCGGCCTCGCGCCGCCTGGCGCTGAGCTGCGTGCCTGGGCGGCCGCGCCGGGTCCGCCCGTCCGCTGGGACGACGCGACCCTCGATCAGTTCTGGCTCCTGCTCCGCGCCGCCGACTGGCGGGCCTGGGATTTTCTGGATGTCACCGGGTTGCTCGTCCGCTACCTCCCCGAGCTACACGTCGTCTGGCGCCACTGTAGCTCGTCCGGTGCCGACGACCTGGCCCTCGACAGCCACTGCTTTTACGCACTGCGCGCCCTGCACGAGTGGACCGAAAGTGGCGACCCGCTCGGCACCCGAGCGTTGCGCCCGCTGCGCCGGCGCGACTGGCTCTATCTCGCGGTACTGCTGCACGAGCTCGCGCCCGAGTCCGCGACGGACGCCGCCACTCGCCTCGGCCTGCCCAACGACGCCTGTGCGGCGCTCGGCTTTGCCGTCGGCAACTACCGCCGACTCGGCCAGACCGCCTCAGAGCGTGACCTGCAGGATGAAGACCTGCTGCTCGAGCTGGCGACCCAGATCCGCACCCGGCAGCGGCTGAGCCTCGTCTTTCTGGTCGCCATCGCGCACGACCTGGCTTCGGGTCCGACGACCTGGACGGCTTGGAAAGCCGATCTCATGCGCCAGCTTTTCACCCGTCTGGAGGCCGCCCTGCGCCAATCAGGCGAGGTCGGCCCTCGACGGACGCGATCGCTGGAGCAGCACCGCGCCCGGATCACGCACGAGCTGCAACGCCGCAAAATGACGACGCTGCTGCCGCTCGTCGCGCGCCTGCCGCGGCGCTACGTGCTCGCCCGGTCGCCCGCGTTCGTGGCGCGGCATTTGAGCTTGCTGGCCGGTGCCGAGCTCGCCGACGGCGAGTTCCGGATGCAGGCGCATCGCCACCGCCAGCCTGGCGTGTGGGATGTGCTGATCGTCGCGCGCGATCGACCGGGCCTGCTCGCCACCGTGGCCGGCGTCCTGGCGCTGCGCGGGACGTCGGTCCTGGCCGCCGATGCGGCAACCTGCGCCGACGGCCTGGTCCTGGACGTGTTCACGGTGGGCGGCGCGTTTGGCGTGCCCGTGGCCGTTGAGCGTTGGCCGGCGGTCGCCGCGGACATCCGGGCCGCGCTCGAAGGTCGCGTGCCGTTGCGCGACTTGCTGGGTGCGCGGGTGATGGAGCCCGAAGAGGCCGCGGCCGTTCACGTCAGCGTCGACAACGCGGCGTCGCAGTTCTTCAGCGTTATCGAGGTCCGCGCGCCGGACCAGGTCGGCCTCCTGTATCGGATTACCCGGGCGCTCCACGAGCTCGGCCTGGACATCCACCACGCCAAGATTGCCACGCACCCTGAGGGTGCGCTGGACGTGTTCTACGTGTGGGACCTCTCGGGCGAAAAACTCGACGCCGCCAGCGCCGCACGCACCGCCGACAGCCTCGCCGCGCGCCTCAAAGGAGACGTGCCCCGCTGAACCTAGGCGGCCCGCATCGCTGCGCTCGCTCCCCTCGACTGCCCGCAGCGCTGTCGCTGGCTCCCTTCCGCAGCCCGCATCGCTGCGCTGGCTCCCTTGCGCAGCCGCATCGCTGCGCTCGCTGGGTTCGGCAGTCCGAGGGAAGCCAACTGCTACCTTGCGCGATTTTCGCGCCGGCGCCCGGGGACGCTGCACGCATCGCGGAGGACCATCGTCTCCTCATACGTCGCACGGGAGCGAGCGTAGCGATGCGAGCAGCCGCGCGGTTTAGCTGATCGAGTTGCGAATGCTTCGGTAGCCGCTGTTCAGCGTTGCCATCAGCACGACGAAAATGGCGAGCATGATGCCCTGTGCGAGCATGGTGACGGCGCCGCCGACGTTGTCCATCAGGTAGCCCGAGGCCGACGCGCTGAAGCCTGAGATGGCGAACGTCATCATGTACACCGACATCACGCGGCCGTACAACGCCCGGTCGGTGTTGAGCATGATCAACGTCTGGTTGATCGTCGCGTTGAAGTCCAGCGTGAGCCCGACCAGGAACAGCGTCACCAGCGACAACAAGAACTGCTGGAAGGCCGCGCACAGGCCGAACAGCGCCAGCGCCACGCCCAGGGCCGTGCCCGTATACGCCTGCAGCTTGGCGCGATTCGGGTTCTGGCTGATGTACGCCATGGTCAGCGAGCCGACCAGCGCGCCCACGCCGACCACCGTCTGCATGACGCCCTGGCCTTCGGGACCGACGTTGAACACACCCAGCGCGTACGCCGGCAGCAACTGCTGGTAGGACTGGCCGAGCAGCATGGTCACCACCGCGAAGATGAACAGCGACTGCAGCGTCGGATGTCCCCAGATGTAGCGCAGCCCAGAGGTGAGCTGCTGGCCCAGGTCGCGGACCCGCTCCATCCCGAGGCGGATCTCTCTGGCTTCAGGCTCGCCCAGAATCGGGATCTTCAAGATCGTGTACAGCACCCAGGCAAACGCCAGGACACGAATGAAGAACACGCCCTTGACGCCAAACCACGGCACCGCGATGAGCACGCCTGCCAGCGACGGACCAATCACCCGACTGGCGTTCATGCCAGCGTTGTTGAGCGCCAGCGCGCTGGTCAGGTCCTCCCGCCGGACAAGCTGCGGGATCCACGACTGGCGCGTCGGCATCATCACCGCAAAGCTCACCCCCTGCAGCGCCGCGCTGACCAGCAGATGCCAGTACTCGATGCGGTCCAGGGCGACGAGGACGCCGATGGCGAGCGAGATCAAGCACTGCACCGCTTGGATCCACAACAGGAGCTTGCGCTTCTGCAGCCGGTCGGCGAGGACGCCGCCCATTGGTGAGAACAGGAGCATCGGCACGCTCGAGGCAAAGGCGACCAGGCCCAGCGCCGTCGCCGAATCGGTGATGGTGAAGGCCAGGTACCCATTGGCCACCTGCTGCATTTGCATGACCAGGGTGTTGGCCTGGTTGCCGTACCAGTACGAGCGGTAGTGCTCGTTGTCGCCGAGCGCACCAAAGACGCGCTGAACCGCGGATTTTCGCGGCGCGACCGCCGCCTCGGGCAGAACTGGCACGCTCACGACGACGTCATCACCAACTCCCAAGGTACCAGGGGTCGGGCTTCGGACGAGCGCGTCACCGCTGCCAGAGGGTCGAACCCCCTGGGAGCCTAGCCTTTGAGCGCGCCGCTGGTCATACCCGCGATGATGTACCGCTGAGTGAAGATGTAGAGCAGGATGAGCGGCGAGGCGGTGATCGCGATCGCCGCGGCGATCAACGTCCACTGCGCGGCAAACTCGGCGAAGAACTGCAGCAGACCCGCCGAGATGGGTTTGATCGAATTCGACGGCAGGAAGATCACCGGACCGATGATGTCGTTCCAGACCCGAATGGCGACGATCAGCCCGACCACGCTCAGCGCCGGCTGGATCAGCGGCACGACCACCTGGAGGACGTACCGGATATACGAACACCCGTCGATCGCCGCCGCGTCGTCGAGCTCCGACGGGATGCTCTTGATGAAGCCGGTGATGATGAAGATCGGCAGGGCCACCCGGCTGAGCCACAGCAGGATGTAGCCCTGACGGGTGTCATAGATGCCCAGCTGCTGCATGATGAAGAACTGGGGGATGATGCCGGCCGGCAACAGGATGCCGGACAGGAACAGCACGTAGAAGACATTGCTCCCGCGGACGTGGCTGCGCGCGATCGGGAAGGCCGCGAGGGTGGCGATGATCAGCGTGCCGAACACGATCGCGAACGTATAGATCAATGTGTTGACGAAGTAGATGTTAAACGAACCCTTCACCCAGGCATCCGGATAGTTCGTCCACATGATCGGGTCCGGGAACGCGGCCGCGTTCAAGGCGAACTGGCGGCTCGACATCAGCGAGACGAACAGCACGAAAACCAGCGGGATCAGGTAAATCAGGGCGAGCAGCCCGAGGATCACGTAGCCGCCGATCGTCCCCGGGCGGATGCCAATCTCCACGCGTGTGGCCCGCCGCTCCGCGGGTCGCGCCAGCCCGCTTTCACCAATCACAGCACGGTCTCCCGCCGCCGCAAGTAGAACTGCATCACCATCGCGATCGCGAACACAATGACGAACTGCACCATCGCGATCGCCGAAGCAAACCCTGGCAAGCGGGTGTTGCCGCCGAAGAACGCCTGGTTGAAGACCCACATACCGAGGGTCTGTGAGGTGAACGCGGGGCCGCCGTCCGTCAACACGAAAATGAGCTCGAAGCCCGTGATCGTCCCGATGATCGCCAACAGGACGTTGATCGTGATGCTCGGAGCGAGCAACGGAATGGTGAGGTGGCGGAACGCGCTCCACGGCGAGGTGCCGTCGATCTTGCCCGCTTCGTAGACCTCCGCCGAGATCCCCTGCATACCGGCCAGGTAGATCATCATGCTGAAGCCGAGATTCGCCCAGATCTGCACCCAGATCACCGCGTACAGCGCGGTTGCGGCGTTGCCCAGCAGGTTGGCGCGGATCCCGAACTCGCCAAGGGCCAACGTGACTGGCCCGGCCAGGGGGTTGAACATCACGTACCAGGTCAGGCCATTGACGGTGGCCCCCAGCACGACCGGCAGGAAAACCAGTGCTCGGACCGAGATCTGGCCGCGCAGCCGGGCGTTCAGCAGCCAGGCGATGAGCACCGCCAGCCCGTTCTGGATCACCGTGACCAGCAGTGAGAAAATCGCCGTGACCTGCAGCGCCCGGATCAGAAAGGTCTGGCCGCCGGTCAGCAGATCGTGGTAGTTCTGCAAGCCAACCCAGTGGATCGGGACGGACGGCAGGCCCGTATAGTCCGTCAGCGAGAAGATCGACGTCGCCAGTGCCGGCGCGATCTCGAGCAAGATGAACGCGGCCAGCGCCGGCACCAGGCAGATGTACGGCCAGATACCCGCGGTTCGACCCATGGACGTGTGGGTGTTAGCTGAAGTAGAGCTTGGCCCAGTCGGCGTCAAACATGCCGATGTACTTCTGCCACTGCGGCCGCGAGTCGTCGAAGTTCTTCTGGACGTACTTCGCGTAGCTCTCGGGGGTGTACTGGTCGGAGAGCAACAACTCTGACCAGGACGTGTCGTAGGTCATGCCTGGCAGAGCCAGCCGGGCCAGCGACACCGCGGTCTTCTTGAGCAGCGGCGCCTCCGCTTCCGGCACTGGACCAGTCAGCTGGGCAGCCTGGGTCGGGTAGTACTGGAGAACCTGCATGAAACTCTTGAAGTTCTCTTTCTGGCCAAAGAAGTCGATCCACTCCGTCACCATGTCGGGGTTCTTGGTGTACTTGAGGCCGGCCCAACCGATGTCGCCGTACACGGGCTGAACGGCGTTGGTGTCGGGATCGTCGCCCCAGGGCGCGTTGAATGCCCCGAGCTTCTGGAAGGCAGGCTTCGCGGCCATGATGTCGCCGCCCGAGAACGAGCCCTCGGGCCACATCGCATACTTGCCGGTGGCGAAGAGGCCGGCGCCGGTCGGGTAGTCGATGCCGCTGAAGGCGGGGTCAAAGTTCTTGCTGACGAAGTCCTTCGCCCGCTTGTACGACTCGATCCACTCCGGGGTGGTGAAGTCGGCCTTGCCCTGCACGAGCATGTCGGCCCAGAAATTCGGATGCTTGGGCCGACCGACGGTCACCTCGATCTGGCTTGCCAGGCGGTTGAGCGCGGTCTGCGGCTTGGCCGCGTAGAAGACCGGCAGCTCCTTGTTCGACTTCAAGGTGTCGCACATGGACTGCCACTCGGAATACGTGGTCGGGTGCTTGAGGTTGTACTTGGCCAGCATGTCCTCGTCGGTCCATACGACGTGACCGACATACGCCAGCGTCATCTGCCAGACCTTGCCTTTCCAGGTCATGAACCGCGCGACGTTGGTCTGGTCGAAGGCCTTCAGCGACGGCAGGCCGCTAAGGTCGATGAACTGGGTGTCTGGCTGGAAGTTGATGATGTCCTGGGGAGCGAAACCGTAGGTGGCGGTCACGTCCGTTGTCTGACCGGCGATTCGCGCCATCTGTGCGTTGGTCCAGGTGGCGCCCTGGCCGAGCGGCTCGAAGTTGACCGTGACATTCGATCGCTTCTGCTTGAACTGATCGTTGATCTGGCTCATCGCGTTCTTGAAGGCCTCGGCGCTCGAGCCCGAGTTCCAGGCGATGACGCTGAGGGTGACCGGCCCGGCGCCCGCGGCAGCCGGCTGCGCCGCGGCAGGTGCGCTCGTCGCGGCAGGTGCGTTGTTGCCCGCCGGAGACGGCGACGTGGACTGACCGCACGCAGCCACTACGGCAGCTCCTGCACCCAGCGCGATTGAACCAAGCAGGCGCCGACGACTTACGTACATGGGAAACCTCCCTCACTTCGCGCCGATTCTAGCGCGATACGCCGGGCGCGGGCGCGGGCGCTACCTGGTGCATGAACTTCTGGACTACAACGTCCTGCTCGAGGACGAGCGGATCTCCGCGGTGCTAGATTGGGGCGCCTCGAACGCGTGCTGGCCTGGTGGGAGGTCGATGCGCAACTCGCCTGCGGCGGCACGAGCAACGCTGGTCAGCGGCTGGCCGCCCGGCGTCACGCTGGTCATCGGCTCGCCGTTCAGCGTGACGCCGTCCATGCTGCCGACCGGCAGCACCACGCTCGCCGAGGTGTTCGCGGGCACGCGCACATCGACGCGTAGCTTTCCCTCGGCGATGCGCCAGCTGCACTCGTGCACGCCGTACAGCGATTCGTGCGTCGCGCTGGCGGCGGTGAAGCCAGCCCCGGGCCTGGGGCGAAGTTCACACCGCCGGTAGCCTGGCTCGACCGGATTGAGGCCCGCCAGGTAGCGGTACATCCAATCTCCCACCGCGCCGAACGCGTAGTGGTTGAACGAGTTCATGCGCGGCGAATAGAACCCCTGCTCAGGCGTCCAGCCGTTCCAGCGTTCCCAGATCGACGTCGCACCGTGTTTCACTTCGAACAACCACGACGGATACGTGTCCTGGCGCAGCAACCGACACGCGAGCTCGTGATGGCCGTGCTCGGACAGCGCCGGCAGCACCAGCGGCGTACCCAGAAACCCCGTGGCCAGGTGCATGTCGGCGGCCTGGACCAGCTCCGCCAGGCGCTCACCCGCGGCCAGACGCGCCGTCTCCGGCAGCAGCCCGAAACCGAGCGCCATCGCATACGCCGTCTGGGTCTCGACCCGCAGCCGTCCATCGCCAGCGACGAAATGCTGCTCGAACGCCGAGCGGACCTGGTCGGCAAAGTCGCGGGCATGCTGGGTGTCGGGCGAGTTGCCAACCAGTGCGGCGATGCGCATGAACAGGTCGGCCACGTACGCCAGATAGGCCGTGCCGATAAAGACCTTGTCCGTCCGCGCGCCGAGGCTGACCCAGTCGCCGTAGCGGCCGGCGAAGCGCAAACCCCGGGTTTGATCCGCCTCGAGATAGGCCATGTAGTGACGCATCGAGGGGTACATGCGATCCAGCACGGCGGCGTCGCCGGAGCGTTCGTACATCACCCAGGGCACGATGACGCCGGCGTCGCTCCAGGCGGTGTTACCGGCGCCGGCCCAGCCGGAGGGTGCCGGGGCGATGTCAGCGTACGCACCCGAGGCGAGCTGGGTGTCGACCAGGTCGTCGAGCCACTTGTCGAGCAGATTGGTCACGTCAGCGTTGAACAGCGCCGTCGGCGCAAAGATCTGCAGGTCGGCGGTCCAGCCCAACCGCTCGTTACGCTGCGGGCAGTCGGTGGGGACGCTGATGAAGTTGGCGCGCAGGCTGGTGACGATATTCCGCTGCAGTTTGTCCACCAGGGGGTCCGAGCAGGCAAACGTCCCCACCGCGCGCGTGGCCGAGCTCAGCACCTGCGACGCCATGTCGGCGGCGGCAACCTCGGACACGCCACTGACCTCGGCATAGCGGAACCCATGGAACGTGAAGCGCGGTTCCAGCGTCAGTGGAGTCGTGTCCGCCAGGATGAACTCGTCCTGCTGCTCCGCGCCGCGGAGATTCTCGACGTACAGCTCGCCGCTGGCGTCCAGCGCTTCGGCGTGGCGGATCACAATGTGCTGGCCAGGTGTGCCCGCGGTACGCAGTTGCACGACCCCCGCCGCGTTGGCGCCAAAATCCACGACGTAGCGGCGTCCCTCAGGCTCAGGCGCTCGCGAGCTCCCCGCACGCGCGCCACCGAGACTCGCCTCAGGATCAGGCTCAGGCTGTGGTGAAATCCCTGCCCGCCCGCCGCTGAGGCTCGCCTCTGGTCTGGTTTCGAGTTTTCGCACTGAAAGTGCGGGCAGGATCTCCACGACCTGGACCCCGTTGTCGCGCGCGGCGACGAGTCGACTCCCGGGTGCCGCGCGGAGTGACACTGGATCCCAGCCGGCGTCATCACTGCCAATCGCGTTCCACGCGGAAACTTCGTTGCGCAGGTCCGTCCGCTCGCCCGTCTGAAGATCGTTGAGCCAGGTCCCACCGTCGCGGCCCACCCACTGGTCATCCGATGCCACCGTCAACAACTCCGATTCGAGCTGGCACAGCAGCGCCGGCCCGTCGCCGTAGCGGTGTCGGCCCCAGGCGCCGACGGTGCCGGCGTACCAGCCATCACCCAGCCTGACGGCCAGGACGTTGTCTCCCGCCTGGAGTAGCCGCGTCACCTCGTACGTCTGGTACTGCAACCGGATGTTGTAGTCAGTCCAGCCGGGCGTCAGTCGCTCGAAGCCGACGCGAATGCCGTTGATCGACGCCTCGTAGAGGCCCAGGGCGGTGATGTACAACCGGGCCCGACGTGGCACTCCGGGCAGACTGAACCGCCGGCGCAGCAGAGGTGCGGCGCGCTGTCGGCGGATCTCCTCGGGTTCCGAGGACATATCCGGTACGACATGGGCGATCCAGCGCGCGGACCATTCCGCGGTCGACAGCAGCCCCATCTCGAAGACGGCCGGCGTACTCCACTCCCCTTCGGAGCCATCGCTGCTCCACACGCGCACCCGCCAGGCATAGCGGTGGCGGGACACGAGCGGCGGTCCGGCGTACGCCACATAGGTCGACGCGGAGTCCGCGACGCGGCCGCTGTCCCAGGTCGGTCCGGACCACGAGGTACGAGCGTCGTCGGTATCGACCACCTGCAGCTGATAGGCCGTCTGGCGCGCGCCGTCGCCTTCGCCGATCAGACGCCAGCCAAAGCGCGGCCGCGGCGCATCGATTCCGAGCGGATCTGTCCGACGCTCGACGTTCAACCCCGCAATCGACACCATCAGACCAGGCGTACCTCCACACCCGCATGCTCGAGATCGGCCACGATGGCCGGGTCGGCGCCGTCGTCGGTGATCACCAGCGCGATCCCGCGCAGCGTCACAAACGTGGCCAGACTGACCGCGCCCAGCTTGGTGTGGTCGACGATGGCCACCACCCGCTCGCAGACCGCGGCCATGGTCGCCTTCATTTCGACCTCCTGGAGATTGACGTCGGTCAGGCCCTGGCCGAGGGTCAGTCCCTTGGCGCCGAAGAAACCCAGACTGGCGTGGACCTTGCCCAGCAGGTCGGCAGCCAGCGCGCCGGTGAGCGAGACGGCCGTGGCGCGGAGTTGTCCACCGGTCAGAATGGTGTTCACACCCGGCGTGTTCACCAGCTCCAACGCGGTGTGCACGCCATTGGTGATGACGGTGACGTCTTGCAGCGGGGGTTGGCGGCGCAGGGCCCGCGCGAGCTGCAGCCCGGTGGTGCTGGCGTCGAGCATCACCGACTGGCCATTCTGGATGAGTGCCGCCGCGGCCGAACCGATGCGCGTTTTGAGCTCGACGTTGGATTGGTCGCGCGTTGCAAAAGTGAGTTCGAGCGCCCGCAGGCCGCCGGCGGGTGAAGCCGCGCCGCCGTGCGTACGCACGACGAGCCCGCGCCTGGCCAGCTCGGCCAGGTCGGACCGCACGGTGACCTCGGAGACGCCAAAGAGTGCTTTGAGCTCGGAGACGAGGGTGTCGCCGCGTTCGTTGACGAGGCCCAGGATCTGCTGGCGACGGTAGGCTGACCCGACCAACCCATTGCGCGCCATCCGGCGAGAGACTACGCCGGCCTTTCGTTTGTTGTCAATCGAAGGTCGATTGCTTTCGAGTTGCTGACGTATGGCATCGATCCGAATCAGCTCGAAGAGCACTACCGCGCGCGCACCACGCTCAAGGTCAATGTCCTGCCCGAAGACGTCGAGTTCAGCTCCCGGCGTGGTCGGAGGGTAGATCCCCGCCCGTAACGAAGCGGTACCCCACCCCTGGCTCGGTGATCAAATGGCGCGCCGCGCCCGGGTCCGGCTCCAGCTTTTTGCGGAGCCGCGCAACGTACACGTGCAGCGAGTGCGCCTGCGCCTGATATCCGCCTCCCCAGACCGCTTCCAGGATCATCCGCTCGGTGAGCACCTTGTCGGGGTGTGTCACGAACAGTTTAGTCAGGTCCCACTCCGTGGGCGTGAGATGCACTTCCCGACCCCGCACCTCCACCCGCCGCCGCTCGAGGTTCACCTCGACATCCCCCAACCTGACGACCGCTTCGGTCCCTTGCGCTGGCCGCGCCACGTGCCGCAGCGCCACGCGGAGGCGCGCCAGCAACTCGTCCACGCCGAATGGCTTGGTCAGGTAATCATCCGCGCCCAGGTCCAGTGCGGCGACTTTGTCGCGCTCCGCCCCGCGCGCCGAAAGCACGATGATCGGCGTGCTCGCCCGCGCCCGGATCGAGCGGATCACATCCAGCCCGTCCATGTCCGGCAACCCCAGGTCCAGCAGCACCAGGTCGGGATGCAGACGGCCATAGGCCTCGAGCGCCTCCTGGCCGTTCGAGGCGGTGTCCACCTGGAAGCTCCGCCGCCCCAGGTTCGCCTGCACCGCCCGCAAGATGGCTGGTTCATCATCGACGACCAGGACTCGCGGCCCGGTGGCCGGGCTCACGTGACCGCGGCCTCGTCACGCGCTGCTGTCTCAGCCGGCGGCTCCGTGATCGGCAACACGAACACGAAGCGCGCCCCACCACCAGCTCGGTTTTCAGCAAAAACGCGTCCGCCATGTGCCTCCACGAGCCCTTTGACCACCGCGAGCCCGAGTCCGAGACCGCGCGGGCGCGGCTGGCCGTCCATCACCCGATAGAACGGCTCGAACAGGTGCGCCAGGGTCGACGACGGCATGCCCGGTCCGCGGTCCGCCACCGCTACCTGCACGAATGTTTTGCCGCGGTACACGTCGATGTCGATCTCCGTTTCAGCTGGCGCGTACTTGGCGGCATTTTCCACCAGGTTGTAGATCACCTCGTCGATCTCGACGTAGTCCAGCAGGACCGGTGGGAGATCGTCTGGCACCCACACCTTCACCCGGTGGCGCGCGGTGACTCCGCGCAGGCGCGCCACGACGTCGTCGACCAGTGCCCCGAGGTCATACCAGCTCTTTTCCGGGCGCAGGCTGCCGGCTTCGATGCGCGACAGGTCCAGGAGGTTGCCGACGATGCGATTCAAGCGCTCCGACTCCGCCTCGATGTCCCGAACAAATCCCAGCCGTTCCTCGCTCGTCCAGTCGACGTCCGGCTGCCGCAAGCTACCCGCCGATGCCATGATGGACGTCAGCGGCGTCCGGAGATCGTGCGACACGGCGCTCAGCAAGGCCGAGCGTAGCTGATCGGTCCGCCTGAGGATCTCTGCCTCGGTGGCCTCGTTGCGCAGGCGGTCGCGCTCAATCGCATTGCCGAGCTGCGCGGCCACCGCCGACAGCAGCCGGTCATCCGATGCGGTGAACGCCCGCCCGCGGTGCGGGCGGACCAGGAAGACGCTGCCGGCGCGACGGTCGCCGACTTTCACTGGCACGACGTCCACCGGCTCACGCGGCAACTCCTGGTCGGCCTGGCCCGGGCGGGTCGGCGGGACGATGCGCACCCAGCGACCCGGTGACGCATGTTGGGTAGTGAAGGGTCTCTGCCCGCCCTGCAGCACGCGCGTGGCGGAGGCGGCGCCGCCAGCCCGCAACAGCCCCGCCACGTCCGTGTCGCCAGCGGCAATGCGTATCGCTTCGCCATTTGGACTCAGGAGCTCGACGCCGACGGCAATGAGGTGGAGCTCGTGCCGCAACCGGTCGGCCACCGCTTCCAGCGCGGCGTCGAGGTCCGCATCGCCCATCAGCCGAACGACGTCATACAGCACCAGCGCCTCGCGCTCGCGCAGCACCGCCTCGCGTGCCCGCTCGCGCTGGGCGGCCGCGAGTTGCCCCGTCACGATGGCCGTCAACAGGAACAGCAGCAGCGAGACCCACGCCTCGGCGTCGCCAACACTGAACTGGTGGATGGGCGAGACAAAGAACCAGTCGAATGTCAGGAATGCCGCTACCGAGGCGAAGACCGCCGGTCCACGACCAAACGCAACTGCTGTCGCCAGCACCGCGATCAGGTACAGCATCGAGGCGTTGGCCAGCGTGACCTGGCCCAGGACGAACCCGATAAACAGGCTCACCAGCGCCACCGCCGCAAGCGCTGCGGCGTAGCCAATCAGCCCGGCGCGCAGCCTGACGGCAATCTCGGTCACTTCTCGTGAAGCTTACGCGGTGGCTGCACGCGATCTGCCGCGGCTAAGCACCAACGGCACGCGCAGGCGTGCGATCTGCAAGCCGAGGGCGGCAATGAACCCCAGCACCGCGCCGACGATCCCGCCGTTACCTTCACTCCCCACGGTGACGCCAGGGAGCGAGCGAAGCGAAGCGGGCCGCGGCATGCGAGCGAGCGGCGGGCGCCAGGCCGTTGCGGCGCGCTAACTCGTGCCTTTACGCGGATGCCTCAGACCGAGACGTCTTGGCTGGCGCTCAACAACCCGGTTCGCCGTCGTTGCCGCAGCACCTCTGGCCGCGGACGAGCTTGGTCGCGGTGTTCGCGAACAAGCGCTGCAGCTTCCAGCCGAGCGGACCGGGTTGCCGCAGGTTGGCCCACGCCACACCGGGACCGGACTGTTGGCTGGCGGGCGACACATCGCCCGAGTTGGTCGAACACATGGGGCGATAGTACTGCTACGAATGCGGCCCATACGGGACCTTGTCTGCGACTTGGCGTGGGGACTAAGCTGGTTGCCACTCGGGAGGCGGCGGCTGCACGGCTGGCCCTGGGAGAGGGCCGCGCGGCTCGTTGCGTTCCGTGCAGGTGTGTCCACGAAAGGGGTTGCCATGCTCCGATTGCGACCGCGTCATCTGGCATTTTTCGCCATTGCCACATTGTTGCCGGCGGCTACGAGCGGCTCCGCATTAGCGGTGAACGCACCGACCCTGGTGCATCGGGGCCAGCCATCGGTGCTCTCGCAGGCCGACGTCGAACGCCTGGGCGCCAACGCCATCAAGCGCTCGATCATCATCTTCAAGAACCAGCACCCTGAGGCGCCCGCGCGCATCGCCGCCGGGCAACGCGCGCAAGCTGTCGACGCCGACCAGGCCCCGGTCAGGAGCGAGCTCGCCCAACTCAACACGCGCGACGTCAAGAGCTTCCACATGGTGAACGCCGTGGCGGCCACCATCTCGCAAGCCGAAGCTGACAACCTGGCGGCCAACCCGGACGTGCAGGCGGTCGTGCCGGACCTGCAGCGCAGCTTTGCCCCCAAGGACACGTCTGGTCCGGGCGGCACTGCTCCGGCGGCCGCCTCGGGTGTCCCGTCCACCAACGGCCTGCAGCAGATCTGTCCGCCCAATCCGGCGGTCCCACTCCTGGAGCCAGAAGCCCTGCAGGTGATGCACGTGGAGTTCCAGCCCGGTGATACCCAGCCGGCGGCCCACGACCTGGCGGATGGCAGCGGCGTCAGGGTCGGCATCATCGCCGACGGGCTCGATCCCAACAATCCAGACCTGCAACGCAAGGGCAGCCGCGTGGTCTTCGATTTCCAGGACTTCAGCGGCTTTGGCAACAACGCCCCAACGGATGGCCGCGAATCCTTCCTGGACGCTGGCGCCATTGCCTCCCAGGGCAACCAGGTGTATGACCTCAGCGGCTTCGTGAACCCGGCCCATCCGCTGCCGCCCGGCTGCAATATCCGGATCAAGGGTGTCGCGCCCGGCGCCAGCCTGGCCGTGATGAACGTCTCCGGTCCCAACGCCGGCTTCTTCAACTCACAGATCATTCAAGCGATCGAGTGGGCCGTGAACGTCGACAACGTGGACGTGCTCAACGAATCGTTCGGCGCCAATCCGTTGCCAGATACGCGCGACGACCCGGTCCAGTTGGCCAACGCCGCCGCGGTCGCAGCTGGAGTGGTCGTCGTCGTGAGCACTGGTGACGCCGGTCCCGATGGCAGTACCGGCTCCCCCGCGACCGGCGACGGCATCATCGCGGCCGCCGGCACGACGACGTTTCGTGTGTACCGGCAGACCACCCGCTACGACACGCAGCTCTCACCGGGCGGCTGGCTCTCCAACAACATCACCGCCCTGAGCTCCGGCGGCACCTCGGAATTCGGGGTGCGTGGTCCGGACGTCGCGGCCCCAGGCGACCGCGGCTGGGAGTTGTGCAGCACCGACACCGCGCGCTTTTTCGGCTGCGCCGACATCGACCGCGGCGCGAATCCGCCGGCGCTCTGGGCAGCCGGCGGTACGAGCCTGTCCTGCCCGCTTACGTCGGGCACCGCCGCGCTGGTGATCCAGGCGTACCGCAAGACCCATGGCGGCGCGTCGCCCAGCCCCGCGCTCGTCAAGCGCGTTCTGGTCAGCAGCGCCGGTGACCTTGGCGCGCCAGCGGATCACCAGGGCGCCGGGTTGGTCAACTCGCTGCGGGCCGTCCAACTCGCCGAATCGATCCACGACAGCAACGGCTCGCCGGCCCGCACGGGCGACGGCCTGCTCGTCAGCCGGCCGAACATCAACGCGACGGCGCCGGCCGGAGCCCACCGGACATTCTCGGTCAGCGTGACCAACGACGGCGCCGGCGCTCAGACCCTGAGCCCGACCCTCGTCGCTCTGGGAGAGCATTCGGTTTCGGCCGACACCGGCACGGAGGCCCTGTCGAACGCGTCGCCCATCCTGATCGACGGCGAGGGAAACACCGACGAGTACGCGCTGCATTCCTTCAGCGTCCCGGCCGGGGTCGATTACCTGCAGGGCGACATCGTCTGGAACGCGCAAGCCAAGCCGAGTGCCGTCTTCGAGACCCTGTTCGATCCGTTTGGTCGAGTCGCGGCGTACTCGCTGATCGGCGCGGACCATAGTGGTCGAGGGCACGTCGAAGTGCGTCAGCCGTCGGCCGGCACCTGGACCGCCGCGATCTTCACGGTCCGCAACGCGTTTGTCTACAGCGGCGACGTGCACTTCTCGTTTGCGACGCAGAACTTCGCGCCGAGCGGAACCGTAACGCCAGCCCGTCGGACCCTGAACCCGGGGCAGTCGGCGACGTTCACGGTCAGCGTCGACGCCGCCAACGACCCGGGCGATCACGTCAATACCTTGCGACTCACGACCGACGGCACTGCCCCGGGCAGCCTGCCGGTGCTCATCCGCTCGCTCGTGCCAGTCAGTTCAACGGGCGCCTCCTTCAGCGGTACGCTGACCGGTGGGACCGCCCAGTTCAACGCCGGCCAACGCCTGACCTACCAGTTCGACGTGCCCTCCGGTAAGCCAAGCCTCAACGTGGCCGTCAATCTGCGTGATCCGAACTACGACGTCCGCGGCTTCCTCACCGATCCGCACGGTGAACCACTGGATGTCCAGTCCACCGCCGTGTTCAACGCGCCCGGGAACTTCGTCGGCTTCGGGCCGAACATGCAGTTCTTCCGCCAGACACCGGCGGCCGGCCGCTGGACGCTGTCGCTGCTCGTCTTCACCGCCATCGACGGCGCCCACCTGAGCGAACCGTTCAGCGCGAACATCAACTTCAGACGACCGGTCATCCAGGAGCGCGGCATTCCGAACTCGCCGTCCATGCTTCTGCCAGCCGGTAAACCGACGACTGCCACCATCGAGGTCACCAACACCGGCAACGTCTTCAAGGACTTCTTCGCCGACCCGCGCCTGCAAGGCAAAAAATTGATCGCCCTGCCGGGCACCGACACCAACAACGTCGGGCTGCCGCTGTCGCTCAGTGCGCAGCCGAACTGGCTGGTGCCGACCAACACGGACACCTTCGTCGTCGCCGCCCAGGGATCGATACCCATCGTCATGGACATCTCGGCGGCGAACGGCGATCCTGACCGGCTCGGGGTCGATCTGGGCGGCAACTTCAACCTTGCCGCGGTCGTTGCCCCCGAAGTCGCCCCAGGCTTCTTCTTTGCACTGCCTGAGGCAGCCGGCCCGTTCCCGCCGAATGGCATTGACCCCACTACGTCGTTCGTCAACCTGGCGGCGCTGGTCAACACCAACCCATTCGACGAAACCATCGTGCCGGACACGGGCGACGTCTGGGATCCGAATTCTGGCTACACCCCGATGACCTTGGGGCCAGGCCAGTCTGGCACGATCACGCTGACCATCACTCCAGCGGGCAGCGCCGGGACGGTCGTGCGCGGCTTCATCGCCGTGGACACCTTCAGCCTCGATACCTTCGCCGGGGACGAGATCCTGATCCTGCCCGTTACCTACACCATCCAGTAAGCTGGTTGCCGCTGTGTTCGCGGCGCGCGTTGCCAGGCGAGCACAGCGGCTGCCTGCATGACCACCCCCCGCTACGCCGACCTCGGGATTCGCCCGGTCATCAACGCCGCCGCGACGCTGACGCGACTCGGCGGTTCGCTGATGCCCCCGCCCGTGCTGGAGGCGATGCGGGCGGGCGCCGACGCGTTCGTCGATCTGGTGGAGTTGCAGGCCGCCGTTGGCCGGCGGATCGCGGAGTTGACCGGCAACCAGGCGTGCTACGTCTCGTCGGGCGCCGCGGCCGGCATAGCGATCGCGATCGCCGCCGCCATTACCGACGGCGGTGGCCGCTCGGTGACCATGTTGCCCGAGATTGAGGGCCCGGTGCCCGAAGTGATCGTGTACCGCTCGCAGCGCAACGGCTACGACCAGGCCGCCCGCCAGACGGGTGCGAAAATGATCGAGATCGGGGCTCAGCCGGGTGAACTCGAGGCAGCGTTTTCGCCTCGCACGGTCTGCGTCCTGTACTTCGCCGGTGCGCACTACGCGTCGGGCGCCCTGCCGCTGGAGGAAGTGATCGCCATCGCCCACGCCGCCGACGTCAGGGTGTTCGTCGACGCGGCGGCGCAAATCCCGCCGGTGGCCAATCTGTGGCACTTTACGCGCGAGCTTGGCGCCGACGCGGCCATCTTCTCGGGTGGCAAAGGCCTGCGCGGGCCGCAGTCCAGCGGGCTGGTGCTGGGCGGGCACGGACTCGTCGACGCCTGCGTGCCTAACGGCCCGCCGAATCACAGCGTCGGCCGGCCGATGAAGGTCGGCAAAGAAGAGCTGCTCGGCATCCTGGCGGCCGTCGAATGGTCGCTCCAGCAGGACGAAGCCGCGCTGCTCGCGGGCTATGAGGCGACCGTCCAGCGCTGGATCGCCGGCCTGGCCGACGTGCCGGGCGTGCGGCTCGAACGCGGCTTCCCGAGCGAAGCCGGCCAGCCGCACGCGCGCGCAATCGTCCGCCTGGCGCCCGAGTCGGCCTGGACCCGGGCCAAACTGGTCCGCGCCCTCTGGGACGGTACCCCCCGCATCGCCGTAGGCGAGCTCCCCCCCGACGCCATCGCCCTCAACCCCCAGACCCTCGAACCCGGCGAAGACCAGATCGTCCTGTCCACCCTCCGCCGCATCCTCCTGGCCTGAGCACCCATCGCTCGCGCCCATTTTCAGCGGCCCGCATCGCTTCGCTCGCTCCGACGCCCTTGTCGTCCTTTGCAGGGGGTTCTGCAGCGTCGGGTCGTGCTGCTCGCGGGGCGGGACCAGCGCTCCGCGCCGACGTGGAGCGCCTGGAAGGTGACCCCGCCGTGCCCGTGGAAACGCTCCGCGCACAAGGGCCATGACGAGGCTCAGGATCCGGGAAGAGCGAGCCGCCTTCACGAGTGGATGTGCACTGTTCGTCCGTACCAAGGACCGCTCCGCCTCGTTCCCGCACCGCAGCGAGCGCACCGATGCACGCAGCCGCAATCGCGGCGTCCTCTGGCCACGCAGCCGCGCGAACGCGAGCCCCCGGTAACGCTGCGTTGGCCATATCGTTGCGTGTGGTTGTGAGCTGGCGTCTAACCCTGGTGGCACTCGCCGCGGCGGTGTTCGGGCTGCCTGCGCAGGTCGGCGCGGAGGAGTTGATCGTCGACAACACCGCGCCCTTCGTCCAGGTGGTCGGTCCCTGGGTCTCGACCAGCCTCACGCCGGGCTTCGTCGGCACGGACTATCTGTTCCGCCCCGCCAGCGCCGGCGACGCGACCGTCTTCTGGCCGTTTCCGGCGTCCACCAGTCCGGGCCGCTACGAGGTGTTTGCCCGCTGGACCAGCGGCCCGAACCGCGCCTCCAACGCTCTGTACTGGGTCAGCTCCGACGCCGGCACGACGTCGGTCGCCCAGAACCAGCAGCTCAACGGCGGCACGTGGCAATCCCTGGGCAGCTTCGACTTTCGCCCCGGCCAGAGCGAAGGCGTCACCCTGTCGGATCGCTCGGACGGCGTCGTGGTGGCCGACGCCATCCGCTGGGTCGGCCCCGCGGCCGCCGCACCGCAACCCGCCGCACCGCAACCCGCCGCGCCGCAACCCGCCGCGCCGCAACCCGCCGCGGATCCCAACGGCACCTGGACGGTGACGCTCCAGCCAGCCGACCTGCACGCCGGCCCCGAACCCCGCACGGACGTCCTGTCGACGATCCCCCAGTTCTCCTACTTGCAGGTGCTCAGCTACGCGGGTGACTTCGCGTACGTCTACAACCCGCGAGCGCGCGGCACGGCCTACGTCTCGAGCGCGCTCCTCGGCCCGAGTGATCCGCCGCCAGCCTGGGTGACGGCGCCACCGCCCGCGTCGGCGGCAGCTGTCGAGCTCATGGGCCGCAGCGTCGGCGCGGCCCAGATCGCCTTCTATCCCGTGAGCGACAAGTTCGCCTACGTCGGCCACCTGGACAACAACGCGCCCATCCTGGTCCACGATCGGGTGCAGGCTGCGGACGGGTCGACGTGGTACCGCATCGACCAGGGCTATCTCGCGGCCGCCTCGGTGCGCCTGCCCCGGGCGCCCGAGCACCCGCTGACGGGCCGCTGGATCGACGCCGACCTCAGCGAGCCGGCCATGCTGACGGCGTACGACGGCAACCAGATCGTCCTCGACACGCTCGCGATCAAGGGCACGCTTGCCAATCAGACGCCAACTGGCACATTTACGATCGGACGCCGCGTCGAGGACGAAACCATGGACAGCGGCACGCTCGGCATCCCGGCCGACGGTCCAGGCGGCTACCACCTCGAACACGTGCTGTTCACCCAGTACTTCTCCGCCGACGGCGCCAGCATCCACTACAACTACTGGTCCAGCAACTTTGGCTATTCGGGCTCGCACGGCTGTCTGGGCCTGAACCGGGCCGACAGCGAGTTCCTGTGGAACTGGGCCGACATCGGGACGCCGGTCGTCATCCACACCTGATCGACGACGCTCGGACGCGCAGCCGTGTTACGGTGCAGCCAGGCATGACGGACGAGGCGGATTTCAGGCGAGCGCTCAAGGCGGGTGGTCTCCGCATGACCCCGCAGCGGCAGCTGATCCTGGACGCGATCGCCTCCACGCGCGGCCACATCTCGGCCGACGAGGTGCACCAGCAAGTCATCCGCAAGTTCCCCGACGTCAACGTCACCACCGTGTACCGCACCCTCGAAGTGCTCGAAGCGCTCGGGCTGATGCGCCACACCCACTTTCACGACGGGGTGGCGCAGTACCAGCGCACCGACGAAGCGCCGCACCACCACCTGGTCTGCACGGTGTGTCACCAGGACACCGAGCTCGACCTCGAAGTCCTCGCACCGCTGGCCCAGGAACTGGAGCGCCGCTACGGCTTCAAGTCCGACCTGACCCACACCGCCATCGTCGGCCTGTGCCGCGCCTGCCAGGCGCACTGAGCCACTTCGCGACCCCGCGTGTCAGCCAGCGAGGGTGTGCAAGGTCCGCAGCAGAGCGGCCCTGTCGTTCGCGGCCGCGAAGAAGCTCGCATCGGCGGCTTCGACGACGGCGATCGCGGCCTGCGCGAGCGCGGCGCCGCGCGGGGTTGCCGCGAGCAGCCGCGCGCGCGAATCCGCGGGGTCGATCGTGCGCGTGACCAGCCCGTCCGACTCGAGCGACCGCAGCACCTGCGAGGTCATCATCGGATCGGTGCCGGCGTGCTCGGCCAGGCGCCGCTGCGTCGGACGTTCGGCCGCCACGACGGTCAACCACCACACGCTGGCCAGCAGCACGAACTGGACGTGGGTGAGTCCCAGCGGCCGCAGCGCACCGACCATGACCCGCTGCCAGCGGAGCGTGATTCGCCAGAGCAAGAAGCCCGGGCTCTCGCCAGGTCCCAGGCTGAGCGCTGTTCCAGGCGTCACCGCGCCGCCAGCGTGCCCTCCGCGCACGCCGCGAGCGCGGCCATCGTCTGCGGGAAGTCGGCGGTAATCGCCGCGCCGAGGGTAGGTCCCACGGCGTCCGCGGCCGGACCGTCGATGGTCAGGGTGTGGGTGATCAACGTACCGCCGCGCTCCAGCGGCTCCAACTGGTGACGCACGCGCACGACGACGCCAGCGCCGGGGACGGGCGTCTCGTCCTCAAAGCCGCGCCCGGCGTCGACGGCGACCAGGCGCATCGGCAGCGGGTCCTGGCCGCGCGGGACCATCGTGCCGGTGGTGCCGGCCACGAACGGTCCGTCCAAGTCCAGACGCTCGAGGCCCGCATCCCACTCCGGCCAGGACGCCGGGTCGGCATATCGAGCAAAGATCGCCTCGGCCCGGGCCGAGGTCTCGCGGCGGTGGGTGACGGTCCACATCGGGCAACGCCTCACTAAAAGATATGTACGCATACTATATGCGCGCATGGTAACTGTCAAGCGCGCCGGTGCCGCTTATGATTCCCGGCGACATGAGCCAGGAGCCTGCGCCCCGCGACAGCACCGCCTTCGAGGTGCGCGACGCCCTCGCTCAGCCCGGCTGTCCGGTCTGCCGACTGGCGGTCCGCTCCGTCGGCCGCTGGCTCGCCTCGGTCGCCTACGACCAGGTCAACGACGTCGACCTGAGAACCGAGCTGCGGGCTGCTCGCGGCTTCTGCAACGCCCACGCGCACCGCTGGCTGGCCGAAGTCCACAGCGTGCTCGGGACGGCCATCGTCTATGCGGACCTGCTCAAAGCGTCGCTCCGCGAACTCGACGGCGACACCGACCAGCGCGGCGGACTCTGGCGCGCGCTCCGCGGTTCCCAGATGACCGACGTGGCCAATTGTCCGGCCTGCCGCGCCCAGACCGAAGCCGAAGAGCGGTTCCTGAGCGCCCTGCTCGCCATCGCCGCCGCCGATGCCCGAGCGGTCAAGGGCTCCGAGGGGGTGTGCCTGAAGCACGTACGCGCAGCGCTCCGGCGGGGTGGTCCCGGCGCCGAGCGCGTCCTGCAGCACACCCGTGCGGCGATCGAGCGCCTGCTGGCTGACCTGGGCGAGGTTATCCGCAAGGAGGACTACCGCTTTCGGGATGAGCCGCGAACCGACGCCGAGCGCAGCGCCCCGAGCCGGGCCGTCGCTCGCGCGGCCGGCGCCGAGGGACTCGTCGATACCCGCTAGTACACACAGAACAGGAAGCCCAGGTCGGGCTGGATGCCCAGCCGGGTCTTGGCCCAGCCCGCGTAGATCCAATCGCCGGTCAGCCCGCGATGCGCGGCGGCGGCGTTGGCGTCGCGCCAGAAGCGCTGGAGGTCAGAGCTTTCGAACAGGCCGCCACCACCCCACTCCTTACCGCACAGCCGCGGTAAGCCAGTTGCAGTGATCGACCCCGCTCGAGAAAAAGCCGCGGCCCGTCCACCGGAACCGGCCGTCCACCGGCACCACGTCGCCGATGGTATTGACCACCGACGATGCGAGCGAATTGGGGTTACTCCACAGCTCCTAAAACTCTGAATCTTGACATCAAAGTCAAGGTCCAGAGTCCTGAAATTAGTGATCCGGCAGCGCGCGCGGCGGCTGCGGACCGGCTGGCTCCGCGAGCGTGCGCAGGCGGAGTGTATACAGGTCGTCTTGATGGATGGCCTCAGCGCCGCGGACCATCTCGGCCCAATCGTCTTCGACACGAAAGTACCGCCCGGACAACGCATCGGCCTGGCCAGACGCCAGGAACAGGCAAAGCTCGGTGACCAGCGACATCGGCGTGCCAAGCGCTGGATTGCGCCGGATCTCCCTCAAACGCGCGCCAAACTCGGGGAGGTACTTCTGCGCGTCGGGCCGGGTCATCGCTTCATCCGCGAAGCGGGTATCCACGGTGCCAGGGTGCAGGACGAACGCGCGAATGCCGGCCTCGGCGCCCTCCGCCGCCAGTGATTCGGTGAAGCGCAGCTGGCCAGCTTTGGCGATCTGATACGCCGACAGATTGGCGCCCCCACGCTCGGCCGCCCGGCTCGAGACAATGATGATGCGTCCACCCCCGCGGGCGACCATCCCGGCGTATACGGCTCGCGTGCACAGGAACGCGCCGTGCACGTGGACGTCTTGCGTCCGCCACCATTCATCTGGATCGGCATCCCAGATCGGGGCATAGGGACCGGTGATACCGGCGTTACTGACCAGGATGCTGACGGTGCCGAAACGCTGCTCGGTCTCGGCGACGGCCCGCTGCACATCCGCTGCGCGGGTCACGTCACCCACCACGCCGTGCGCCTGACCGCCAGCACTGAGGATCGCCTCGGTGGCCTGCTCGACCTGATCTTTCGAGCGCGCCATCAGCGTGACCCGCGCGCCGGCGTGCGCGAATGCCTCGGCGATGGCGCGGCCGATCCCGCGCCCGGCGCCAGTGGTCAGAGCTATCTCACCGTCGAGTCGTCCCGCCACGATCTGCTCCTGCTGGGTGAACGAGGCCGATTATAGGTGGCCCTTCGAGAGCGCGGGACTCTAGTCGGCGGCGGCTCCGGAGGAGTGTCGATCGTTGCCATCACACCCCGGCACCAGTGGAAAACGCACCCTGACCGTGGTTCCGCCACCTTCGCCCTCGGCGCTGGTGACAGTCACCTGGCCGCCGTGCTGCTCGATGATCTGGCGGGCGCCGGCGAGTCCGATCCCGGTCCCATGGACTTTGCCGACCACGTTCCGTCCACGGTAGAACCGATCGAACACGCGCGGCAGCTCGTCCTGGGGAATACCCACCCCATGGTCGCGGACATCCAGTACGGCCCAGGCGCCATCCGCACCGCTTTCGCGGCACAGCGACAGCGCGATGTGGCTGCCCATCGGACTGTATTTGATGGAGTTGTTGACCAGGTTACTGATCACCCGCTCGATGCGCGCGGCGTCCCACTCGCCGAGCAGTTCGGCCTCGGCGGCTTCCACCTCAATGACGTGACTCGGATTCAGTTGAAAGTCGCCGACGACGCGGTGGGCCAGCGTGACCAGGTTCGTGGGTACGCGCTCCAGGTGGAGTTCCTCGCCGTCCCTGAGCTGGGCCACGTCCAGGATCTGGTCGATCAGGTTCGCCATTTTCGTAGCGGTCTGGCTGATGCGTCCCAGCAGCTCGATGGAGCGCACTACTTCGGGCTCCGCCGAGCGCCTGGCGCGCATCTCCAGCACATCGGCGGTGCCTTTGATGGCGGTCAGCGGATTCTTCAGATCGTGCGAGGCGAATGACAGGAAGTCGTTGCGGATGCGAATCGCCCGCTGCGCTTCGCCGTACAGTCGGGCGTTGTCGAGCGCGATGGCCGCCCGGTCGGCAAGGTCCGCGGCCAGGGCCAGGTCGGCCTCCACGTACCGGCGTGTCGGTTCTGTCAACAGCAGGGTCAGTGCTCCGAGGGTCTTGCCGCGCGTCTGCAGCGGCAGACTGATCATCCGGTCCACCGTGGAGGTCGC
>DATGER010000059.1:0-43990 GCA_035309865.1 Chloroflexota bacterium
AGGTCTTTGCGCTCCTGGCCGAGAAGGGCTACGCGGGTCCGCTGAGTTACGAGGCGCCCAATCCAGCCGCCTGGGCCCGCGATCCAACTGAGGTCGCTCGCGAAGCGCTGCTCGCCACGCGCGCGCTGCTCAGCTAGTCCGCCTCAGGCTCCGGCTCAAGCTGCGACCTCACTCCCGCGGCGGCCGCCGAGGTCTACCTCAGGCTCAAGCTGCGACCTCACTCCCGCGCCGGCCGCCGAGGTCTACCTCAGGTTTCGGCGGCGAACGATCGGGGCACCACGGTCGGCACGCCAGGCTGGTTCGCGGCGGCGCGTCGGGACGACTCCTCGATCATCTGACCAACCAGGTCGACGAGCTCGTCGAGCTCGAAGGGTTTCGTCAAGCAGGCCCGCGCGCCCAGACGCTCGGCGGCTTCGTGCGCCGCGTAGGACGCCGTGATGACCAGAATGGGGATCGCCGCGAAACGCGGGTTGAGACGCACGCGCTCAACGAAGCCGCTGGCGTTGAGTCGCGGCATCATCAGATCCAGGACGATCGCGTGCGGCAGGTGCCGATGCATCCGCTCCAGGGCGTCGGCCCCGTTGGGAGCGGTATCAACGATGTAGCCTGAGTCGCGCAGCGTGTCGGCGACGAGTTCACAAATCGTGGGCTCGTCGTCAATGACCAGTATGCGTGTCAACGTCTGGAATTCATCTGGGGAAGGGGTCCCTGAATTCATCCTGACAGGTGCGCGGCGATTCGTCCAGTCGGCCGGCGTCAGGATCGTGTTAAGCACCAGCCCCGCACCGGGCGCCCTACGCTAAACTTCCGACGGACACCTGCCCCTGTAGCTCAAAGGCCAAGAGCCGGTCTCTCATAAAGACAAGACCCTGGTTCGATTCCAGGCAGGGGCACCTCCGGCGCGACAGCCGGCCTCCCGGTGGTACCATCGGTAAAATTTTTGTGACCGAACCGGGAGGGCACGGCACGTGGCAACCGTTCAAGTCAGCGGCAACGGGACGAAGGACTCACCCTGGAATCTGAAGACGCCGCCCGGGACGTCGGACTACCAGATGTATCGCGACGAAACGCTCGACCCACCCCAGTTGATCTGCACCGTCGGCAAGACCGAGCTGCGCTACCAGCTGCGCTGTCTGGAGGACCTGCACGCGATGCTCAAGGCGCACGGCGACTGGCTGCCGCTCGGTTCGGCCGACGAACAGAAGTCAGCCGCGCCGGGGACCGTCGAAGCCTGGGGCCGCTCGGCGGAGAATCCCGTCGGCGGCTGGTATGGCCTGAAAAAAGGCCTGCGCGGTCGCTTCGGGATGTACATTCCGCCGCTCATGGAAGCACTCGGCCTGGCCGAGGTGGAGCACAACGCCAAGAACAACCGCATGCGCGCGCGCTAGAACTCGGGGCGCCGAGCGATCGGTTGTGGCGTACACCGCTGGTTCACGCGGTGCTGCGCAGGACCAGCTCGGCGGGCATCAAGTCGGACTCGGCACTGCCGGGACCGTCCGACTCGATCAGGTGCAACAGGCGCGTGGCGATGCGGCGGCCGATGTCGGTGAGTGGAATGCGCACCGTGGTCAGCGGTGGAAACATCTCCTGGGCCAGGGGAATGTCGTCGAAGCCGACGACCGCCACGTCTTCGGGAATCCGGCACCCTCCGTTGCGGAGGATTTCGACGGCGCGGAACGCCAGGCTATCGTTGGCGGCGAAGATCGCGGTCGGCGGATCCGCCAGTCCGCGCAACATCCGCACCGCCGCGTCGACGGTGGTTGGATCCCACGAGCCACCCTGGATCAGTCGCGTGTCGATGGGGAGGCCGGCCTCGCGCAGCGCGCGCTCGTAGCCGAGTCGGCGCGCCCGCGCACTTTCATACAGCGGGTCGCCGCCGAGATGGGCGATGCGCCGGTGGCCCTGGCTGACCAGGTACGCCGTGGCGGTATGGCCCCCGTCCAGGTTGTTGAACAAGACCGACCCGAAGCCAAAACGAGGATCCACCGGTCGTTCCAGACACACACACGGCAACCCGGCGGCCGCGACCAGCTCCAGCAGTGCGTCGCTGCTCGGCGTGGAGTCCACCAAGCGAACGACCACACCGTCGAGCCGACCGCTGCGCAGGAGACGCCCGAGCGGCGCCAGATCTTCGCCAATGCCCAGCGGATGCACCAGCAGGTAGTAGTCGTTGTCCTTGAGTTCCACGGCCAGCCCGGTCAGCACCGCGGCGCTGAATGGCGAGACGAAGACGTCGAGGGGTGAGTAGTCGCGGGCGATGAACCCGATGGTGTGCGTGCGCTGCGCGCGCAGGCCGCGCGCGACGGCGTTGGGATGATAATCGAGTTCTTCGATGGCCTTGAGGACACGCGCGCGGGCTTCGGGTGAGGCGGCGCGGGGGCCCTTGTTGATGACGTAGGACACGACCGCCGTCGAGACGGAAGCGAGGCGGGCGACGTCGCGGTGGGTCACCCGCTTGCGGGACCGCGCGCGTTCGGTGGGGAGGGAAGTGTTGGTTTCTGGCAGGTGGTCCAAGCGTACGGCACCCTCGGCGGCACCGACTGGGGGGTCCTGCAGGCCGGGGTCACGATCTCGATCGTGCCGTGTGTGCTGTTCTACCTGCTGCTGCAGCGCTACTACGTCGCGGGGCTCACCAGCGGCGCGGTCAAGTAGGGCACCATAGAGCCGGTGGACGAGATCGCTGACGCGCTGTACGCGCTGCGTCCGGACGCCTTCGCCGGCGCGCGTGACGAACACATCCGCGAGGCGCGGGCCAATGGTCAGCAGCCGCTGGCCCGGGCGCTGGCGCAACTGCGACGTCCAACCCAGAGCGCCTGGCTCATCAATCTGTTGTGGCGCAACCAGCGCGACCGGTTGACGCAGCTCCTCGAGCTTGGCGAGGACCTGAGCCGCGCGCAGGCGCAAGCGTCCGGGCCAGACCTGCTGCGTCTGACGGCGCGGCGTCGGGAGCTGGAGGCGGCGCTGGTCCGCGCGGCGCGGTCATTGGGCGAGGCGGCCGAGGTCACCGTCACCGCGTCGATGGAACGTGAAGTCCAGGAGACGCTCGCCGCGGCGCTGGCGCGCGCCGACGTCGCCGACGAGATCCGCACGGGTCGGCTCGTCAAGCCGGCGGCGTACGCGGGGTTCGGGACGGAGGTGCCGCCTCTGGCAGCGCCGGTTGTCGAAGACAAGCAGCGCGCGGCGCCGGCCACGGCTCGAGCGCCGAAGGAGGAAGATCTCGAAGCGCGCGCCGCCGAGCGCACGCGTCGGCAGCGCGCGGAAGCCGAACAGCACATCGCCGATGCGCGCGACGCGCTCGAGGTCGCGGCCGAGGCGGTGGCCGACCGGACCCGCGCGGCGGAGGCCGCCGAGCAGCACCGCCAGGCGGTGCACGCCCAGGTCGACCAGCTACAGGATCAGCTGCGGGAGCTGCAGGCGCAGCTGCGTGACCTCCGCATGGAGGTCGCCGCCGCCGAGCAGGCCGCGCTCAGCGCCGCCGCGCGTCGGGACCAGGCCGACAAAGCGCACGCCGCGGCGCGGCGGGCGCTGGCGCAGGCAGAAGCCGCGATCTAGGAGTTCGGCCGAAAGCTGCGATTCCGAGTGTTCGCAGCGGCCGAACTCCGTTCATTGGATGGTCTAGAGGGGCGGCCGAAAAGTCATCAGCAACATGACTTGCCGCCCCTCTAGACCATGCGCGGTTCGCTCGGCGGCGCGCCGGCGGGGGACGTCGGAGGGCGCTCGCCGAGCGTTTCGACCTCGGCGCGCGCCCGAGCGACGATCTCGCGCAGCTGCTTCAGCCGCTCGGGATCCTTGAGCGCGCCGCGGGACCCCTGGCGGAAGAGGGCGCGCGCCAGCTCGCGCAGCTCGTGCATCAGGTCGGCCATTTCGGGACGCTGGGCGGCATCCCAGCCAGCGGTGATGCGGGCGCGGATGTCGTCGATGGTCGAGGCCTGCTCGGTCAGGTAGGCGCGGCCGGCGTCGGTGATCGAGTAGACCTTTTTGCCGTCCTGCTGGTCGGACGTGACGTAGCCCAGGTCTTCGAGCATTTGCAAGGTGGGGTAGACGGAGCCCGGGCTGGGGCGATAGTGGCCGCCCATGCGGTCCTCGAGCGCGCGAATGATGTCGTAGCCGTGCCGCGGCTGGTCCTTGAGCAGATCCAGGATGACGTACTTCAGGTCGCCCCGACCGAAGAACCGCTCGCCCGGGCCCGAGCCGGGGCCTTGATCGAAGCCGCCGAAGCCGCGCCAGCGGCGGCCGAAGCGACCGAACGGCCACTCGGGTGGAAACTCGCCGTCCGCCCAGCGCCGATGGGGACCGAAGAAGGCGAAACCGAAGTGCGGGGGACGTTGATGATGCTGTCCGAACATGGGACACTCCTCCACGAAACAAGTGATCTAGCGATATATCGCCGATATATCGCTAGCGTACGGCCTGGGGCCGCGGCTGTCAACAATGCGTGGCTTCTTTACACTGGCGCCACGTCGTGATCCGCCTGCTGGTGCTCCTCCTGGCGCTGCTGGTTGCCCCTGCCGCCGCCGCGCACGCCGACCCGCCCAGCGTGCCCGTCTCCGAGGCACCGGTCGTCAGCGGCGATCCCAACCTGGCCAACCTCGCGCTCGTCTTCAACGTCGGCGCCGGCTTCGAACCCGCGACCGCCATCCTGGACGCGCTCGCCGACCACCAGCAGCACGCCACGTTTTTTGTCATGGGCTGGTGGGCGGCGCAGCACCCCGACGTGCTCCGCCAGATCGCCGACGGCGGCCACGAAATTGCCAGCCATGGCGACCACATCTTCGATTTGACGCAAGCCACCGACGCCCAGGTGCGTGCCGATCTCGAAGCGGCCGACGCGGCGATCAGCGCCGTGACCGGCCGCACGACCCGGCCGCTGTGGAGTCCGTCCGCCGGGTACCAGAACGCGCGGGTGCGCGCCATCGCCGCGAGTCTTGGCTACCGTCCGATCATGTGGAGCGTCGACAGCGGTGACTGGACGCGGGCGGCCACCCCAGAGAGCGTCTACAGCCACGTCATCAACGGCGCCACCAACGGCGCGATCATCGTCCTCCACTTCGACAGTCCGACGACGGTCGACACCACCGCGCAGGTGCTGCCGGCGGTGATCGAGACGCTGCGCGCCGCGGGCTATCGGCTGGTAACGATCACCGAGTTATTGACGAGCACGCCGCAGTAGCTGCCCGCTTCGCTGCGCTCGCTTCGTTCTTGCAGCGTGCACGCGAAAGCCGTGGATGTGGTTGCTACTGACGCCAGACGCGTACGGGCGGACGCGCAGCGCAGGTGAAGTGCCCACGGCCGCCCGTGGACGAGCTAATAGCCGACCCGCGGTGCGACCGTGCTGTGTCGCCCGCGGACGAGCTAATAGCCGACCCACGGTGCGACCGTGCTGTGTCGCGACGGATGTAGGACGATCCCAAGCTTGGGATCGCTAGACGCGGGCGCATGCAAAGTGAAGGGCGCCGACCCTCGCCAGGCCGGCACCCTTCGACGGCGAAGAACCTTCGAAGCTACTTGTCGACGATGTTGAAGCCGCGGACGACCTCGGTCTCCAAACCATTCGCCCTGTCGTGTGAGTACACGTACACGTTCGAGTGCGTCGAGGCGAAGTGGGTCGGCGTGAACGTTATCGACCACGAACCGGAACTGTCCGGCGTGGTCGTGCCCAGCAAGCGACCTGTGGACGAGTCGCGCTCACCGTCGATCCAGGCTTCGATCCGGTCGATGTTCGGCGCGTCACTGGTCGTCCCGGTGATCGTGAAGTCCGACTTGGTCGAGACGTTCTGGCCTTCGGTCGGAGCGGTGATCACCACGACGGGCGCCCCGCCAGCGGTGGACGTCGTCGCGGCGGGCGCGGGTGCCGCGGCCGTCCCGGTGCCAGGACCACCACCATTCACGCTCAGACTCTTGAACCACCAGCCCTTACCAGGCGTGTGCGCGTAGACGTTCAGCGTCTGCGGACCGGCTGGCACGGCCGAGCCGGCGATGGCTGCGCCGAACCCGGAGGCCGCGAAATACGGATACGCCAACGCTGAGGCCACGTCTGGCCGCGACTGGGCGAAGACCGCCTTGGCGAGCATCTTGCCGCCGCCATCCATCGTCCCCAGCCAGACCTGCACGTCATCGGCGCCCGCCCAGCCCTGCGCGGTCTTGTCGACAAACCAGCCCGCGACGGTGAACGAGCCGCTGCCAGGCACGGTACTACCACCCGACGGAATGTCGATGAAGCCGGCGTAGGTGTTATCAAGGACACCACCTGGGCCTGGCATCCAGTCCGCCGCCGATGCCGCCGGGACTGACACTAACAACAGCGCGGACACCGCGCCCAACAGCGCGATCAACTTCGGTACTGAGAACTGCATCCAAGCATCCCTTCGAAGATAAGTGACAATCTTCAAGCATACTTCGGAGATGCAGTAGTGTGCCCTAATCGCCGGGTACTCGTCTTGGGTCACCGATTCTTCCCGAGTTCGCTTGCCGTTGTCCGGATGTCAGCAATTGCAATAGTTGGGCCAGACCGATCGAGAAATACGCATCCCGCGTGTTTTGGTCCACAATCGCTGCATGACGTGGCAAACCCGTCGGCTGGCCGCGGCGCATGATGTGCTGGCACCTGACGGGTCGGAGATCCGCGTCCTCGTACAGGTCGCGGGTGGCAGCATGGTGCACTGCACGCTGCCGCCAGGTCAGGTCACGCGCGCGGTGCGCCATCGCACGGTCGAGGAGCTGTGGTTCTGTGTCGCCGGCCGCGGCCAGGTGTGGCGCCGCGCGGCCGCCACCGACGAGATCGTGAACCTCGAGCCCGGGGTGGCTCTCAGCATCCCGCTCGGGGTGGCCTTTCAGTTCCGGGCCGACGGTTCGACGCCACTCGAGGTCGTCATCGCGACGTTGCCCCCGTGGCCCGGCGAGGACGAAGCGATACCGGTCGACGGGGTCTGGCCGGCTACCGCATGACGCCCTGGCCAGCGCTCCAACTGGCGACCGATGGGCTCCCGGCAAGCGCGGACGTCGTGGTCGTTGGGGGTGGCATCGTCGGCGCCGCGACGGCATTTTTCGCCTGTCGGGCCGGGCTGCGCGTGGTCATCCTCGAAAAACGGCCAGCGCTATGTACATTGACGACGCCCGTCTCGACTGGCGCGTTTCGCTTGCAGTTTGACAACCCCGAGGAGGTCGCCGTCGTCCGCGAGGGCATTGACCTCTTCGACCATTTTGCCGAGATTGCCGAACTGCCTGGCTACGACCTGGACATCCACAAGCAGGGCTACCTGTTTTGCGCCACGTCGGACGCCGGCGCGCAGCATCAGCGCCAGTTCGCCGCCGCCCTCCTCGGCTGGGGCGTCAGCGACCTGGAAGTGCTCGACGGCGACGAGGCGCGCTACCGCTTTCCCTACCTCGGCCACGAGATCATCCAGGCGCGCTTTCGTCAGGGCGACGGCTGGCTCGATCCGAAGCGGCTCACCTTCGGGTACGCGCGGGCCAGTCGGGCGACGATTTGCCTCGAGACGCCGGCAATTGGTTTTGTCACGCGCGGCGATCGGGTTGTTGGCGTGCAAACGCCGCGCGGCTCGATCGCCTGCGAGCACGCGGTCATCGCCACCGGTCCGTTTGCGGGACCGGTCGCGGCGCTCGCCGGGCTGAACCTGGACCTGCGGCCGACGATCCGTCACAAGCTGGTCATGCCCGACCTGCCGGCGCTGCCCGCCACCTCGCCGATGACGATCCACGAGGAGACCGCGGCGCACTGGCGGCCGGCGCTCTCAGGCTGCTACGCGTTGTGGACGGACGCCCAGACGCCTGCCGGGGCGCCACTCGAGAACGTGCCGACGAGCACCGACTTCGCCTTCGGGTTGCTCGACCCGCGCTCGCCGTGCAGCCTCGCGCGCCTGTCGCCACTCTGGAAATCGATCTGGGAGGAGGGCAGCGCGTACTGGCTGCTCCAGGCGGGTCAGTACACGTACACGGCCGACCACCGTCCGCTGCTCGGCCCGAGCGACGTCCCGGGCCTGGTGCTCAACGTTGGCTACAGCGGCCACGGGATCATGGCCAGCGCCGGCGGCAGCCGCCTGGTGGTCGACAGCATGCTCGGCCGCCAGCGCCTGGCGGAGAACCCGTTCCGGCCGCAGCGGGAGATGGTGGAGCGGCCGCTCGACATTCTCTAGGTCGATCCCGCGCGGATCGCTGACTTACTTGTCAGCAAGGTAGCCGGCCTGTCACACTAGGGCTGATGTATGAACCCCCCGGCACGCGATTCGCCGGTTGGCTGCAGGCCAGCATGCTCAATCGCGGTCTGAGCCAGGCGCAGCTGGCTCGCTCCGTCGGCGTCGCCGACACCCAGGTCTCCCGCTGGCGGCGCGGCCACGTCGTCCCAACCCTTCAGTACCTGCAGCGCCTGGCCGATACCTTCGGGATCGAACGCGTGACCCTCGATCGGCTGGTCGGTCTGCCTGTCGCCCAGGCGCCGCAGGGCGCGGACGGCCAGCGCGTCGAGCCCGAGGTCGCCGCCGAGCTCGAGGCGTACCAGGCGCGACTCCGCGAGGTCCTCGCAAAGCGGCTCCCGCGTGCCATGTGGCGGGCGTACGTCGAGGCGTGCGTGGCACTGGCGGACGGCTTGAACGCCGCGGCGACCCGCGTGGCCGACGCCCCGCCCGACCGCCCGCTCGGGTTCCACCCGCGGTCCCCCGATCACGCTGATTGAAAGGCCACTGATGCCCCAACGTCCGATTGCCTACAACGTGCCGATGGTGGTCGAGCAGTCCAGCCGCGGCGAGCGCGCCTACGACATTTTCTCGCTGCTCCTGCGCAACCGCATCATCTTCCTGGGGACCCAAGTCACCGATGAAGTGGCCAACACGATCGTCGCCCAGCTACTGTTTCTGCAGCAGGACGATCCCGATCGAGACATACAGCTGTACATCAACAGCCCCGGTGGCGACGCCGACGCCGGCCTGGCCATCTACGACACGATGCAGCTCGTGACCCCGGCCGTGTCGACGACGTGCGTCGGGATGGCCGCGAGCGCCGCGGCCGTGATCCTGGGTGGCGGCGCGAAGGGCAAGCGGCTGGCGCTGCCGAATTCGCGCATGCTCATTCACCAGGCATCGACTGGCGTCCAGGGCACCGCCGCCGACATCGAAGTCGGCGCGCGCGAGATCCTGCGCTTGAACGCGCGGATCAAACAGCTACTCGCGGCCGACACCGGCCAGGACGCCGAGCGCATCTCGCGCGACATCAACCGCGACTACTGGATGAGCGCGCTCGAAGCCCAGGAGTACGGCCTCATCGACACCATCGTTGGCGCCACCGACGCCTCACTCGCGGCCGACCGAGCGGAGGCCGCCCTCGACGAGCACAAAAACGGACAGGCCAACGGCAAGGTGTAAGCCCAGCGCCTCCCACTCAGTGCGTGCCTTGAACTGACACGTTCGGGGGAGCCCTCGAAGCGCTTGCAGCTGCCTCCGGCGGGTCGCAACTTCCGACGCGCGCGAGTGCGGGCTTGCGGTGTGGCATACTGCCGAGGTCCTACATCGCATGGCGTATTCGTACGTGCTGGTTGTCGACGACGACCCAGCCATCCGCGGGCTCGTCGCCGACGCGTTGCGAGGCGAGGGCTACGTGGTCGATCTGGCCGCGCACGGCCGGGAGGCGCTGGATGCGATGCGCGCCAATCGTCCGGCGACCGTCATCCTGGATCTCATGATGCCGGTCATGGACGGCTTTTCGTTCCTGGAGGCCTGCCACAAGGAGCACCTGTGCGCGGACGTGCCGATTGTCGTCATCTCGGCGGTGCAGGACCTGCTGCGGCGCGTGCACGCGATGCCGATCAACGCCTGCATCGCCAAGCCGTTTGACCTGGACGACCTGGTGCGGACGGTGGGCCAGTACGCGCGCCCCAGCGGCCGCCCCGTCTAGGCCGAGTCCGAGCCCGCGACCAGGCGGACTTTGCGCTTGCCGAGGCTCAGGATCAGCGGCAGCTCGGACGGGTCCACGAGCCGCTCGGTCGACTGGGTCTGGCCGTCCAGCTTGAAGCCGCCCGTCTGCAGGTGCCGTTTGGCCGCATTCCTGGACTCGGCCAGCCCGGCCTGCACGGCGAGCTCGACCAGACCGGTCGGCACACGCACCGCGACACTCGGGCCAACGTCCTCGCCGCCGCCACCGAAACGGGCGCGGGCGGTTTGTTCCGCTTTGCGCGCCTCGTCGTCGCCATGCGTGATCCGCGTCGCTTCGAAGGCCAGCACTGCTTTGGCGTCGTTCAACTCGGCGCCCGTCTTGCGCTCGAGCTCGGCGATCTCCTCGAGCGGCAGGAACGTGAACAGGCGCAGGAAGCGTCCGACGTCGGCGTCCTCGGTATTGCGCCAGTACTGGTAGAAGTCGTAGGGCGAGGTCTGCCGCGGGTCGAGCCACGGCGCGTTGCCAGCCGACTTGCTCATCTTCTGGCCCGAGGTCGTGGTGATCAACGGGGTGGTCAGCGCGAACGCCTCGCCGGCGTCGGCGTGATGGATCAGGTCGCGCCCGGCCAGGATGTTGAACCACTGGTCGTTGCCACCCTGCTGCACGCGGCAGCCGTAAGCGCGGAACAGGTGCAGGAAGTCGTAGGCCTGGACCAGCGCGTAGTTCAGCTCGATGAACGCGAAGCTACCGGTTTCGAAGCGCTCGCGGTAGGTCCCGTGCTGCATCAGCTGGTTGACCGTGAAGTAGCGCCCGACGTCGCGCAGGAACTCGATCCACTTCAGGTCCAGCAGCCACTCGGCGTTGTCGAGCAGCAGCGCCCGGTCGCCCGAGAAGTCCAGGTAGCGGCTGAACTGGGTGCGGATCCCGGCCAGGTTGCGCTGGATGTCCGCGACCGACAGCATTGGCCGCTCGGAGGCCCGACCGCTCGGATCGCCGATCATGCCGGTCCCGCCACCCACGAGGGCGATGGGCCGGTGACCGGCGCGCTGAAAGTGGGCCAGTGCCATGATGCCCACCAGGTTGCCCGCGTGCAGACTGGTCGCCGTGGGATCGAAGCCCTGATAGACGGTGACGGGTCCGGTGTCGAATGCACGCCGCAGCGCGTCCTCGTCCGAGACCTGAGCGACGAAGCCGCGGGATCGCAGCACGTCGAGCACGTTGGTCGCCACCGCCGTCACCATCGACCAAGTTTACCGAACGGGCGGGCTCTGGCACGCGCCGTGGCTAGACGATCGAGATCGTCTGACGCCGGTCGGCTGAGAAGAGCGCTTTGGGGATGAGCGCGTGGACGCCGCGCGTCTGGTTTACGAACTGGGTCACCCGGAAGCTCAGGCCGATGCTGGCCAGGCTATAGGCGTCCAGCGGACTGAGGCCGGCGCGGCGATGCAAGAACTCGATGGTGTTGCGCGTGGCGATACGAAATGCCGCGTTCAGGTCGGCATCGATGCCCATTGCGATCCAGTGGTCCGACGTTTCGGCAAACGGCCAGGCCCAGCCCGCCTGCTTGTGCAGCACCACCCGCACCCGGACTTCGCGCATCGCCGATTCCAGTGCCTGGTTGTTGACTTCGCCGTCGCCCTGGGTGGCGTGTGAGTCGCCGGTAAAGAGCTTCGCGCCCGGCTGCCAGACGGGCACGTACAGTGTGGCGCCCTCCGTCAGGTCGCGCAGGTCGATGTTGCCGGCGTGCTGGCCGGGTGGAACGGAGCTGACCACGCCGCCGGCGGCTGGGGCGACCGCGAAGGTGCCCTGAAACGGCGCCAGGGGCACGCTGATGCCGGGCAGAAAGTCGGCTCGCATACGGGTTGTGTCCAGATCGAGGTAGCGCACCTGACCGGTGGGAAAGTCCTCCGGCAGGGTGCCGGTGCCAAGGTCGCCAGGGTTGACGAATGTGGCGCCCCAATTGACCGGGGTGAGCCGCTCGAACTGAATCGCGAGCAGGTCGCCAGGTTCGGCGCCGCGCATTCCGACGGGACCGACGATGGAGTGCGGGCCGCGCCCGGGGTGCTCGCGCCTGAGGCGCGCGATGGCGTCGATCGCGAGGCCAGGTTGCAGGCGATTGCCGAAGTGCGACCAGGTGTCGGGGTAGACGACCACGTCGCCCGACTCGATCTCGAGCACGTTGTCGAGCGTGGAGTCGAAAACGCCGAGGCGAACGGTCTCGCTGGTAGATGGCACGGTGTGAACGCGCCCGTTGACGGGTGCGCCTGGTCCGCCACCGCCCCTGGCCGACATGCGCAGCGGCGCCAGGAGCCCGAGCCACCCGACGCCGCCGAGCAGCCAGGCTCGCGCGTCGCGCCTCAGCCGACGCGCCCAGTCGAGCGCGTCCAGGTCGAACACGCCAGAATTGCCCAGTCGATCCGCCCCCAAGCGGTACGCGGCCTCGGCTACCTCGCTGCCGAAGCCCAGCGCCCCCGGCGCAACCGACTCACCACACCCGAACACGCACTACGAACAGTACCTGGGCACACGGCTTCGAAGCGCCCCCAGCCGGTGCCTGGGCGGGCAGCGACGAGCGCGGGCGCTCGAGAGGCTTGCAGACCCGTCTCAGGTGTCGATACTACTGCTTCGGAAGAACTGCCTCGTCGACGTTGCCCGAGAACGTCCACAGGTCGCCGCTGGACAGGCTGAAGCGGATCTGCGAGCGCACGGTTTGTTTCGGCAGGCGGTCCCACATGACGCGCGCGACGTCCGAGGCGCTGAGCTCGAGGGGCGGCACGTCGGCCTCGCGCGCGGTGAAGCGGAACGCGGCGGCGGTGGCATTCTCGAGGCGCCAGTGGTCATGCGAGAGGGTAAGCGAGCCATCTGCACCCCGCCGAAGGAGGTTGAAGTAGGCCTCGCCGAAGGCCCGCGCCGCGGTCAGCCAGTCGATGTCGATGCCGCTATCCATTGGCGCTAGCGCGCGTCAAAGTGCCGGCCATAGGTGTCAGCGAGCGTATCCGACCGTCACCAAACTGCTTGCGTTGTGGTAACAACTCATAACATGTTGAGCGATTTTCCTGGCGCCGGGGGTTGACACCTCTCGATCGCGCTCCGTATCGTGCCAACAACTTAGTGGTCAGCTTGCCGCCATTTGTTGAACACAACCCTTCGCGGAGGCCCTGCGCAGTGTGCTACTCCGGCTCCCTCCCAGAGGACGTGAGGAATCGTGCGGCGGACGCGTAATCCGTTGAGCCGCCACGCAAGCATCGCGACGTTGGAGCGCATCATCAGTTTGCGACCCCGCTATCTTCTGCACGGCGTGGTGGCGGCTGTCGGCGTCGCCGCGGTCTCGTCGATTGCTTTCCAGCCGCGACATACCGAACTCCCCGTGGCGCAGCCGGCCGTCGTCGAGGCCGTGGCGCCGATGGCGCAGCTCGACCTTGAACAACCGCCGACAACGCCGGCGCTAGACATGCCGGTCGACGACCCCGTCGCGGCGCCGCCTGAGGCCGATGTCGCGCCGGCGCCGGCCGCGCCCAAACCGTCGGTGCATACGGTCGAAGAGGGCGACACGCTCCGTTCGCTCGCGGACCAGTTCGGCATCAGTCCCGAGACGATCATGGCCGCCAACGGCCTGCGCAATCCCGACATGCTGCAGGTCGGTCAGGACCTGGTCATGCTGCCAACCGACGGCGTGTTGTACGTGGTCAAGGCCGGCGACTCGATCAGGCAGGTCGCCGCACGCTTTGGCGTTGACACGATGGACATCGTCAACGCGAACGACCTCGGGTCCGATCCGGACATGGTGCAGGCCGGCACGGTACTCATCGTGCCCGGCGCCACGCCGGTCGTGGCGGGCGTGAGCCACGGCACCGCGCAGGCGACCGAGGCCGATCAGACGGCCGCGACGGTCGGCAGCGGCGGCGTGCTGGTGCCGATTGAGGTGACGACCCGCGCCACGCCGAGCACCCGAACGTACGAAGTCCAGGATGGCGACACCCTGGCCGCGATCGCCGAAACCTTCGGCGTGGACGTCGACACGATCCTGTCGTCGAACGGCATCGCCGATCCGGACACGATCAAGCCTGGCAGCTCGCTGCGCATCTTGCCCGTTAAGGGCCTGGAGTACACGGTCCAACCAGATGAGACGCTGGCCGACATCTCCTTCAAGTACCAGGTCGATCTGGGGCTGCTGCTCGACTACAACGATCTCAGCGATCCTGACGTCATCAATATTGGCGCCAAGCTGGTGCTGCCGGGCGGCAAGTTGCGGGCTGACGCGGTGCAGGCGCCGGCGCCGGTGGTGGATACGCCGCCCCGCACCCAGCCCGCGAGCGCTGGCGGCGCGGTGGTCCAGGTGCCTTCGGCGAGCCGGCCCGCGGCGGCGGCGGCGCCAAAGCCCGCTGCGCCGGCACCGGCGGCGCCCGAGCTCACGGTTGGTGGGGGCGGCGGCACGATCGTCGCCAACGCGATGAAATACGTCGGCTACCGCTACGTGTTTGGTGGCACGTCACCAGCGGGGTTCGACTGCTCGGGGTTTGTGTACTACATCCACAATCACAGCGGGGCGCCGGTCGGGCGCGGGATGTGGCAGCAGTACAACGGGGGCGCGCACATTCCGATGAGCGCGCTGCAGCCTGGGGACACGGTGTTTTTTGCGAACACGTACATGCCGGGGCTGAGCCACGACGGCATCTATATCGGCGGGGGCCAGTTTGTCCACGCCAGCGACGAGCGCACCGGGGTGACGATCTCGAGCCTGTACACGGGGTACTGGCAGGGGCACTACGTGGGCGCTACGCGGCTCTGGGACTGAGCCGCGGGCTTTTCGCACCCTTACCCCAACCCCCCTCTCCCTCCCGAGGGAGAGGGGGGCCTTAAGTCTCCGGGCTTTAAGTTTCGGGGCTCGAACAACGATGCGGCACAATCCGAAGATGTCGTCGTCGAAGCCGCAGACGCTGCATGCGGCCATCCAGGTCGCGATCGCGCGCCAGCACAACAGCCCCCTGGGTGGTGTGGCGCCTGGCGCGGAGGAACACAGTGGGTCTTGACCACCAAACCCGAATGGACTTCGAGCACGCCCGACGGAAGTCGGCCTGGCGACGTGTGATCAATCGACTCACGGGCCGACGCAACGAGTTGCTGCGCTTCGACGAAGTTCGGCGACAGCTGCGCGCCCAGGGTCAGCACTACGCGGGTACGCGGGCTGTCCCCCTGGCGGCGATCGTCGGCAGCATCGGACGTTACCGCGACTTCGACAGCGCGTTCCTGCCGCGCCAGAACCAGACGCGCGGACGCTGGCTCAACATCGATCGCGCGCACTATGAAGAGCTGTCGCTGCCGCCGGTCGAGCTGTACGGACTCGGCGAGACGTATTTCGTAAAGGACGGCAACCACCGCGTGTCCGTCGCCCGCGAGCGGGGTCAGGAATTCATCGACGCCAACGTCATCGAGCTCGAAGCGCCGGTCCCGATCGGCTCGCTCGAAGACCTGGAGGAGTGGATCCGCCGCGAAGACGCGGTGGCGTTCCTGTCGAGCACGCAGCTGCTCAAGGTGCGACCGGAGGCCCAGGTCCTGGTGACCCTGCCTGGCCAGTACGAACAGCTCATCGAACACATCTCTGTCCATCGCTGGTTTCTGGGGATCGAGGCCGAGCAGGAGATTCCATACCTCGACGCCGTCGCGAGCTGGTATGACCGTGTGTACCAGCCGATTGTCGAAGGCATCCGCGAGGCCGGGATGCTCAGGGAATTCCCCGAGCGCACCGAAGCGGACCTGTACCTGTGGCTGATCGAGCATCTCTGGTACCTGCGTGAGGCAGGTGAGATCAACGAGGACGGCCCCTTCGACGAGGCCGCGCGCACCTACGCCGAGCAGTTCAGCCAGCGGCGGGCGCGCCGGCTAGCACGCGCCGTGTGGCGCGGCGCTCGGCGTATCGCCGGCCTCGGCTAAGGCTTACGGCTTCTCGCTGGCACGGGCCAGCTCGTTGCGGGTGATCAGACCCAGCAGACGGCCTTCGGCCATCACGGCGATTTGCTCGACGCCTTCCTCAAGGATCAGGTGGAGAGCACCGAGGGCCGGCGCGCTCGGTTCCATCGCGGGCGTGGTTTCAATCGGCAGCATGGCACGCTCGATACTCGTCTGCGCCCAGCGCTGAACCGGGATGCGGCCGAGCTGCTGCAGACTCAGCACGCCGATCAGGTGGTCCTCACGATAGACCGCGTAGCCGCGCGGACCGGTCGGCTTGCTGGCCTCGGCGGCGCTTAGCCTGGATGTGAGCCCGGTCGCAAGCCTGAGGTCTTTTTCGAGCAGGTGCTCCTCAGCGAACGCCTGGACTGTCACCCCAGCCTGCACCCGGCCAAAATCGCGGTCCATGACCGAGGCGACGGTCAGCCGACGCAGCGACTCCTGGTACATCGTCGCGTACTGAGAACTGGCCGCACCCGCGTACATGAACCAGGCGATCATGATCAGCCACAAGCCGCTGAGGGCATTGGCGCTGCCGTCGAACAGGATCCACACGCCCGAAAAGAGCAGCCCGACGGCCGCGACCTGACCCACCCGCGCGGCGACGGTGCTGCCCCAGCGCAGATCGTCACCGGCGAACCAGAGCAGAGCGCGGAGCACCCGCCCACCGTCGAGCGGAAAGGCCGGCACCAGGTTGAAGATCGCCAGCGGAATGTTCGTGGCCGCCAACCACAGGCCGAGCGCGGCCACAGGTGGCGCGACGCCCCACAGGCTCACCCCCACGATGGCCGCGACTGTGCCGACGCCGAGGCTCGCCACCGGTCCGGCCACGGCGATCAGGAACTCGGCCCGCGGCGACGGCGACTCACGCGTGATGTGGGCCATCCCGCCCAGCAAGAACAGGCTGATCGTGCGGACCGGGATGCCGAAGGTGCGCGCCACCAGGGCATGCGACAACTCATGCCCGTACAGACTCACCACCGACAACAGCGCGGCCGCCACCGCGAGGGCCCACACGCCGGCCGACGACCACCCCGGCAGCATGCCCCGAAACAGCCCATGCGCCATGTACACCAGCAGCGCCAGCAACAGCAGCCAGCTCCAGTTGGCGGTGAACTGGATGCCGAACAGTCGAAACAACGGGATCGAGCCCTGCGTGCCGGGCTCGCGCACTACCGATCGGACCTTCACCGTCCTGCTCAGTGGGGGAGGACGAAGTTCAGCACGATCAGAATGAGCAGCAGCGATCCGATCACCAACCCGACCCGCCGCAGATCGCTGAGGACGTACGCGTAGTCGGCGGTGTAGTGCGAAAACGGGAGCGGCGCCGCGCGCGAACCGCCGCGCGTCGAAGCCCCGCCTGGCTTGGGGTCGACCGACGTCGTGCGGCCCGCGCGTGACTGCCGGTTTGAAGCTGCGTCGATCGCCTGGGTCATCTCGCCGCCGTCGACGGCATCGACACTCTCATCCGCACTGACGGCGGACTCGGGCGTCGCGAAGCGGTAGCGGTTTTCGGAGGATGGTCGGCGACGCTCGCGATCGCGACGCGCAGCCATGCGGCGCTGAAGATCTCGGTTGATGCGTGGCATCGGCCAGGTTACGCGGAGTATAGCCGAGGCGAGTTACCGGCTAATCGTCCCGCCGCCGAGCACGTACTCGCCAGCGTAAAAGACGAGCGCCTGGCCGGGTGTCAGCGCCTTCTGCGGCGTGTCGAAATCGACGACGACCCCGTCGTCCTCGACGCGCACCGTGCAGGGCACTTCAACCGATCGATATCGCGCCTTGCCCATCACCCGCAGTGGCGCCGTCGGGGGTTCGCCGGCGATCCAGCTGACCTCTTCGAGGCGGCAGGTCGACTTCAGCAGATCCTCCGGGCGGCCGACGACGACCGTGTTGGTGGTCGGTTCCAGACTGGTCACAAACAGCGGCTGGCCGGCCGCGATACCCAGCCCGCGGCGCTGACCGACGGTGTGCAGGGCCACGCCGCGATGCTCGCCCAGGACGGTGCCTTGCTGGTCCACGATCGGTCCGGGCTGCAACACCTCGGGCGCGTAGAGCTCGATGAATTCTGTGTACCGCTTGAACGGCACGAAGCAGATGTCCTGGCTCTCGGGCTTGTTGGCGACGGCCAGGCCGAGATCGGTGGCCATCTGGCGGGTGGTGCTCTTCTCGAAGCCGCCCAGGGGCATCAACGCCGCGCCGAGGCGATCCTGGCACATGACGTACAGGACGTAGCTCTGGTCCTTCGACGGATCGGCTGCTTTGCGCAAGCGATGCAGCCCGCCGGGCCGCTCGGCGTGCTCGATGCGGGCGTAGTGGCCGGTGGCCACGTACTCGGCGCCAAGCTGACGCGCCTTGACCAGCAGCGCGTCGAATTTGATGAACTGGTTGCAGCGAATGCACGGATTCGGCGTGCGGCCGCTCGCGTAGGTCTGGACGAAATCCTTGATGACTTTGTCCTCGAAGACCTCTCGGAAATTCAGGACGTAGTAGGGGATATCGAGCTTGTCCGCGACGCGCCGCGCGTCCTCGACCGCGCCCAGCGCACAGCAGGCGTCGTCGCGCTGGATCTCGGGCATGTTGGGGAGGTCGGGCCACACGTTCAACGTGACCCCGATCACGTCATACCCGGCCTGTTTGAGCAAGGCCGCCGTCACAGAGCTGTCGACTCCGCCAGACATGCCAACGATCACGCGCGCCATACGCGCAGATTCTAGCCGCGAACGGTGGTCGCCCACCCGCAGCTGAATTCCGTGCGGGTTCAGGAACGCGGCTCTGCTCGCTCTCTTCGGCGTTCCTGGAACGGAGGGGACATAGTCCCTCCCTGGCGCGCAAGGAAGCGAGCGCAGCGATGCGCGGGCAGCTGACTTCGGTGCGGCCTCAGGAGGACAGCGGAATCTCGGTTACCTGCCCGGTCTCGTCCAGGGGGTCCTGCTTTGAAATCGACCAGGCGCGGACGCTGGGGTGCACGGCGTCCTGGAGGCTCACCAGGAGCCAGTAGGCGCTGAGGTCCGTCGCCAGGCGGATGTCGGTGGGGGACGGGCGGGCTTCCGTGTGGGTATGCGAGTGGTAGTAGCCGACCACGTCGAGGCCCAGCCCCTCGATCTCGTTGTAGGCATGCAGCAGATCCAGGGGATCCATGAAGTAGTGCACGGCGCGCCGGCCAGGCGCGGCAACATCGGTCTGGCGATCGCGGAAGAAGCCGCGTTCGACGCCGACTTCGTCGGCCGTGTTGCGCACGCGCCGAACGCGTTCGATCGAGTTTCCGTGACCGGCGAGCACCCCGCACACCTCGTCCGGAGTGCCCTCCCGGGCGTGCGCAATGAGCTCTTCCCGCAGGGCGGCCGGCAAGACCAGGCTTGCTACCACCAGACTTTGTCGCGCACCGTGGCCTGGGCCTGGTCAAGTGGCTGCGTCCACACGCCGAGGCTCAGGTATTTCCAGCCAGCATCGGCGAACAGACACACGATGTCGGCCTGCCCCGGCTCCAGGCGAGCAGCTACGCGGAGCGCCGCGTGCAGGACGGCCCCGGAGGAGATCCCGGCAAAGACGCCCTCCTGTTGCGCCAGCCGGCGCGTCATGACCAGCGCGTCGTCGGAGGTGACCAGGATCTTGCCGTCGAGCACACTGGGGTCGAGCACTGGCGGGATGAAGCCCGCGTCGAGGCTGCGCAAGCCCTGGACCCCCTCGCCCGGGTGCGGCTCGGCAGCGATCACCTGCACGCCTGGCTTGTCTTCCTTGAGCCGTCGCCCCGTCCCGGTCAGCGTGCCGCCGGTGCCGAGCCCGGCCACGAAGTGGGTAATCGACGGCAGGTCGCGCAAGATCTCGGGCGCGGTCGTGGTGTAGTGCGCCCCCGGGTTCCCGGCATTGCCGTACTGAAATGGCATGAAGAACCGTTCCGGATGCACAGCAACGAGCTCCTGGGCACGCCGGATCGCGCCATTGCTGCCCAATTCACCCGGTGTGAATTCGAGCGCCGAGCCATACAGCTCAAGCAACTGCCGGCGTTCGATACTCACGTTTTCCGGCAGCACCGCCAGGAAGCGATAGCCGCGCCGACTGGCCAGCATAGCCAGCGCAATGCCCGTGTTGCCACTGGTCGGCTCGATGATGACCCGGGCGGTGCCCGGCACAAGGTCACCGTTGGCCTCGGCCGCGTCGAGCATCGCCAGCGCGATGCGATCTTTGACCGAGCCAGACGGATTCGCGCCTTCCAGCTTCGCCCAGATACGGATGTCAACTCGCGGGTTAAAACTCGGCAACTCGACGAGCGGCGTATTGCCGATGGTGCGCTCGATCGTCGTGAGCGTGCGGGCCCCCGCCAGGGTCACCCGCCGGCTACGGCCGGCAGGATCGAGATCACGTCACCCTCGGAGACGGCGGTGTCGAGCCCCTTCAGGTAGCGCACGTCTTCGTCGTTCACGTAGATGTTGACGAACGGCCGCTGCGCCCCGCTGGTCTCCAGAAGCTGCCCGGCGAAGCCGGGATGGCGCTGGTCGACGTCCTTGATCAGTTCGCGCAGCGTCGCGCCCTCGGCCAGGACGCTGCGTTCGCCGCCAACCGTTGGCCGCAACATGGATGGAACACGCACGTTTGCCATCAGCAATCACTCAGCCCAGCGTCGTAACCGGCGCACCGCAGAACGCCTCGTAGTCGACGAGCTCGTGGATCGTCGGATTGTCGCCGCACAACGGGCAATTCGGATCGCGCGGGATCCGGACCTCTCGGAACTCCATGCTCAAGCTATCGAACAGCATCAGCCGGTTCACCAGTGGGTCGCCCAGGTTGAGAATGAGCTTGATCGTCTCGACCGCCTGGATCGTGCCGATGACGCCACACATCGCCCCGAGCACGCCCGCCTCGGCGCAGCTGGGCACCGCGCCTGGCGGTGGCGGCGCGGGAAAGAGGCACCGATAGCAGCCCTGGCCGGGCAGGAACACATTGGCGCGCCCCTCAAAGCGGAACAGCGTGCCGTCCACAAGCGGCTTCTTCAGCAGGTACGCGGCGTCATTGACGAGGTAGCGGGTCGGGAAGTTGTCCGACCCGTTCACCACAATGTCGAAGTCTCGCATGATGTCGAACGCGTTGGCCGATGTCAGCGGCTCGTTGAAGGTCGCGACGTCGACGTCCGGGTTCACGTCCGCCAGCCGATCGCGCACCGAGTCGACTTTGGCCCGCCCGATGTTGGCGTGGCCGTGGATGATCTGGCGATGCAGATTGCTCAGATCGACGGTGTCATAGTCGACGATGCCGATGTGGCCGACGCCCGCCGCGGCGAGGTACAGCGCCGCGGGTGAGCCCAGCCCGCCGGCGCCGATCAGCAGGACCCTGGCGGCCAGCAGTTTGCGTTGGCCGATAGAACCAACCTCGGGCAGGATGAGGTGGCGCGCGTACCGCCGGGCCTGGTCCAACGACAGGGCCGGGCCACGAACAGTTCCGTTTGATGTGCCGTTGTGCGAGGTCACAGATGGTTCTCCAATGGTCAGTGCTCAGTGGTGAGTAACGCTGGGGACGCCGGAAGCATTCCCGAAGCAGACTGTTCGGCCCGATGGGCGCGAATCTGAACCTGCTCCTCGAGCAGATCCTGAATGGTGGTGCGATCGAGCACCCGCTGCGAGGCCTCGGTGGCCGCGAGCCAGGCGTTGCGGACGGCACACGCCGCCCGCCAGTCTTCGCCGTCGACAGCCGGCCCGTGGACGAACTCGTGCGGGACGACTGGCCCTTCCAGCGCGGTCACGATCTCGCCGAGCGTCAGCTGACGCGGGTCGCGCGCCAACTCGTGACCGCCACGCGGCCCGCGGACGCTGCGCACGATGCCGACGCGTCGCAGGCTGCTCAGCAGCTGGTCGAGGTAGGCTTCGGGGATTTTCTGGCAGGCGGCAATTTCGGCGCACTGCACCGGGCCCTGCCCGGCACGGCGGGCGAGCTCGATGACGGCGTGCGCGCCATAATCGCTGCGCATGGTGAGTCGCATGTTCGTCGGGGTTTCGCTTAAAAGCTAACTAAGCGAATCAACATTATAGGAAATATGACCGTCGTGACGCTGCTCACCGATTTCGGCCTCGCCGACACCTACGTCGGACAGGTCAAAGGCGCGATCCTGGCGGTGGCCTCGTCGGCAACCCTGGTCGATCTGACGCACGCCGTGCCGCCGCAGGACATCCGGGCGGGCGCATTCTTGCTCTGGTCGGCCGTCGAGCCGTTCCCGGCCGGCACCGTCCACCTGGCGGTAGTCGATCCCGGCGTCGGCTCGGCTCGACGCGCGGTCGCGATTCGCGCAGCTCGCGGGGACGTGTTCGTCGGACCTGACAACGGACTGCTGGGGCCAGCGGTCGAGCGCCTGGGTGGCTGCGCCGCGGCCGTCGCCCTCACCGAGCCAGCCTACTGGCGATCGGGCAATCTGCCTTCGGCGACGTTCCATGGGCGCGACGTCTTCGGCCCCGTTGCCGGCCATCTCGCCGCGGGTGTGCTGCTCGAAGAGTTAGGCTACGCCGTAGACGACCTGCAGCACGTCAGTTTGCCAGTGCCAGACGGCCTCAGCGGTGAGGTGCTGCACGTCGACACGTACGGGAACCTGGTGACGAATCTTCGGTCAGATTCCCTACCCGCGGGGTTCCGGGTGCGGGTCGGGCAGTGCAGCGTCGAGCCGGCGGCGCACTACGCAGCGGTCCCACCGGGCGCACTCCTCGCCCTGGCCGGCAGTACCGGCCTGCTCGAGATTGCCGCCCGCGACGCCAGCGCGGCCGCCATCACCGGCGCCACCCGAGCCACGCCGGTCGTCGTCGAGCCGGATTAGCCGCCGGCGACGGCGGGGACGATGCTCAGCTCGTCGCCGGCCTTCAGGCTGGTTTCCAGACCCTGTTGAAAGCGCACGTCCTCGCCATTGATGTACAGGTTCACGAAGCGGCGCAGTGCTCCGGACTCGTCCCGCAGACGGCCCCTGATGGCCGGGTAGCGCGCTTCCAGTTCTTCGATCAGACCGAAGACCGTCGCCGCCTCCGAGCTCAACTCCGCGACACCCTCGGTCGCCGCGCGCAACGGCGTCGGAATCCGAACTCGAACACTCATACCTGGTCGCCACGCTTCGCTGCGCTGCGAGGGGCACGCGCCGCCTCGGATTCAGCGCTGGCTGGTTCGATGCGCACGCCTTGTTCCTTGGCCCAGGCCAGCGATTTTTCCACTGCCTCCGGCGTGCCCACGACCTCAAGAATCACCCACCCGCGATCGTGACTCAAGTTGGCCCGACGAATATTCGTGACCACGCCAAACTCTTTGCCCATGTTGTAGATCACAGGCGTATTGACGAGGTCGGGTGGAAAGGTGAATTTGACTCGCTCCGCGGCCATGATGTGTGTCTTGCAACCCCCTCTACGACCGGCCGGCGTACGCGGCCTGGAACGACGCCAGTGTGGGCGCGATCCGCAGCGCCGGCGTCATGTGTTCGGCAACGGCGTCCACCGTCTTGAAGCCGTTGCCCGTGATATAGGCCACCACCAGCTCGTCCGGGTCGATCTTGCCCAGCGACGCGAGCTTCTTCAACACGCCGATGGTGACCCCACCGGCGGTCTCGGCGAAAATGCCTTCGGAGCGTGCCAGGAGTCGGATGCCCTCGACAATTTCGGGGTCGGTGACCGCGTCGAGCGCACCGCCCGTTTTGTCGACGATCTCGAGCGCGTAGTAGCCATCCGCCGGGTTCCCGATCGCCAGGCTCTTGGCGATCGTGTTGGGCCGCACCGGCCGGACGTCGAAGCTGTGTGCGCGGGCTGCCTGGACGACCGGCGAGCAGCCCTCGGCCTGAGCGCCGATCATCCTGACCGCCCCCGGCTCGACGAGCCCGACGCTCTGGAGCTCGGAAAAGCCTTTGTGGATCTTGGTGAACATCGACGCGCTGGCGATTGGCACAACGACGCAATCGGGCAGGCGCCAGCCCAGTTGCTCGGCGACTTCAAAGGCCAGCGTCTTGGAGCCCTCGGAGTAGTAGGGTCGCATGTTGATGTTGACGAAGGCCCAGTGGTACAGATCGCCGATCTCGCTGCTCAAGCGGTTGACGTCGTCGTAGTTGCCGTCGACCACGATCAGCGTCGGCTCGTAGATCGCCGCGCCGACGATCTTCGCGGGCTCGAGATCGGCGGGGATGAAGATGCACGCTTGCATGCCGGCCTTGGCCGCGTGCGCCGCGACCGAGCCCGCCAGATTGCCGGTTGAGGCACACGCGATCACCGAGAAGCCGAGCTCGCGCGCCCGTGTGGTGGCGATCGACACCGGACGGTCCTTGAAGGAATACGTCGGGTTGACCGTGTCGTTTTTGATCCAGAGGTTCCGCAGGCCGAGCGCGCGACCAAGATTTTCGGCTCGGATGAGCGGGGTAAAACCCGTGTTGGTGTCGACCAGCCGGTCGCCCTCAATGGGCAGCAGGGCGCGGTACCGCCAGAGGGTGCGGGGTCCACGCTCGATCGCTTCGCGCGACAGCGTGGCGCGGATCAGGTCGTAGTCGTACGCCACCTCGAGCGGCCCGAAGCACAACTCGCAGACATGCCGCGCTTCGAGCGCGTACAACTCGCCGCATTCGCGGCACTGCAGGCCACGGATACGGCCGGCAATGGACGGCGCCGCGGCCTGGGCCTGGACCGGGATTATGGTGCTCATGACGACCTCCCTTTGGGCTGTGTCGAATCCAGAGGGAGAGTTCATACATGGCGCGGTGCGTCACGGATGCGCATCTTCCGATGAGACCGGGTTGCTACTGGGACGGTCGCATCAGCGGAATTGGCACCTTCTCCGGACGAGCACCGCTCGCGCCGGGAGGGTTGCCGGGCTTCACAGGGCCGATTCCCTCCACCTCTCTGGATGCAAGAATTCCTTATGCAGTTTTCAGGTGCGAGGGGATCGTAGCAGTCAGACTCGCTTGCGCGCCACGACGAAGTGCGAGATGCCGAAGCGTCGCAGCGGGGAATTTTCCGCGAGATGCATCACGTCGCGAAAGAGGCGGCCCATCATGCCGCGCTCGGCCCAGTTGTCGCAGCCGGGAAAGATGTGCGACTGCACGACAAACTCCACGTTCAGTCCGCCAAAGAGCTCGAGCACCTCTTTTTGCGTATAGATCCGCACATGCGGCGCGAAATAGTCGCGCACGACATTCGGGACCCAGTTCGCTAGCAATGGCAGATTGCAGGGGCCGTGGTACTTTCCCGCGAAAAAGAAGCCGTGCGTCTCAAATGGATACAGGCGGTTCGGCGCGTACACCACGATGTGCCCGCCGGGCGCCAGCACACGGTACGCCTCGAGGATGGTGCGACGATCATCGTCGACGTGCTCGATAACTTCGTTGAGCAAGATGAGGTCGAAACTCGCGTCGGCGAAGGGCAACTCCTCAGCTGGCGCGACGCGCAAATTCGGCAGCCAGCCACTGGCCTGAGCGATCTTGTCCGGGTCGATATCGACGCCATAGACATCGTCACTGAATTGACGGAATTGCGAGACGTACATGCCGAGACCGCAGCCGATGTCAAGAATACGCTTGGCGCGCAACTCGACATATTGTCGAATGAAGGCGAGTCGACGATCCTGCCCCCGTCGCCAGACATAGCTGGGGTGGCCAAGTCGAATCGCTTTCGTTGCCGCCGCGGTTGCCACTAAGCTGAACGATCTCCCCGAGTGCGCGTCGTTCGGCGAGCGTGCGATGCGGTCACCATCTCAAGCCCGCCCATTCGCGCGGAGCTTAGCGAACTTTCTCGTCGTCGCACAAGCACTAAGGAACAACTCGTAACGCGATGGACCACGTGTTGTGCCGTTCTTGTGCTTCCTTGGTCACCTACTGGCACGCCGCCTGCGTCGACGACGCATGCCACCGGCAGGGGTGGCGGGAAGCGTGAAACGGGCATGGATCGCGAGCAATTGATACAACGCTTGCGGGCACGGGTTCGACGGGGAGGGCCGGCTGAGCAGGTGTGGTGGAACGGGGAGCTGCTGCATGTGAGCGAGGCCATCATGCGCGCCGCCGAACTGAACGAGGAGGAGCCAATTCGGGCCCGCGGCGACGACGTGGTCATTCCCCGCATGCTGCGGGACAACTGAGGAACATCACAAAACCGTTACGCGCAATCGCAATCCAGCGGCCCGCGGGAGGGATGTGCTAAAACCGGCGCGGAGATGTCGCGCTCGGTCCATGCGGTGCCTCCAACGGCCAGCCGCCCTGTTTCGTTCATCGGCCTCATCGTCGGACTCGGCGCTGTACCAGTTCTGGCGATTGTCACGATCGCCCTGTTCGAGATGGCCAACTGGGACAAAGTCACGCCCGGGGCCACCGCACTCGGTACGTCGGTCGGGGGCCTGTCCCAGAGTGAAGCGATCGCCCGCCTGACGCCCAGCGTCCAGCAGCTCCTCGACCGGCCACTCGACATCCAGGGTGGCGGCCAGAGCTGGCACACCACGGCGCGTGATCTGGGGCTGCGGCTGGACCCCAACGAGCTGGTCGGCGCCGCGTATCAGCTCGGGCGCCAGGGCAGTCCGTTCGATCGGCTCGGCGAACAGATCGACACGCTGGCCCACGGTCACGCGGTGTCCGCGGCCAGCACCACCGACCGTGCCGCGCTCGACACCTCGCTGGCCGCGATGGCCCGCCAGATCGAACGCCAGCCCGTCGACGCGCGTTTGAGTCTCAGCAACACGGGCGCGATCCAGGCTGCCGGCGCGCAAAATGGCCTGACCGTCGACGTCTCGGCCTCGCGTGACCAGGTCACGGCCGCGCTGAACGGGGGTGGTCAGACCGTCGCGCTGGTCACCAACTCGCTGCCGCCGGCCATCCCCGACGAGCAACTGCAGGCCGCCCACGAGCAACTGGATCGCCTGTTCGATCCCAACGCCGGCGCGCTGACCGTGACCTTCGCCGACAAGAGCTGGCCCCTCGAGCGGGCGGACGTGCTGAAGCTCGTGTCATTGACCGGCGGTACGAAGCCGGGCCAGCCGGCGGTGGTCAAAATCGACGATGCGCCGCTCAAAGCCTGGGCCGCACGGCTGTCCAAAGACATCGATCAGACCGTCCAGGACGCGCGCTTTGCGTTCAACGGGGGCGACCTCAAGGTCTTGCGGCCCAGCCGCCAGGGCCGCACGCTGGACCAGGATGGCACCGTGCAGGCGGTCCACGCCGCGCTGCTGGCGGGTGACCGGACGGTCAGTCTGCCGGTCACGACGGTCGACCCGAGCGTCTCGTCCGACGACCCGCAGGCGCTCGGTATCACCGAGTTGATCGACCGTGGCAACACCTCGTTCGCGGGTTCGATCGCCGAGAAGAAGCACAACATCCAGCTCGCCGCGCAGCGGCTGAACGGCGTCGTCGTGGCGCCGGGGGCGACGTTTTCGTTCAACGATGCAGTCGGCCCAACCACGATCGACGCCGGCTTCCAGTGGGGCTTTGGCATCACCTCGGGCGACAACGGCCCGCGCACGGTCCCCAGCGTGGCCGGCGGGATCTGCCAGGTGGCCACGACCCTCTTCCAGCCGGTGTTCTGGTCGGGCTACCAGCTCGAAGAGCGCTACTGGCACCTGTACTGGATCCCGGCGTACACGTCGCGCGGGGTCGTCGGGCTCGACGTGACTGTTGACGGCGACGCCGGGCTTGACTTCAAGTGGACCAATCCCACCCCGAATTACGTGCTGATCCAGGCCGACACCGACGCTGACCACATCTACTTCGGGCTGTATGGCAAGAAGCCAAACTGGCAGGTCCAGGTTGACGACGCCGTGATCACCAATCGTGTCCCGCCTGATCCGAAACCCATCGCCCAGGAGGAGCCGACGCTGCCCTGGGGACGGACGCTGCTGGTCGAATCCGCCCGCGACGGTTTCGACGCCGAAGTGGTCCGCCGGGTCATTCCCGCCGACGGCAGCAAGCCGCGTGAGCTTGACCTGAAGAGCACGTATCAGCCGGCGCATACGGTGACCCTGGTCGGCTCGGCGGGCAAGCCGGCCAACGCGAGCATCGACGACGCGCTCCAGCGCGTGCTCGACGCCCAGAAGCCGGCCACCCCTGCGCCGACCCCCGACGCGGCCCAGGCGGGTACGAACCCCGCCGCACCGGCCGCCACGCCGCCCACCGGCGCCACCGCCGTCGCCAGGCCCGCGACCCCAGCGACACCCGCGCCGACGGCCGCCGCTCGCCCACAAACGCCCGCGCCTGCCGCCAAGCCCACCCCAAAACCCGCCGCCACGAACAACGGCATCGCGCCCACACCCACGCACTGACCACTAGACACGCGACCCGCACTCTCGTTAGGGTGAGGTTGCGGTGGCTAAAGGGGGCAGGCGCTTGAGACGCGGCTATTTTCGCCGCAATGGCCCGCGCTCGGCGCCGGAAACGGCACCGGCTCGCGACGGCGTGGCCGGTGGCATGGCCGCGCCCGTTTCAAGCGAAGCTGCGGTGCCCAGCCAGGGAGAGGCACCGATCAACCCGGTGCCCGTGCCCGGCTCCGAACCATCGCCACGCTCGGGCCGCCCGCCCGCCCTGGTGCGCGACGTGTCCGCCGGCGGCGTCGTCTATCGTCGCGAGGCCCAGAATGGCCAGATCGAGGTAGCCCTCGTCGGCCGGCTGCGCCCGAAGCGGTGGGCACTGCCGAAGGGCACGCCCGAGATGGGCGAAACGCTCGAAGGCACCGCCCTGCGCGAGGTCGGCGAAGAGACCGGGCTGCTGGTGCGCATCGAGCGCCCGCTCGACCGGATCCAGTACCGGTTCGTCTGGGGCGGCGTGCGCCACTTCAAGACGGTGCACTTCTACTTGATGGAGGTGGTCGGCGGCGACACCGCCAACCACGACGGCGAGTACGACGTCGTGGAGTGGTTCCCGATCGGCGAGGCGCTCCGGCGGCTGTCGTATCCGAACGAGGCGCGCGTCGTCGACAAGGCCCAGCAGGTGCTGGGCGCGGGCCCTGTTTAGCCGGCCCGCGCCGCCGCGTAGACCTGGCTCAACGGCACGTTCGCCGCCCGCGCGACGCGGGCACAGTCCTCGTACTCGGGCGCGACAATCTCGCGTTCCCCGAGGTGTTTCACCTTGACCCGAACGCTGCCCCACGGGGTATCGACGCTGCGCTGGCTGCGGGCAGCGATCAAGCGCTCGATCGTCTGGACGCGGGCCCCGAGCGCCGAGGTGTGCACCAGCACCAGTTCCGCCAGCCGCTGGCCATCTTCTGGCCGCCCGAGGACCCGCACGAGCACCCCCGGCCGATTCTTCTTCATCTGCAGCGGACTGAAGGCGACGTCCAGCGCGCCTGCCTCGAGCAGGCGCTCCATCGCAAACGCCAGCTCCTCGGGCGAGGAGTCGTCCAGGTTGGTCTGAATCTCGACCACACTTTCTTTGGCCAGCCCGAGCGGGCTCGCGCTCGCCTCGCCCACGAGGAGCCGCACGGCGTTCGGCCACGCCGGTTCACGCGTCCCGAACCCGCAGCCGACGCGCTCGACCCGTCCGAGCCGGCTGGCATCGACGCCGAACGTCGCCAGCACGCTGAGCAGCGCCGCGCCGGTTGGGGTCGTCAGCTCACCGGTTGGCTCCGGCGCCGGGTCGGGGCGGACCGGCACCTTGCCCAGGCGAATCAGTTCCAGCGTCGCGGGCGCCGGCACCGGGAGGCGGCCGTGCTGCGTCCGCACCCAGCCTGAGCCCAGCGGCAGACCCGAGCAGAACACGCGCGACCAGTCGACCTCGAGCAACTGCAAGGCCAGCACCACGCCGACCACGTCGACGATGGCGTCGATCGCGCCAACCTCGTGGAACTCGACGGCGTCGACCGTCGTCGCGTGGATGCCGGCTTCCACCTCGGCCAGCCGCTCAAAGACGCGCGTGGCGCGCTCGACCACGGCGTCTGGTAAGGCACCCCCACGGATGATGCGCAGCACCTCGGCCAGACCGCGGTGGGGCTGATCGGGCGTGTCCAGCTTCACGTGGGCCCGCGTGCCGCCCAGACTGTGCTGGCGGACCGCCTCGGTTTCAAGCGTCCAGCCGCTCATCGGCAGCGACCGCAAACCCGCGCGCACCTCCGCGACGCTCACGCCAGCATCGACCACCGCGCCCAGGAGCATGTCCCCCGCGACGCCGCTGAAGCAGTCAACATAGACCGCGCGACCCACGCGTCGAAGCCTACACGCTCCCTCTGTCACTGGGGGTTCCGGCGGGAACTCACGCCTGGAATGCCTGCGCGCGGCGGCTCACGGGCCAGAGCAGGTGGCTCGCGCGTGGGGATTGGCACGAGCCTGGCGCAGCCTGATATTCTTTCCCGTACACCCGTACAGTCAATCGCTGTGTACGGGTAAAGAACCCGTACACTTCCCGAGGAGCACGTGCCGCCATGACCGTCGATCCCATCGCTCCCACCGCGCCAACCGGCAATGGGCACTCGCCCGAGACCGGCACCTGGACCGCCAAGCGCGGCCTGGCCCAGATGCTCAAGGGTGGCGTGATCATGGACGTGGTCACCGCTGACCAGGCCAAGATCGCCGAGGACGCTGGCGCCGTGGCCGTCATGGCCCTCGAGCGCGTGCCCGCCGATATCCGCCGCGACGGCGGTGTGGCGCGCATGTCCGACCCCGAGCTGATCCACCAGATCATCGACGCCGTGACCATCCCCGTCATGGCCAAGTGCCGCATCGGCCACTTCGTCGAGGCGCAGATCCTCCAGGCGCTGGGGGTCGACTACATCGACGAATCAGAGGTGCTGACGCCGGTCGACGAGGAGCACCACGTCTACAAGCACCCGTTCAAGGTCCCGTTCGTGTGTGGTGCGCGCAATCTCGGCGAGGCGCTGCGCCGGCTGGGCGAAGGCGCCGCGATGATCCGCTCCAAGGGTGAGGCTGGCACGGGCGACGTCGTCGAGGCCGTGCGCCATATCCGGGCGATCACCTCGGAGATTCGCCGCCTGGGCACCGTCGGCGACGAAGAGCTCATGCACGAGGCCAAAGAGCTGGGCGCGCCGTACGAGCTGGTCAAGCAGGTCGCCCGCGAAGGTCGCCTGCCGGTCGTGCTGTTCACCGCTGGCGGCATTGCCACGCCCGCGGATGCGGCGCTGATGATGCAGATGGGCTCCGAGGGCGTCTTCGTTGGCTCGGGCATCTTCAAGAGCGGGGATCCCGCGCGGCGCGCGGCGGCGATCGTGAAGGCCACCACGCACTACCAGGACCCGTCGATCCTGGCCGAGGTCTCGCGTGGTCTGGGTGAGCCAATGGTTGGCATCTCAGCCCGCACCCTGCCCGAGTCGAGCCAGCTCGCCACCCGCGGATGGTGAACGAGCGGTCAGCCGTCACCCGTCAGCCGTCAGCGGTCAGCAGTCGGAGGTCAGGCGTTTGACTTCCGGCCCCCTGGTGATCGGTGTGCTGGCTGTTCAGGGCGACTTCGCCGAGCACGCGGCCATGCTGCGGCGCGCAGCCGTCGACAGCGACGACGGTCGCGAGGTGGTCGTGCGCGAGGTCCGCGCACCGGCAGACCTGCGCGAGCTCGACGGCCTGATCGTACCTGGCGGTGAAAGCACCACCATTGGCAAGCTGCTCGTCGCCTATGGCCTCGAGGCCCCGATCCGCGCCGCGGCCCGCGATGGCCTGCCCATCTGGGGCACGTGCGCCGGCATGATCCTGCTGGCGCGCGACATCGTCGGCGGCGAACCCGACGGGCGGATCGGGCTGATGGATCTGACCGTCCAGCGCAACGCCTTCGGCCGTCAGCTCGACAGTTTTGAAGTGGATCTGGCGTTCGGCGGCCTGGAGCGTCCGATCCACGCGGTGTTCATCCGCGCGCCGCTGGTGGAGCGGGTCGGCCCCGCCGCCGAAGTCCTGGCGACGTTACCCGACGGCCGCGTCGTCGCCGCCCGCCAGGGCAACCTGTTGGCCACCGCCTTCCACCCCGAGCTGACGCCCGATGCGCGCCTGCATGCGCTGTTCATCCGAAGCTGCATGCAAGCGTTCCTAACTCGCAAAACTGGCACCGCTCTTCGAAAATCGCCCGCTGGAGTTGCGACTGGCGAATGATTGACTGCGGGGTCCCAGGCGCAGCGCGCGGTGATCAGGCACCGGTACGGTGATGGTCGACGCCTCCCGGCGCCGGTACATCACAACGTGGCCGCCGCGCTGGCGTACCTGCACGAACCCGTGCTGGTCGAGGATGCGACACACCTCGCGGCCGGAGAGGACACGAAGCCTACCCAACGGCAACCTCGAGCGTAGTGACGTACACCTCGGCGTGTAGTCGCTCGGCGATCTCCGTTTCGCTGGCTGTCTCGAAAAAAACTCCAGGGCTGCCTGAAGGTTCGCCCGCGCCTCCTCGATCGTGTCACCCTGGCTGGTGACGTCGACCTCAAGGACACCGCGACACACAGCCCTTACCTTCGCGCTCGATAAATGCAGTGAGATGCCTGATTGCCATGTGACAGGCACACGGTCTAACGCCAGTGTGAGCTTGTCCTCGCCGCGCGCAACCGAGGGATACACTTTGCCGCGTGAGCGGCTTGTTGCTCGCGATTGACATCGGCAATACCAACATCAAGCTGGGAACCTTCGATGGCGAGCAGATTGCGGCGACCTGGCGACTCGAGACCGACTCGCACCGCATGCCAGACGAGTACGCCGCGTTGCTGGATTGGCTGCTCGCGCGACGCGGCTTCACGTTTGCGGACATCACGGGCGTCAGCCTCTCGAGCACCGTGCCAGCCATGGTGCCCATCTTCAGAGAGCTGGTCGGCAATTACCTGCCCACGGACTGCCCGCTGGTCGAGGTCAAAGCGACGGGCAACACCGGCGTCACCATCACCATCGACAACCCCCAGGAGATGGGCGCCGATCGGATCGTCGATGCGCTGGCGGCGTCGGAGCTGTACCGGTTGCCGGCGATCATCGTCGACTTCGGTACGGCCACGACGTTCGACGCCGTCGATCGCGAACGCCGCCTGCTCGGCACGGCGCTCGCGCCTGGCCTGCGGACCGCGATGGACGGCCTGTTTCAGCGCGCGGCGAGACTCTCGCGCATCGAACTGGAACAGCCCCGCGAAGTGATCGGCCGTAACACCGTCGACGCGCTGCGCTCCGGCTGGGTCTACGGCTACGTCGGGTTGGTCGAAGGGCTGGTCACGCGCATCAAAGCCAGGCTCGGCGACGACACGCTGGTGATTGCCACCGGCGGCCTGGCCGACTACGTGCTGGCCGAGACCAGCATCGTCGACGTGCACGATCCAACGCTGACGCTGAAGGGCCTCCGGCTGTACTACGAGCGCAACGTCGCATGCCCGACACGGTGACTTCGATCCACGTCTTGAAGGAAAAACACGTGACGCTGGGCGTCACCGGCAGCATCGCGGCCTACAAAGCGGTCGGACTGGCAAGCGCGCTGCACCAGGCAGGCGCGGTCGTCGACGTGGCGATGACTCCCGACGCGCAGCGGTTCATTCAACCGCTGTCGTTTCAAGCGATCACCCATCGGCCCGTCTTCGCCGACCTGTGGGCCCCTGGCATGGAGACCGACATCGCCCACGTGACCCTCGGACAGCAGAGCGACGTCATCGTCGTGGCCCCGGCGACGGCCAATATGCTCGCCAAACTGGCCCACGGCCTCGCCGACGACCCGGTCTCCGTCACCGCGCTGGCCGCCCGGTGTCCGGTCATCGTCGCACCGGCGATGGACGCCGGCATGTTCTCCCACCCGGCAACCGCCGCCAACGTCGAAACCCTGAAAGCTCGCGGCGTCGTCGTGGTCGAGCCCGAAACAGGCCACCTCGCCAGCGGACTGGTGGGTCTCGGCCGCCTGGCGGCACCCGAAACGATTCTCGACCTGGTCCGCGCAACCCTCGGCGCGACAGGTGACCTGGCCGGTCGACGCGTGCTGGTCACCGCGGGAGGAACACGCGAAGCCATCGACCCGGTGCGCTACATCGGCAATCACTCCTCGGGCAAGATGGGCTATGCCATCGCGGAAGCCGCCCGCGACCGTGGCGCGGACGTGGTGCTGGTCACCACGCCGACGGCCATTCGGTCGCCCGCGGGGCTGCGCGTGATGCACGTCAACTCGGCGCAGGAGATGCTCACCGCGCTGACCGAGCAATACCCAACTCAGGACGCGCTGATCATGGCGGCCGCGGTCGCCGACTTCAACGTCGGGCCGGCCGCCGATCACAAGATCAAACGCGGCGAACACGAGCTCGATCTACGCCTGGTGCCGAATCCTGATTTGCTGGCCGCGACCGCGTTGCTGTGGACCGAACGCCAGCCGGTCCGCGTCGGCTTTGCGGCCGAAACCCAGGACATGATCGCGCACGCGCTGGACAAGCTTGAACGCAAGAACCTGGACCTGATCGTCGCCAACGACGTGCTCGCCGACGTCTTCGGCGCCGACACGAATCAGGTCACGCTGCTGTGGTCCGACGGCCGCCGCACGGACCTGCCCCGGCTGCCCAAAACGGACGTCGCCGAACACGTGCTCGACGCTGTCGCGACGCTGTTCGAGGCGCGCCTGTCAGCCTGACCGCTTCCCCGTTTGATCGCCAGTGATGATGGTGCTGCCGCGGACGTCGTGGCCAATGGCAACGCTGCGGTCGCCGCTCGCGGTCACGGTGGTCGTGGACCCGGATCCCTGGGCTGTGTTCAGCAGCGCCTCGAGCTCGTGCTGCAGCTGGGGCTCATCGGCCAGCAACTTCTTGATCTGAACGCGCAGCGCCGCCTGAGCGTCGTCGTCGGTCGGCTGCGCGGCGAGGTCGGTCGCGGCCTCGCGAGCCGACGGCCTGGCGTCCACCTGCGCTCCCAGGCGACCCCAGAGCCTGGAGGCGAGGTCCCAGCCCGTATCCTCCATCTGCTGGGCCGCGCGGGCGCCGAGATCCTCGCCCGCTTTGAGCAGATATGGGAGGAACGGCGTCAGGATCTGGACGACCTGACCGGCCAACGGGGCGACTGCATCCATGATCCCTCAATGCTAACGTGCGGTGATCAACTCTTGGCCAGTGCAGCCGTGACATGAGCGCAGAGACGCCGGAAGCGGAAGATACACCCAGAACGTCCACCACCACCGCGAGCGGCCAGGGTAGCGTCGCGGTTGGCGGTGACGTCCGCGATAGCACGGTCATCACCGGCAATTCCAATGTCATCTATATCGGCGGGCGCCCGTTTCCCTGGCGCCGCATCCTGGCTGGCCTGGTCGTCGTGCTGGCGGGCGCCGCGGCGGCGTACTGGTTCTACCCACGGCCCATTCCCACCATGAGCGGCGATCTGAACGTCGCGGTCGCGGAGTTCGGCGCCCTCGACGCCCAGGGCGGCGCCGTCGCCTCGGCCGACGGCCGAACGCTGGCCGATTCGCTGTACGAGACCCTGACCACCGAGTTGCAGAGCATCAACGATGGGGCCGCATCGACGGAGCAAGTTTTCAAAGTCCAGCTCTGGGGCCCCGCGCAGCTCGGACGGGTCGAGGGCAAAACCCCCGAGGCGCGGGCCGCTGAAGCTGAGCGGGTCGCCACGCGTTCCAAGGTCGATCTGCTGGTCTATGGCTACCTCGAGCAGCGCTCGGACGCCACGACGTTTGTCCCTCAGTTCTATCTCAGCAACCTGCAGGCCACGCCCGAACTACAGGGCGAGCACGACCTTGGCCGATCGGTGGCCGTCCGATCGCTCGACGATCCAGTCTCGAAGCAACAGCTTCGCGCCGACCTTACCCGCCGCACGCGCGCCTTCGGTGAATTTGTGATAGGCCTGAGCCAGTTTGCAGCCGATAAATTCGCCGATGCGCGCGTTCACTTCACCAGGGCCGCCAACGATCCGGAATGGGGTGAGGGAAATGGCAAAGAGACGCTGTATCTATTTCTGGGCTATACCGAGGGCAGCCTGAACAACCTGACCGAGGCGCGCGCCAATTTCGAGCGGGCGCTCGCCATCAATCCTGAATTCGCCCGGGCGCAACTCGCCCTGGGAGAAGTCGAGTTCCAGGAGTCGCTTGGCAAGCCAGAGGCGTGCGCTCGAGACACACTCAACGTGGCGGGAATCCAGGCATCGGTGGAGACTTTTCAACGTGCGCTCAGTGCCAAAACGCAGCCGGCACGGTCGAACCTTCCAACCTGGACTGCGTTCGAAATGGGCCGCGCCTACCTGTGTCTCAGCCAGGCCGACGCAGGCAACTACTGGCCAGACGCGGAACGCGAGTTCAACAGCGTGATCGCCGACTACGACGGTGGCAATGCGTCGGCGAAAGACATCGCCGCCGAGGCGCACTCAAATCTTGGCTTCGTGTACCTGCCGCCGCGGTGCGACCCGGATCGCGATGCCAGGTATCGTCGCGCCGCGGCCGAGTACCAGAAGGCCATCGACCTGAGCGTGTTTCACCCGACCCGGCAGGGCTTCTACTACGAGATGCTCGGGTTCATCCAGACTCGATTGGGTGCCCTCGACGCCGCCAGATCGGCCTATCGCAGCGCCGCGGGAGTCGATCCGAGCAACAAGGACCACTACGACCAGCTCCTGCAGAATGTGCAGGCACCGGTGACGGAAACGTGCCCGTAGCGCGCGCTGGGACCGGTCGTTTCTTAGACAACCAGAAAGAGTGAGCACATCGTGAAACTACGTGCCGTACTCGCCGCGACGCTGGTGTTGCTGCTCGCCGCGGCGCAGGGCGGGCCCATCAGCAGGGCCCAGGATGATCCCGGAAGTGGAGCGGTCAGCCAGGACATCCCGCCGTGTCCGCAGGCCCCAGACATGGAGTCGGACGACGCGGCGACCGGGGACGCCGCGCCAACCTGCACGCCCACCGACGTGCCGCCAGAGGCTGCCGCGCCCACCGACACCCCGACGCCGGTTCCGTCCGATACGCCGGTGCAGACGGACACCCCCATACCGACCGACACGCCGCCACCCGCGGCGCCGACGGATACGCCGACACCCCTGCCGCCGGTTGCGACCGACACGCCCACGCCAACCTCGGGGAGCCGGGATGTCCCCGTCGGAACGCTGTCGCGTCAGTTGCCGTTCGCGAATCCAGGTGAAGACGAGTGCGACATCGACCTCACCGTGACCGACAATCAGCCGTGCAACTCGATGACGTTCCCGGCGATGTTCAAGATTGTCTTCTCGCCGTTCCCGACCGATGCCTCGATGACCGTCCAGGTCGACGGCGGCAAGACGCAGAAAGCCAGCCTCGACAAGCTGAACCGGTGGGATTTCCTCAGCCTGCCTGGCGGCCAGATCGGCGCTGGGACGCACACGATGACGTTTACGGAGACCTCCAACAGCCTGGGCGCGTTCACCGCGAGCGTGAACGTCACCATCCGGCCGGCGAACAGCCCACATCTGTTGGTCTACCCCAGGAACGTCAAGGCCGGGTCGTCCGCGAAGATCTATCTGGCGGGGTACGCGGCCAACACGACCTTTCCACTCGGGATGTATCGCGAACGCCAGAACTGCAATGCGTTCGGGCAGGGCAACGAGTGTTACGAGCTCGTGCGCGACCTGGGGACCATCAAGACGGGCGGCGATGGCACCGCGATTCAAGACTTCTCGGTTGGCGCAAACGAGGCGCAGACGACCTATCTGATCGGCACCTCGGGCTTGAAGATCGATCCAAAGAACGTGGCTGAGTCGCTGAAGACGTTCGGGCGGCCGTGGTTTGTGGTCCCGCAATCCTGACAGTTACTGGTGCACCGAACAGACCGTCGTGTCTGGCGGGCGGTCCACGGCGCCGACGAGTGATACGAGAAACCCGCCCCGCGGCGCCGACGCGTACACCAGCAAGTAGTCGGTCTCGCGGGTCGGCGAACCGGTCAGGTGCAGCCGCACCGCGAACGAACCCGAACCCGGTGGCACCGGGAGCGCGAGGTGCTGCAGCCCTCGCTGGAAGGCGCAGTCCCAGGCCATGGCCGTGCTATCGACGTCGCCAGCCAACCCAAAACTGGGTTGCGCCGCACCGGCCGGGAACACCGGCTCGACCAGCAGCACCAGCACCGGCTGAGCCGGAGCGACCTGGCCAGGCATGACCGATACCTGCGCGCTGAATTCCTGGTCGGTCCGGAAGAACGCCTCGCGATAGTCGTATTCCAGCGCGTTGCGCGCCGGCAGCGCCCCGAGGTCGAGCAGGGCGACCATCCCAAGCGCGATCAGAAACGCCGTCCGTGGGGTCGTGAGTAACCGCGCGGCGAGCCAGACGCCCACCGCGAGCAGCGTCGCCATCACCAGCGCGGAGCGATCGCCTACCCCACCGCCGCCCAGGGCCAGCCTGAGACCGAGGCCGACGAGCAGCACTCCGCCCGCGGCGAGGTTCCACTGGAGGGCAGCGCCACCTCGGCCTGATTCAGGGTTCGACGGGCGGGTCGCGGACGGCGACTCTAGCGCGACCACAGGTACGACCAGTGGGTGGGCTGGAACAGGAGCAACTCCATCGGCCGGGTGGCGCCGACGACGTCCAGATTTGACAACACGATTGCCGGCAAAACGACCACGACCGCCATGCCAACAAACGCCCAGTGCGAGCTGTCGGCTCTGAAAAACGAGCGCGCGATGCGGACCGCCGCCGCGGCCGCGAGGATATAGACGGCGGGAAACCCATACGCGTACCAGCGCGGGATATGCGGCCAGGTGGAGAGCATGAAGAGCGCCGGCGCGAAGCCGGCCACGGCCACGGCGACAAACCACGCCGCCGCGGGTGCACGCCGGCGAAGGAGGATCCCGAGCTCAAAGACCGCCAGCAGCACGGGCCAGAACAGGAACGCGGCGCCAATGTTGAGCAGGCCGTGCGCGCCGAGCAGCACATATGCCTTCAGCCTCGCCAAGCCCTGGCCCATGCGAGCGGGATCGAACCAGGCCGCCAGCGCCTCGGCCGGATGGGTCTCGTTGTGCGAGTACGACGCCAGCTGCGCCAGCTGCCAGTAGCCGCTCCAGGCCAGCCGGGGCAGCGCCATGGCAACCAGCACGAGCGCCAGATTGCGGAGCGGCATGCGCCGGAACACACCGTAGGCCACGACGAAGGCGGGCAGCATGTACAGGTCGTAGAACACGAAGCCCAGCCCGCCAACCAGACCGCACGCCAGGGCCGTTCGTGGCGGCGTGTCGCGCGCAAACAAACTGAGCCGATCGAAGAGCCACAGGCCCAGCACGAACACGCTGTACGACGCCACGTACGGGAGCGCCTGACCCACGAGCGCCTCAAAGGCCGGCGCGGTGCTCACCAGCAGCGCCGCGAGCGTGGCCGTGAGCGCTGAGCCCGTCAAGCGCACGGCCAGGGCATAGGTCGCCAGTGCGGCGGCGACCCATAGCAGCACGTTCACCAGCACGAAACTGGCGTATGCGCCGACGAGTGGGGCCATCACCGACCCTAGCAGCGAGTAGCCGGCGAAGCGGACGTAGACGTTGTCTTCGACGGGCACCTGCACCGCCGGCTCGTCGCGGAAAAAGCCCGCCAGCGACGAGAACTGGACGCTGTCCTTGTTGACTGGCACGCCGTCGACCACGCCGGTCCAGCCCAACGGCGTGTCCCAGAAGTAGCCCAGACTGAATTGCGGCAAGGTGTACCGCGTATCCGGCGACGCCGCCCCCAGCCGCAGCCCAGTCTCCAGACCACACAGCACCAGAGCCATCAGGCCCACCAGCCAGAGTCGACTCACGCCCGAGCCCATCCGAGCGTCATCCTAAAGGAACCCGGTCCACGCTCGCCCGCCCGCCACGCGTTCCTCGGCTCGGGCGCTTCGCGAGCTCCTGCAGTCGTCGGCGTGGGATCAGGCGCCCCCAAAGCCCGAGGGCAGCCGCCTGGCCGAGCGTGTACCACTCATCCTGCAAAAGGCACCGTGCGTGTCAGCAGGAGAGTGGCCCGAGGAATCGGCTCTCACCGACCGGGCTGACTAGGCGTCAGTCCTCGCCGCCTTCCTCATCCTCGTCCTCGTCCTCGTCCGAGTCGGTGTCTGCCGCGGCGTCGTCGGCCTCGAGTTCCGTTTCAACCTCCTCGAGGTCCTCGGCAGGGGCGGCCTCGAGGACTGCGCCGTCCTCGTCGACGGTGGCGGCCTCGCCTTCGTCGCCGCCGCCATTGGTGCTGGGCTCGAGAATCGCGATGGCCGCCAGGCGATCGCCGTCGCGCACGTTCATCAGCTTCACGCCTGACGTGAGCCGGCCCGTGCGCTCGGAGATCGTTTCGATGGCCGTCCGCACGACCATGCCGCCGGCGGAGATCATCATCAGCTCTTCGTAGCCCTTGACCACGCGCGCCGCGGCGACCGGGCCCGTCTTGGAGGAGGTCTTGATGGCCCGCACCCCACCGATCCCACGCCCCTTGACGGCGTACGCGCTCAGCGGCGTTCGCTTCCCGTAGCCGTTGCGCGTCACCACCAGGAGCTGAGCGTCCGCGATGACCACGTCCATGCTGGCCAGCGAGTCGTCCGTCGCGAGCCGGATCCCGCGTACGCCGCCGCTCACCCGGCTGGCCTCGCGCAGGGAATCGACGTTGAAGCGCGCGGAGCGGCCTTGCTCCGTGACCAGGATGACCTCTTCGCCAGCTCGGCAGTGCTTGACGTCGAGCAGCTCGTCACCCTCTTCGAGGTTCATGGCGCGCAGGCCGTTCGAGCGCACCTGCGCAAAATCCTTCAGCGCGGACTTCTTCACTTCGCCACGCCGCGTGGCAAAAATCAGAAAGTCGCTGTTTTCGAAGTCCGGCGCCGCGAGGATCGCGGTGACTTTCTCGCCTGACTCGATGTTGACGACATTGATCACGGGCGTGCCGCGCGCGGTGCGGTCGTAGCTGGGCACCTGCCAGGCCCGCAGCCGATAGACCTTGCCCTTGTCGCTGAAGAAGAGAATGCTGTCGCGCGCGTTCGCGGCGATGATGTGCTGCAGCGCGTCCTCTTCACGCAGGACCTGGCCGATGATGCCGCGCCCGCCGCGCCGCTGGACACGATAGGTCGTGGCCGGCATGCGCTTCACGTAGTTGTTGCCGCTGATCGTGATCAGGACTTTCTCGTTGTCGATCAGGTCTTCGTCGCTGATCTCGCCGGCGAAGTCGGTCACGATCTCGGTGCGGCGCGGGTCGCCAAACTTCTTCTTCAGCTCGGTCAGCTCGTCACGCACCAGGTGGGTGATCTTGATGGGGTTGGCCAGCAGGTCCTCCAGGTAGGCAACGCGCTGCTTGATCTCCTCGTACTCATCCACGATCCGCTGCCGCTCGAGATTGGCCAGCTGACCGAGCTGCATCTCGAGGATCGCCCGGGCCTGCGCTTCGCTGAGCCCGAAGTTCTGCATGAGCAGCGGCCGCGAGGCCTCGCGACTGGCCGCTTCACGGATGGTGCGAATGACCGCGTCGAGGTTGTCGAGGGCGATGACCAGGCCTTCGAGAATGTGCGCGCGTTGGCGGGCCTTCCCGAGCTCGAAGGTCGTGCGCCGCGTCAGCACCACCTGGCGGTAGTTGAGGAACTCGATCAGCAGCCGCTTCAGCGGCAGCAGCTGCGGTTCGCCATCGACCAGCGCCAGCATGTTGTAGCTGAACGCCTGTTGCATCGCCGTGTGCTTGTACAGATGGTTCAGCACCGTGTGCGGGTTGGCGTCGCGCTTGGTTTCGATGACCAGCCGCATACCCTTGCGATCGCTCTCATCCTGCATGGCCGCGATGCCGTCGAGCTTCTTGTCGCGGACGAGCTCGGCGATACGTTCCTGGAGGGTGGCTTTGTTGACCTGATAAGGCAGCTCGGTGACGATGATCTGCGTGCGGCCGTTGTGCGTCTCTTCGAACTCGACGCGGGCCCGAATCAGGATGCGCCCGCGCCCGGTTGCGTACGCATGTTTGATGTTGTTGACGACGAGACCTTCGCGGTCTTTGTCAAAGCCCATCACGAGCCCGCCGGTGGGAAAATCCGGGCCTTTGATGAACTGCAGCAGGTCCTCGAAATCGGCGTCCGGATGCTCGATCAGATGGTGCAACGCATCGATCACTTCGCCCAGGTTGTGGGGCGGCATGTTCGTGGCCATGCCGACGGCAATCCCGGACGCACCGTTGCACAGTAAATTCGGGAAACGGCCCGGGAGGGTGAACGGCTCCTCGCGCGTCGCGTCGTAGTTGGGCACCATGTCGACGGTGTCCATGTCGAGATCGGCGAGCATCTCCATCGCGAGCGGCGTGAGACGTGCCTCGGTGTACCGCATGTCCGCGGGCGGATCGCCGTCGACCGAACCGAAATTGCCCTGGCCGTCCACCAGCGGGTAGCGCATGTTGAACGGTTGGGCCAGCCGCACGAGCGTCGGGTACACGACGGCTTCACCGTGCGGGTGGTAATTACCTGACGTGTCGCCCGCGATCTTGGCGCACTTTCGATACCCCCGGTTGGGTGCCAGATTCAGGTCGTTCATGGCGACCAGAATCCGTCGCTGCGCGGGCTTCAGACCATCGCGAACATCCGGCAGCGCCCGCGAGGTAATGACCGACATCGCGTAGTCGAGGTACGACGAACGCATCTCGTCCTCGACGTCGATCTGCCGAATGTTGCCGATGTTGTCCTGTTGAACCATCTCGTCCGGTGTTGGCTAACAACTCGTGCGCTTACCGCGCGGCCAAGCAAGCGCTACCTAAGGGTCTGGGTGATTCGGCTTCGCCGCGGGCTGACAATGGCGCCGTCCATGACGCCTCAAACCTCTGGATTGTACAAGATCGTGCCACTTCCCGGCCGACAAACTGTGCTGCTACCCTGCCGCGGTGCTCCTCTCGCGTGCGCCGGCGGCGTTGATCCCGAAAGTGAGCCGAAGAGCGAGCCTGAGCTGGCTCGCGGGCCTCATCCTGCTGACGCAGCCCCTGGAGCCCGTCGACGTGGCGCTCGACCCGGGCCACAGTCGCGTCGATGTCGGCGCTGTGGGGGGCGGCCTGCGCGAGTACCAGCTGACGCTGGAGCTGGCCCAACGCGTCCGGGCGCGGCTCGAGCTGGCCCATCTGACGGTCCGCCTGACTCGCCAGGATGACCTGCCGCTGAGCGATTTTACCGACCCGAATGCCACGCCGCAGATCCAGGCCGAGCAGGAGGCGCGCATCGCCGCGGCCGGGCCAGCCCGCGTCTACGTGTCCCTGCACTTCAACGGCGGCCCGGCGAGCCTGCGCGGCACCGAAACGTACTACAACCCCGAGCGCGCCCCCGAGGCCGCGACCGAAGACGCCCGCCTGGCTGCGCTGCTCCAACAGCACGTCGTGGCCGCGCTCGCCGACGAGGTCGGCTATAGCGCGGTCGATCGCGGCACCAAGAGCGATCTCCTGGCCGGCAAATCGTACGGCCACTTCTTCGGCCTGCGCGGACCCTACCCCAGCGCGCTCGTGGAAAATCTGTTCCTGTCGAACGCCAACGACGCGGCTGCCCTGCGCGACGACGCGACGCTCGACGCGCTCGCCGACGGGTGCGCTCAGGGAGTTCTGGAGTACTTTGCCGACGCGGCAGCCGCCCGCGCGGCGGTCGACTGACCTCCGCCCGCGAGCGCCTGGAACCGCAAACCAAGCACCACGATCATCGCCTCGGTCACGATGTGACGACCCATCTTGCTCTTGCCCACCCGCCGGTCCACGAACATGATCGGGACCTCCACCACGCGGAAGCCGTTGCGGTGGCAGCGGAAGTTCATCTCCACCTGGAACGCGTAGCCGTTGGAGCGCACGCTCTGCAGGTCGAGGCGTTCGAGGACACGTCGGCTGAAACACTTGAAGCCGCTGGTCAGATCGTTGACCGGGACGCCGAGGATGAGGCGGGCGTACAGGGATCCGCCGCGGCTGATGAACGTGCGGGCGAACGACCAGTTGCGCGTGCCACCGCCGGGCACCCACCGCGAGCCGATCGATGCGTCGGCGAGGCCCGTCGTCAGCGGCTCACGCAAACGCAACAGATCGACCGGATTGTGCGAGAAGTCGGCGTCCATCTCGAAGACGTAGTCGTAATCGCGCGCCAGAGCCCACACGAACCCTTCGATGTACGCCGTCCCGAGCCCGCGCTTCCCGGCGCGGTGGATGACGTGAATCCGTCGCGGTTGCAGCGCAACGAGCCCGTCGACGATCTCACCGGTGCCATCAGGCGAGTTATCGTCGACGACCAGCACCTCGAGGTCCGCGGACTGGGCCAGGATGGCCGTCACGATCGGCTCGACGTTCTCGCGCTCGTTGTAGGTGGGCAGGACGACGAGCGACCTGGACACGATGGGATCAGCCAAGGGATTTCGTACCCATAGATTACCT
>DATGER010000060.1:0-26619 GCA_035309865.1 Chloroflexota bacterium
CACCGACGTGGCGCGCCGCAAGCAGCTCTATCAAACGGCCCAGACCCAGCTGGTCGACGACGCGCCATTTATCTGGACGTACGTCCCGCGCGACTACGTGGCGTTTCTCAATACGACGAAGGACTTTGTCCACATTCCCACGGGGAACATTTCCTACTTGCGGCAAACCTGGCTAGATAGATAGATAGCTCCGAGCCGGACATGCAGCTGCCCGCATCGCTGCGCTCGCTCCCTTGCGGCAAACCCGAAAAAGGTGATTGAAAGTTCTGCTGGGCAACCCCTTTCACTGTCCTTCGAGGAAGCGCAGGGCAACGCCTTTCCCTGTCCTTCGGGGAACTGCACGTTAGCGAGCGCAGGGATGCGGCAGCGTTGAGCGGGCGGCCTGGATGACGGCGTATTTGCTGAAGCGGCTGATTAGCTTGCCGCTGACGCTGCTCGGCGTGTCCATCGTGACGTTCCTGTTCGTGCGGCTCATCCCGGGCGATGCGATTACGGCTCGGTTGGGGACGTCTACGGTGCTGACCGCGGAGCAGCTCACGCGGATGCGGGCTTTCTTCGGGCTCGACCAGCCGCTGCATCTGCAATACCTGACCTGGCTTGGCGCCATCCTGCGCGGCGACGCGGGCTTTTCGGTGCGCTCGGGCCAGCCCGTTATGGCGGAGATCGCGGGCCGCCTGCCGGTCACCATCGAGCTTGCCTTCGCCGCGGCGATCGTCGCGCTGGCGCTTGGCATCCCGCTGGGCCTGGTCTCGGCGCTGCGACCGTCAGGCTTCCTGGACATCTTTGCCCGCGGGTTCGGGCTCCTCGGGCTGGCGCTGCCGAACTTCTGGCTCGGCACCCTGCTGATCCTCTTCTTTGCGCGGTACCTGCACTGGATGCCCAATACCGGCGGCTACGTCGAGCTGCTCGCCGATCCGGCGGCCAACCTGCGGTTCCTCATGTTCCCCGCGCTGACGCTCGGACTCGCCATGGCCGCGGTCGTAATGCGCACGTCGCGCTCGGCCATGCTGGACGTCCTCGGCACAGACTACATCCGCACCGCCCACGCGAAGGGTCTGACCGCTCGGAGCGTCGTCGAACGCCATGCCCTGAAGAACGGCCTGATCGTGGTGATCACGATCCTGGGTATCCAGGTGGGCTACCTGCTCGGCGGTGCGGTCGTGGTCGAGGAGGTCTTCTCGCTGCCCGGCCTGGGGCGGCTCTTGCTCAACGCGATCAGTCAGCGAGACTACGCTGTCGTGCAAGGTGGTGTCCTGGTGATCGCGACCCTGTTCGTGGCCGCCAACACCGTCGTCGACGTGTTGTATGGCTTCATCGACCCGCGCATTCGTTTCACCTAGCGCCCGGCAAACACTCGAGCCACGGCTGGGAGCGCGGCCGCTGTACTCGCGTTTGCTCGGTAATCAGGCCGCGGTCGTCGGCCTCGCGATCGTGGGCATCTTTGTACTCCTGGCGCTGACCGTCCAATGGCTTCCCCTCAGGGATCCTGTCCAGATCGTCGCCGGCAATCGCCTCGCCGGCCCGTCATGGAACATGCCGTTCGGCGGTGACTCCCTGGGGCGCGACCTGTTCAGCCGCATCGTCTTCGGCGCGCGACTTTCGCTGGAGGTGTCCTCGAAGTCAGTGACCATCGCGCTCGCGGCGGGCACCTGCCTCGGGTTGCTCGCCGGGTACGCCGGCGGCTGGATCGACCAGATCATCATGCGCACGATGGACGTGCTGTTCGCGTTTCCAGCGGTCCTGCTGGCCCTCGGGATCGTGGCTGCGCTCGGACCCGATCCGAACAACGTCATCATCGCCATCGGGGTGGTGTACACGCCAATCTTCGCGCGCGTCGTGCGGGCCCCGGTCCTGGCGCTCAAGGAGCGCGAGTTCGTCGACGCCGCGCGCGGGCTCGGCGCGCGCGCGTCGCGGATCATCGTCCGCCACATCCTGCCGAACCTGCTGTCGGTGCTCGTGGTCCAGGCGAGCATTGCGCTGTCGTGGGCCGTGTTGACCGAGGCGTCACTGTCATTTCTGGGTCTCTCCGCCCAGCCGCCGGCGGCGTCGTGGGGCGTCATGCTCAACGATGGACGCCAGGCCCTGGAACTGGCGCCGCACCTGGCGATCTTTCCGGGTCTGGCGATCATGCTGGCGGTGCTCGGGTTCAATCTGCTCGGCGACGGGTTGCGTGACGTGCTGGATCCCCGGCTGCGGCGATGATCTCGCGCTGCGAGCCGGCTGACCTGCCCGCTTTGGCGCGGCTGATGGCGGCGTCGGCGTTGTTGCAGCGGTACGGGGTGACCTTTGAGGGAGCGCTGGCCGCGCTGACGAGTGGGCTCACGAACGGCGACCTGATCCTGACGAGTCGCCAGGGTGATGATCTCAGCGGCTTCGCCTGGGTGAGCTTCGGGCCGCGCATCCTGAATGGCGCGGCCTACTTGCGGCTCCTGCTGGTCGGCGCGCCGGGGGCAGGTGAGGGCACGCGGCTGCTCCTGGCGGTCGAGGACGCGGCGCGGGCAGCGGCCAATCACCTGTACTTGCTGGCGACCACTGACAATCTGGGCGCCCGCCGCTTCTACGCGCGGCACGGCTTTCGGCACGTGGGCGATCTGCCGGGTCTGGTGGTGCCTGAGCTGGACGAGGCGCTGTATCACAAGGCCCTGCGCCTGCCTGGTGAGCGACGCTAGCGGCTGAGCAGTGCGCGCGCGACGGCCGTCGAGATGAGGACCACGACGGCGCCTGCCAGCGCGTAGACGACGTTGATCGGCCAGAACAGCGTGAGCCACGCCTGCACGCCGAACCACGCGCCCCACACGCCGATCACGGCAAGGACCACAACGCCAATCAACTCCCCCGCGTCAGGCACTCGCCGGCGCCCGCCGTAGCGCCGCGTCACGGAAGCCCCGGCTCGGCCGCTCGCCCCACCCGGTTCGCTGCGCTCGCTCCCGGTGTTGGGGTATCCAGTGGAACTGGAGGTTCGGCTGCCCGCTTCGCTGCGCTCGCTGCGCGTGGCGGGGTATCCAGTGGAACTGGAGGTTCGCGCGAAGGCGAGTCGAAGAGCGCGCCGCCCACCGCGGTGATCAGGGCGGCGCCGATCACGCCAGGCGCATCGTGCGACGGGGCGAAGAGCAGAAACCCGGCGGCCCGCACGCCGAACCCGGCGACGATGATCGGCTTGTAGCCGACCCGATCCGACAGACTCCCGCCCAGCGGCGCGGCCCCCTGCTGCACGAGGTTGCGGGCGGCGAAGATCAGGCCGACGCTCGTGGCATCGAGGCCCAGGTCGCGGGTCAGGTGCACCGTGAGCAGCGGAAAGAGCATGAAGAACCCGACGTTCATCAGCACCTGGTCCGCAAGGAGCACCCAGACGCCGCGCTGCCAGTTCGGAAGTCGCCTGGGCAAAGCGCTCGCGAGGCTCACGCGCGCCTGCGCCAGCTCATGCCTCCGAGGCTAGCAGCTTCGCAACCCGCCACGCGGGCGGACGCTGGCTGCCGCATCGCTGCGCTCGCACCCCTCGAGAGCCGCGAGGTTCAGCGGCCGCGGCCGTACGGTTCGGCCCTTTGCCGCGCCGCGATAACGACGACGACGCCAACCTCGACGAGCTCTCGGCCCGAGATTGACGACGCCGTCCCCGCTACAGCATTTCTAGAGATTGACGGCGCTGTGCTCCAGGGCTTGCTGGAAGTCGAGATCGACCACGTAGTCGGGCGGGCTCGGCTCGTGGATGGCGGCCAGGTCGAGCATACCGCCCTGCTGGAGTCGATACAGGCGATCGAGTTCTGACTGGGTCGTCTGCACCAGAGCGACGTTGCCCCGCCAGAGGCTCTCGCCGTAGCCGGGAACCAGGTGCGGGCCGTATCCGTCCAGGACGGGCGCGCTCGGTTCGTGGGCCTGCGCCTGGAGCCGTTCGGTCTGCGCCGTGTGGGTGTCGGGGTAGACCAGCGCCATCAGGACGCGGCCGCTGGCTTGATCGAAAATCCGCAGCGTGGTCACCGGCGGCGAGGTCCACGTCCAGCTCAGTGCCGGGTCGGCCTGAAAGCCGGCGCCGACGAATGAGGCGCGGACCTGGTCGACGGTGAGTGTCGGCGGGCTCACGTCGGCTGGCGCGCCACGTGGCGACAGCACTTGGCTCGCGAATTGCGAGCGCGTGCCCGCCGGCAACACCAGAACCACGACGACCAGACCCGCAAGACACGCGAGACCAGACAAACCGACGAGGCCCACAAGCCCGACGCGAGCACCCGCGCCGGAACCGACGCGAGGATCAGCGCCGGAACCCGCGTGAGAACCAGCGGCGGAACCGGCGCGGGGACCGTCAAGGAGTGATCGCGCTGACGTTCGGTACATGGAATAGGTAGTCCTTTTCGGCGGCCAGCATGCAACCGACAGCGCGTTCGGGTGATGCCTCAGCGGTACTGCAGCGCCCCAAAAACCGCTACAGTGGCACCGTCCCGGGAGACGCGCCGTTGAAGTGGGAACCGGTAGCGGAATGTCTTTTGGCCAGCGGCTGAGAGGGCTTCGCCGGGACTACGACCTGAGCCAGGCCGAGCTTGGGACGCAGGCCGGGTGTTCGGTCAACACCGTCCGCAAGCTGGAGGCCGACGAGCGCCGCCCGTCGCGCGAGCTCGCGCGACGCCTGTCCGAGGTCTTCGACATCTCCGCCCGCGAACGCGCGGACTTTGTACGTATGGCTCGCGGCGGCATCGCCGGCCGACCGAGCTTGCCGACCCCGATGACCCGGCTGATCGGTCGCGAACAGGACGTGGCGAACGTTCGCGGGCGACTGCTGGCGCCGGATGTGCGGTTGCTCACGCTGCTGGGTCCGCCGGGTGTGGGCAAGACGCGGCTCGCCCTGCAGCTCGCCACGGATCTGCAGGACGAATTCACGAACGGCGCCGTCTTTGTCGCACTCGCCGCGCTGCGCGATCCGGCGCTGGTCAGCGAATCGATCGCCCAAACGCTGGGCGTCAGAAGCTCGGGGTCGCGGGCACTCGAGCCGGCGTTGATCCAGCACATTGGCTCCCGCCACCTGTTGCTCGTGCTCGACAATTTCGAGCAGGTCCTGGCCGCGCGCGAACAGGTGGCCCGGCTGCTGGCAGGCGCCCCGCGGCTCAAGGTGCTGGTGACCAGCCGGGCGGCGCTCGACCTGTACGGCGAGCACGTCTTTGGCGTGCCGCCGCTGGGGCGCAGTCCCGCCGAGAAGCTGTTCCTGGAACGCGCGCGCAGCGCGAGAGCGAATTTCGCCGCCGCGGGTCCCGACCGACCCATCGTCACCGAGATCTGTCTGCGCCTCGAGGGGTTGCCGCTGGCGCTCGAGCTGGCGGCGTCGCGGGCGAGAAGCATGAGCCCGGCGGCGTTGCTCGAGCAACTTGGCCATCGCCTCGACGTGCTGTCCACGGGTCCCACCGATTTCGCGCCGAGACAGCGCTCGATGCGTGGCGCGCTCGATTGGAGCTACGAGCTACTTGGCGAACCGGAACGAGTTGTCTTCGCCCTCCTCGCCGTGTTCTCGGGCGGCGCCACGATGGAGGCGATCGAAGCCGTCTGCGCCGGTTCCTTCTGCGCCACGACGAACGTCAAACACGCGGTGGAAGGTCTGGCGGACAAGAGCCTGGTGCACGTGTGCGAAGTCGCCAATACCACCCGCTTTGAGATGCTCGAAACCATCCAGGAGTACGCCTATGAGCGCATGGTCGACCTCGACTGCGCCGACGTGGAGTGTGGGCTGCGAAGGCACCATGCCGAGTACTTCACGACCCTGGCCGAGCAAGCCGCGATCGGACTCCGCGGCGCCGAACAGATCGCCTGGTTGGAACGTCTGACGGCCGACCAGAGCAATCTGCGATCCGCGCTGGGCTGGGCGTTTGCCGAAGGCGCGGGCGAGCTCGCCGGTCGATTGTGCGCGGCGCTGTGGCCATTCTGGCGTGCGCGAGGCCTGGTGCATGAGGGCCGTCGCTGGTTGAGCCAGGCCCTCGCCTTTGACACCGGGGTGACCACGGTCAGTCGCGCAAGTGTGCTCAATGGCGCGGGGGTGCTCGCGCTGATTCAGAACGACTATGCGCTGGCGGGCGAGCTGCTGGCCGAATCGCGCGAGCTGTACACCGCCCTGGGTGACGCGGGCGGCGTAGCGTTCGCCGTCTCCAATCTCGGCTGGCTGGCCCACGACTGCAGCGAGACGAGCCGCGCCCGGGCGCTTTTCGAAGAGAGCCTGCGCACACGCCGCTTGATTGGCGACGTGGTCGGGGAGGCATCGTCGCTCAACAACCTGGGCATGATGGCGCTCGAGCGGCCAGACGTTCAGGAGGCCCGCGCGCTGTTCGGTCGCAGCGCCGAGCTGTACCGGCGCAGTGGCAACCCCATCGGCCTGGCACAAGCGCTGAGCAATCTCGGCTGGGCCGAGCAAGAGCTGGGTGACTACGCGCGCGCGACTGCCCTCTTTTCCGAGAGCCTGGCGCTGGCGCAACGCCTGGAGGACGCCCGCGCGGCGGCACACAATCTCAGCAACCTCGGGCTCATGGCGCTGTATGGCGGCCACTACGTCCGAGCCAACGACTACTTTATCGACGCGATCTCGGCATTCAACGATCTCGGCGACAGGCGTGGCGTCGCCGAGGGATTGGAGGGCGCGGCCGGGGTGGACGGCGTCCAGGGTCGGCCAGAGCACGCCGCGCAACTGTTTGGAGTCGCCGAGGCGCTGCGCGAGACAATCGGCGCGCCGCTGCTCCCGGCCGACCGGTCGCGATACGAGTCCGTGCTCGCGGCGGCACGGGAGCAGCTGGATGATCAGACGTGGCAGCGCGCCTGGGCGGCGGGCCGCGCCGCGACTGTGGAAGAAATCGTGCGTGAGCTCCTGGGCGTTGGTTCAGTTGCAGCTCGGGCCGAAGAGCCAGGTGGGGCCGGCAGAGTTGGGCGACACGTCAGCCCGCGCACCTAGGCAAGCGACAGCAGTTGTTGAATCGCCTGGCTGCGACGCAGGCGCTCGATCAGGTTGCGCTTCAGACGGTACACGTCGTTCACCTCGGCGAAGCGGTCCGGGTGGCGAGCACAAATGTCGCGCGGGGTGAGCCCGGCCACGAACGACAACTGGGCCACCAGGCGTTCGGACTCGTCTCGCAGCTCGGCTTCGACCGCCTGCCAGAGCTCGCGTCCAGCGATCTGGCCAACAATTGCCGCGGACGGATCATCGATCGTGGGGGCGTCGGATGGCAGGTCGTCGATCGACAGGCAGGCCTGGCGACGGCGTACGCGAGCCGCGTCGAGCAGGACTGACCCGAGGCACATCTTGAGGTACTTCAAGATGGACGCGAGATCGGTAAACCCTTCCATGTGGCCCGCGCGGGTGGCTCTCCAGAATCGCTGGAAGGCTCGGTCGGCGCAGCAGCCGTCATCCTCGTCGACGAGTCGGCGCAGCGTCTGGCGCTGAGCCTGCGAAACCAGCAACCCACGGTAGACTTCGATGACGGCTGCCCAGGCGTCTCCATCGCGCTCGGCGATCGCTCGACGAAACAACTCGAGCCCCGCCGCGCCGTTGCTCGTGTCGCCGTGCACAAAGCTCGCTTCCTGGGCCCGGGCTTGACGACACAGGACGTCGATGGATGCTGTCGTGAGATCGAGTTCGGTCCTCGGTCGCTCGAGGACCTCGAGAACGCTTTGGCCAGGCATACGGCCAACCTTAGAAATGCCGTGTTGCCGGGCTGTGACAGCTGCGTTGCAACGTACAACGGCGCGGCGACGATGTGCGAAGATCAGTCCGTGGCGGGCGAAGACACGGACGGCCGTGCCTTTAACCGCGCGATGGTTAGGAGCCTGAGAGCGGCGGGGTACGTGCGCTCGGCGCGCGTCGCGGCGGCGATGGAGGCAGTGCCGCGCGAGGTGTTCGTCCCGGGCCTGCCGCTCGCCGAGGTGTATCGACCCAGCGAGGCCATCGTCACCAAGCGCGTCGATGGCGTCACCGTGAGCTCCGCATCGGCGCCCGAGGTGATCGCGGTGATGCTGGAGCAACTGGATACACGCCCGGGCGATCGGGTCCTGGAGATTGGCGCTGGCACCGGCTACAACGCGGCGCTGCTGGCGCATCTGGTTGGCGAGACTGGCCACGTCGTGACGCTGGATATCGACGCCGACCTGGTGCAGGGGGCGCGCGAGCATCTGTCGACCGCGGGCTACGACCGGGTCGAAGTCGTCCAGACCGATGGCGCGCTCGGCTACCGCGAGGACGGCGTGTACGACCGCATCATTCTCACTGTCTCGAGCAGCGACATCGCCCCGGCCTGGCGCGAGCAACTGGCGCCTGACCGCGGCCGGCTCGTCCTGCCGCTCGGATTGCGCGGACCTCAGCGGAGTGTTGCCTTCGCATCAGCTGGCGACCACCTGGCCAGCGACTCGGTGCGCAACTGCAGCTTCATTCCACTGCGCGGCGTGCTGGCCCCGGGGACGCTGCGGATCGCGCTCGATCCCGAAGGCGGTCGGGTGCTGACCGGTGTGGATGAGCCCCCGCCGGTGGCGGCGGAGGCGATCGCCGCGCTGCTGCGCGCGCCGGCGCGCTCGCGACCAAGCGGCGTCAGCACGAACTTCCAGGAATTGCGCGATGGGTTACACCTGTGGCTGGTCACGCATCTGCGCGGGATCTGCACCCTGTGGGGCGGCAAGCAGGTCCCCGACTTGCTCGGCTCAGCGGACGGAACGGACGTACACGGAACCCTGTGCGCGCTCGATGCGAAGCGGCAGACGCTGGTGCTGCTGGCATGGGCGAACGCCGCCGCGCACGCGGGCGAGATCGTCATCCAGATGCCGATTGGCGCCGACGAGGTCGCCGAACGCGTGCGCGACAGCTTGCACGCCTGGCAGGCCGCGGGCCGGCCGATGGACGGCGACCTGCAGATTCGCGCCTATCCGCGGGCTGCCGGGCCGTCACCGACAGCCGATGAGGTGATCCTGGATCAGCGCTGGAGTCGGTTTGTCCTCAGCTGGAGCCGTCGCTATCCACCGGCCACCCTCACGGTGTAGCCGCGCCGCTCCAGTTCGCCCTGCAAGCGGTCGCGGAAATCGCCCTGGATTTCCAGCACGTCGCCGCGCAGGGTCCCGCCCGTACCGCACATGCGCTTCAGATCGCTGGCCAGCGCCGTCAGGGCGGCAGCCGAGCCGCTCAAGCCGGTGATGAGCGTGACCGTTTTGCCACCGCGACCCTTGCGATCGCGGAGCAGTCGCACCACCCCGTCGCGTGGCAGACTGGCGGCTCTGGGCGCTGCCCGCGTCGGCCGCGCTAGCTTTGGCTGGGCGCACGTACAGCGATCCAGTCGCTTGCCACAGGTTGGGCAATGGCCTGCCTGAACCGCATCTGAGTCGTAGACGAGCCGCCGTTCCATACAATTGTCCTGATTATGGCTCGCGCAATCGTTACCGACCCGCACCCGGCGCCTGGCCGGCCCAGGACCTTCGATCACCAGGCGATCGAGGCCAAATGGCAGGCGCGCTGGGAAGCCGAGAGGTTGTACGAAGCCGAAGTCGATCCTTCCCGTCCCAAACATTACGCGCTTGTCATGTTCCCGTACACGAGTGGCGACCTGCATCTGGGTCACTGGTGGAACTTCGCGTTGGCTGACGTCCACACCCGCTACAAGCGGATGCAGGGGTTCAACGTCCTGTTCCCGCCCGGCTTTGACGCGTTCGGGCTACCCGCCGAGGGCGCGGCGATCAAGAGCGGCACCCATCCCTACATCTGGACGATGGAAAACATCGGTCGCATGGAGCGCCAGTGGCGCACGATGGGTGGCGCGTACGACTGGTCGAAGGAAGTCGCCACCTGCCTGCCTGAGTACTACCGATGGAACCAGTGGCTGTTCCTGAAGTTCCTCGAACGCGGCCTGGCGTATCGCCAGCAGGCGCCGGTCAACTGGTGCCCGAACCATGGTGTCCTCGCCAACGAGCAGGTCCACAACGGTCGCTGCTGGCGGTGCGAAGCGCCCGTCTCCAAGCGTGACCTGGAGCAGTGGTTTTTCCGCATCACCGAATACGCCGACGAACTGCTGGATTTCTCAGAGATCGATTGGCCCGAACGCATCGTGTCAATGCAGACAAACTGGATCGGGCGATCCGAAGGGGTCGAGTTCGATCTGCCAGTCGACGGCGCGGAAGACCTGAAAATCAGCGTCTTCACAACTCGGGTGGACACGGTGTTTGGGATGACGTACGTCGTTTTGGCGCCGGAGCACCCGCTGGTCGAGGTCCTCACGGCGCCCGACCGCAGCGCCGAAGTCGAGGCGTACGTCGAGCGCTCGCGGCACGCGACCGACATCGAGCGCATGTCGACCGAGCGACCCAAGACCGGGGTTCCGATCGGGAGCTTCGCGATCAATCCCGCCAACGGCGAACGGCTGCCCATCTGGATCGCCGACTACGTGCTGGGCCAGTACGGCACGGGGGCGATCATGGCCGTGCCCGCCTCAGACGAACGCGACTGGGAGTTTGCCCGGCGGTTCGACCTGCCCATACGCGTGGTCGTTCGCCCGCCGGAGGCACGCGACGACATCACCGCCGATCAACTTCCGGGCAACGCCGCGTACGTGGACCCGGGGGTGATGGTCAACTCCGGCGAGTTCAACGGGCTGAGCAACGAGGTGGCCTGGGAGCGCATCGCGGACTGGTTCGAGGCGCGCGGCAACGGCCGCCGGCGGGTCAACTACCGCATGCGCGACTGGCTGGTCTCGCGGCAGCGGTACTGGGGCACCCCGATCCCGGTCGTGTATTGCCCGACGGACGGCATCGTGCCGGTTCCGGAAGATCAACTGCCGGTGCGGCTGCCGGAAGACGTCGACTTTCGCAGCTCGGACGCGCTGTCAAATCCGCTGGCGGGCAATGCCAGCTTTGTGAACACCACGTGTCCGGTGTGTGGCGGCCCGGGGCGACGCGAGACAGACACCATGGACACCTTCATGGATTCGTCCTGGTACTTTTTGCGCTACACGTCGCCCGGGTTCGAGGACGGCCCGTTCGACACGGACAAAGTCCGCTACTGGCTGCCGGTCGACCTGTACATGGGTGGCGCCGAGCACGCCGTGATGCACCTGCTCTACAGCCGGTTCTTCACACGCGTCCTGAATGACCTCGGACTGGTGGACTTCCGCGAGCCGATCAAGCGCCTGTTCAACCAGGGTGAAGTGCTTGGCCCGGACGGTAAGCGCATGTCCAAGAGTCACGGCAACGTGGTCAATCCGGACGAACACGTCGAGCGCTCGGGCGCCGACGCGGTGCGCGGGTGGCTGGCGTTCCTCGGCCCCTGGGATCAGGGTGGCCCGATCAACGACAGCGCCCTCGGCGCCATCAAAGACTTGATCCGCGATATCTGGAACCTGGCGACGGCGCCGCGACCCGATCAGGCACGTGGCGGTTCCGACGCGGATTTGCAGCGGGCCGTACATGCCGCGATCAAAGGCGTGGGCCAGGACGTCGAAGGGTTCCGCTTCAACGTCATGGTTTCGAAGCTGATGATCCTGCGCAACGATCTGAAGCGGGCGCAAGCCGACTCGAGCGTCGGCAGCGCGGTGTGGGACGAAGCCATCCGCGCCTTCCTGCTCCTGGCGGCGCCGGTGTTTCCGCATGTGACCGAGGAGTTGTGGACGGAGGCGCTGGGGCTGCCGTACAGCATTCACCAGCAGCCGTGGCCGACGTACGACGAAGCGGTGCTGGTGCGCGCGCAGGTCACGCTGGTGGTGCAGGTCAACGGCAAGGTGCGCGATCAGGTCGTCCTGGAGGCGGACATCGCGAACAACGAGGCACAGGTCCGCGAGCTGGTGCTCGAGCTACCCCGCGTTCAATCGCACCTGGCTGCCGGCACGGTACAGCGGATCATCGTGGTGCCAGGCAAGCTGGCCAACATCGTCGTCCGCTAGCCGAATAGACCGTCGGCCATGCCGAATGAGGTTGGCCAGCTGCGTCTGCAGTTGCAGCATTGCCAACGGCCGTACCCCGAGCCAATCTGCCCCGGCGCGCAACGCCTGCTGGCGAAAGTCGTCGTCGTCGCACCCGGCCAGGAAAACGATCGGCACATCCTGGAGGGTTTGACGCGCGCGCAAGCGCTGGAGCATATCGAGCCCGTCAACTGCCGAGCGTTGCAGATCCAGCAGCAGGGCATCCGGCTGCAGTAGCCGCAGGCAGCGATGGGCGTCGAGCGAGGTGGCGGCTTCCAACACCTCAAAGCCGGCGCGGTCGAGCATGCGACGCAGCAACTGCCGCACCGACTCGTGGTCGTCGACGACCAGCACGCGACCGGTGTGTGCTGAAGCAGGAGGAGAGGAGTGCTCGCTGCGGTTCATACACTTCGGGCGGCGGGGTTCGTTAGCTGGCCGCGGCGGCCAGGGGAAGGGCGTCCTCCTCGACAAGTTCCTGTGTGTCAGGTTTGATCGCCCAGAACAGTGCCTGCGCCTGACGCGCGAAGTCGAGCAACGTGTCGGCCTGAATGCTCAGGATCGACAGGTAGTCTTGCGGTCGACACGCGTGGTCTTCGAGAACCACGGTAGGATCGCTGAGCAGCAGTCTCGCGTAGTCGCTATCGACCAGCGCCCGAGACACAGCGCGGTCGATATGCCGCAGCAACTCCTTGCCACCAATGACGGGTTGAGTCGCGGTGTCTTGCGCAAGCATGCGATCTAGAATCCGAATCCCGATTGGGGCATTGAAAAGTTGGCGGTATGGGCGACAACGGCAATGGCGAGCACAACTAACTGGGGCAGAAGGCGGCGAAGTCTGGGTCGCATGTGTACCTCACAGAAAGTTCACATTTCGTAACCGAAACGAGCACTCCTCTGTACAGAGTAACGCTCTCCGTGTGATCTTCCGTTATGCCGACCCGAACCAATCAATTCTGCTCAATGTTTCGAAGCCGAACTGGGCCGCGGCCTGCTCGTACCGCTTGGCCAGCCGCCGGACCGCCATGCGGTCACCGCGTCGGCGGGCGTTCTGAATCATGCGCTCGTACGCCATATCGGTCTCAGGCGCGACCGCCAGCACCTCCTCGGCGAGACCGTCGGAGCGAGCCTGGTCGCTGAGGGCCAGCAGGTCAGCCAGCTGCAGCGCGGCCGAGACGTAGCGGGACTGATAGTCGAGGCGCACCGTCTCGAGCCAGTGCCACGCGGCATCCGCGAGCAGCGGTCCGCGGCGATACAGCTCGACAGCCCGGGTCAGGGCCTGAATGAGCGTGTCGCCCGTGGCCCCCCGCGCGCGGGCCAGCGCCGCGTCGAACGCACGCACGTCGGCCACGAGCTCGAGTTGCGGATTCAGCTGGTACGTGTGAGCGCCGTAGCGCACCGCGGCCTTGCTGGCGAGGTCTTCCCGGAGCGAGTATGCCGCCATCTGGAGGTTGTGCAGGGCACGTTCGCGTGGCATCTCGGGCCACATGTGCTCAGCAATCGCCTCGTCCGGCAGCCCCTTGGGATTGAGAATCAGCAGCGCCAGCAACTCACGCGCCCGGTCGACTTTGCGCGTGACCGTCTGGACGTGCTGGCCGTCGCGGTGCAGGACAAACGATCCGAAGAGCTGGGCTTCGAGACGCGGGAGCTCACGCTGAGCGACGAGGCTGAGCGGCGCCGGCGAGCGGATGCCGGTCCATGGTCGGCGCGTGGCCGACATGCGCTCGATCTCTGCCAGCAAAATCGGGCTGACGCCGAGCTTGCGTCCTTCGGCCAGCAATCGCGGGTCTTCGGCCGCCGGTCCAGCCAAGAGCGCGGACAGGTTCGCTTGCTCGGCGATCGCGACAGCCTGCTCCAGATAGCCGAGCGCTTGTTGGGCGCTATGCAGGTTGAGGCACGCGGTCCCAAGCCAGTACAGCGTCTCGGCGCGCTGATCTGGGCCCCAGCTATCTCCGGCGCGACGCAGCGCAGCGTCGAGGTGGTCGATTGCCCGCGCACCCGCGCCGTCCACCAGGTGCAGCCGCCCGAGTGCCCGGTCGACGCTCGCCAGGCTGGGGTTCGAGCCCACGCGCTGCGCTTCGGCCTGGGCACGGGCGAGCAGCTCGCGCGCGGTGAGCAGGTCATCCTGCAACAGGGCAACCTCGGCCCGCCAGACCAGCGTGTCGGCGAGTAATTCACGCTCCACGATGTCTTCGGCCAGCTTGAGCCCGGCGTCGAAGGCCGCGACGGCATCGCTGAGGCGACCGCTCGCGCGGTGCCATTGACCAAGTGCGGCCGTGGCATACGCCTCCTGGCGCAGCGCGCCGACAGAGGTCGCCGCCGTCAGCGCGTCGTTCAACGCGGCTCCGCCCGCGTCCAGGTTGCCGAGTCGCAGATGGAGCTCGCCGAGGATCGTCTGGGTGGTGGCGAGGCCGTTTCGGTCGCCCATCAGCCGCCAGTGGGAGGCCGCCGAAGCCAGTGCCTCCTGGGCCTTGAGGTAATCGCCGGTCCGGTTGCAGAAACTGCCGAAGTTCTGTTGGATGAGCGCCAGATCACGCGACGGGCCGAGCAGCCGCAGCAGCCGTTCTCCGTTTTCAAAGCACTCGCGGGCGTAGGCGACCTCTCCACGCAGCGTCGCGCAGATGCCGCGGACGCCCTGGAGCGTGCCGTCGAATCGGCGCCGCCGATCGACCGGGAGGTCATTATTGCGCAACAAGTGTTCGGCGGCTGACAGCCAGTCTTCGGCCGCCGCCATGTCACTCGTGAAGGTGATGATGGCCAGTTCGATCAGGGCGCCGATCTGGACTAACACGTCGTCGGATCGGCCACCGCAGTGCAAGGCGGCCTCGGCGGCTTGGTACGCCTGTTGCGGGTGGCCGGTCAGCAGCAGCGCCCGCGCTTCGATCAGCGACAGGTCCGGATGAACCCGCCGGAGCGCTTCGGGCAGCAGCTCGAGCGTGAACAGCACCGCCGACCAGCGGCCCGCCTGGACCGCCTCCGCGGCAGATCGGAACACGAGCTCGACCGCGCCATTGATCTGGCCGAGCTCCTGACAGGCGCGTACGACCGCGACCGTATCGAACGCCTCCTCGGCCAGCTCACGTGCCGCCGACCACGCCCGGGTGGCACGGTCGTCCGGGCTCCGACGTAAGCGGTTCAGGACGGTCTCGTGGACCAGGCCGTGCAGGCGGTAGCTCCCGTCCTGGCCGGCGATCAGGAACGGACAGCGCTCCGAGAGCGCCAGCAGCCGAGATGGCCAGGGGCCCGGCCCCAGGACACGCTCGGCCGTCTGTGGAGCGATCGTGTCGAAGACGGACAGCATTTCGAGCCAACCTTGCTCGGTCGGGGTGAGCCGTGCCAGGACTTCGCGCTCGACGTAACTGCCGAGCAGGGAGCCGCCGCCAACGCTGAGCTGGCGGGGCGCGCCACCCAGCAGGATGCCCAGCACCCAGCCCTCGGCCTGCTCGTCGCGGCTGTCGTCGCCGCCGAGCGTCGCGCGCAGGGCGCGAGTCTCGTCGGCGGAAAACCGCAGGTCCTCGAAGCCGAGCGGAAAGACGGCCCCCGCGACGACCAGGCGAGTCATCGACAGCGCCGGCGGTTCCCGAGCCGTCAAAATGACCTGCCCGGCCTCGGGCAGGTCACGCACCAGGGTGTCGACGGCGTTGGTTACCTCCTCTGAATCGGCGACCAGGTGAAAATCGTCCAGGACCAGGATGAAGCCGGCGGGCGCCTCGGCCAGATCGAGAAGCAGCCGGCGAGCGAGTCCGGTGCCTTCGGCGCCTTCTTCGAGCCCGATGCGCAGCTGGGGCACGGAGCCTGACGTCTCGAACCCAATATCCAGCGCGTCGGCCAATCGGGCGAACAACCGCCGTGAGTCGCGGTCCGCCGCCTGCAGACTCAGCCAGGCCACCGCTGCGCCGCTATCGCGGGCATACGTCGCCGCCAGGGTGCTCTTGCCGTAACCCGCGGCGGCAACGAGCAGAATCAGCGGTCGCGCACGGTGTTTGTGGAGGGCTTCGAGCAAGCGCTCGCGTCGAAGCTCGTGCGGAGCCGGGCCCGGTACACCCGACGTGCGCATTGTCACTTTGCATAGAGTATGCGCCAGCAATGGGCCACGCACTCGTCGTCGGCGATTCCACCGCTGGCATCGTGTCCGTCGACGCCGATTCGACCGGCCATGCGCGCGTGTGGCGACGGGTCGGCCAGCAGATCGAGACCAGCCACCACCGCTTTCCGAACTGGTTCCTGACCACCAACCTCGAGCTGCTGGCCCATTTGCAGACGGCCCGACTCGAGGCCGAGACCCTGCGCGCCTCGCGCGGGCAACTGAACCTGACGCAGCCACTCGCGGTGGTCGAGCTCGATGGGCCGGCGCCCGCGCACGACGACGTCTATCGCTACCTGGTGCTGACCACCTGCCTGGACGAGGTCGAGACGGCGCTCGTCGAAACTTCGAACAAGGCCGACGGCAGCGAAGCGCAAACCCTCGCCGACCTGCGTGGGCTGGTCCTGATCTGGCACCCGATCGAACAATTCCTGACGTTGACCGGGCGTACCTACTTCAAGGGCTTGTCCTTCGACGACGTCCGCCGTTTTCAGTTCGACCTGGAGACCACCGGTCTCGACGAGGACCGAGACCACATCTTCATGATCAGCATGCGCGACAGCACCGGCTGGCACGGCAGCCTCGACACCGGCTCGCTGAGCGAGGCGGGGCTGATCGAACAGTTTGTCGAGGTGGTTCAGGCGCGTGACCCGGACGTGCTCGAAAACCACAATATCTTTGCGTTCGACCTGTCCTTTTTGAAGCGCCGGGCCGCCCGGCTCAGCGTGCCGCTCGCGCTCGGGCGCGACGGCTCCGAGCCATGGTTGGAGCTGGACGCCTTCGATGCGGGGGACCGACCTGAGCCCTTCGTGCGCTGGCGCGTCGCGGGCCGCGAGGTGATCGATACGCAGCACGCGGTGCGCCGCTTCGGTGTCGGCGCGCCTGACATGCGGCGGCACGGGTTGAAGGACGCGGCGCGCTACTTCGGCTTCGCCCGAGCCGATCGCGAGTACGTTCCGGGCGCCGAGATCTGGCCGACGTACCGCACCGACCCAGACCGTATTCGCCGCTACGCAGCCGACGATGTCGACGAGGTAGACGGCCTGTCGCGGCGACTCCTGCCGCCGACATTCGACCTGGCGAAAGTGTTGCCGCGCGCCTACGAGCGCATCGCCGCCGATTCCGCGCCGGCGTCGCTGTGGGAGTTGTTGCTCGTGCGCGCCTACCTGCACGCCGGCCGCGCGATCGCCGCGCCCACGCCGCGTTTCCAGGCGGCGACCCAAGGGTCGAGATCCGAGTTGTTGGTGAGCGGCGTCGTGGGTCCCAGCGCCCGGGCCAGCCTCCGGCTGCTTCTGCCGTGCGTGCTCGTCGCAGGTGGCGTCGCCCCCGCGAACGACCCGCTGGGCTCACTGCCCCTGTTGCTCGGCGACGTGCTTCGCGGGCCGCGGGAGGAAAGCACCGCGCCGTTGGCTGCGGCCGCGCACCCGTATCTTTCGGGCCCGGGCCTCTTTTCCGACCCCCAGGCGGCCGGCGACGTCTCGGGCCTCGCCCGCCAGTACGTCGACCGACTGCTGGTCGACCTGCGTGCCCGAGGCTGCGTCATCGTCGAAGTCGATGGCGAACAGGTCCTGTTCGCGACGCCCGCCGACTGGAGCGAAGCGGTCGAACGGGAGCTCATCGGGCTCGCGGCGCGGTATCTACCTGATCTTGTGCGGCTGACCTTCGACGAACACTACGCCGCGGTCTACGCGCGCGCACCGCGCAGCACGATCCTGCTTGGCCTCGACGGAGAGGTGACCCTGGTCGGCAGCGGCTTTCGCGCGAGTCGCCTCGAGCGTTTTGGCGAGGCGTTCATGCAGCGCATCGCGCCGATGGCCTTGCGGGGCGAGGCGGTCGGCCTGCGCCAGGCGTTTGTCGAAATGGTCCACTTGCTGAGAACTGCGCAGGTGCCGCTCCAGGATTTGTGCGTCCTCGCGACACTGCACAAGTCGCCCGCGCAGTATCGCCGCGGCGGCGTGCGCGAAGAGCCCTACGAAGTGTTGCTGGGCGCCGGGGTCCGGTCGTGGCGCGTCGGCCAGCGGATCCGTTACTTTCGGATGCCGGGTGGTGAGCCGCGGCTGTTGCAAGAGGGCGATGAGCTCACCGCCGCCGAAGCCGACGCCGAGTACTACGTGCAGCGCCTGCACAGCGTGTACTGCCAGCAGTTTGCGCAGGCGTTCCGGCGCGAAGATTTCGTCAAGATTTTTCGGGTGCCGGCCGATGCGGCCGTGCCTGAGGCGCCCGAGATCGCGGCCGAACTGGCGGCGGTGCGACCCTGGGCCGAGGCTGTACTGTAGTGGAACGCAAATGAGCCGGTTTGCCGGCATGCACGTTTGACACACTTTGGGAACGCTCCTAGAGTGGCCGGAGTCCAACGGGGCGGGGCGGCGGCCGTGCCCCGCAGCTATCAGAGAAGGAGGCGCGTTGGGCTACACGTACCGACGCCGCCGATCTGGACCGAATTGGGGACTGATCCTGTCCCTGGTCCTGGTGGCGGGCGCCGCGGCTTACTTCGTGCCGCAGTACATATCTCCTCAGGCCGGGCCCCCGCCGCCGCCTCTGGGCAGCGATGCGGCGCCCGTGGCCGCCGCCGGGCCGTCGCCGATTGCCATGAGCGTGGTTCCGACGCCTCCGACGGCGCGCATCAGTGACGCCGATCAACAGATGGCCGCGGGTCACTGGAGCGCGGCGGCCGCGATCTACGCGGACGTCGCCCGCGCCACGCCAACCCTCGCGGCGGCCCACGCCGGCTGGGCGCGGGCGCTGATCTACGCCAACAAGCCAGCCGAGGCGATCGAGCACGCGCAAAAGGCGGCCGATCTCGAACCGAAGACGGCCGCGTATCAGGCGCTGCTGGCGCTGGCCTTCGATTGGTCGGGCAATACCGACCGGGCTCTGACCAGCGCCCGCCGCGCCACGGAGCTCGATCCCAAGCTGCCCGACGGCTGGGCCTACCTCGCCGAGGCGGAAACCGACAAGTTCCGACTGCAAGAAGCGAGTGACGCGCTCGCGCGCGCGGCGGCGGCCGGAGGCGGCGACAATCCGGAAGTCTTGCGCGTCCAGGCCTACCTGGCCGAGACCAATGCCGACTACGCCGGCGCGGCGGATCTCTACAAGCGCGCAGTCGACAAAGCGCCGGAGCGCTCGTATCTGCATCTGAGCCTGGGGCACGCCTTGAGGACGCTCAAGCAGTACGACGAGGCGATCCAGGCGTATCAGCAAGCTGCCGATCTGAACCCCGACGATGCCCGCGCCGAGGGTGGCATGGGCGCGGCGTACTACGCCATGGAAGAGTACGACTCGGCCCAGTCGCACCTGGAGCGCTCGCTCGAGATCGACCCGAACTATGCCACGGGCTGGGGTCAGCTCGGCTGGGTCTTCTATGTCCAGAAGGACTACGTGAACGCGCAGCCGAACTTTGAAAAAGCCGTCGCCCTGGAAAAGGACCCGTCACGCAACGCCACCTACCGCCACGCGCTCGGCTGGAGCTACGTGAACACCAAGCAGTTCGACAAAGCCAAAGCGGAGTTCACCCGAGCGCTGGAAGAGAACCCCGACCTGGACGGCGCCAAAGAAGGCCTCCAGGTGGTGGCGTCGTCGACGAGCGCGTCGCCCTGACCCTCGCGGCAGCCCTGCTGAGCGCAGCGATGCGGGGTCGCGGAGGCGTCGTAGGCTCTCGGGATGACATCCCCGCGACGAGTGGTCGTGGTGTACTCGCGCGTTGGCGGGGGGCATCTCAGCGCCGCGCGGGCGCTCGTCGAGGAACTGGAGGCCACGGGGGAGGCGACGGCGAGGGTTGTAGACGCGTATCTGGAGTGCGGACAGTTCCCCGTCACGCAGTTCCCCGCGGCGTACGCGGGGCTTGCGCGGCACCATCCGCGGCTGTGGGCGATGATCTACCACGGCTCACGAGGGCTCGACCCGAAGCGCGTCCTGGCGCCGTTCCTGAGCCGCGGCTTCCACCGGTTGATGGACGCGGAGCGGCCAGATCTGGTGGTGTCCGTCCTGCCGGCCATCAACGCGCTGCTGGCCGAGGCCGCCGGCAACGTCCACGCCCCACTGGACGTGGTCCTCACCGACTGGCACGCCGTGCATCGGTTCTGGGTCGCGGCTGGCGTGCGCCACTACACCACCCCAACCGAGTCGGCGCGCCAGGACTGCGTCCGTTTCGGCGCCGCCGCCTCGGCCATCGAGGTGGTCGGCATTCCCGTGCGCCGCGCGTTCAGTGCGGTGTCCGACCGCGCGGCAGACCGCGCGCGCTGCCTGACCGAGCTGGGCCTTGACCCGCGACGTTTCACGCTGCTGGCGATGGTGGGTGCGGAAGGCTCGCCGCGCGCGCTCAAGAACATCGACCGACTCGCGCAGCTGGACAGAGATCTCCAGCTGCTGGTCATCTGCGGCCACAACACGGCGCTGCGGCAGCACGTCGAGCGCTTGCAGACGCGCACGCCGGTGCTCGCGCTCGGCTTCGTCCACAACGTCGCCGAGCTCATGCGCTCCGCCGACCTGCTGGTGACCAAGGCTGGCGGACTGACCCTGGCCGAGGCGTTTTGCTGCGGCGTCCCGACCGTCGTCCACGACGTCCTGGCAGGCCAGGAGGCCGGCAACCTCGAGTACGTGCGGCGCTGCCAGGCGGTCGTCTACGCGCCTGATGCAGCCGCACTCACGCGGCTCGTTGCGGAGCTCCACGACGATCCAGACCGTCGCGCGGCACTCGCCGACCGAGGCGCGAGCCTCGCGCGTCCGCTGGCCGCGCACCAGATTGCGCACGCCCTGCTCGCGCGGACAGCAGATTAGACGCGCCGCGCCCGCAGCTTGGCCGCGACCGGGAACCCGAGTGGAATCGGCCCGAGCGGGCCCTCGAGCACCACCAGCGCGTTGAAGGCCGTGGCCTCGCGGACTGTCATGCGCGCGCCTGGTTCGACGCCGTGTTCCTGCAGGTACTTCATCAACTGCAGGTCCACCTCGGCTTCTTCGGTGATGCGCTGGATGATGACCTCGTCGCCCGTCTTCGCCTCGTCCAGCGGGAACTCGTCCGGGGCGAGCGTGCCCAGGCCCGGAATCGGGTTGCCATGCGGACACGTCGTGGGGTTGCCGAGCGCCAGCAGCAGCCGCGCCTCGATGTTCGGCGTCAACGCATGCTCGACGCCGTGCGCCTCTTCGTGCGACTCGTGCCACGGCATCTTCAACAGATCCGTCAGCAACCGCTCGGCCAGGGCGTGGCGGCGCACGATGTTGTCTGCCACCTGGCGACCTTCGGCCGTGAACAGGATTTCCTTGCGCGGACCATGGGCGATGAGCCCGTCGCGCTCCATGCGCTGCAGCGTCGCGGTCACCGTCGGCGGCGTGACATTCAAGCGCTCCACCAGACGCGCCGCGATCACCGGATAGCCGTCGCGAATCAGGTAGTGCAGGACCTGCAGATAATCCTCCACCACCGAGGTCGTCGCCTTCGGGGCGTCGCTCAAACGGGGACCTCGATCGCCAGCCGGCGCTGGATAGCCACGCCGAGGCGTCGAACGCCTTCGCGCAGCTGGTCGGGCGGGACGTTGGAGAAGTTCAGACGCATCGTGTTGGATCCGCTGAAGTCCGAGTGAAAACCCTGGCCGGGAACGAAGGCCACTTTTTCCTGAATCGCGTCGAGCAAGAGCTCGCGCGTGTCGATGTACGCCGGCAGCTCAGCCCATACGAAAAGCCCGCCGGCCGGCCGGGTGTAGTTCGCCGCGGCCGGGAAGTGCTCCTCGATGGCGCGCAACATGACGTTGCGGCGCTCCCGGTAGAAGTCAATGATGTGCTTGACGTGTTCGTCGACGAATCCGTCTTTGGCGACCTGATACGTGGCCATCTGTTGGGCCATCCCTGTGTGCAGGTCTGACGGCTGCTTGCCGTGCAACAGGATTTCCTGGACCTGCGGGCCTGCCAGAATCCAGCCCAGGCGGAAGCCGGGCGCCAGAATCTTCGAGAACGTCCCCAGATAAATGACCGAATCGTGGCGATCCAGGCTCTTCAACGTCGGGAGCGCCGCGCCCTCATAGCGCAGCTCGCCGTACGGATCGTCCTCGATGATCGGCACCCCGAAGTGGTCGGCAAGCTCGACGAGCCGCTGGCGCCGCGCGAGGCTCATCGTGCGCCCGGTCGGGTTTTGAAAGTTGGGTAGCGCGTAGATGAACTTGACGCGCTGGCCGTTTTTGGCCGCGCGGGCAAGGGCATGCTCGACGTCGTCGACGCACATCCCGGCTTCGTCCATCGGCACCGCGGCGTACGTCGCCTGGTACTGATTGAACGCCTGCAGCGCACCCAGATAGGTCGGCTTTTCGACCAGGACCGTATCGCCCGGGTTCAGGAAGATCTTGCCGATCAGGTCGAGCGCCTGCTGCGAGCCATTGGTCACCAGCACGTCGTCAGCCGTGCATGCCATTCCAAAACCGCTCAAGCGCTCGGCGAGCAGCGTGCGCAGCGGGCGGTAGCCCTCACTGGGGCCGTATTGCAGGGCGACGGCGCCGTCGGTCTCGAGAATCCACTCGAACGCGCGCCGGTACTCGTCGACGGGGAAAAGCTCCGGCGCTGGCAACCCGCCCGCGAGCGAGATGACGTCTGGTTGGGCGGTGACCTTCAGGATCTCGCGAATGTCCGAGGCGGCCATCCCCTCGGTGCGCTCGGCGTACAGCTGCTGCCAGGTAACGGGCATGGCGAGCTTCTTTGTACTAAAAACTCGGCCGTGTAACAGAGGATTACAGGGCGACGTGCCCGACCAGGCGTCAGTCGACGGCGAGCGGTGTCAGGTTGCGGGCCCGGCTGGCGGGTGTGCTCTTGGCGCGCGAGAACTCCTCACGACTCAACCGCTCGGCCATTCGGCGTGCGAACAGCAGGCCATTCAGTGCCCGCTGATCTTCGGTCAACATGCGGTGCGGCGCACACGTGGCCAGGCGCACCCCCATCAAGCCGAACTCACAGGTGCAATTTCGAGCTATTGCGTTGACCAGATCGAAGGACTCTTGCTGAGTCCCATGCCAAACAACTTGCAGTGCCATGAACGTGTGCCTTCCGGGTGCCTCTTGCTTCCCTGCGGTTACAAAACGCACCGTTCGTGCCACATGCAGTCACAACGGCGCGACAATCTCGAACCTGTAACCTGACTGGCTTATTCGTCACGTAGCCGTTACGCGAGGTAAACGTTGAGTGGTTTTGACGTATTTGGGATAGCGCGCATTGCGTTCCATGCCCGCCGGGCCGGTACCCTACTTGTTCGCCGAAGGTGCACATCATTCCTGAAGATCCCGCGGGCTACCGCCGACTGAGCACCCACGCAGTCGCGCTGGTTGCCGTGGTCGGCGTCGCCGTCGGCGGCATGATGACCGCGGCGCCAGTGGCTGAGATGCATGCGGCCAGCGACGTCGACGTACCCAGCCAGGTGCTGCCGGCCCAGGTCGCGCTCGACCTCCCATCCCCCACCCTGGCGCCGACGCCGCCGCAACGCACGCAGGGCGCCGATCAGCGGCAGGCGGTCGTCGTGTTCAACCCGAGTCTCGGGCTACCCCAGTGGTTACGCACGACCCAGGATGCGCTCCTCTGGAACGGCTCGGACAGCGCCGCGACATCTCTGGGCGCGTTGCCGGCTGGTGGCGCGTACGTCAAGCCGCTCGGGCCGTTCGTCGACAACCGGGTGGAAGTCTATTTTCCGGGCGATGCCAGTCGGCCCGCCGCCCAGGCGTGGGTTGATACCACGACCGTCCAACCCAGCGGCATCCCACCCTGGATCGCCCCGGCCGCCGCGTCGCAGACCACGTTGGACGCGGCGTTACCCGCGCCGCCGCGGCGCGTGGACGACACACCGGCACCGGACACCACGGCGATTCACATCGCCATCGTCGACGATAGCTCCGGCCAATTGCTGTACAGCGAGCAGCCATATACCGAGGTCCCCCAGGCCAGCACGACCAAGATCGCCACCACCATCGTCGCCCTCGAACGGGCGCCGGACTTGCGCAAGCGCATCCCGGTGACGGTGAGCGCGATGGCGATGGTCGCCCGCGACGGCTCTTCCACGATGGGCATCGAGCCCGGCAAGAGCGTGTCGCTCGACACGTTGCTGCACGGGATGATGTTGCCCAGCGGCAACGACGCCGCGGAACAGGTGGCCGTGTCGCTGGCGGATTCTCGCGAGCAATACATCGAGTGGATGAATCAGGAAGCGTTGGCGCTGGGTCTCAAGGACACACACTTCGTCAATCCGAGCGGGATGGACGCGGCGGGCCACTATTCGAGCGCGTACGACATGGCCATGCTCGCGCGCTACGCGATGCACAACGCGACCTTCAGAGACCTCGCCGGCGCCACGCGCTACACGGGCGATGGCTTCCAGATGCAGAACCTGAATCGACTGCTCGATCAGTACCCGGGCGCCGACGGCGTCAAAATCGGCTTCACCGACGCCGCTCAGAAAACCATCGTCGCCTCGGCCGTCCACGACGGGCACCGCGTCTACGTCAGCTTGATGCACAGCGAGGACCTCGTCGGCGACTCCTCGGCGCTGTTCGACTGGGTCTGGGCGTCGTTCACCTGGTAACCGCCGCGTCCGGGTATGGCATTTCGCTACTTCGAGGACTTTGTCGCGCTCGTTGATGCTGCGCCTGTTGAGCTCGGCAGCCACGCCTTCACCAGCTCGGACATTGTCGAGTTCGCCCGGGCGTACGACCCGCAGCCGATGCATACCGACCCTGAACAAGCCCGCGGCTCGATCTATGGCGGGTTGATCGCCAGCGGCTGGCACACCGCCGCCAGCTATATGCGGCTGCTGGTCGACAGCGTGATCGGCGGCAGCGAGAGCCTGGGCTCGCCCGGCGTCGAAAACCTGCGGTGGCTCAAGCCCGTCCGCCCGGGCGACACGCTTGCTGCGCGCTTCAGTGTCCTCGACGCCCGGCCGTCAGAAAGCCGCCCCGACCGGGGCATTGTCCGTTCGCGCGGCGAGATGGTGAACCAGGACGGTGAGATCGTCATGCAACTCGAAGCGACGAACTTCTTCGCGCGCCGGCCGGACGTCTCTGCATCTTGAACCGTGGTAGCTCGGAAGGAGCGAGCCCTGAACCTTCGGTACGGGTTGACGAAGCGATGCGGGCAGCGGGATATTCGCGCGGGTCAGGACGTTGACGCGCGCGCGGCGGCGACGCGGTTGGCGATCAGGGCAGCGGTGGCGCCGGCGCCTACGCCGTTATCGATGTTGACGACCGACAGGCCGGGGGCACAGGTCTGGAGCATTGAGAGCAGGGCGGCCACGCCGCCACCGCCGAGGCCGTAGCCGACCGAGGTTGGCAGGCCGAGTACCGGCACGTTGACCAGTCCCGACACGACCGACGGCAGCGCGCCGTCCATGCCGGCGGCGACCACGACGACGTCGGCGCCAAGCTCGCGCAGCATGCGTAGCGGCGCTTCGAGACGGTGCAAGCCAGCCACGCCAACATCATCGGCGCGCACTACCCGGCACCCCATCTCGCGCGCAACCCAGGCGGCTTCGTCTGCCGCCGGTGCATCCGACGCCCCGGCCGTCAGCAGGCCGACCACGCCGCCGGTCTCGGCCGGCAGGCTCGCCCCGCGACGCGTAACCAGCACCGTCGCGCCGTTCGGCGCGACCAGGACACTAGCCCCGCCAGGCTCGAGCTCGGCCCGCAACAACTCGACGACCTCCGACGCCGCGCGACTCACCAGGACGCGGCCGCTCGGGAGCTTCTCCAGCAGGTCGCGGACGGCAGCCAGCGTCAGTAGCGGGGTCTTGCCGGCCGCATACACGATCTCCGGCACGCCCTTGCGCGCCTGACGCTGCGCATCGACCTGAATCGGCACGGTCCCGAGAACCGCCGCCAGCCCGGCGAACGGATCGAGCTCAGGCACCGATGACGGTCAGCGGCATCCCGGTGTCGACGCCATGCACACGCACGCCTTCGTTCAGCCGGCCCGACCGGTAGCCGCGCGGGTCGATTTCGACCGCGGGAAAGCCAAGGGCCAGCAGATCGGCCTCAATGCGCGGCGCCAGACCCTCGGACTGGACACGCCCGAGCTCATCGGGCGCAATTTCTACGCGCGCCCGGTCAGCGAAGTGACGGACCCGCAACTGACGGAAGCCGAGCGCGCGCAGCGCCGCCTCGGCGCGCCCGATGCGCGTGAGCTTTTCAGGCGTGACCCGCTCGCCATACGGCACTCGCGACGACAGGCACGCCAGGGCGGGCTTGTCCCAGTTCGGCAGGCCCAGCTCGCGGGCCGCGGCGCGAATCTCGATCTTGCCCATGCCGGCCTCGTGCAGCGGGCTGCGGACCACTCCGGGTCGCTCGGCCGCCGCGCGCTGGCCCGGGCGCCAGTCACCCAGATCGTCCACGTTCAGGCCATTCAAGATGTAGCGCGCGCCGGTCTCGTGGATCAGTTGCTCGAGCTCGGTATAGAGATGCGTCTTGCAGAAGTAGCAGCGGTCGACGGGATTGCTCGCGTAGCGTTCGTCGTCGACTTCGCTGGTGCTGACCAGCCGGTGACGCAGGCTGAGGAACCGGGCCAACTGCTGCGCATCGTCGAGCTCAGACGGCGCCAGGCTGGCCGAAACCGCGGTCGCCGCCAGCGCCGCGTCGCCCAGCTCCTGCTGCGCGACGACCGCCACCAGTGTCGAGTCGACGCCCGCCGAGAACGCCG
>DATGER010000061.1:0-17665 GCA_035309865.1 Chloroflexota bacterium
CAGCGCGCCCGCGCTGTGGCTGAGCGCCGGCCGCCCGCTTCGCTGCGCTCGCTCCGTGGTGAGTTCAGGGGAGCAAGAGCGGCCTCGACGGAGCGGCCGTACTGATCGGGGTCGCACCTGATAGTCGCATGCAGAATAGGATCCGCGAGCTGTTAGCCACTCGCCGCGGGCCAGTGTGCCAGCGTCAGCTTCGCTTCAGAGCAGAAGACTTCCTCTCGGTGAGCCAGCGTTTGCTTCTCTTCAGAGCAGAAGACTTCCTCTCCGTGTGCCAGCGTCTGCTTCGCTTCAGAGCAGAAGACTTGCTCTTGCCAGCAGCGAGGTACTCCAGGCGGCGCGACGGGCTGCAAGAAAGTGAGCGCAGCGATGCGGGTAGGCGACGACTACGCGGCGCGGCGGGTCGCTTCGGAAAGCGGCTGGGCGGCGCGGCGGCCGAGGAGGGCTAGAGTGTAGGCGCCCGGTGCGGCCGAGGCGGCCAGAACTGCCGAGGCGGACGATGCTCGGGCGGCGAGTTGGCCGGCGGCGGCCCGCTGCGCATAGACATACGCAGGAAATGGTGTGGAAGTGAAGCGTTCCATGGTGGCTAGTTGAAGCATCGTCGGGCGATTCACCGCCAGACACCCCCGGGCGGGGGGTACCGTCACTCGGTAGAGGCAGCGCTGAGGAGGTGAGAGACGACATGTCCCTGGATGGCAAGGTAGCGCTCGTGACCGGCGGGGCCGGGGGCCTCGGCCAGGCCATTGCCACCGCGTTGTCCGCCCAGGGCGCGGCGGTGGCCGTCGCAGACCTGCCGGCCCGCCGGCGCGATGTGGACGCGCTCGCCTCCAACCTGCCCCGCGCCGTCGGCGTGAGCCTGGACGTGACCGATGCCGCCAGCATTCGCGCCGCCGTTCAAGCGACGACCAGCGCGCTCGGCTCGCTGGACGTGATGGTCTGCAACGCCGGCCTGAATGTCCGCAAGCCCACGCTCGAAGTCACCGAGGCCGATTGGGATGCCGTCCTCGACGTGAACCTCCGTGGAGTCTTCTTTTCGGCCCAAGCCGCCGCGGCCCAGATGGTCGAGGAGGGCCACGGCGGCAAGATCGTCAGCATCGCTTCGATCATGGGCCTGGTCGGTTCAGTCAGCAGCAGCGCGGCCTACTGCGCCAGCAAGGCCGGGGTCGTCAACCTGACTCGTGTGCTGGCGATCGAGTGGGCGATCTACGGCATCCAGGTCAACAGCGTGGCGCCGACCTACGTTCGAACCCCGCTCACCGAGCGCATCTTTGCGAACGAAGCCTTCCTGCAGAGCGTCCTGGAGCGCACGCCGAATGGCAAGCTCGCCACGCCCGAGTCGATCGCCGATGCGGTGGTCTTCCTGGCGTCGCCGCAAGCCGACATGATCACCGGCGTCACGCTGCCGGTGGACGGCGGCTGGACCGCCTGGTAAGTGGACCCCGCGGCCCTTCGCGCCGCCGCGCTGGCGGTGCTCCACAAGAACGACCTGGGCGGCTGGACCAAACCCGCGCCGCGGCTGTATCCGCATCAGTGGAGCTGGGACAGCGCCTTCATCGCCATTGGCCTGGCCGGGGTCGACCCGGACCGTGCGCTGCGCGAGTTGGAGACGCTGTTCGCCGCGCAGTGGGCCGATGGTCGGGTGCCGCACATCGTGTTCAACCCCGAGGCCGCGGACTACTTCCCGGGGCCGGAGTGGTGGGCCAGCGCCAGCACCAGCCCACACGCGCCGCGCCGACCGGCCACCAGCGGCCTGATTCAGCCGCCGGTCCACGCCCTGGCGCTGCAGCGCATCCACCGCCTCGCGAGCGACCGCCCACCACCCCCCGCCGGGGGCCCACCATCCCCCGCCGCCGCCCACCAGCGTAGGGGCGGGCCGTCACGCCAGGCGTCACGCGTGGCGGCGGATATGAGCAAGGAGCACGTCAACGACGACGACGCGATTGCCGCGCGGATCCGGGCGCTGTACCCGCGCGTCCTGGCCTGGCATCGCTACCTGGCCACGGCCCGCGATCCGCACGGCACCGGGCTGCTGGTCATCTATCACCCCTGGGAGAGCGGCACCGACAACTCGCCCCGCTGGGATGCCGCGCTAAGCCGCGTCACGATCGGCGCGCTCCCCGCGTACCAGCGGCACGACTTGAAGCACGTCGCGGAGCCCTCCCAGCGGCCGACGCACGCCGAGTACGACCGCTACCTGTGGCTGGTGGAGTTGCTGAAACAGGCCGGGTACGACGATCGGCGCGTCGAGGCGACACATCCATTTCTCGTCGGCGACGTCCTGATGAGTGCGATCTTCGCCTGCGCGTGCACGCGCCTGGCTGAGCTCGCGCAACTGCTGTCGCGCCCCGCCAGCGAATACCTGGAACTGACCGGCTACGCCCAGAGATTCACGGACGGTGTCCTGCGCGCCTGGGACCCCGACCAGAGCCTCGCGCTCGACCACGACGTACGGGCGGGCGAGCCCGTCCGCGTGGCGACCTGCGCGGGTTTGTCACCGCTGCTGTTGCCGGCGCTCGAGCCCGCGTTGCTGAAGCGGGTTGTCGAGCGGCAGCGGGGCCCCGGCTTCGCCGGCGCGGACGGGTTCAAGTTTCCCGTCGTGCCGAGCACGACGCCCGGCTCAACTGGCTTTTCGGCGCGCTCGTACTGGCGCGGCCCGGCGTGGCCGGTGGCCAACTGGCTCTGCTGGTACGGCCTGCGTCAGCATGGCCAGCGCGCGGCAGCCGCCCGCCTGCAAGCCGCCAACCTGGCGTTGCTGGCCGGGCCGACGGCGCAGTTCGCCGAGTACTTCGATCCGTACACCGCCGACGCGCTCGGCTCCCTCGAACAGTCGTGGAGCGCCGCGGTGGCGCTCGATTGGTTATCCGCTGAGCCATGAGGATGCGGCTACCATGTACGCATGGCCATGGTCGTCCCAGCCGACCTGGGCGCCGAGATCGGGCTGACGTTTCCCAGTCTGTACGCGGGCCAACGGGTCTACAGCGCTGAAGACGCCCCCGAGCTCGCCGTCGCAGACATCCCCGCCCGGGTCAGAGCCGAGCTCCAGCCGCTCCTCGAGCGTCTGGCGCGACATGACCGGGTGGCCATCACCGCGGGCAGCCGCGGCATCGCGAATATCGCCGCGATCCTGCGCGCCTGCGGCGATCTCATCCGCGCAGTGGGCGCCGATCCATTCATCATGCCCGCCATGGGCAGCCACGGCGGTGCCACCGCCGACGGCCAGCGAGACGTGCTCGCCGGCTATGGCATCACCCGCGAGACGGTCGGCATGCCCATCGTCTCGAGTATGGATGTCCAGGAGATCGGGCAACTGGACGATATGCCAGTCTTCATGAGCACCACCGTTCTGGAAGCGGAACACGTACTGCTCGTCAATCGGATCAAGCCACACACCGACTTCCGCGGGTCCGTCGAAAGCGGGCTGGCCAAGATCTGTGCGATCGGGCTGGGCAAGCAGCGCGGCGCCCAGACCATTCACAGCTACGGAACCCGCGGCCTGGCCGAGTTGATGCCGCGTGCGGCGCGCCTGATGATCGACAAGACCGGCAAGGTGGTCGGCGGGCTGGCGATCCTGGAGAACGCGTACGACCGCACGGCAAGCATCCACTTCGTCGAGCCGGATGGGATCGCGGCACAGGCCGAGCAGACGCTGCAGCGGCAGGCCAAAGCGCTGATGGGCGGCCTGCCCTTCGACTCGCTGGACGTATTGATCGTCGACGAGATGGGCAAGAACGTCTCGGGGACTGGCATGGACACCAACGTGATCGGCCGCATGTTCGTGCCGGGCGTCCCCGAGGAGTCACGGCCCCGGATTACCGCGGTGATCGTGCTCGACCTGACCGAGGAAAGCCACGGCAACGCCATCGGCGTTGGCCTGGCCGATTTCACGACCGAACGCGTCGCCTCGAAGATCGACTGGCAAGCGACGTCGATGAACGGATACACCTCGGGCATCGGCGGTTTGTTGCGCAACCGGTTGCCGAACGTCCTGCAGACGGATCGGGCCGCGATCGCGACGGCCATCCGGATGTGCGGTCAACCGGACCATTCGAAGCTGCGGATGGCGCGCATCAAAAACACGCTGTTAGCGGCCTCGGTCGAGTTCAGTCCGAGCCTGCTGGAAGAAGCCGGCGCGGCGCACGTCGAGATCACGGGCGAGTTGCGCCCGATGCAATTCGACGCCGACGGCCGCCTGCTCTGAGCTTCGGCCGACGGCATCGCTTCGCTCGCTCCGCTCCGGGCGAGAGTTCGCTGAGAACGGAGTGCAGTCCCCGCGAGACAGCGCGGCTGCTGGCGCACATTCGACGCTTCGTCCCGCGCGAGAGGCCCGGCTGCCTTCCGCCGCCCAGCGTTCGCCGGAGACGGGTCCAGCGCACATTGCGTAGACTGCGTCGTCTGCACCTGTTGATTCTTGCCGACGACTTCACCGGGGCAAGCGATGCGGCGGCGCCGTTCGGGGCGGTGGGACGGACGCTGGTGGTGCTGTCGGCCAATGGCGCGCGGTCGCTCTGGGAGTCGACGGCGGTCGACGTGCTGGCGGTGGACCTCGACCTGCGCGAGGCCACGGACTCCGAGGCGCGGCATCGGGCCGAAGCGGCGGCACGCGCGCTGTGCTCCGCAGACCCCGACACGCGTGTCTTTCTGAAGATCGACTCGACGCTGCGCGGGCCGATCGCCGGGCTCGTGGCTGGGGCGCTGCGCGGCAGCGGCAAGCGCATTGCGGTCGTTGCGCCGGCGTTCCCCGAGCAGGGTCGCGCGCTGCGCGAGGGCCGAGTGGTCGTCGACGGCACGCCGGGCGCGAGCCTGACCGCAGCGCTGGGCATGCAAGGCACCGCGCTGATCGGCGCCAGATTCGTGAGTTCGGCAGCGGACGTCGAGCGCGCAGTGGAGCATGCCCGCGCACGCGGTGCGCAGCGAGTGGCGTTTGATACCGACGCATCCGCCGGCCTGCGGAGCGTCGCGGCCGCCTGGCAGGAACATTCGGAGTGGCTGCTGGTCGGCTCCGGCGGCCTCACGCGCCAGGTCGCGGGCCTCGTAACTGCCGCGGGTGCCCTCGAGGTTCCAACTGTCCACGGGCCCATTCTGGTTGTCGCCGGCAGCCCCGCGCCGACGACCGCGCTCCAGCTCGAGCGCCTGCGCGACCTCGGGTCATTCACCCTGGTTCGGGCAGATGCCCCCGCGCCACTGTTGCCGGCGTCACCGCACGGCGTGCTCGTGCTCTGCACTCCCCCAACGACGGCGCGCGACGCCGGCGAATCGGCCGAGGCCGTGGCCGACACCGTTCTCGAGTGGTCCGGCAGCCTGGTCCCCGCCGCCGTGGTGCTGGCCGGTGGGGCCACGGCTCGCAAAGTGTGCGAGCGGCTCGCGGTGACCGGTCTGCGTGTGTCGGGCGAGCTGAGCCCCGGCGTGCCGATCGGCCACCTGGTCGGCGGCCGCTGGGACCAGGTCCCCGTCGTGACCAAGGCGGGCGGCTTCGGGCACCCCGCTACCCTGCTCGAGATAGTGCGAGCACTCGGTAGAGTATGAACGCAACCATGACTACCTCCAGCGGCATGAAACCAGTCCTGGCGATCACGATGGGCGATCCGGGCGGCATCGGGCCCGAGATCATTGCCAAGGCCCTGGCGCACGCGGAGGTCTACGACCGCTCGCGGCCGCTGGTCATTGGCGAGCGGCGGGCGCTTGAAGCCGCGGTGCGCATCACCGGGCGCCCGCTCGAAGTCCGGACGGTCGAGGGGCCCGTCGAGGCCGGCGAGCATCCGGGCTGTATCGACCTGATCGACCTGCACAACATCGATATCGAGCACCTCGGGCGCTCGAAGGTGTGCGCCGAAGTCGGCCGAGCGGCGTACGAGTACCTGGAGCGCGCGACGGCCCTGGCACTCGACGGGACGGTCGGCGCGATCGTCACGGCGCCGTTGAACAAGGAGGCGCTGAGCGAGGCCGGCTGGGTTGGCGTCGGCCATACCGAACTGCTGGCCCGCTTCGCCGGCGTGCCCGACAAGTCCGTGGCGATGATGCTCGCCTCGAATCGGCTGCGCGTCGTTCATGTCTCGACGCACGTCTCGCTGCGACGCGCCATCGAGCTCGTCACGGCCGATCGCATCGTCACCGCCGCGCGATTGGCGGGCGAGGCGGCCCGCGACATCGTCGGACATGCGCCGCACCTGGCTATCGCCGGCCTCAATCCGCACGGCGGTGAGCACGGCTTGTTTGGGTCCGAGGAGCAGGAGCACATCGAGCCGGCTATCGAACGATTGCGGGCCGAAGGCTGGCGCGTCACGGGCCCGGCCTCGCCCGACACGGTTTTCCTGCGCGCCGCGGCGGGCGAATACGACGCCGTGGTGGCCATGTACCACGACCAGGGCCACATCCCGTCCAAGTTCGCCGGCTTCGACGACACGGTCAACGTGACCCTCGGGCTCCCAATCGTGCGCACCTCAGTGGACCACGGCACCGCCTACGACATCGCGGGCACGGGCAAAGCCAACGAGGCGAATTTGCTCGCCGCCATCGAGCTGGCGGGGCAGATGGCCAGGAATCGCGCACGCGCGACAATCTCCTGACGCTCTCAGCTGCCCGCTTCACGATCGCACCTCACCCCCCAGCTCCGCTCTCCTCCCGGGGCCTCCGAGGAGACCGGGGAGTATTTTCGGCCCGGGCGTGAGCGAGCGGAGCGAAGCGACAGCGGTGCTGCTTGTGGTGGTGAGGCGGCTACGGCAGGTTTTCGATCTCCACCGGCTCGATCTGTTCGGCGAGCGGGAACTTGAAAACCCGCGAGTAGAAGTACAGCTCGGCTTCGAGGGTGCGCTGGATGGTCTCGGCTTTGCGAAAACCGTGCTGTTCACCGGCGAAGGCGAGGTAGGCGAACGGGAGGTCTTTCGCGCGCATCGCTTCGACCATCCGCTCGGCCTGTGAGGGCGGCACGACCCTGTCCTCGAGACCCTGGAACAGGATGACCGGGCACGACAGCCGATCGGCGAAATGGATCGGCGAGCGCGCGTAGTAGACATCTCTGGCTTCGGGATACGGGCCGATCAGGCCGTCGAGGTAGCGCGACTCGAACTTGTGGGTGTCGGTCGCGAGCGCCTCGCAGTCGGCCACGCCGTAGTACGAGGCGCCAGCGGCGAAGTCGTCGTGGAAGACCAGCGCACACAGGGTGGTGTAGCCGCCGGCGCTGCCGCCGCGGATACAGAGGCGCCGTCCATCAACTTCGCCCTGGCTCGCCAGGTAGCGGGCGGCGCTGATGCAGTCCTGCGTGTCGACGATGCCCCACTGGCCGTTGAGCCGCTCGCGGTACGCGCGCCCGAAGCCACTGCTGCCGCCGTAGTTCACGTCGACGACGCCAAAACCCCGACTGGTCCAGAACTGGAGCTCGACGTTCAGCTGCGCCTGGGTCATGGCGGTCGGTCCGCCATGGCTCACGACGATCAGCGGCGGTCGGTCGCCCGCCGGGCCGACGTAGTCGGCGTTGGTGGGCGGGTAGTAGAACGCGAACGCGGTGGCGGCGCCGTCGGCCGTCGGAAACGCGATGGCGCGCGGACGAGAGACGTACTTCGCATCGGGCGCGTGCTCGACGCTGCGGCCGAGCACCTCGTGCCGCTGAGCGTCAACGTCGAACCGCACAACGGCGAGCGACTCGGTGGGCGAGGCGGCGGCGAAGACCAGCGTATTGCCGCTGGAACGCAACCGCCGGGCGTACGCGGTGTAGGGCAGGTCGACGGTCTGCGCGGCCATCCCGGGCGCGATGAGCACGAGACGATCGAGGCCTTCCTGACTCACGATGCTGGCGATCCGCCCATCGGCCAGGAAGGCGTAGGTGCTCATGCCGAACACCCACTGTGGCGTGCCAAATTCGGCCGCCATCGCCGCCAGCGGCTCGATGGTCTCGCCGCGCAGCCGGTACAGATTCCACCAGCCGGTCCGGTCGGACACGAAGTGGAGCTCGCCTGACGGACTCCACTCGGGCTGGAAGATGGATTCGTGCGCGCCGCCGGCGACGGTCTGGAGATTGGAGATCGAGCCGTCGGCGTCGAGGTCGGCCACGCACAGCTCGGAACCATCCCAGGGCATGCGCGGGTGATCCCAGACCATCCATGCCAGCCGCCGGCCCTCGGGACTGATGCGCGGCGACGAGTAGAAGTCGTGCCCGGTGGCGATGACTCGCGCGGTCGACGAGCCGTCTCCGTCAGGATCCAGCACGACGAGCTCGTTGGTCGCGTCCGGGCCGTCCGACGTGTGCACCTCGCGGACGCACACCAACCGGCGCCCGTCCGGCGTGAGCTGGGCGTCGGCGTAGCGCAGGCCTGCCGGCGTGCCGGGTTCGGGGGTGATCGGCCGCGGTTCGGCACCGGCGTCCTGGCGATACAGCCGCTGGTCGGCGAAATTCGAAAAGAACACCGTCCCCGAGCCGTCGACGAGATAGGCGCCGCCGCCGTACTCGTGCACGCGAGTCCGCACATACAGCGGCCGCGGCGTCAACTCCTGGCGCGTGCCGTCGGCGGCGCGCCGCACGACCACGACGCGCCCGGCTTCCAGCGGTTTGCCTTCGAGCCAGTAAACGTCGTCGCCGACGATGTCGACGTTGCCCAGGGAGACTTCGCCGGCCGCGATCGACGCCGCCGTAATGGGCGACCGCCAGCCGCCGTAAGGTGCAGCCAATTCCATCGCGAAAACTGTACCGGGATTCCCGCGAAAGTCTGAAATCTGGCGTCCCGTGTATCGTGGCACGGCGGTGAGCCGAGGCTTTGACGGGGCCGTTCTGGCGCTCGACGTGGGCACCTCGTCCTGTCGCGCCAGTCTGTACGACCTGCGCGGCCGAGCCATCGCCCGTCGACTGACCCGAGTCACGTATTCGCCCGAGGTGACGCCGGATGGCGGCGCGCAGCTTGACCCGGATCGGCTGTTCGATCAGTTGTGCGGCGCGGTGGATCAATTGCTGGAGCAGCACGACGGGGCGCCCATCGTGGCCGTCGCGACGGACACGTTCTGGCACAGTCTGCTGGGCGTCGGCGCCAACGGGCGACCGCTCACGCCGATCTACCTGTGGCTCGATGCGCGCAGCCGGGGCGAGGTGGCCGGGCTGCGCGAGCGACTCGACGAACGCGCCACCCACGCGCGCGTCGGCACCGTCCTGCACTGGAGCTACTGGCCCGCCAAGCTGACCTGGCTGCGCCACACGCAGCCGGCCCTGTTCAAGCGCGTGCACCGCTGGATCTCGTTCGGCGAGCTGGTGCTGGAGCGGCTGACCGGCCAGACCGGCGTCAGCGTCTCGATGGCCTCGGGCACCGGGTTGCTGAACGTGCACGCGTGCGAGTGGGACACGCCGATGCTGAACGCGCTGCAGCTCGACACCAAGCACCTCGGACGGCTGGTGCCGCTCGCGCAGACTTCAACGGCCACCTCGGCGACGGTGCGGCGCTGGCCGGCATTGAAGGGCGTTCCGTGGGTACCCGCCGTCGGGGATGGCGGTTGCAGCAATCTGGGTGCTGGCTGTGCCACCCCTGAGCGCTTCGCGGTCATGATCGGCACGTCGGGGGCCGAGCGGGTCGTCTGGTCGCCGCCCGCGAAGTTTGAGGTGCCGTGGGGCACGTGGTGCTATCGCGTGGACGAGCGGCGGACCGTGGTCGGCGGTGCGCTGAACGATGGCGGCAGTCTGTTGGAGTGGTTGCGCGCGACGCTGCGCCTGCCGTCGCTGAAGTCAGCCGAGGACGAGCTGGCGCTACTCGAACCCGACAGCCACGGCCTGGTCGTGTTGCCGTTCTGGGCCGGCGAGCGCAGCCCCGGCTGGGCGGACGACGCCCGCGGCGCGATCGCCGGCCTCCGACTCAGCACCCGGCCGGTGGAGATCCTGCGCGCTTGCCTCGAGGCCGTCGCGCTGCGGTTCGGCGAGGTGGACCGCATCCTGGTCGAGGCAATGCCGAGCGGTCGCGAGGTCGTCGCCACCGGCGGGGCGCTGCTGCACTCGCCCGCCTGGATGCAGATCGTCGCCGACGTGCTCGGGCGACCGCTGCTCGCCTCGTCCGAACCGGAAGCGTCGAGTCGTGGGGTGAGCCTGCTGGCGCTCGAGACGCTGGGCTTGCTACGGCAACCTCTAGCGGACCTGCAGCCGTCGGTGCGCCGTCGCTTCGAGCCGCGCCGCGCCAGCACCGAGCGGTACCGCGCCGCCGCCGAGCGGCAGCGGCGCCTGTACGATCTACTCGTCCCATGACCGACCGACTCACTGGTACCCATGTGCTCATCACCGGCGCCGCGAGCGGCATCGGCGCCGCGTGCGCCCGACGGCTCGCGCAGGACGGTGCGGACCTCCTGCTGGCTGACCTCAACGGTGAGGGCGCCGAAGCCTTGGCGCGCGAGCTCGGACAGGCGTCCGTGCAGGTGGATGTCACGCGCACGGGCGATATCGAGCGGATGCTGGACGCCGCGTACCAGCGCTGGGGTCGGCTCGACGTGCTCTTCAACAACGCGGGTATCGCCCAGGCCAGGCCGCTGCTGGAAGTGACCGAAGCAGAATGGGACCGGATGATGGCGGTGAACTTGCGGGCCGTCTTCTTCGTGCTGCAGGCGACGGCGAAGCGGATGCGCCAGCAAGAAGTGATCCCCGGGTCGGAGCTGCGCGGCAAGTTGATCCAGACCGCTTCGATCGCCGCATATCGCGGCGGGCAGCCGTACATGGTCCACTACTCCGCCAGCAAAGCCGGCGTCGTGAGCATCACCCGCACCGCCGCCCAGGTGCTCGCCGCGGCTGGCATCACGTCGAACTGTATTTGCCCCGGTGTCGTCGACACGCCGCTCTGGGCGGGCATCGACGCCGACTGGGCCGAGATCGAAGGCTGGCAGCTCGGCGAAGCGTGGAAGCGCCGTATCGTCGGCATCCCCCTCGGCCGCCCCGAGAAACCCGACGACGTCGCAGGCGTCGTGAGCTTCCTGTCGGGCCGCGACTCCGATTACATGACCGGCCAGGCCATCCATATCGATGGCGGGCTGGTTATGGGTAATTAGCTGCCCGCATCGCTTCGCTCGCTCCGAGCGGGCTTCGGATCGGAGCAGGTCCGGAGTGCCGCTGCATGCCTTGCGACGCATGGTTCTCGCCAGGAGAAACGCAGCGCAGCGGCGACCCCTCGCCTCTAGCCCTTGACGGCGCCGGCGGTGAGCCCTGAAACGTAGTTGTCCACGAAGAACGAGTAGACCAGCGCCACAGGGATGGAACCCAGCAGCGCGCCGGCCATGAGCGTGCCCCAGAAGTACACGTCACCGCGGATCAGCTCGTTGACGACGCCGACGGGGATGGTGCGATTGACGGTCGAGGTCAAAAAGACCAGCGCGTAGATGTACTCGTTCCAGCTGAGCGTGAACGCGAAGATGAACGCGGACAGGATCCCGGGTAGTGCCAGCGGGACCACGATGCGCAGCATGGCCTGCACCCGGCTGGCACCGTCGATCAGCGCGCTTTCCTCGAGCTCACGTGGAATCGACTGGAAATAGCCCGTCAGCAGCCAGGTGCAGAACGGGACCAGAAACGTCGGATACGTCAGGATCAGGGCCCACAGTGTGTTGGACAGGTTCGTCGCGCCGCCCAGGTCGATCTCGTTGAGCGCGGCGCCTTTGGCGGTGAGCCCCCACATGCCGAGCGACACGCCGATGCCGAGCAGCAGGATGCCCGGTAGCCAGGATGCCAGCGGTCCCCATCCCACGCGCTTTTCGGGTGGGATGAGCAGCATCAGGATCGGCAGCCCGACGGCGACCGTCGAAAACGCGACCGTGACCAGAAACAGTGAGACGGGCAACCGCGTGATGACGATGTTGAGCGGGATGAAGAGCAACGTCTGCGGGACCAGATACGTGACGAACGAGATGATGCCGAGCAGGCTGGCGCCGCGGAAGCGGAGCCGGGCGAGCGCGTAGCCAGCCAGCGTGCCGAACGTGAGCGAGACGAGCGTGCTCAGCGAGGCGACGACGATGGTGTTGAGCGCCCAGCGCGGGAACTGGGTGCGCGCGAACAGGTCGATGTACTGGTTCAGGTTCGGGTGAAAGACCCAGAACGGATTGATGGACGGCTCGTTGACCTCGAGCTGCTGGTCTTTCAGCGAGACCACCATCATGTAATAGAACGGCCCCAGCGTGAAGATCAGGAACAGCCCGAGCGGCAGCCACAGCGTGAACACGCGATTCACGTAGTAGCGCAGGGGTCGCCGAGGACGCCTCAGAATGGTGACGGCGGCAGCCACGAGTGTGCCCGCTTCTAGTTCCTGGCGTTGCGCCGCGTGTACCAGAGCTGCGCGATGACCAGCAGACCCAGAAACGGCAGCATATACAGCGACACGGCTGCGCCCTGGCCGAGGCGCCCGCCCTGCATGCCGACCTGGAACGCCAGCGTGGCGAACAGATGGGTCGAGTCAGCCGGCCCCCCGCGCGTCAGGACCTGGACGATCTGGAAGTCGGCGAAGGTCTGAATGATCGAGAACAGCATGACGATGGTCAGCACGGGCATGAGGAGCGGAACCGTCACGTGGCGGAAGCGATTCGGGGCCGTCGCGCCGTCGATCGAGGCCGCTTCGTACAGGTCCTGCGGGATCGTTTGCAGTCCAGCCAGCAGCGAGATCGCAAAAAACGGCGTACCCCGCCACACGTTGACAAAGATCACCGCGCCCATCGCCAGTCCTGGCTCGCCTAAGAATCCCGCGGGCGGGTACGGAATGTGGAGCGGCCCGAAGATCCACGGCAACGGCGACAGGGTTGGGTTGAACGCCAGCAAAAACGCGAGCGTGCTCAGCGCCGTTGGCACGATGTACGGCAGGAGCACACTCGCGCGGACGAGGTTCTTCAGGGGGAAGGTCTGGTTCATCAGGAGCGCCAGGCCGAGGCCGAGGCCGAGCTTGAACAGCGTGGCGAAGCCGGTATAGACGAAGGAGTTCTTGACCGTCTGGAGAAAGACCGGGCTGTTGAGCATGTCCGTGTAGTTCTTCAGGCCGATGAACTTGCCCAACCCGAAGATCTGGACGTCGCTCATGCTGTACCAGACGCCGAGCGCGAATGGATACGCGATGAAGACGATCAGGAGCAGCAGCGCCGGCGTCATGAGCACGTAGCCCAGCACGCCTTCCTGGTCGAACCAGCCCTCGACGAGCGTGGCCCGACGCCGCCCGCCAATCGCACTTCGGGCGGCCGCAACCGCGGTACTGACGGTCATCGGGGCGGCCCGAAACTCCTCAGCCGTTGGGGCGCCCCGGCAACTGTGGTGGAGACCGTCATTCGGGCTCTCTCACCAGCAGGGCCAGCGTTCGTTGGTGCGGCTCACCCCCGGTCGGGCGCCGGTCCGGCTGGCGCTGCGTTCAGCGCTACTCCGGACCAGCACGATGGAACTGTTGTCGTCGGAGGGCGAGCGCCGCGAACCGGGCCGCATCAGCCGTAGATCTGCTTCATTTCGGCTTCCGCCTGCTTGACCGATTCCTCCGCGCTCATGCCCTGGACGGCGGCGCGCGCAAACATGTTCACGACCACGTACCTGGCGAAGACTTCGTTTGTTTGCGCCGTCGGTTGGCCCGCGTAGCCGAGCGCTCGGGCAATCTTGCCCGCCTGCTTGAACGGCTGCAGTGGTTTGGGCCACGTATCCCAGGCGGGACTCTGTTCGAGCCGGTTGCCGGGGCCGATGCTGTAGCCCTTCTGCAGCTCGAACCACGGGTCGAACTGCTTCGGATCGTAGACGTAGCGCAAATATTCTTTACTCGCGTCCAGGTCCTTGCCTTTGACGTAGGTGGGGATGCCGTGCGTGAAGTCCAGGAACCAGGCGAACTGACCGGCCGGCCCCTTCGGCGTCAGGAAATGGTCCATCTGATCCGCCCAGGGCTTGGGTGGCGTCTTGCCGTCGAGGCCGGCGCCGACGAAGTAGATGCTCGCGCCGTTGAGCGTGGCCGAGATCTCGTCAGCCAGGAAGGCAGTGTTATTGCCACTATCGTCCCAGCTCGCCGCTTTCTTATCGAGCCCGGCGTCCCACAACGTTTTGGCGAAGGTGACAGCCGTAATTGTCTCTTTCGAGTTGATGGCAATTGTCTTGCCATCCTGTTCCATTTCCTTGCCGCCGTACGACCACATCAATGGGTAAAAGAACGTGGGCGCGTCGCCGAAGGTTTGCGCGAATGTCTGGCCGACGGGCTTGCCAATCGCGGCCAGCTTCTTTGTCGCATCGAGCAAATCGTCCCACGTCTGCGGCGGACTTGCGACGCCCGCTTGCTGGAAGTAGTCCTTGCGATAGACGAAGGCGTTGCCCGAGATGTTGTATGGAATTGCACGGTACTTCCCGTCGACGGTGGCGCTGGTGTTGACCTGGTCGTAGAACTTGCCGAATTTGGCCTCGACCTCCTTGGCCATGTCCGTCAGGTCGTACAGTCCTTCGGCATAGGCATGCGGCGCGAGGTACTGCATCTGGAAGATGGTCGGCCCAGACTGACCCTGGATCGACGCGGTGAAGCGTGCGGTCAGGTCGTTGGCGTTGATCGTCTCGACGGTGATGTTGACCCCGGTTTGCTTACCCCAGTCGTCCGCCTGTTGCTTGAAGAAGGGGTCGGCGGTCGGGATGAAGTGGTTCCACTGCAGCAGTGAGACCGTCGCGCCCGAGATTGCGACGGGCGCCGTCGTGGGCTTGGCTGCCGCGGCGGGCGCGGTCGTTGGCGCGGCCGCCGGTGCCGTCGTGGGCTTCGCCGCAGCAGCGGGTGCCGTGGTCGGCGCGGCGGCCGGTGCCGTGGTCGGCGCGGCGGCGGGTGCGGTGGTGGGTTTGGCGGCCGCGGCCGGCGCCGTCGTGGCCGGCGGTGGCGCGGCGGCCTGACCGCAGGCCGCGGCGAGCAGGACGACCCCACCGCTCAGCGCGTGCTTGAGAAACTCTCGACGGTTCTTCATACGCCGCTCTCCCTGTCTCAGCCCAAGTCTGAAGATGATCTAAAGAAAAATCTATCTATTGGGAAGCATACTCTCGGCGTACGCGCCTTGCTGAAACCAGATTTGCCGCCGCCGCCTTCGCCGGCCTGGCCCGCGTTCACCACCTCCGAGCTCGTCGCCCGCAAGCCCGATGCGCCAGCGTTCCACCAACTGCCGCGAGCGCCCATCAGCGTGGTGCTCGACGACGTGCGCAGCCTGGCAAATGTCGGTCTGATCTTCCGCATCTGCGACGCCCTGCGGGTCGAGCGCCTGTACTTGTGCGGCATCACCGGCCATCCAGCGGATCCGGTGCCGGGCCGTGATCCGCGGCCGCGGCATGTGCAGGACCGCGCGGAACGTGAAATCACCAAGACCGCGGTGATGGCCATCCCGTTCGTGCCGTGGGAGTACCACGCCTCGGCCACCGACGTCGTGCAGCGCCTGCGCGAGGCCGGGTATCAGATCGTCGCGGTCGAACAGGGACACCGCAGCACACCCTACAGCCGCGGCGGCATCTATCGTCCGCCGCTGTGTCTGATCTTCGGCCACGAGCGCGCCGGGGTCGCGCCCGCGGCGCTGTCGGCGGCCGATCTGTGCGTGGAGCTACCGGTGTATGGGATGGCGAACTCACTCAACGTCGCCATGGCGTGCGCCCTGGTCGGTTACGAGATTCTCAGGCAGCACGACGCCTTCGGCCTGGCGCCGCTCTGAAACCCGTAACAATCTTCACGAATTGACGGTATTCCGTAACAAGATCTTGCGAAACGTGGCACGCGCCCTGCTCATACGAGGGTTGTGTCTGAGACACCACCAGACACGCGTGGCGGGGACGAGTGACGGAGCCCGATCGTCGCCCGCCCCCCACGCTCTCGTGACCCCCGTCCGGCTCGACGACGGACCCCCGTAGAGACGGTCGGCGGACAAACGCTCCCGCTCTCTCCTCCGACCAAGGAGAGAGCGGGGGTGGGGGACGGTGGTTTCATCTCAGAGGGGCGAGGGGTATTTGAGACCCATGCCCGTGCAGAACAGCACGATGCGCTCCTCGCCCTGCAGAAAGCCGTCGCGACGCAGGACTGAGGTCGCGGCCCACGTGGCGGCCGCTTCGGGCGCGGCATAGATCCCCGCCAGGCGGCCCAATTCGAGCTGCGCGGCGCGGATGCCGTCTTCACTCACCGCGAGTGCGGTGCCGCCAGTGTCGCGCACCGCGTCCAGGATCAGGTAGTCGCCGATAGCCACCGGCACGCGCAGGCCGGCGGCGCTGGTCTGGGCGTTTTCCCACGGCTCGGCGTGGCGCTCGCCTTTCTGGTAGGCGCGCACGATCGGCGCGCAGCCCTCGGCCTGGACGACGACCATTCTCGGTCGCTTCGAGCCGATCCAGCCCAGCGCTTCGAGCTCGTCGAAGGCCTTGCGCATGCCCACGATGCCGGTGCCGCCGCCAGTCGGGTACACGATGACGTCGGGCAGGCACGCTTCGCCCCAGCCGCCCTGCTCTGCCAACTCGATGCCCATGGTCTTCTTGCCTTCCTGACGATAGGGCTCCTTGAGCGTCGAAACGTCGAACCAGCCGTGGCGCGGCGCCTGCTCACGGATGAGCCGGCCGGCGTCGCTGATCAAGCCATCGACCAGCGTGACCTCAGCGCCGTAGATACTGGCTTCGACGCGGTTCAACTCGGGAACGTCGCGCGGCATGGCCACGTGGGCCGACAGACCCGCGGCCGCGGCGTACGCCGCCGCCGCCGCGCCCGCATTCCCGGCACTTGGCAGGGCGATGCTGCGCGCACCCAATTCTTTCGCTCGCGACACGGCTGCCGACAGGCCGCGCGCCTTGAAGCTGGCCGTGGGATTCTGGCCCTCGTCTTTGAGCAGCACTTCGCCGCGCTCCAGGCCGAGCGCCCGGGCCGCGTCTTGGCGGACTTCGACGAGCGGGGTGAGTCCCTCGCCCAGGGACACGACGTTGCTTTTGTCCCGGACGGGTAAGAGCTCCGCGTACCGCCACATGTCCCAGCGGCGCCGCGAGAAATCGTCGGGCCTGACGGCCTGCTTGACGCCTTCCAGGTCATAACGCGCATACAGCACCTTGCCGCAAGCCGTGCAGACCGTCTGCAGCCGATCGGCATCGTGCCGCAGCCCGCAGGCCGTGCACTCAAGATGGCTTAGAAAACTGCGCCACGCGGACACGAACTCGACGGTATCAGATGCACGCTACCCGACGGCTGCCCGCATCGCTGCGCTCGCTCCCACGCGACGCGGAGCTACCTGGGTGTTTGGGAGATCCCGATCGCACCACGCATTGCTCGCTCCCTCAGGATGAGGAACTACCCTGTTGTTCGGGAGTCGCGATCGAGCCGCGCAGCGGCAGAGTCACGCCGAAAGCTAGGACGGCACGTCTGCTAGATTGAACCGTGATGGCTGATAACCGCGTCGTGAGCCGCCGCGCCTGGTTTGCGGGGCTGGTGTCGGGGGCGGGGTTGTTGGCGGCGGCGTGTGGCTCGCCGGGGGCGCAGGTCCTCGACACGCCCGAGGGGCGCGTCCTGCAGTATGAGGGCGATAACCTGCTCGTCCTGGTCAGCGGCGCCCAGACTGGCTATCACCTGGGCGAGTCGATGCACCTGAATCTGCTGGTCAACAACCAGGCCGACGGCTACGTGCAGGTGCGCCTCCGAACTAAGCTCCTCGGGCGAGGCGACCAGCCCGTCGTCCAGGCAGATCCGGCGGTGCTCAGCGTCAAGACGGACGACGCGGGGAGCATCGACCAGGACCTGCC
>DATGER010000062.1:0-74761 GCA_035309865.1 Chloroflexota bacterium
GCGAACCGGGCTCATTCAGCGCCAGGCTGTGCGGCACGGTTGCCGCGGCAACGTCGGTCAGCGTCGCCGCCCGCCAGACGCCAAGCTGATCGCCAAGCGCAGCAAGCACCGCCAGGGCAACCAACAGCGGAAGGAAGCGAGCCAGACTGGCGAGTCGACGGCGCATCCTACGCGACCTCAGCACCAGCGAACTGGACGCATGCCGAACACGCCTGAACCGCGGCCCAGGGCTTCCTGTGCGGGCACGTCGACATAGGTGCCCCTCAGACTATCCGACCGCGACCGTCACGAAACCCACAGAAATACGGGGAAATCAGGATTGGCGCTCGGCTGGGCTGTCCGTCAGATCGCGACCAACCCCTCGCGCGCCGCCCACACGGCCACCTGGACTCGGGAGAGCCGCAGCTTCGAGAGCACGTTGCGAACGTGCCAGGATGCCGTTGCCCGGGTCATGACCAGCGCGTCGGCGATCTCCTGGTCTCGATAGCCCAGGGCCAGCAAAGCCACGACTTCGCGTTCTCGGGCAGTCAGCGTGATACTGCGGCGGTCCGTTGCCTGCGTGTGTGCATCCGACTCGGGGATGCCAGCGGCAACTTCGAGAGCCGACTGCAGGCGCATCGACTGCCCGGCCTGGGCCGCCGCGGCGAACAATGCTTCGCCAAGCTTGCGCCGCGTGCGCCGCTGGACCCGCGCCCGCTCGACGTGCACGGCCGGCTCCGGCAGTTTGCTGCGTATCTGCGTTGCGCCGACCAGCTTGGCCGCGGTCTCGGCATCACCACGCTCGAGGGCCAGCCCCGCGCAACGCACCAGATAGGCGTACAGATCATCCTCATCCATGATCTCGGCGGACGGCATCGGGCGCCGCGCGCCTGAGAAGGCAGACGCACGATGCACCTCTAGCCGCGCCACCACGACGCGCGCCAGATCGAGTCTCGCTCGCGTGGCTCCCTGATGGAGTTGAAGGCTCTCGAACAGTCCGAGGGCTTCGGCGTACGCCTGCTCGGCCAGCGGATACTGCCCGCGGCTGCACTCGACGTCACCTTTCGCGACCAGTGTCCACGCAAGGCGTGATTGAAATCCGAGCTCCCGAAGGATCGCCAGACTCTCGTCATACTGGCGGGCAGCGACGTCGAACGCCCCGATCCGGCTTGCCTCCAATCCCAGCGAGCCAAGCGCCGCGGCAGTCCCCAAACGGTCGCCCAGGTGCCGCCAGCCAGACAACACGTCCTCCGACTGGCTGGTCCACGGACGGGCACTGCGCTCGAGGGCGGTCGCCTCGTCAACTAGGGTCGCCACCAACGCCTCATCGGTCTTCCACTGCACTCTGGAACCGCGGGCGTTGCGGTCAGGTTGAGACGCAGGTGCGGACCCGTCAATACAGAATGATGCTCGCGCCGCTCGAAGTAGACACGGACACCTCGGCGCCGTTCCACGTCGCACGCGTCGTAACTCGCGGCCCACCGGTGGCGAAGGAGACGGTGGTTCCAGATGTGTCGGTCGGATTGATGGCTTTGAACGTGACCACCGCCAGGTTGGCGACTCCGCCGGGGCCGGGCGCACCGAGTGTCCCGGCGACGAAATCGATTTGCCCGGCGACGCTGTCGACATGATTGACCAGTGTCAGATCGAAGACGGAGCCAGACGCGATGCTCAACGCCGGGCTGCCAGTGGCGTCCGCCACCTGGAGTTTCGCAGGGTCGAACCGCAGGTGCGCCTCCACACCGTCGAGGTCCTGGCCGCCGCCGTCAAGGACCAGGGCCAGGCTGAACACGTCGCCCACGATGTGGGATGCCATCGGCGGGCTCAGCGCGAGCGCCACACCAGTGGTTGTCGGCGGTGCACTCGACGTGAGCGTTGGGCTGGCGGACCAACCGCCGACCCACATCGCCGCGGCGAGTGCGACACCCAGCAGTCTCATGGCGACAGCGTTGGTTGTAGCTCATTCCAGCGCTATACAGGGCTTCCCCCGGGGCGCACCGGGCCCAAGGGTGACGAGCGCGCACCGCCCGCAGCCTCGGCCCCCATCACTATTGAAGCCCGCGTCGGGCACGGGCTACGCTGCCCGCATGCCTCAGGGGGTACACCAGTGATCGTGGTTGACGAGCGCCCGGTATACGCGCTGCACACCCGGCCCGCCGTACTTGGCAGTTATGACGAGGCCATGGACCGGGCGCGCGGTCTAAAGCCCAGGCTGCGCGAACGCGTGGCGGACGCGGAACGGCTGCGGCGCTTGCCCGCTGAGAACGTGACCGATCTCCTGGAGAACGGCATGTACGGCCTCATGACCCCCAAACGCTTCGGTGGGTCCGAGCTCGGCAGCGAAACCATGATTGACGTGACCATCGAGCTGGCCTCGGCCTGCCCCGCCACGGGCTGGGTGCACATGCTGTGGACGGCGCACATGTGGCTGCTGGCGTTGTTCCCACCCGAAACGCAAGCGGAACTCTGGGCCAACCCGAACACGCTGGCGTCATCGATTGTCAATAGCACCGGCGAGGTCGTCCCCGTCGAGGGTGGCTACCGCTGGACCGGACGCGGCTTCTTCTCGAGCGGCGTCGACCACTGCAACTGGCTCACCGCGGCCGTGCCCATCAAGCGCGAGGGTGTCGAGGGCCAGCCGGAGCGTCGCTGGCTGTTGATTCCGCGCGAGGACTTCGAGATCATCGACGACTGGCATACGGTCGGCCTGCGAGGCACCGGCAGCAAGACGATCGTGGTCAACGGCGCGTTTATCCCTGAGCGTCGAACCCTGGCGAACGCGACGCTGGAGGACGGTACGGCCCCCGGCCGCCAGATCAACACCCACCCGATGTACGGCGCGATCTCCTCGGCCAACTTCACCGCGGCGATGGCGGCGCCGGCGGTCGGCGCAGCGCGCGGGTTCCTGGAGGCCTTCGAGCAGCGCCTCCGCACGAAGTCAAGCAGCATCGACGATGCCCTGATCGTCAACATGGCGCGCTACGCGCAGGCCGTCGCTCAGGTGGATGCGGTACACGCGGTGACGCTGCAGAATGCGCAGCGCTTCGCACGTGTCCCGGCGAGCAGCGTGGGCACGGAGGAGCGCGCGAAGTGCCGCCGCGATCAGGCGTTCACCGCGCAGGCTGTCCGCAAGGTCGTCAACACGCTGTACGAGGAGTGCGGGGGCAGTGGACTCTTCGAAAGCTCCGACTTTCAACGTCTCTGGCGCGATACCAACGCCGCGGCCGCGCACCACGGGCTGACGTGGGATTGGCTGGCCGTTGCCTGGTCGAAGACGATGCTCGGCCTACCCACCGTGCCGGGGTTTACCTTTACCCGAGCCTGAACGCGTTTGAAGCGCTTACAAACGCGCACCAGTCAGATATGCTGTCCGCCATCTCTGGAGGTGAGGAGCTCGGCGGGGCGAGCTGACGCACGGCCAGTACGCTGGGCCCAGGTCTATTTGAGCAACTGAGTGGGGAGGATGATCGTGCACGGACAGCCGGACAACGCGAGTCAAACGCAGCGGTGGGGACGGCGCGCTTTCTTGGTGCGCGCGGGCGGGACGGCCTTCGGGGCGATGAGCCTATCACTCCTGGCGGCGTGCGCCCCGAGCGCGCCCGCGGCCGCGCCAACTCAACCGGCCGCGGCGCCAGCGCCCACGCAACCGGCCGCGGCAGCGCCGACCACCGCGCCCGCCAAACCAGCCGCCGCAGCGCCGACCGCTGCGCCCGCGGCAGCGCCGACCACTGCGCCAGCCGCGGCGCCGACAGTGGCGCCCGCCAAGCCGGCGGCCACAACCGCGCCAGCCACCACGGCGGCTGCGCCGACCGGCACGTTACGGTACGCCAACGCCGATTTTGGCCAGGAGTCAATGGATCCGATCGTGATCGACTCCCTCTGGGGCTGGGCGATGTACGACGCGCTGCTGACCTTCGACCCACAGGGGAACGTCATCGGCAACGTCGCTGAGAACTTCGACCTGAGCCCGGACGGCCTGACGTGGACCTTCCAGATCCGCAAAGGCATCAAGTTCTGGAACGGCGACCCGCTGACGGCCGCCGATGTGGTCTTCTCCCTCCAGCGCTTCGGCTCCAAGGAGTCGACCAACCCGTGGTCACCGTACATCCTCAAGAACAACGAGTCCATCACCGCCAAGGACGACAACACCGTCATTTTCAAGGCGCAGAAGCCCGAGTGGGCGTTGAAGATCCCGTTTGCCTGGACCCGCATCCTGCCCAAGAACTACTTCGAAAAGGTCGGCCAGGATGGCTTCCGCGCCGCGCCTATGGGCTCTGGGCCGTACAAGTTTGTCAAGTGGACGCCCAAGACCAGCATGGAGTTCGAGGCCAATACGGACTACTGGGGCCCCAAGCCGCAGTGGGCGAAAATCACCGAGACGCTGGTGCCCGAGGAGTCCACACGCGTTGCCCAGCTCGAACGCGGCGAGGCGGACATCATCAGCAACCTGTCCTTCGACCGGCTGATCGAGCTGAAAGACAAGGGCTTCCGGCTGCAGGAAGTTGGCCTACCAACCAACGCCAATATCAGCTTCCCGGGCACGTTCATGACCAAGGGCCCGACCTCGGACATCCGCGTGCGCCAGGCCATGTCGTACGCCATCAACCGCCAGGAGATCTGCGACACGTATTACAAGGGTCTGGCCAAGCCGGGCGGCTGGTGGTTCTTCGGCGAGCAAACGTGGGGCTTTGACTCCAGCTTCAAGCCGGATCCGTATGATCCGGAGAAGGCTAAGCAACTGCTGCAGGACGCCGGCTACCCGGGCAAGTTCACTCCGCAGACCACCACCCTCTACACCACCGCGGTTGCCGCGGACCTGATGCAGATCGTGCAGGGCTACTGGCAGGCGGTCGGGATCAACGCCGACATCCAGGTCGTGGATACGCCGGTCTACAACGGCATGGTCTTCGTGCGAGCCAAGGACGCGACGGAGAAACAGGTCGGCGCCATCTGGCCGTGGGTCTCCCCCAGCTTCTACAACAACGTGTACCACTCGGCCAATATGTTCACGTCGACGGGGGTGCACACCACCAGCAATGACACGAAGGCCGATGCGATGTATCTGGCGGCCACGACGGAGCTTGACGACGCGAAAGCGAAGAAGCTGTGGCAGGACCTGATGCACTACGGCTACGACACGATGTGGGTGAATGAGGAGCTGGTGACGGTGCCGACGTATTTCGTGGTCGGTCCCGATGTTGGGGCATTTACCGGCCGGGTGAATCGGAGCTTGTGGGACGGCTACTCGGGCATTCAGCACAAGGCCTGATTGAGCGCGATGCAACGCCGCTTGTCGCCAGCGTGGGCATCCTTCGCGTTGCGCGGAGTACCTCGCGGCTGGCAAGCGGCAGCTTTCTTCTCTGAAGAGCAGCAGAGTTCTGCGTTGCGCGGAGTACCTCGCGGCTGGCAAGCGGCAGCTTTCTTCTCTGAAGAGAAGCAGAGTTCTGCGTTGCGCGGAGCACCTCGCGGCTGGCAAGCGGCAGCTTTCTTCTCTGAAGAGCAGCAGAGTTCTGCGTGGCGCAGAGTTCGCCTCCGCTGGCAAGCGGGAAGTTTCTTCTCTGAAGAGAAGCAGCGGTTGCAAGCGGGAACGGTCTTCTCCGAAGAAGAGCAGAAGTCGTTGGTATGGGCCGCCAGCTCGTAATCCGGTTGATACAAACGGTGGTGTCCCTGCTGGGAATGTCGCTGCTGGTGTTTGTGCTGGTCAGGGTGTCGGGCGACCCGGTGGATTTGATGCGCACCAGCACCACCACCGAGGCGGAGATCGCCAACATCCGGGTCCAGTGGGGCCTGGACAAGTCTTATCCCGAGCAATACTGGTTGTTCGTGAGCGGGATGGCGCAGGGCGATCTCGGCAAGTCGCTCATCCAACAGCGGCCCGTCATGACGATGATCGGGGAAGCGCTGCCCGTCTCGCTCAGCCTTGACGGCCTGGCCTTCGTGCTGGGCATCGGGCTGGCGCTGGTGTTGGGCGTGCTCGCGGCGACCAAACGAGATACCTGGCTTGACAACGGGGTCAAGTTCCTGGCCATCCTGGGCCAGGCGGCGCCGTCCTTCTGGGTCGGCATCGTGGCGATTTATATCTTTGCCGTGTACTGGCACTGGCTGCCAACGTCGGGCATGGGCGGTCCGGAATACTTCGTGCTGCCCGTGCTCGTCCTGGCCTTCTCCCTGATGCCGGGCATGATGCGTCTGGTTCGATCAAGCATGCTGGACGTCCTGGGCAGCGAGTACGTCAAGCTCGCGCGGATCAAGGGCTTGCCGGAGCGGACGGTTATCTGGAAGCACGCCCTGCGCAACGCGCTCATCGCGCCGCTTACCGCCGCTGGGGCGATTTTCGCGGGCTTGATCACCGGCGGAGTGATTCTGGAGACGGTCTTCGCGTGGCCGGGGGTCGGCCGGCTGCTGGTCACGGCGGTCTCGGGGCGGGACTTCCCAGTGGTGCAAGGCATCACCATGATGGTCGCCGTCGTGGTGCTGGTGATCAACCTGCTGGTCGACATCGCCTACGCTTACGTTGACCCGAGGATCCGGACGTAGATGGACGTCGCGCTTGGCCGACCCGAGCTCGTCGTCGAGGCTGGAGCAGCGCGGTCGCAGCGCCGCTGGGACATTTTCCTGCAGCTCAACTTCTGTCTGCCAGCCGCGATGCTGCTGCTCCTGGTCGTCTCAGCCATCTTCGCGACCCAGCTCGCGCCGTACGATCCGCTCCACACGTCGCTGACCGAACGGCTCCGACCGCCAGCGTTCGCGGGCGGGACGCAAGCACACCTGCTCGGCACCGACAAGCTGGGGCGCGACGTGTTGAGCCGCATCATCTTCGGTTCCCGAGTGTCGCTCACCGTGTCGCTGGTAGTCATCCTGATTACGGCCAGTATCGGCACGGCGCTGGGCATCCTTGGCGGGTATCTGGGCGGCTGGGTGGACGGCCTGTTGATGCGCATCACCGACATCAGCCTGGCCTTTCCCGGCATTTTGATCGCCCTGCTGCTGGCCGTCACCCTGGGCCCGTCGTTGACGACCGTGGTGCTCGCCATCTCGCTGCTCGGCTGGGCGCCGTACGCTCGCCTGATTCGTGGCGAAGTGTTGAAGCTGCGCACCGCGGACTTCGTATTGCAGGCCCGGATCATGGGCTGCTCGTCGCTGCGGATCATGGTGACCCACATCTTTCCGAACATCGTCAACCCGTTGCTGATCCTGGCCACGCTGTCCGTCGGCCTGATCATCCTGCTGGAGTCCACACTCAGCTTTCTGGGCGCAGGCATCCCGCCCCCCATCGCGACGTGGGGTTCGATGGTCTCCGATGGCCGGAGCCTGATCGACACCGCCTGGTGGATTTCGTTCTTCCCGGGCCTGGCGATTGGCCTGGTGGTCCTGTCGGGCAACTTCCTGGGCGATTGGCTGCGCGACCGACTGGACCCGCGCCTGAGGCAGATCTAGTGGAGCCGGTGTATCGCTGGCCCCAGCCATTGCTGCAGGTGGACGACCTGCGGACGTACTTTTATACCCGGCGCGGCGTGGTCAAAGCGGTCGATGGGGTGAGCTTCTCGGTCGCGCCAGGCGAAACCCTGGGCATCGTCGGTGAGTCCGGTTCCGGCAAGACGATGACCAGTCTGTCGTTGCTCCGGCTGGTCCCCCAGCCTGGCGGCAAAATCGTAGGCGGCAAGATCCTGTTCGAGGGCGTGGACCTGCTGCAATTGAGCGAGGAGGAGATGCGCGAGTACCGCGGCAGCAAGATCTCGATGATCCTGCAGGATCCGATGGCCTCGCTCAATCCCGTGTACACCATCGGCGAGCAGGTGGCCGAGCCGCTGCGGCAGCATCAGCACTTAGCTGGCAAAACGTTGTGGGACCAGGTGACCGAGGCGCTGCGCCTGCTGCGGATCCCCTCACCTCGGGAACGCCTGGAGAACTACCCGCATCAGATGAGCGGCGGGATGCGCCAGCGCGTTGTCGGCGGCATCGCCATCTCCTGCCGGCCGAAGCTCATCATCGCCGACGAGCCAACGACCGCGCTGGACGCGACGATTCAGGCACAGTACCTGGCGCTGCTGAAGGACCTGCAGCGCCAGACCAACGTGGCGATGATTTTCGTCAGCCACGATTTCGGCATCGTGGCCCGGATGTGCGATCGCGTGGCGGTGATGTACGCCGGGAAAATCGTCGAGACGGCCACCGTGCGTGAGTTGTTCAGTAACCCGCAGCACCCCTACACCATCGGCCTGGTTAATTCGGTCCCGCGTCTCGACCGCAAAGTCGAGCGCCTGGCCTCGATCGAGGGGCAGCCCCCGGCCCTGCTGAACCTGCCGCCGGGCTGTCGCTTCGCGCCGCGCTGCTACGCCGTCTTCGACCGCTGCCACGTGGCGGAGCCGCCATCGATCGAGGCGGCGCCAGAGCACTTCGCGGCCTGCTGGAGGGTCGCCTGATGACGAGCGGCGGATCCGTGCTCGAGGCGCGGAACTTGAAGAAGCACTTTCCGGTGACCAGGGGCCTGGCGCTCCAGCGCACGGTCGGCTGGGTGCGGGCGGTGGAAGACGTGTCCTTCGTCATTCGCCCGGGCGAGACATTGAGCCTGGTCGGCGAGTCCGGCGCCGGCAAAACGACCGTCGCGAAAACGGTGCTGCTGCTGGAAAAACTCTCGGGCGGCAACTTGCTGTTCCACGGCAAGGACGTCAGCCAGTTTGGGCGGGCCGAGCTCAGGGAGTACCGCTTGAATGTGCAGGCGGTCTTTCAGGACCCGTGGGGTTCGATGAACCCGCGGATGCGGGTGAAAACCATCGTCGCCGAACCACTGGCGGTCAACACCGCGCTGTCCAAGCAGGAGATCCAGCGTAAAGTGCTCGAGCTCCTGGCTCAGGTCGGGCTGCGCCCGGATCAGGCGGACCTCTATCCGCATGAGTTCAGCGGAGGCCAGCGGCAACGGATCGCCGTCGCGCGGGCGCTGGCGCTCAATCCGCAGCTGGTGGTCCTGGACGAACCCGTCTCGGCGCTCGATGTCTCCATTCGCGCGCAGATCATGAACCTGCTGAAGGACCTCCAGACGACCTACGGACTCAGCTACCTGCTGATCGCCCATAACCTGGCGACCGTGCGGTACATGAGCCACGCGGTGGCCATCATGTATCTGGGTCGCATCGTCGAGTACGCCGAAGGCGATGAGCTGTTCGAGCATCCGCGCCACCCGTACACCAAAGCGCTGATGTCGGCGGCGCTGCCGGCCCACCCGGACGATGTGACGGAGGAAATTGTGCTCTCGGGTGAGATGCCGTCGCCACTGAACCCGCCGCGCGGATGTCACTTCCATCCGCGCTGCCCGCAGGCCATGGACGTGTGCCGCGAGGTGGCCCCGGTGGTGACCCAGCTTGGGGGCTCGCACCAGGTCAGCTGTCATCTCTACTGACGGCACTACGGCGGAGCGTCCTGAGGTCGCTGTTCGGTACCCTGAGTCGACATGACACCCGCACCGCCTCCGCTGCGCGTCGACGACCGACTTGGCCAGCTGTTCCAACACCTTGGCATCCGGCGCGCGCATGTTGGAGGCGGCTATGCCGCCGACGCCGTGAGCCTGGTCAGGGCGGCTCCAGCGTCGGTCGTGTCGATGACCCTGGTGTGCTCGTTCCGCGTCCCGGCCGATCCGTTCAAACCGCTCGGCACTCGCCTGCTGTTCGTCCACGGCGACCGCGGACCAGGCGCCAGCACGGTGCCGTACGCCCTGGCGGCCCTGCCGGAGGCCAGGGAGCTGACCCTGCACGACTACGCCGACGCGGCCTGGTCGGACGCCATCGCCGAGCGCGGCGACGAGATCGCGCCGGCGCTGCTCGCGTTCCTCGCCGAGCTCACGCAGAGCGAAGGGCTCGAGCCAGTGACGCTCCGCCCGGGCGACGGCGAGTTCGCGGGCATCAATTATCGGATCAGCGGCAGTGGACCACCTCTGGTGCTCATGCCGCTGACACTCGCGCGCTCGCAGTGGGACCCGATGGTGCCCGTCCTGGCTGAACACTACACCACGATTGTGATCGGCGGTCCGTTCGTCGGCATCGTCCCCAGTCTCGAAGAACGCATGCGCGGCGGGTACCACCGGGTGGTACGTTCGATCGTCGAAGCGGCCGACGTCCAGCCCGGCCAGAGCATCCTCGAAGTCGGCTGCGGCTCGGGCGCAGTCGCTCGCTGGCTGACCCGGTTTACCGCCGGCGCCAATCCGATCCACGCGCTGGACGTGAACGATTACCTGCTCCACGAGGCAGCCGCCATGACCCGGTCTCAAGGTCTGAGCGAGCGCATCACCTTCGAGCACGGTGACGCCGAGGAGCTGCCAATCGCGTCCGACAGCGTCGACGTCGCGTTGTCGTTCACCGTGATGGAAGAAGTCGACGCGGACCGTATGCTGGCCGAAATGGTCCGCGTCACCCGACCGGGCGGACGGCTCGGGATCGTGGTCCGGGCTTCGGATATGCGGCCGTGGATCAACCTCGAGGTGCGGCCCGACCTGTTGGCCGCGGCGGCGGCGGTGCCAGGCGCTGGCGCCGCCGACCTCGGCTGTAGCGACGCCAGCCTGTATCGCCGATTCGACACCGCCGGCCTGAGGACCGTCATGCTCGGTCCACAGCTCGCCACCGACCGAGCCGAGGAGTCACCCGATCGCCTGCGCCAATTTACCGGTCGCATCGCCCTGGGGCTGCGAGCCGAAGACGTGTCGGAGTTTCGCACCGCCGTCCAGCGCGCGGTGGAGCAACACAGCATGCTCTGGGCAGAGCCGTACCACGCTGCGCTAGCCATCAAGCCCTGATTATTCGCCCGAGCATGGCGGCTTCGCCGCGGACGATACGCACGTGGCGCTGATCGTGCTCACGGGCAACGCCGACGAAGATCACGGCGGTGTCGTCACCGCCCACGTCGAGACACGTCAGATCGCACCGACGATTCTGCGATTCCTCGGTTGGAACCTGACGACCTGCGATCTGTCCGCCTCGAAGGCACGCAGGCGCTGCCCAACTTGAACTAACCTCGGGCCGCTACCTGACTCGGACCAGGCGTCGCGTCGAGCTATCGGGGGCACGTCCCAGAGACGTTGGCCCCGACGGGCGCATCGTGCGTGCGCTAGGCTAGCGTGCATGACCGTGCACGACTACGACGACATCCCGGGCACGACGGTATTCGATGCCCAGCGCTCGCGCCAGGGCTACTGGCTCAATCAGTTCTGCATGTCGTTGATGCAGGCGGCCAACCGCGCGGCGTTCAAGGCTGACGAAGCCGGCTACCTGGAACGCTTCCCGATGACGGCCGAGCAAAAACAGGCCCTCCTGGCGCGTGATTGGAACCGTATGATCGAGCTCGGCGGCAACATCTATTTCACCGCCAAGCTCGGCGCGACCGACGGCATGTCCTTCCAGCAACTCGCCGCCGCGATGACGGGAATGACCCAGCAGGACTACGCCGACATGATGCTGCACGGTGGCCGCTCGCCAGACGGCAACCGCTACAAGTCGGAATGGGAAGGTCGGCCGCAGCATGGCTAGGATCGTTGCCGGCGTGGCGACCTCGCATGTCCCCGCTATCGGCGCCGCCATCGACAATCAACGCACCCGGGAGCCGTACTGGGCACCCCTCTTTCGGGGATACGAGCCGTCCAAGAAGTGGATCGCCGACCTTCGTCCGGACGTCGTCATCCTGGTGTACAACGATCACGCATCGGCCTTTTCGCTCGAGTTGATTCCAACGTTCGCGCTGGGTTGCGCGGCGGAGTTCAAGCCCGCCGACGAGGGCTGGGGCCCGCGGCCGGTGCCCACCGTGCGCGGCCACCCGGAGCTCGCCTGGCACCTCGCGCAGGCGTTGATCCTCGACGAATTCGACATGACCATCGTCAACCAGATGGATGTCGATCACGGGCTGACCGTGCCGATGTCCCTGATGTTTGGCGAGCCCACCGAATGGCCACTGAAGGTCGTTCCACTCGCGGTGAACGTGGTGCAGTATCCGCCCCCCACCGGCAACCGCTGCTATATGCTCGGCAAGGCCATCCGCCGGGCGGTGGAGGCCTTCGATCAGGACCTGAAGGTCGTGATCTTCGGGACGGGCGGCATGTCGCACCAGCTGCAGGGCCCGCGGGCTGGGCTGATCAACCAGGAATTCGACGCCCGCTTCCTCGACCGGCTGGTCAGCGATCCAGGCGGACTCAGCCGCATGCCGCACGTGGAATACCTGCGCGAGGCGGGCTCAGAGGGCGTTGAAATGGTGATGTGGCTCATCATGCGGGGTGCGCTCGACGACGAGGTGGAGCTGGTGCACAGCTTCTACCACGTCCCTGCCTCGAATACCGCGGTGGGTCATCTTATCCTCGAGAACAAGGGAATCTGACAACGTTCGGCCGGACGATGACCGAAGTTGAGATGCTGTCGCACGTGCCGCTTTTCGCGCGGCTACCCGCGGAAGCGCTGCAAGACTTCGCCCAGCACTTGCGGCGGCGGCGGTACGGGCGCGGCGATAAGGTCTTCTACCAGGGCGATCCGGGCCTCAGCCTGTGCATTGTCCAAACCGGGCGGGTCAAACTCTGCCTTACGTCCCCGGAGGGACGCGAGATCATCATCGATCTGGTCGGCTCCGGCGGAGTGTTCGGCGAGCTCGCGCTCCTCGACGACGAGCCGCGGTCAGCCGATTGCGTCGCGATTGAGCCGTCGGAGTTGTTGCTGCTGGGGCGAGCGGAGTTCGTGGACTGCCTGCTCAAGCGGCCGCAGCTGGCCATCGAGCTGCTGGCGATCCTGAGCCGACGGGTGCGGCGGGACACCATGCTGCTTCAGGATGCGGCGTTCCTGGACGTGCCGGCGCGTCTGGCGCGGACTATTCTCCGCCTGGCGGACGCCCCAACGGCCGGCGGTACGGCCGGAACGCCTCGCCTCAGCCAGACGGATCTGGCCGGATTGGCCGGCACGACTCGCGAGACGCTCAACAAGTGGTTAGGCCTGTTCCAGGACGAAGGTCTGGTCCGACTGGAAAAAGGCCGCGTCATCGTGCTCGACAAGCCCGGTCTGCAAAACCGAATTTCCTGAAAGTAAGCCAGCTTACATACGCGCCTGGAGTCCGTCTCTAGACTCGGGGCATGCTTGATCCAACACTCTTCAGACTGGCGCAGCAACGCCACATCGAAATCGGCCAGGAGGCGGAGCGCAGACGCCGAGCCGCCGAGTCGAGTCGACACTTCGCGCGCCCGACAGCGCCCAGCAGGCGCGCCCCGAGGTTATCAGTCGGTCAGGTGTGCCGACGCTTCATCGCGAGCATTCGTCGTCAGATTGCCCCCGCTTGACGGGGATTCGAGCGCCGCGAGGGCAACCGCCATCACCCCAGCCGTGGTGAAGCGGTCCTCGCGGCGCTTCTGGAGCGCGCACGCGACGACGGCCTGGACGCCCAGCGGTATCTCGGCCGGCAACGGTGGCACGGGCGCCTCGCAATGCGCCCGCATGGTCTCGTACGGGTCGCGACCCGCGTACGGCACGAAGCCGGTCAGCATCTCGTACAGCACCACGCCCAGGCTGTACAGGTCGGCACGACCATCGACGGCTTCACCCGAAATCGCTTCGGGGGACAGGTAGTCGGCGGTGCCGACGAGCACGTTGGGCGGCGTCAGGCGACGCTCAGCCAGAATGTCGCCCAATGCGGCGGCCATCCCAAAATCGGTCAGGACTGGCTCACCGTCGGACCGCAGCAAGATGTTCGACGGTTTGACGTCGCGGTGGACGAGGCCGGCGGCGTGGACCGCGGCCAGCGCCTCGGCCACCTTGCGCGTGATGGTCACCGCCTGGGCCGGATCCAGCGGCATCGGGTATCGGGCCCGCATCACGCGATCGAGCCCATCGGGGAGCCACTCCATGACCACGTACGTTCCACCGCCCTGGCGGTCCGCGACGCTGCCGACGTCGAGCACGTGGACGACGCCAGGATGGTGCACCTGGCGCAGCATCGCCGACTCGCGTTCCAATCGGACGCGCAGCTCAGGCGCATCGCCCCAACTGACCGGCAACACCTTCAAGGCGACCGTGAGGCCGTCTGCCTCGCGCGCAGCGCAGTACACCACGGCCATCCCGCCGACGCCAATTTGAGCGATGACCCGGTATGGGCCGAATCGCAAACCAGCCGGTCCGGTGGGCGGCCCGGCGAGCTCCGCCTGTTCGATCACGCCGGTGGACATCGCGAGCCGCTCGGCCAGGGACCGGTTCAGCGCCCGCAGCAGCGGCACGCTGAGATTCAGGAGCCGATCGAAGTCTCGCCGCTCGAGCGTCCACACCACCGTGTCCTCGAGCGCGACGACGTCCGCGGACCGCGCGGCGCCGATCAGCAGCGCCATCTCGCCAAAGCAATCGCCCGGCCCGAGCCGGTACAGACTCACCCCCGTCTGGCCGGTCCCCAGCCGGACCTCGACGCTGCCGCTCCGAATCACGTAGAACCGGTCGCCGGGCTCACCGCGGCGGCAGATGACCTCGCCCGCCGCCACTGGCGCTTCGACCAGAGCGCGCCACACCGCGAGCAAGTCGCGCGCTGGCGCATCGCGAAACAGCCGCACACTGCGCAGGACGTGCGCCAGTCTGGCGTCCTCGCCCCGCATACCGAGGAGTGTCGACAACAGGGCGCCCCGAGCCAGCCGCGGAGACCCGGACGCTTCGGGTAGTGGGTCTACCAGCGGGGATGACGTGGGAGACTCGGGAAGTGGATCCGCGACGGTGTACTCCGTGACATGCGCGTCGAGGAAGTCCTGACCCAACAGGCCGGCCATGGCCCGCCGGTGATGGCCGTCCACCACGTAGTACTCGCTCGGCGCTGCCTGCCCGGACGTGCTGGCGGGCCGCTTCAGCTTGTACAGGTCAAGTGGCGGCAACGCCTTGCCAGCTGCCATCGCCTGGCCGATGCGCACGAAGCGCTGCGTCATCGCCTGGCCGGTTCGGTAGAAGAAATCGCTGCGCAGGTTCTGCCAGCGGCTGACGCTGCCGACGATCCTGTCGGTCGCGACCTCGCGGATGCCGCGGTCAACGCGCGAGACCACGCCCCCAGCATCGCGGACCGCCTGATCGAAGCCGCGGACACGCCGGTGCCCGCGGCGCAGGCGTTCGATCAGAGACCACCAGGCCACACCTGGCCATGATACGATGCGGCCGGCCACGATCGGGGGCATCGTGACTGCTGAGTCCGTAGGAGCATCTGCGATGGTTTTGGCGACGCCAAAGGAGACGCTCCTCAGCTATGTGCCGCGGGTGGTCGCGCGCCACCTGGCGGCGAAGCCTGACTCGGCCGACACCTCATGGGTGGAGGCCTTTCCCGCGGCAATGCTCTTCGTGGACATCGTGGGCTTCACGGCGCTCACGCGGCTGCTCGAGCAACGAGGTCAGCAGGGCGTCGAGGAGCTGTCCCTGATCATGAATGACTTCTGGGACCCGCTCATCGAGCTGGTGTCGGCGTACGGTGGTGACGTCGTCAAATTCCTGGGCGACGCCTTGCTCGTCGTCTGGCCCGGGGCACAGGATGACCTGGGCGCCGTCACCTGCCGAGCCGCGGAGTGCGGTATCGCCGTGGCCGCCGGCTTCAGCAGCTTCGAAGTCAGCAACGGCCTGCGGTTGTCAGGAAAACCGACCGTCGTGTGCGGCGACGTGCTGGTGGCCGCGGTGGCCGGGCTGGACGGCCGGCGCAGAGTCCTGATCGCCGGCGAGCCACTGTCCCAACTCGAGGCGGCCGCGGCCCACGCGCATCCGGGCTATGTGACGCTGTCAACTCGAGCCGGCGCGCTCACCGCTGGGATTGGCAAGCAGGTCGTACTCCCGGACGGACATTTTGCCCTGATGGATCTGCATGCTGGAGTCCAGGCGCAGACGATCTCCGCCGATCGCACGACCCTGCCAGTCGACGAACGCCAGCTGCGTCCGTACATCCCCGAAACGGTCCTCACCCGTCTGGACGCCGGCCAGGCCGAATGGTTGGCCGAGTTTCGGACGGTCACCGTCGTGTACGCGAATATCGTCGGCATCGCGTATCAGTCCGCCACTGCGCTGAACGAGCTGGAGCGGGTCATGCACGGGCTCGAGGCGGTCATCCGGCGCCACGAAGGCTTCGTGAAGGACATGCGGATCGACGACAAGGGCACCGGGTTTGTCGCCGTGTTCGGGGTGCCGCCGGCGGCGCATGAAGATGATCCGCTGCGTGGTGTGCGAGCCGGACTGGCCATCCGCAGAACGGTTGAAGAACTGGGCCTCGGCTGCGGTGTGGGTGTCGCAACGGGCCGCATGTTCTGCGGCCGCATCGGCAACGCGCGGCGCCGCGACTACGACATCAACGGCGACGCCATGCCACTGGCTGCCCGGCTGATGGTCGCCGCGGAGTCAGGCGCGGTGCTCTGCGAGGAAGAAACCTATCGCGCCACGCGAACCCGCGTCGGGTTCGAGGAGCTGCCGCGGTTCATGTTGAAGGGCATTGACCACCTCGTATCGGTCTACCGGCCAGCCGGACCAGCAGACACACCCCCGCTCCAGTCAAGCCTCGTGGGCCGCGACTCGGAACGCGCGTCGCTCCGGCGGCTCCTGGAGGACCTGCGCGCACATCAGGGTGGCATGGTTCTCATTGAAGGTGAACCGGGGATTGGCAAATCCCACCTCGCGCGGACGCTTGCCAGCGACGCGGCCGCGGTCGACATCCGGTGTGTCTTCGGGGTGAGCGAAGCCAGTGAGCGCTCCACGCCGTTCCACGCCTGGCGCCGAGTCTTCCTGGAACTGTTCGGGCTGGACCACACCGCCGACGTCCAGACGACACGCCGACGCGTGCTGGCCAGTCTGGAGGCGGAGCCGAAGTTCTCGACACTTGCGCCCCTGCTCAACGCCGTGCTGTCGGTCGACTTGCCCGACAACGAGATTACCACCCACATGGACGGCCAGCTCCTGGCCAGCAATACGCAAGACCTGCTGGTGCATGTGTTGCATACGGCGGCCGCGGACTCGCCGCTGGTACTGGTCCTGGAGGACTGTCAATGGATGGACTCTGCCTCCTGGTCGCTGGTGCGAGAGGTGAGCCAGGAGGTACCGTCAATCCTCCTGGTGCTGACCGCACGCACGTTCACCGGATCACTGCCCTCCGACTACACGGCGCCCGCGCTCGCCACCACGTGGCTCCGACTCGATCGTCTGCCCGCCGAGGAGACGCGCGCGCTCTTATGCCATCTGCTACGCATTCCGCGGATTGCCGATGACGTCGTCGAGTTCGTCGGCAAACGTGCGGAAGGGAATCCGTTCTTCGCTCAGGAGTTGGCCTACGCGCTGCGAGACGCGGACCTCATCGCGGTGGTGGAGGGTGAATGTTGCTTTGCGTCCGCGAAGCCCGCCGGGCAGGAGCTCAGCCTGCCGACCACGATTCAAGGCCTGGTAACCAGTCGGATCGATCAACTGGAACCGTCAGTCCAGCTGACCCTGAAGGTCGCGGCCGTCGTTGGACCGTCGTTCCAGTACGAGATTCTCAAGGCGGTCCATCCGGTTGAAGCGGACCGACCGCACCTCGACAACCACCTCAAAGCCCTCGAGCTGGCGGATTTGATACGCCGGTCTGCCGAGGCGCCGGACACCCGTTATACGTTCACCCACGCAATCACCCAGGAGGTTGCGTATGCGCTGCTGCCGTTTGCTCAGCGTCGGTACCTGCATCACGCGGTGGCAGAGGCCAACGAGCTCCAGCACGCAGAGAACCTGGCCCCTTTCCTGCCGCTGCTGGCCTACAACTACCGGCTCGGTGGCGATACGGCCAAAGCGCTCGACTATCTCGAGCGGGCCGGCATTCAAGCGCTGCGGTTGTACAACAATCAAGAGGCGATCGAGTTCTTCAGCGCCGCCGTCGCGCTCGACGCGGAACGACAACAACAACCGGGCCAGGTTCCGGACACTGCACGCCAGGCCCAATGGGAGCTGCAGCTCGGCCAGGCGCTGGTCAACCTGTCGCGATACAGCGAGGGCTCGAAGCATCTGGAGGCCGGGTTGGCCCTCGTCAATCGACGGCTACCGACCACGGTGCAGGGCAGAGTGGCGGGCCTGTTGGGCCTGGTCGTCGAACAACTGCTCCACCGGTTACTGCCCCCGGTCTTCATCGGGCGGCGGGCCGGTGAGCGGGATCGGCTGCTGCCGGTGCACCGCGCCTATGTGCGACTGGGGGAAGCGTATTACTACTCGAACCAGAGCGCGCTACCGCTGATCGCCTCGGTGTTCCACGTCTTGAACACCGCCGAGCAGACCGGCTCCCCGCCCGAGCTGGCGGAGGGCTACGCCGAGATGGGCGCGCTGGTGGGCTTGATCCCCTTTCATAAACTGGCGCGCTCGTACCTGCGGCGCGCGCTCGATGCGGCCGCGGAGGGTGAAAACATCCTCGCCCGACCCATTGTCTGGATTGCCGCGGGGTTCTACTACATCGGCGTCGGCGAGTGGGACATCGCACGCGACCTCTTCGAGAAGCTCCTGGACCTCTCCTTGACGCTGGGCGACAAACGCCGCTGGATGGACGCCGTCTCCAACATAATCTCGGTCCACGAGCTGCGTGGCGACTTCGCTCCAATTGAGGCTCTGGCCCGCGAGCTGCTGGCCGCGGCAGTCCGTCAGAATGATCCACGCTACCAGGCTGAGGCACTGGTGAAGACCGCGTCCTATCAGCTACTGGTCGGCCTGCCGGACCTGGCGATCGAGCATCTCGATCGAGCGACCGCCCTCTTTCGCGAGCACGCTGAGGTAGTCGACATCCCGCTGCAGCGTGAGATCCACGGCCTGTACGCGATCGCGCACCTGCGCCAATCAACGCCCGAAAAGGCGATCGCCGCCGCTGACCAGGCGATGGCGCTGACCGCCAACACGCATCCCAGCCATTACTTCCTCGGCGGCTACGCCAGTCCGGCCGATGTGTACGTCAGTCTCTGGGAAAATGCCGCGCCGATCGCCGAGCTTGAACGCACGGCCAGGCGCGCATGCCAACGCCTGGGCGTCTACACCGGCGTGTTTCCGATTGGCATGCCCCGCCGGCGACTGCACGAAGGTCGCTGTGCCTGGCAAGCCGGCAAGGAAGGGCCGGCACGCCGCGCGTGGGCAGCAGCCCTGGCCGCGGCAGAGCGGCTGGACATGCGCTACGACCAGGCGATGACGCACTACCAGATCGGCCTGCATCCATCCGGTTCGGAGACGCAAGACAACGAACATTTGCGGCGGGCATGCGAGCTGTTCGAGGCGTGCGGTGCAGTCCACGATCTGGCCCTGGCGCGCGAAAGCCTGGCGCGGCAGCGTTAGTATGAGGGTGGCCACGCTGCTCACGGCTCCGGAACTGCGATACGACCCACGACTGGTCGACGTGCTCTCGGCCGCGGTGTCGCGATTCTACGCCGAGCTCGACCAGCACACGCCCTTCCTGGCGCCGAAAGTGCGAACCTGGATTGATTCGCTGTACGGCGGTTTGCCAGTCGCGCACGCGTTCCGCTCGCCGGCTGCCTTCCCGATGGTGCTCTTGCCGTGGATGCTCGAGGAGACGCTACGCGGCGAGCCCGACGGCGCGTTCCAGGGCGATCTGGCGTTCGCATCGATCAACGGCTACCACTACATCCGCCTGCTCGACAACGTGATGGATCGCGACGCGCCGCCATCCCCGGAGATCCTGCCCAGCCTCGGCTTCTTCTACTATCAGGCTCACGCTGCGTACCAGAGTCACTTTGCATACGCCCATCCCTTCTGGCAGGCGTATTCGGCGTGCTGGTTCCGCTGCGCTGAGGTGACGGCCCGAGACGCCAGCCTCGATCAATTGGATCGCCCGCGCTTCGTGGAAGTCGCGGCGCAGAAGACCTCGGCCGGCAAGATTCCGCTGGCCGCGGTGTGTTGGAAATACGATCGAGCCGACCTGTTTGACTCCTGGGCGGAGTTTCATAACATGCTGGGCTGCTGGCATCAGATGAGCAACGACGTACGCGACTGGCAGACCGATCGCCTGCACGCCAACGCAACCTACTTCCTGTCAGAGGCAGCCCGTCGGAAACGCCCGGCGGAGTCGGTGGCTGAGTGGATCGTCCGCGAGGGCTACCAGTGGGCGGTCGGCGTGCTGCGCGAGTGGATGGCGGAGATGCAGGCCCAGGCCGTTCGGCTGTCCAGTCCGGTGCTCCTCGCATACCTCGAGGCTCGGGAGCGCCTGCAGAACGAGCAGCACCGGCTGTATCTCGAGGTCCTACCGTATCTGGCGCGAACACTAGACGCGCTCACGTCGCGGGACAAGAGAGAAAGGAGTTGGGTGACGGATGTCCAGATTCAATGACCTGGCCACGGAGGCGCTGCGAAACCCTGCGTTGCTGGCAAAACTCAAGAACGACACGGCGGCCACCCTGCATAGCTTCGGAATCGACGATCCACACGCGGTCATCGACGTGCAAAACGCACTCGACGGCATCGACGTGAACAACCTGAACGCGATCAAGCACCTGCTCGGGCATCTCCGGAGCGGACCCGGCTGATCGCGGAGCTCAACGTGCGGCACCAGCGCCAGACGCAGCAGGTGGCGGCCGCAGTCAGCCGGGGGGTCTCGTTTCTTCACGTTGCCCAGCTTCCGCACGGCGAGTTCGCCACGCGAGTCGCTCCGCACGCGAACATGCTCGACGAGGAATGGTTCCCGTCGCCGTTTGGTACGACGCTGATCCTGTCCTGCCTGCGGCGTGTCGCGGATCCGCGAGTCGAATGGCTCACGTCAAGAGCACTCGACTTCCTCGAACGCGAACGCGAGTCGCCGGCGGTCTGGCGGTTCGCGTCCAGCGATAGTGAGCGGCATCAACTCTATCCGCCGGACCTCGACGACACCTGCTGCGCGGCGTTCGTCCTGCACTGGTTCAATCGCCCGTTCCCGCCGAACGAAGATGTCATAGGGGCGAACGCCACGCCTGAAGGCCGGTTCTACACGTGGCTAGCCCCGCGCGGCGGGCGGCCAATGACCTCTCCACCCAATGGCGAAGCGCTGCTCTGGCTGATTGTGTTCGGGCAGTGGAGCGATATCGACGCCGTGGTCAACGCGAACGTGCTCCTGTATCTGGGCGAGAATCGTCGCAGCGAGGGCGCGCTCCGATTCCTGCTCGAGGTCATCGAAACACAGGCGGAGGACACCTGCAGTAGCTTCTACCCGAGCCGCCTACCTTTCTATTACATGGTCTCCCGGGCGTATGTTGAGAGCGCGCCATCGCTCGGTCTGGTTGCCGACCTCGTGATCGCGCGGGTACTGGCCCTGCAGCAAGCCGACAACAGCTTCGGAACCGCATTGGAGACGGCGCTCGCGGCGAACGTCCTGTGCAATTTCGGGCGAGCTCGTGCGTCTTCGGCTGCGTTGGACGGCTGCATTGACTCGATACTGGCCGCACAGCAGCCGGATGGCGCGTGGCCCAGCGCAGCTCTCTTTGTCGACCCTACGCAGTACTACGGCTCAGCGGAACTCACCACCGCGTTTTGCCTCGAAGCACTCGTCCAGTACGCCGGCGCACATACCACCGGAGCAGCGCCATGTTGACGCCCGGGAGGCCCCCATCCGGAGCAAAGCGTTCACATACCGAAAACCTCGGGCGTTTCGGGCGGCGGATCGACCGCTTTGTGGAGTCTCGCCTGTCACCCGGCGCCGATGCTGCGAGGCTGCGTCTGGATGCACTCAATGCATTTCGGGCGAGCTTAGTCGCGCCCGGCAGCACCCCGGTGCGGGGGTGGATTCCACTTGGGCCATTCGTCGTGCGGTTGGGCGAAGGGGCGACGAGACCCGCCACCAGCGGCCGGGTAGCCGGCATCGCGGTGTCCAAGGACGGACAGCGGATTTATGCCGCGTCGCACAACGGCGGAGTCTGGCGGTCCGACGACACCGGCCGCACCTGGTCCGCACTGATGAACGCGTCAGCCCAGGGGGCACCGGCCGCCCCCGCGTCTGATTCACTGGCTTGCGGCGCGATTGCCATCGACCCGACAAATCCCGACATCATCTACGTCGGCACCGGCGAAGGCTACGCCGCCGTGCTGATCATCCAATCTGAAATTGGTAAGTGGATCGGGTACTTCGGCGTCGGCGCGGTTGTCTCGACCAGGGGTGGAGCGACCTTCACGACGGAGGCGGTGGCCGAGGGCGATCCGCCGCTCGTGGGCAGCGGCTTTTTCCAACTCGCCGTCGATCCCGCCACACCCGGGCGGGTGTTAGCTGCAACGGTCCAGGGGCTCTACCGCCGCGAAGTTAACCCCAAAGCACCCGCGGAGTTCCACTGGGCGTATGTCGCGGCGATCGGGCAGACTGAATTTAATATCGGATCGGTCACGAGCGTGGTCGCGGCAACGTCAGGGGACGCGACAGTCTTTTTTGTGGCCCGTGCCGACGGTCACGTCTTCAGATCGAGCGACGCGGCGACGTGGACGCCGATGGCGACAATCCCGCCCAAACCCACCGCTGGTCTGGCCGGGTTCGCCCTTGAAGACGACGTCGGCGGCGGCCGCGTCAGCCTGGCCGTCCCGGCCACTGATCCGCCGGTCCTGTATGCGCTGACCCACAACGAGCGCGTCCTGCGCCTTGATCTCACCCGGCCGGACGCGCAGTGGGAGAACCTCGACGGCGTGCCCGCGGGCTTCATGAATGGCCCCGACATTCCGCTCTTTGGCTACTACGCGCAGGCGATCGCCGTTGCCCCGGGCGACCCAAATACCGTCTATATTGGCGGTGCCTCGGTCGGCGAGACGCATTCCGGGGCAGTCTATCGTTGCAAGGTGTCCCCGGCCGCCGCGTCACTGGAAGCGACGTTCATCGGCAATTCGCTCCACGCCGACATTCACGCGCTCGTGTTCACGCCCGGCGATCCCAACCAGCTGTGGGTCGGCACCGACGGGGGAGTCTTCTACTCGTCGAGCCCGGCTGGCGCGGGCGACATCTTCGCGTCACGCAACCTCGGCTTGTCGACGATCAGCTGCAACGCAGTCGCCCAGCACCCGCAAAACGACGCGATCCTCCTGTGCGGTACCCAGGACAACGGCTGCCTGCGCTTCAGCGGCGACGAGGTCTGGGTCCCGGTCGCCCCGGGCGATGGCGGGGCCACGGTCATCAAGCGCACCGACCCGAACCAGATCGTCTCGGGTTACGTCGACGCCAAGCTTCGCCGCTCCGTCGACGGTGGCGCGTCGTTTACGGACGTGTCGGTTCCAGTGGTGGCGGACAACGAGAACGTGCTGTTCTATCCACCCCTGGTCGGCAACCCGCCCGACCAGACCGACCCAGCGCAGGCTGACTTGCTGGCATTTGGCTCAGAACGGCCATGGATCAGCACGGACTTCGGCCTGACGTGGCAGTCCATCCCAGCCAACGACCTTGAAAAGGACAGGCTCGACGACGAGATTCGAGCGCTGTGCTTCGCCTCGCCCACCAAACTGTACGCGGGTACGCGAGCTGGCAGCGTGTACCGTTTTGTGCAGGCCAACGGAGCGTGGACCCAACAACCGCTGCCGCCGCCGGTCAAGCCTCCGGATCCGAACCAACCGCCGCCTCCAGTACCGACCGCGCCCGGGGAAATAACGAGCATTGCGGTGGATCCACATGATCCGAGCGGGGACTCGATCTATGTGACCCTGGGCGGGTCTGCGGCAGACGCGCATCTCATGCGATTTGATGGGCAACGGCCGGCTGGCGGGCCAGCCTCGCCGTGGGACCGGCGCGATGGCGGTCTGCCACCCATGCAGCTCAATGCGCTCGCGGTCGACACGCACTTCGACGCCATGTTCGTTGGGGCCGACGTCGGGGTCTGGCGCTCCACCGATGGCGGTCAGCACTGGGAGAACTTTTCGCGCGATCTGCCCGAGGCGCCGGTGCTCGACCTGCAGTTTCATCCTGATCCGTCCAAAGCCCTGCTGCGCGCGGCGACGTACGGTCGCGGCGTGTACGAGTACTACCTCGGTGGTCAGCCGCTGCTGCAGCCCGAGCTGTACATCCGGCGAACCGCGCTGGATCGCGGCGTGTACCCGGTCCCCGCGGCTGGACCGGGGACGAGTCCGGATATCAGCGTCTTCGTGCTTGCGGAGAACGTCGATTTCCTCCAATTTGCCAATCGCTCGATCGCCGAGACGGACAGCATTCCAAGCCAGAGCGCATCGATGAGCCATGTCTACGTCCAGGTCCACAACCGCGCCAACGCACCAGTAAGCGACGTGTACGTGGCGCTCCTGGCATCCAGGTTCCAAGATCATGTCCCACCGTTGCCGCTGGCGGACGGAGCCGGCGCCGCCCTCGCCGGTCAGGCGTTTCGAGTGGACGGCTGGACGACCGTGGGCGTGCAAACGCTGTCCGGCGTGGCGGTGAACTCACCTGGCATCGCCAGCTTCGCATTGAGTGCCGATATCGTGGGTGCGCCGGGTGGTTGGTTGTGCCTCACCGCGCTGGTCCACCACATGAACGACCCGCTCGAGGCATCGACCGACGCGGCGTCCCTCGCGACGTCGAGTCGCAAGATGGCCTCACGCGTGTTCTCGGTGATCTAGGACCTGACGCGTTCTGCCCGGCATACCTGGCGTGGGCTTCAAGCTCGCGCGGTCAATCGCCCACGGACTGTCATGCTGGCGACACGTGTGGTGTAAGCCGGCTGACAGCTTCGTCGACGTCGCTGGCTTACGTTTGGGGCATCTCAAAACACGAGGAGCCAGCCATGATGGATCACTGGATGCTCATGGAACTTGCCAAGGCGAGGCAGGCGGACCTGCTCGCCGAAGCAGCCCGGGAACGGCTCGCGAACCAGCTCAGACCTTCTCAGCCACGACGCGCGACGCGGCCCCTGGCCGCGGTCGGCAGTTGGGTCCGGCGGCTTTGCCAGCCGGTCGGCCTGCGCATTCGTCGGCCGGCCTGACAGTTCAGATCAGAGTGCGCCGGAGGAGCGGCCCGTTCTCGAGAACGCACCTCTTCCGGCGTACTCGGCGTCAGCGCCCAGCTCGCGCTCGATCTCGAGTAGACGGTTGTACTTGGCGACCCGTTCGCCGCGCGCGGGCGCGCCGGTCTTGAGCTGACCGGTCCCCAGGGCAACCACGAAGTCCGCGATGAACGCGTCGGGTGTCTCGCCCGAGCGGTGCGACACGACCGCCGTCCAGCCGGCGGACTCGGTGAGTTTGACCGCCTCGATCGTCTCGGTCAGCGACCCGATCTGATTGAGCTTGATCAGCACCGAGTTGGCGGTGTGCTGCTTGATGCCTTCGCGGATGATGGCTGGATTCGTCACGAAGACATCGTCGCCGACCAGCTGGAGCCGGTCGCCCAGCCGCCGATTGAGTAGCCCCCAGCCGTCCCAGTCCTGCTCCGCGAGACCATCCTCGAGGCTCACAATCGGGAACCGATCCAGCCAATCGGCATAGAAGTCGACCATCTCTTCGCTCGTCAGCGCGCGGCCTTCACGCCGGAGCTGATACCGCCCGTCCGCGTAGAACTCGCTCGAAGCCGGATCCAGCCCGATCGCGACCTGCTGGCCAGGCGAGTAGCCCGCCAGTGCGATCGCCTGGACGATTGTTTCCACCGCCGCCGCGTTGCTCGGCAGACTCGGTGCGTAGCCACCCTCATCCCCGACGGTGGTGGCCAGCCCTCGCTCGTGCAAGAGCCGTCCCAGCCGATGGTAGATCTCGGACGCCCAGCGCAGACCCTCGGAGAACGTCGGTGCCCCGACGGGTAAGACCATGAACTCCTGCAGGTCGGTCGAGTTCTCCGCATGCTTGCCGCCGTTGAGGATGTTGAGCTGGGGGACCGGTAGCGGACCAGGTTTCCGCCCCACCAGTTCAGCCAGGTACCGATACAGCGGCAGGCGGCGGCTCTGCGCCGTGGCACGCGCGACGGCCAGGGAGATGCCCAGGATGGCATTGGCGCCCAGGCGGCTCTTGTTGGGCGTGCCGTCAGCGTCGATCAATGCGCGGTCGAGGCCCGCCTGGTCCGCGGCGTCGCGTCCGAGCGCCACTTTCGCGAGCGGCCCTTCGACGTTGGCGACCGCGGTCCGGACGCCCTTGCCGCCGTACCGCTTGGGGTCGCCATCGCGAAGCTCGACCGCCTCGCGGCTGCCGGTGCTGGCGCCCGACGGCACGCCCGCCCACCCGGTGCTGCCGTCCGCGAGGGTTGCCACGACCGCCACGGTAGGGTTCCCGCGCGAGTCCAGGATCTCCTGAGCGACGAGCGATTGAATGGCTGTCAACTACGGACAGCATACCCGAGTACGCTTACCGATATGGAGGCGCACTGGCTCACCGATCTCGATAAGGCCCACGCGGAAACGCTGGCTCGCGCCGCCGACGCCCGCATTGACCGGGCAACCCTGGCCAGTCTGGCCGACCTCGAAGCATTTGCGGCGCTCAACCTGGTGCCGGTGCCCGCGGATCCGGTCGCGCATCTGGTCGCTGGCTACGCCAGAACGCGTCAGTACCTCGAGCACCTGACCCGGTACGACCCGTCGCGAATCGTGTCGATCAGCGCTCGAGACGGGTACATCTATCCGATGACGCCGCGCAAGATCCTGCGGCGCGTGGCGGATCACGCGCTCGACCACTTCAATCAACTCGAGCAGTGGCTCGACTGGCAGGATCGTGGCGTCGTGCCCGTGCCGACCGACGGTTGGGCGCCGTCGGACGTCACGTTCGATGAAGACACCTTTCCGGTGACCGAGTCCGAGCTCGCGGCGTGGCTCTGGCGCGTCGATCGGGTCATGGCGCTGTTCACGCGCCGCGCCGCCGGTCTCACGCCCGCTCAACTGGACTGGCAGCCGCCGAACGGCGGTTGGACCCTCGAACGAGTCCTCCACCACGTGGCCCGCTGGTACGCCTACGCGGCGTGGCTGGACGAAGCACTGCCTGAGGACGCGCATGCGCGGTACGTCGAGGCACATCGACGCCTCCGCAAGCAAGTCGCGCATCTCGTGGCTTCACCCCCACCGCCCGACACGGCCTATTACGGCAACGCCGGAGTACCGCTCTCGCTCGCGGACATGCTGCAAGGCGTACTCGCGGCCGAGTTGGAGGTTGAGACGACGGGTCGGCTGGGACCCGTGACGTCCGAGCTCGACTGACGGCTCGTTAGTGGCCGCCGGAGCCGCCGGCCCCGGCTTTGATCGATTGGAACAGGTCGGGTTGGTCGGGGCCGTCGACCACGATCTGGGCCGCGGCGCCCTTCTCCATGCGTCCCAGGCTGTGATCGACGATCGAATACGTGCCGGGCACCTTCGCGGTGAACTCGACGACGGTCGCGCCGCCGGCCGAGACGTGGGTGGTCTGGACGTTGGTTTCCGGTGGGCTCGTGAATGAGCCCTCTGGCAAGACCTTGTCGAAGATCGCACCAATCACGTGGAAGCTCGACGTCAGATTTGGGCCGCCCACGCCGAAGAAGATGCGAATCGACTGGCCGACGCTCGCCTTGAGCGCGTTGTCACCGGTCAGCGAGCCGACGGCGCCATTGAAGAGCACGTAGTCTGGCCGCTCGTCGAGCATCTTGTTGACGTCGAAGGCGCGCAGGCCCTGGTCGCCGCGCTGGCCCTGGAGATAGAAGTCGCCCTGCATCAGGTAGAACTCGTGGTCGACTTTCGCCAGTCCGGCCTTGGGCTCAACCACGATGAGACCATACATGCCGCTGGCAATGTGCTGGGCCACCATCGGGGTCGCACAGTGGTAGACGTACACGCCCGGGGTGAGCGCCTCGAACTTGAAGGAGCCATCGTCCCCCGGCAGAATCTGCATGACCTTCGCCCCGCCGCCTGGCCCGCTCACCGCGTGCAGGTCGATGCTGTGGATCGCCCCGGCGTCCGCGGCATTGCTGAGGTCGATCTCGACCGTGTCGCCTTCGCGTACGCGGAGCATGGGTCCCGGCACGGTATTGTTGAACGTCCAGTACTCGTAGGCGACTCCATTCGCCATCAGGGCCGTGACCTTGCTGGTCTCCAGGTTGAACTTGACGTACGCCGGCTCGGTCCGCGTGATGGGCGGCGCGATCTGCGGCGCGCCGAGCGGCTTCAGATCGGCGGGCAGTGGCTTGATGTCCGGGCTCGCGGCGGCTGCCATACCTGGCATCGCGGTCATCGTCGGCGCGCTGCCGACGGTCTGAGTGCCCGTCGGCGCCACGGGCGCCAGCGCATTCGGCACGATGAACGCGACGATCACGGCGAGGCTCACGCCGCCAATCCACAGATGCTGCTGGTAGCGCTTGAGCCAGCTCGAGCGTTGCGTATGCGTGCGCGGCGATTCAGGCGTGGGATCCTGTGGAGCCGCGGTCGGTGGCCGTTCGGTGATCATCGCCATTTCATCGCTCCTCCTGATGGAGTATTCACTGATCATCGCGTGGGAGCCAGCGGCCCACCACACCCGCCGGGGCAGTGTCTAGCCACCCCAGCGGGTAGGATGCAGCCCGCATGCCCAGACCAGTTCTGGGTCAACCGTGAGCGACGAGCGGCTACCGCGGCTGGCTCAGCAAGCTCCCGCAGGGCGACTGCAAGTCATCTATCCCAGAGTGCCGGAGCGGAGGAGCGAGCGGAGCGGCGCGGGCAGCCGGTGTCGCCGCGGAATGAGCGCGCCGATGCTCAGCTGGCGGCCTGGGGCCACTTCCAGTTCCGGATCTCGGGTTTGTCGAGACCCTCGGTATCGGCGTAGTTGATGCTCTCGATGATCTGGCCTTTGAGCCACTCTTTGAGGTGCGCGCCCGGCCCCTGCAGCTTCGGCACCCGATCGATCGCGTCGATCGCCAGATCGAAGCGATCCACCTGGTTGTAGATGAGCAGCTCCAGCGGGGTGTTGATGTTGCCCTTTTCCTTGTAGCCCCGGACGTGGATGTTGGCGTGATTCGTTCGGCGATAGGTGAACTTGTGGATCAGCCAGGGGTAGCCGTGGAAATTGAAGATCACCGGCTTGTCGCGCGTGAACAGGGAGTCGAAGTCACGCGCGGAGAGCCCATGCGGATGCTCCGTGTCCGGCTGCAGGCGATACAGGTCGACCACATTGACGAACCGGATCTTCAGCTCCGGGAAGTTCTCCCGGAGAATGACGACCGCGGCCAGAGCCTCTTTGGTCAGGATGTCGCCAGCGCTGGCAATCACCAGGTCTGGCTCCGCGCCGCCGTCGTTGCTGGCCCACTCCCAGATGCCGATGCCCTTCGTGCAATGGATGATCGCGGCGTCCATGTCAAGATAGACCGGGTGCGGCTGCTTATCCGAGACAACGACATTGACGTAGTCTTCGCTGCGCAGGCAGTGGTCCGCCACGCTGAGCAGGCAGTTGGCGTCGGGCGGCATGTAGATGCGCGTGATATCGGCGCTCTTGTTGCTGACCAGATCCAGAAACCCAGGATCCTGATGCGTGAAACCATTGTGATCCTGCCGCCAGACAAGCGACGAGATCAGCAGATTGAGCGAGGAGATAGGATGCCGCCAGTCGAGCTCGAGCTTTGACTTTTCCAACCACTTGGCGTGCTGGTTGTACATGGAGTCGATGATGTGGACGAAGGCCTCGTACGTGCTGAACAGCCCGTGACGTCCAGTCAGGAGATAGCCCTCCAACCAGCCCTCGAGGGTGTGCTCACTGAGCATCTCCATCACCCGGCCATCCGGTGCGAGGTCACCGCCGTCGGCATCTTCCGGTCGGAGCTCCGCCAGCCAGGTCTTCTTGCTGGCGGCGTACACATCTTGCAGGCGGTTGGATGCGTTCTCGTCTGGGCTGAAGAGACGAAAGCTAGTCATGTTACGGCGCATCACGTCGCGCAGATACTTGCCCAGCGTCTCGGTGGGTGAGATCTCCTGCCCGCCTGGATGGTCGACCGAGACAGCATACTCACGGAAGTCTGGAAGACTGAGCGCCTTGCGCAGTTTGCCGCCGTTGGCATGCGGGTTGGCGCTCATCCGCCGCGCTCCGGTGGGCGGCAGGGCTTTGAGTTCGGGAACCAGCGTACCGTGCGCATCGAAGAGCTCCGCTGGTCGATAACTGCGCATCCACTCCTCGACAATCCGCAGATGCTCTGGATTGGACTGCACGTCCAACACCGGCACCTGGTGGGCTCGCCAGGTGCCTGCCACCTGGTGGCCGTCGACCTGTCCTGGTCCAGTCCAGCCCTTGGGTGTGCGGAGGACGATCATCGGCCAGCGGGGCCGCTCCGGCTTCGCGGTCTGCCGGGCCACTTGCTGGATGGATCGAATCTGCTGCACGCACCGCTCGACCGTCGTGGCCATCTGCTGATGCATCGTGTCCGGGTCATCACCCGCGACCACGTGCGGCGTCCAGCCGTAGCCTTTGAACAGATCTTCGAGCTCCTCGGGCGAGATGCGGGCCAGCAACGTCGGGTTCGCGATCTTGTAGCCATTGAGATGCAGGATCGGCAACACGGCGCCATCGCGGATCGGATTCAGAAACTTGTTGGAATGCCAGGCGGTGGCCAGTGGTCCGGTCTCTGCCTCGCCATCGCCGACCACGACGCTCACAATCAGGTCGGGGTTGTCGAACGCGGCGCCAAACGCGTGCGAGACGCTGTAGCCCAACTCGCCACCTTCGTGAATGGACCCGGGAACCTCGGGCGTGCAATGACTCCCGAGCTGGCCAGGAAATGAAAACGCTCGAAACAGGTTGAGTAGCCCCGCCTCGTCCTGGCTCTTCTCCGGGTAGATCTCCGAGTACGTCCCCTCCAGATAACAGTTCGAGATGACCGCCGGCGCGCCATGGCCTGGACCCGAAATGTAGATCATATCCAGGTCATACTTGCGGATCACCCGATTGAGATGGACCCACACAAAGGTCTGACCCGGATCTGACCCCCAGTGTCCCAGGAGCCGATTCTTGCAGTGCTCGGGGCGGAGCGGCTCTTTGAGCAGCGGATTGTCGCGCAGATAGATCATGCCTGCGCACAAGTAGTTACAGGCTCGCCAGTAAGCGTTCGTCTGCTGCAGTTCCGCGGTGGTCAGGGCTAGCGTTTGCATGCAACCGGCGATCATAACCGCTGGCTCTGCCCGCGCGAGCAGGTAACCTTTGAACAGGTGACTGTATGAAATTTACCCTCAATACGCTTGGCGCACCGGGCTGGGACCTCGAACAGACGGCCAGGAACGCCCGCGCCTATGGCTATGCGGGCATCGACTTGCGTTTGCTCGACGGTGAAGTGATTAGCCTCGAGTCCGTGCGCGCCAACCGTGGGCGGCTGCGGACACTCTTCTCGAGTGACGAGTTGCCGGTGACGGTGCTGGCCACGTCGGTCCGGCTCGCCACGGCGGAGCCCGAGGTGCGACAGGCAACGCTGAATGAAGCGCACGCCTGGATCGACCTGGCCGCCGAGCTGAACGTGCCAGTCGTCCGCTGCTTTGCGGCGCGCACTCCGCCGGAGCTTGATCTCGAGCGCAGTATCGACGCCGTCGGCGAGATGCTGACGCGCCTCGCCGACCACGCCACGCAGGCCGGCGTACGCGTCGGTGTCGAGACGCACGACGAGTTCGCGAGTGCGGTTACGGTGGCACGGGCGCTCGCGCTGGCGCCCAGTCCGGCGATCGGCGCCGTCTGGGACCTGTTCCATACCGCGCGGATGGGCGAAACGCCGGCCCAGGCGCTCGAGGCACTCGGCGATCGCGTCCTGAATGTGCACCTGAAGGACGCGCGACGGACGGACGACGGGTGGCAGCTGCTGCTGCTGGGCGAAGGTGTGGTCCCGGTCAAAGAGGCGCTGCGTCTGCTCGAGGCGCGGGGGTACCGAGATTACATCTCAGTCGAGTGGGAGAAGAAGTGGCATCCAGAGATCGCGGAGCCAGAAGTGGCGTTCCCGCAACACCTGGCGGTGCTGCGGGAGTACCTGCGCGAGCTCGGCTAGCTGACCACTGCGCAGACGGCGTAGAAGGTGACGGTGTTGACGCTGACGGTGTTGGCGCTACTCGGGTTGTAGATGGAGACGGCCCATTGCGTCGAGTCGACGGGGCCGTTGGTATTGTTGGACAGAAAACCGTTGGTACCGAACAGGATGAAGCCGCCGCTGAGGACCGTCTTGCCAGCCGGACATTTCACGACATGCACCGATTCGGTGCTGGCGGCGAGGTTGAAGTTGTTGATGGTCTCGATGACTTGCTGATAGCCGGAGATACCAGGTGCACCCGCTGGTCCCTGCGGACCGGTCTGGTTCCACTGCAGGACCTGCTCATCCTCGGTGCACCTGCGCGCCAGCGGGTCGATGACGCGTAGTCGGCCGTTGTCCTCGTTGTAGCAGGCGTGGATGATGCCGTCGACCCCCGGAATGTGCATCACTCCGGCTGCCTGGGCCACACCCCCCATTACGGTGCTGCCGATTACCACGGCACCAACGACCAGCGCCTGACGCAGTTGCAGGCGCCCCAGTCCAATCCCAATCCGCATGATTGTGTCCACCTCTCAGCTGTTGTTGATGGACGCAGAATGCGGTATCGCCGCACGCCCGACACGGGGGCCAACCCCCACATTGAAGCCGACGGGCTGGATTCACGCTTGCGCGCGTGGGTCCAGGGCGTCCCGCAGGCCATCACCCAGGAAGTTGATTGCCATCACGGTGACGAGGATCAGGAGGCCCGGGAAGATGGCCACCCACGGCGCCTGGATCATCAGCCCCTGCGCGCGATACAGCATGCTGCCCCAGCTCGCGGTTGGCGGTTGGACCCCCAGTCCGAGAAAGCTCGCCGAAGCTTCCAGGATGATCGCGTAGCCCACCCCCAACGTGGCCGCCACGACGACGGGGGCGAGGGTATTGGGCAACACGTGACGGAAGATGATGGCCCCGTCGTTGACGCCGAGCGCGCGCGCCGCCAGCACGAAGTCCTGTTCTTTGAGTGACAGCACGTTGGCCCGCACGATGCGGGTCACCTGCATCCAGTTCAGCAGGCCGATCACCAGGATGATGGTCGACACGGAGGCGCCCAGGATCCGCGTCAGCACGATCAGCAGCAGCAGCGACGGCATGGACAGCATGGCGTCGGTGAGCCGCATGATCAGGCTGTCCGTCCAGCGTCCGTAGTACCCTGCTACGGACCCCAGCACCACCCCAATGCTCATGGCCAGCGCGATCGACAGCGCGCCGATAGCCAGTGAGATCCGGCCGCCATAGATAGTGCGCCACAGGATGTCGCGTCCGACGTCGTCGCTCCCGAACGGGTGCGCTGGCGATGGCGGCGCGCGAAAGAGCGTTGGGTCGACGCGGTTGGCAGCCGACTCCGGAACCAGCAACGGGGCGACGACGCACACGCCCACTACCAGTCCGAGGACCGTCGCGCCGATCAACGCCAGGCGGTGACGCCTGAACCTTCGCCACGCCAGGACGGAGAGCGTGGCGGATGGAGCGTTCGGGGCCGCGACGCTGGGGGTGAGGGCTATCGTCACGCGTAGCGGATCTTCGGGTCCAGGTAGGCGTAGGCCACGTCGGCGAGCAGGTTGAACAGGATGACCAGCACCGACGTGAACATCAAGACCGCCATCACCACGGGAATATCCGTGCGCTGGGCTTCCTCCCAGAACAGGCGGCCCATACCTGGCCAGGCGAAGATCGACTCGACGACGACCGAGCCAGAGAGAAAGCGGGGCAAGTCCAGCCCGATCAGCGTCACCAGTGGAATGGCCGCGTTCTTGAAGGCGTGGCGGCGGAGCAGCACGGCCTCGGACAGGCCTTTTGCCCGCGCGGTGCGGACGTAGTCCTGGCGGATGACCTCGAGCATCGACGCTCTCACATAACGGATGTAGCCGGCGGCGACCACGGTCGCGAGCGTGATGGACGGCAGCACCAGGTGCCAGGCCACCTGTGGGATGGTTGGCCCGATGGCCAGGTCGTACATCCCACCGGCGGGGAAATACGGCAAGCCCAGGTTGCGGGTTTGCACGGCGAAGAAGATGAGCAGCAGCAGGCCCAGCCAGAAGCTGGGGATCGAAATCCCGACGAACGCGAGCGTGGTTACGACGTGGTCGAACGGCGAGTACTGATGGACGGCCGAATACGTTCCGAGCACTGTCGCCGCGACCAGAATGATGGAATACGCGCTCAGGACGAGCAGCAGGGTATTTGGCAGCCGCTGCGCGATCAACTCCACGACCGGCAGGTTGCTGACGAAGGACGTGCCCCAGTTACCTGTCAGGACGTTGCCCAGCCAGCGCAGATACTGGAGGGGCAGCGGCTGGTCCAGCCCATAGAAGTGGCGCAGCCGGGCGATGTCCTCAGCCGTCAAGGTGGAGTCCACCGTGTAGGCGGCAAGTGGATCGCCCGTCAGCTGAATGATCGCAAACAGAATGATCGAGACCAGCGCCAGCAGCGGCACAGCCTCGATCGCCCGCCGCGCAATATAGCGGCCCATCAGGGTGCAGCGCTCCAGCTTGTCCGCATCGCTGCGCTCGCTGCATGCAGGTTCGTACCAGCAAGGAGGGGAACGTACGTATCCGGCGGGAGCGAGCGAAGCGATACGGGCGGGAGTGTGCTCACGGGGTGTAGCGGCTCAGGCGACGTCCCAATTCTCGGCGCCCCAGTGGAAGCCGCCGAAGGGGGCTTTTACGGTCTGGTCGAAGTTCTTGACTCGGGACAGGACTCCCCAGGCGGCGGTGGAGTCGTACAGCCAGATGCAGATGTAGTCGTCGTGGACGATCTGCTGGATCTGGTCGAAGATCGCTTTGCGCTTCACGGGATCGAGCTCGGTGGCTTGTTGATTGAAGAGCGTGTCCAGTTGCGGGTTGCTGTAGCGGTACGACTGCGCGCCGGTCGGGTTCGCGTCGGAGGCGATCTCTTTGGACAGATAGTGCGACGAAAGGTCCGGATCCGGCAGGTTGATGCCCGTCGTCCAGCCACCCATCTGGTACGTGCCGCGCGCCCACACGCCGCCGGCGGCGTACGAGCCGAACAGCTGGTCGGTCGGCTGGTTCTTGATGCTCATCTCAACGCCAACGTCCTTGAAATTCTGCTGGATCAACAACTGGACGTTTTCGCGAAGCTGGCTGCCGGTGGTCGTGGTGTGATCGAACGCCAGGCGCTGGCCGGCCTTCTGGCGGATGCCGTCGGATCCCGGCACCCACCCCAGTCCGTCCAGGATTTTCTTCGCCTGCTCCGGATCGTACGCCTCGACCGTGATGGCTTTGTTTTCCCACGGCGTGTTGTCCCAGTCGCCGCGGGCCGGCGTCGTCAGGCCGAACAGCAGCTTGTCGACAATCGTCTTGCGGTCGACGGCCAGCGCTAGCGCCTTGCGCAGCTGTGTATCGGTGAAGAGCGGCACCTGGGAGTGGTCCATGTTGAACGCGTAGCGCTCTTCCGCCGGCCCCGGCTGGACCAGCGTCGTGATCCCCTGGGACTCCAGGCCCTGGAGCTCAGGGATGCTGGACAGCGGCACGCCCCAGGCCAGGTCGATCTCTTTGGCCTTGAGCGCCTGCAGCTCGGCGTCGGTGTTGCCGAAGTACCGAATAAAGAGCCGATCGACCTTCGGCCGGCCACGCCAGTAGCCGTCGAACGCGTCGTAGGTGGTGTGGTCGCCTTTGATGTTCTCGGTTACTTTGAACGGCCCGAAGCCGACGGGCTTCTGGTGATACGGCGAATTGTTGAAGTCCGACTCCTTCTCCAGGATGTGCTGGGGCAGGACCACGTCGAACAACGTGGCCCACGGTGCGAATGGATCCTTGTAGCGGACGACGACCGTCTGCGGGTCCGGGACGTCGACGGCGTCGATCCGGTCGTAGCCGTAGCGGCTGGCGACGTTGTGGTCGGTCTGCATGATCGCCTTCCACGTGTACTGGACATCGGCGGACGTGACCGGCGGTCCGTCATGCCAGGTGACGTTGGGGCGCAGCTTGTAGGTGATGGTCTTGCCGTCAGCCGAGATGCCGCCGTTCTGCGTCGAAGGCACGTCGGCCGCGAGTTCACCTGCCGGCGCGCCCGCGGCATCGGTGAACAGCAGGCCGCGCAGGGCGAGCTTGGTCCCGCTGATGACGTTGCCGCCCTCGCTGGTCATCAGCGTATTCATGATCGAGACCTGCTGCCACTCGCCGATCGTGATTGTCTTGCCACCCGGCTTGGCGGCCGCCGCCGGCGCGGCTAGCGCGGTAGTCGGCGCCGCGGCGGCCGGTGACGCAGCAGGCGAGGCGGCTACCCCAGGCGAGGCTACCGCCGCCGGTGATGCGCCCGCGGCAGGCGCCGCGCCAGTCGCAGGCGCCCCAGTCGGCGCCGTGGTCGGCTTCGGGGCAGGTGCAGTTGTCGCGGCCGGCTGGGCCGTCGGGGCGGGGGAACACGCTGCAAGCAAACCAAAACCAAGGATCCCAACGCTCGCGCCGAGGCGTTGCAGGACCTCCCGCCTTCGGAGGCGACGCGCGGTCGCAGAAGTTTGTGCCGTCGGACTCTCCATGCTGGTTCTCCTTCCTCTAGTACCCGCGGACTTTGTCGATCTGATTGCGGAGCGGCTCGTGCGCCAGGTAGCGGCGCAGGTTGTCACAGAACAGGTCGACGAGCAGCGCGTTTTCCGCGTACGCGGTGCTCATGCTGTGCGGGGTGATCAGCACATTGGGCATGTCCCACAGCGGGCTCTCGGCTGACAGGGGCTCGCGCGCGACCACGTCGAGCGCCGCGCCGGCCAGGCGACCGGAGCGCAACGCGTCGATGAGCGCCGGCTCGTCAAGGACGATGCCGCGCGCGATGTTGACCAACACCGCCGACGGCTTCAACGCCGCGAGCTCACGGCGACCGATCAGGCCTTCGGTCTCAGAGGTGTGCGGCACGCACAGCACCACGAAGTCGCTCTCCGCGAGGACAGTGTGCAGCTCGCCGGGCGGATACAGCCGGTCGACCAGCGGATCAGCCGCGCCGCTGCGCCGCGTGGCGATCACGCGCATGCCAAATGGCTTCGCCAACCGCGCTACGTGGCGACCGACGCTGCCCAGGCCGACGATGCCGACCGTCTTGCCGAGCAACGTGTCGATGGCGCAGCGCTCCCAGTGGTGCGCCCGCTGTTCGGCGACCATGAGCGGCCAGCGCTTGGCGAAGTAAAGCATCGCAAATACGACGAACTCCGCCAGCGGGGTCGCGTGAATACCAGCGGCGTTGGTCACGATGATCGGGCTGTCCACCAGCTCGAGACGCCGCACCCACTCGCCCACGCCCGAGCTGCTCGACTGGATCCACCTGAGTGCCGGTGCGTGCCTGGCCAGGTCTGGAGTGCTGCTGGGTAGATCGACGTCGAACAGCACCTCGGCTTCCGCCAGCAGACCGGCCCACTCGGCTGCCTGTTCGGGCGACCGTGCGATGGACGGATGGTGATCGGCCGGATACCTGGGTTCAGCCAGCAGGTCAGGTCGATAGACGACGCTCAGGCGCGGATCAAGCGTCGCGATACGCTCGACGAGCTCGGCTTCGAGGGGCGATGTGAGAAGCACGCGGACCAAGGTGACAACCTCCTGGCAGGATTTCTATCATGGAGCAAGATTTCTTTGCGCGGCAGCTATCTCATGACCCCAAGGAGTGTCCAATGAACCGTCCACGGCCCGGGCTATTGGTCCTGGCAGGCCTCGGCGGCGCCCTGGTGGTGGCCTCGGCCTGCACGCCAGCCGCGCCCCCGGCGGCGCCAGCGGGTGGGGCACCCACCCCGGCGAGCGCTGCGCCAGCCGTCGCTGCCACCGCCGCGCCGGCCGGTACGACCGGCAAGACGCTCGTCATCGCCAACGCGTACTCGTTCACCACCAAGGACACCGACCCGGACCGAGGCGGCGTCGACTTCGACTTTGACCCGTACTTCCACGCCGTCTACGACACCCTGCTGACCTTCAAGCCGGGCGATACGACGAACCCGGTGCCACTCGTGGCCGAGTCGTACTCCGCTTCGCCAGACGCAAAGGTCTATACCTTCAAACTCCGCAAGGACGTCAAGTTCTCTGACGGCACGCCGCTCAAAGCTGCCGATGTCGCGTTTTCTTACAACCGGCTGCTCAACCTGCACGACACGCCGGTCTACCTGCTCGACGGCGTGACCGGGGTCGAGGCTCCCGACGACTCCACGTTCGTGATCACGAGCAAGGACCCGAACCCGGCGATTCCGTTCATCGTCACCAATCCGGCGTTGGGGGTCATCAATTCGACGGTGATCAAGGCCCACGGCGGAAGCGACCAGCCCGGCGCCGACAAGACCGACACCGCCGAGGACTACTTCCAGACGGCGTCCGCAGGCAGTGGACCGTACGTCATGTCGTCGGTCTCGACCACCGAGATGGATCTCAAGGCGAACCCGAACTACTGGGGACCAAACAAGCCGAACTACCAGACCGTGGTCTACCGCCAGGTGGCGGCGCCGACGCAGCTCATCGAGATCCAGAAGGCCACGGATGAAGTGGTGCTGAGTCTGTCGGGCGACCAGTCACAGAGCCTGCAGGGCAATGCCAGGCTGCAGGTGAATTCGTTCACGTCGCCGAATCTCACGTTCCTCTACGTCAACGAGAACCCGGACGTCCTGGCCTTTGGGGCGAATCCCCACTTCAAGCAGGCGGTTCGGTACGGCCTGGACTACGACGCGCTGGTCAAAGTGGCCGGGGCTGGCGCGGCCCAGGCGCCGGGCGTCGTGCCGCCGCAGTTCCTGGGGGCGCTGACGACAGCGTCGGCTGTCCACCGTGACCTGGCCAAAGCCAAGAGTGAGCTCCAGGCGTCGGGTCTGACCAACCCGAGCGTCGAGCTGGACTATTCGACGAGTACCACCGGGCTCACCGAAGCCGAGGCCGCCAAGATCCAGGCAAGTCTGGCTGAAGTGGGCATCACGATCACGCTCAACGGCCAACCGAGTGCGATCGCGACCCCGAACTATCGCGGTGGCAAAAACCCGATGGGACTGTTCGGATGGGCGCCGGACTACCCGGATCCGAACGACTACCTGCCGTTTCTACCCGGCCAGCTGGTCGGTAAGCGCGCCGGCTGGTTGCCCGAGGCGAACCCGGCGCTGGTCGAGATGGGCGCGAAAGCGAGTTCGACCGCCGACATTACCAGCCGTGGCAAGCAGTTCCAGGACATTCAGAACAAGCTCAATCAGGAGAGTCCGATCTTTCCGCTGTTGAACCCTGGCCAGTCGGTGGTGACCACCAAGAACCTCACCAATGTTGCGTACAGCCCCGTCTGGTACATCGACTTCGCGGCGATCGGCTCGAACTAGAGCGTTCGCGGTCGCGTACGCCCGACGGCGGGCGCGACAGCCGCTGCGGTTCTTCATTGCGCAGCGGCTGGTGGCGCTGGTCTTGCTCGGCCTGGGCGTGACGCTCATCGCGTTCGTGCTCACCCACCTGGTGCCTGGCGACCCGGCGGAAGCCAACCTCGGACAGCGCGCCGGTTCCGACCCGGTGGCTGTCCAGGTATTCCGCGAACACTACGGGTTGGACAAGCCGCTGCCGGTCCAGTACGTCGTGTACCTGACCAACCTGCTGCACGGCGACATGGGCGAGTCCGAGCAGAGTCGCCGGCCGGTGCGGGCCGACCTGGGCGAGTACATCCCGGCGACGGCCGAGCTGGCACTCACGTCGATCGTGCTCTCTGGAGTCCTGGGGGTCGGTCTGGGGGTGTTGGCCGCCCTGCGCCGGAACGGGCTCGCCGACCAGGTGCTGCGCGTCGTGTCGCTGGCCGGCATGTCCATGCCCTCGTTCTGGCTGGCGCTGGTGGCGCTGTACGTCTTCTTCTATCAACTCGAGCTGGTGCCGGGCAGTGGGCGCCTGGACCCGGGGATGCCGGCGCCGCCCCACTTCAGCGGGCTGTTTGTTGTCGACGCGCTGCTCAGCGGCCGCTTGGATACCCTCGCCAACGCGCTCCAGCACTTGATTCTGCCAGCGTGCGTCCTGGCCGCCTTCAACATGGGGTTGTTCACCCGCTTCACGCGTTCGGCAGTGCTCGAGGTGCTCGACAACGACTACGTGCGGACGGCCCGCGCCAAGGGCCTGTCCGAGTGGGCGGTGATCTTCGGCCACGTCCTGCGCGCCGCGTCACCCCCGGTGATCACGGTCATCGGACTGGCCTTCGGCAACGTCATGACCGGGACGGTCCTGGTGGAGAACATCTTTTCCTGGCCCGGGATCGGTCAGTACTCGTTCCGCAGCGCCACGACGCTCGACTTACCCGCCATCGTCGGCGTCATGCTGTTCGTCGCGCTCGTCTACACGCTGGCCAACCTGCTGGTCGACGTGCTGTACGGCGTCATCGACCCGCGGGTGCGGCTGACGTGAGCGTCGTGGTGCTGACGCGGCGCGCGTGGCTGAGGCGCGGGGCAGCTTCGGCCTGGCTGCAACCGCTGGCGGTGGTGGGGATCGTGTTGGCCGGGGCGTGGCTCGCAATCGCCGTGCTGGCGCCGTGGCTCGCGCCGTACGACCCGCTCGACCAGGCGGCGGGGCTGTACCAGGCACCCTCGGCAGGCCACCTGTTCGGGACCGATGAGCTTGGCCGGGACGTCTTCAGCCGCGTGCTGTGGGGCGCCCGCGTGTCCATCCCGCTGGCGGTGCTGCTGGTCAGCCTGGCCTTTCTCATCGGCGGCACACTCGGCGCACTGGCGGGCTTTTTCGGTGGCTGGGTCGACGAAATCGTGATGCGCGCGGCCGACCTGGTGTTTGCGATCCCGACGATTCTGCTGGCGATGGCGGTCGTCGCCGCCCTCGGTCCGGGCCTGCTGCACGCGGTGCTGGCGGTGGTGGTGGTGTCCTGGCCGGGGCACGCCCGCGTCGTGCGGAGCCTGGTCCGCACGACCATGGAGTCCGACTACGTCGCGGTTGCGCGATTGCTGGGCGCCTCGGCCGCCAGAGCGCTGGCGGTGGAAGTCCTGCCAAACGTGGCGGGCCCGGTCATTGTCCTGGCGGCGCTGGACATGGGCAACGCGATTCTGCTGCTGTCGGGTTTGTCGTTCCTCGGCCTCGGGGCCCGCCCGCCGGCGGCTGAATGGGGCTCGATGGTCTCGACGGGCGCCCAGCACTTCGAGAGCTGGTGGATCGGCACCTTTCCAGGCCTGGCCATCGTCTCGGTCGTCTTGGCGTTCAATTTTCTCGGCGACAGCCTGCGTGACGCCTTCGATCCGCAGGCCGTCACGGGGCGCGCGCGTGGCGCATGACGCCGCTGCTCGAAGTCAACGACCTGCGGATCTGGCTGCCGGGTCCGAGTGGCGCCTTGCGCATCGTCGACGGCGTCGACTTCGAGGTGCAGCCGGGCCAGGTATTCGGTCTGGCGGGCGAGAGCGGCTGCGGCAAAACGATCACAGCCCTGTCACTGCTTCGACTCCTGCCACCGCGAGCGCGCACTTCTGGTCGCGCGATGTTCGACGGACACGACCTGCTGACGCTGCCGCTGCCGGAGCTGCGCGCGCTGCGTGGCCGGAAGCTGGCGATGGTCTTCCAGGACCCGACGTCGTCGCTCCACCCGATGCTGACGATCGAACGCCAGCTGACCGAGCACTTGCGGGCCCATCTGCACATGGATCGCCAACCGGCCCACCGCCGGGCGCTGGCGCTGCTGGAGGAAGTCCGCATCCCGGATCCGGAGAACGCACTGCGGGGCTACCCGCACCAGTTCAGCGGCGGCATGCGCCAACGCATCCAGATCGCCATGGCGCTGGCGTGCGAACCGAGCTTGCTCATCGCCGACGAACCGACAACCGCACTCGACGTCACCGTGCAGGCCGGCATCTTGCGATTGCTCGATCGGCTGTGCCGCGACATTGGGCTGGCGGTGATCCTGATCACGCATGACCTCGGGGTATTGTCCGCGGTGGCGGACACGGTGGCGGTCATGTACGCCGGCCGACTGGTCGAAACCGGGCCGACCGCCGAGGTCCTGCAGCACGCGCGCCATCCGTATACGCGCGGGCTACTGGAGTCCTTGCCCCATCCCGGGGCCGCCGATCAGCCGCTGGTGCCGATTCGCGGCACACCGGCGACCCCGTCGGAGCGGCCAGGTGGTTGCGCCTTCCATCCGCGGTGCGCGTCCGCCGTTGCGTCCTGCCGGTCGGAGGTCCCTCCGCTCATCGAGCTGTCGCCAGGTCGACGCTTGGCCTGTCCGGTGGATCCGTTGACAGTCCATCCTCCCGATACGAAGCGAGATTCATCAAGAGCTGAGGTTCTTGCGGCGGATTGGGATGCGTAGCCGCCTGGGCGATCCATCGGGGTCGGCGAGTCACCGGAGATGAGCGTGCTCGACGTGGACAGGATGCCCCGCCGGGCGGGCGAGCGTTCGGAGTCGCCGAGGCGGCGCGGGTGAGCGTGCTCGAAGTGCGCGATGTTGAGGTCGTCTATATGCGCCGCGACGGGGTGCCGGTGCGGGCGGTCGCGGGGGCGAGTCTGAGTGTGGACGCGGGCGAGATCGTCGGGCTCGTCGGCGAGACGGGGTGTGGCAAGTCCTCGCTCGCGCGCGCGGCGGTCGGGCTCGTCCGGCCGGATGCCGGGGAGGTGAGGTTCGAAGGCCAGCCGCTACACGCGCTCGGTCGCCGGTCGCGCCCGAGAAGCGAAGTCCGCTTGCAGATGGTGTTCCAGAATCCGTACGGCTCGCTCAACCCGCGCCGCAGAATCGGCGATCAGATCGCGGACGGCTGGCGGGCCAACGGCCAGTCCGCGCGGGTGGCCGAGCTCCTGCAGCGCGTCGGGTTGGCGGCGGACACCGCCGAGCGCCATCCACACCAGCTGAGCGGGGGCCAGCGGCAGCGCGTCGCCATCGCTCGCGCACTCGCGGCCGATCCCAGGATCATCGTGCTCGACGAGCCGTTATCGGCGCTTGACGCGTCGGTCCAGGCGCAGGTCGCCAATCTCCTCGTGGAGCTCGCCCGCGATCTGGGCATGGGCATGCTGCTGATCTCGCATGACCTGGCCATCGTTCGCCACGTGGCGCATCGCACGGCGGTCATGTACCTGGGGCAAATCGTCGAGACGGCCCCCACTCGCGAGCTGTGGCAGGCGCCGCGGCATCCCTACACCCGGGCCCTGATGGACGCCATTCCGCGCACCGACGGTGCCGGTCATCTGCCGGAGGCGCTGGCCGGCGAAATCCCGGATCCCGCGCATCCACCGGTCGGCTGCCGCTTCCATCCGCGCTGTCCGTACGCGTTCGAGCGGTGTCGTCATGAAGTCCCGGATTTAATCCATACCCCGGATGACCGCGCCGTGGCGTGCTGGCTGCATGCGCCGCTGGGACCGACGTCGGTGCTGGAAACATCGGCGGAAACGGTCGCCCCATGACTGGCCCAGCGGCGGCGCGGACCGACGCCGGCGCGGGCCGGCTGACGGCGACGGCCTACGACTACGTGCGGTCCGAAATTCTGCAGCGGCGCTACCCGCCCGGTACGGTGCTCACTGAAGGGGCGCTCGCGACACACCTGGGCATGTCCAAGACACCGGTGCGGCACGCCCTGCGCGCGCTCCACCAGGAGGGCCTGCTGGAGCTCGGGGCGCGCCGTCAGATGCGCGTGTGCAACGTTCCATCGGCCCAGCGTCGGGAGTTACTCGAGGTCCGCGAGGCGCTCGAACAGGTCGCCGTGGTGCACGCCTGTCGCGACATGTCAGACGACGACATCGACTATCTGCGCACGCTGCTGCGGCGCCAGCGGCGCGCCGCCGAGGCCGGGCGTGAGGACGAGTTCATCGACCTCGACGAAGAGCTGCATATCACCCTCGCCGAGCGGGCGGGTTTGCGCCTGGTGCCGCGCGTGCTCCGTCAGCTGCGCGGATTCGTGCGACTGATGCAACTCAACACGCGCCGCGAATCCGGCTACCTGCTGCGCGTGTTCGCCGAGCACGAGCACCTGATCGATGCCCTCGAAGCGCGGGATGAGTCCGCGGCCATCGCGGCGCTGCACGACCACCTGCACACCAGTGAATACGTCGACGTAGGTCCGCGGCCTCAGGCGATTCCAAGCTGAGTCTCTCAGGGCGGGCCAAGGTTGGCTGCCTAGAGTGTGCGCATGGCCAAAAAAATCCCCAGGCGGCTGGTCGCGCTGAGCTCTTCCGCGGTCGCCGCCATTTACTTTGCCGGCCTGCTCACCTCCCGCGCCGCGATCGATACCCAGTCGGCGGTGGCCGCCAGCGTCGCGCCGACGACGGTCTCCTCGGCTGCCTCGAGCGCCTCGGTGTCCAGTGGTTACCAGGACGGGACGTTCACCGGAACCGGTTCCGGTAAGTTCGGCAGCATCACCGTCTCGGTGAGCACCTCCGGCGGGAAGATCACTTCCGTCCAGATCACGAAAGTCGCGACCACCTTCCCAGCTTCGCAGATCGCTTCACTGCCAGCGCAAGTTGTCCAGCGCCAGACGGCCAGCGTGAACGCCGTCAGTGGCGCCACCGCCAGCACGCAAGCGTTCAAACAGGCCGTGCAGCAAGCGCTCGTCCAGGCCGCGACGGTCACAACAAGCGCGTGACCCGCGCCAACACAACGAAAGGGACTCTCACTTCCATGCGCGCCAGTACCCCTGCCCAGGCGATCGCCGTCCGTCGACCAGGCACGCCTCCGCTCACTCCTTCCGACAGGCGAGGTCTCGAAGACCGCGGCGTCTCCGCTGCCCGCATCGCTGCGCTCGCTCCATTCAAGAGCAGGAATCTCGGGGGCTCGGGGCAACGGTGCGGTCCACTCCAGCAGCGACTGCGTCAGTTCGCGCGTACGCCGAAAGGGTGGCTGCTGGCCTTTTTTCTCGTGCTGCTCGGGCTGGGCAGCGGCATTGGATGGTCGGTTGTCCTTCCGCATGTAGTTGCGGCGGTGCTCGGGGCCAGTCTCACCGAGCTTGCGGTGGACCGCTTCGGGGGTCGGCCGCTGACCTGGCCGTCATCGGCGCTGCTCTCGGGCCTGATCGTCGGGTTCGTGCTCGACCCGTTCACGGCGTTACCGGTGACCGCGGCGGTCGGCGTGCTGGCCACGCTCTCCAAGTACCTGTTCGCCGGCAAGCGGTGGCACGTGTTCAACCCAGCCGGACTGGCATTGTTGCTGTCGGTGCCGCTGTTCGGCACCGGCCAGAGCTGGTGGGGCGCCCTGCCCGACCTGAGCTGGCCGTTCGTGCTGGTGCTCCTGGCTGGCGGCACGTTGATCGTCGACCGGATCAACAAGGCCCCGCTGGTCTTGACGTTCCTGGGGACCACGTTCGGGCTGTTCACCGCGCTCAGCGTGGTTGATCCGAGCGCGGTCGCCGAACTCTTCCGCGCACCCTTCCTGCAGGCGACGTTGTTCCTGGCGCTGTTCATGCTGACCGACCCGCCGACGTCCCCCAGCCGCTACGAGGACCAGGTGGCCATCGGTGTGCTCGTGGGAGCCGTCAGCTGTGCGGCCCAGTTGCTCGGCGCCGGGCAGTCGTACCTGCTCCTGGGTCTGCTGGTCGGCAACCTCGCGCTGGCCTGCCGACGGCTAGTCCTCGCCCGCCAGCGAACGGTAGTAGCGCCAGTTGGCGAGCGTGCCGGCGTCACCGCCGGCTGATCCGCGGCGCCGGTTCGGATCCGGGGGCCGCGCGAAAGCCTGGATATCCTCGTCTGGAATTGGTCGCGGCGTGCCGAGCAGATACGCCTTGTACGTCATCGTCGCCAGCTGGTTCAGCTCCATGACCCGCACGGTGGCGTCCTCCACGCTACTGCCGACGACACTGACCCCGTGGCCGCGCATGAGCGCGGCTTGCTTCGACCCCATGAATCTGGCGAACTCCTCGCCGAGGCGATCGTCGCTGATGGTGACGCTGCGCGGGTAGGTCGGGATGCCGTCGATCGCCAGGCGCACGCCACCGCCGTACGCGCCGTAGATCGGCAGAATCGGCGTGTCGCAGATGGTCAGCAGCACCGCGTGCTCCGGATGGACGTGGATGACGCTGCGGACCTCCGGGTTGAGTTTGTACAGCCAGATGTGTAGGAAGCTCTCACTCGGCGGCTGCAGGTCGGCCGGGCCGGACTTCTGGTCCGCGTTGAAGTCGACTTCGATGATGTCGTTCGGGCGCGTGTAGCGCAAACCGACCTCAGCTGGCCCTTTGCCCTTGATCAGCATCGTCTCGGAATCGCCGCGCCGATAGCTCACGTGGCCCAGCGCCCCATGCGTCAACTCGAGCTTTCCCAGGATGCGACACGCCCTGGCGACGAGGTCGATGGTGTCAGTGGTCGTCATCTCAACAGCTTAGAATCCGACGGCTCTCAGCTTGAGCTGACGCAGTCGGGCCGGAGGGGCCAGGCGCTGCGGACGCGGCTGCGCTGGATCAGCAGGCGCGCGTACTCGTGAGTTGAGAATGGGAAGGGCGCGAGTGCCGAGGGCATGCGGCCGAACCGGTACGGCAGGTCGTGGTCGCCAGCCCCGACTCCGTCGTGCGAGCCGCGGTCTCCACCCGTGCGACCATGCCGAGGCGCTGCGCGAACTGTCGTAGAGACTCGCAAGCAGCGCGCGAAGCGAGGTGGGGATAGCGCTTCCGGCAACGACCAGGGGTATCCTGTCGGCGCCATGAGCGTGCGCGTCGTGCTGGCCGAAGACAACTTGCTGGTGCGCGAGGGCGTGCGGCGGCTCCTCGAGACGCGCCGTGCGGACGGCATTGAGGTGGTCGCCGCGTGCGGCGACCTGCCGGCCTTGTTCGAAGCCGTCGACACCCACAGGCCAGACGTCGTGCTCACCGACATTCGCATGCCCCCGACCCATACGGACGAAGGCCTGCAAGCCGCGGCGCAGCTGCGCAAGAGCCACCCGCACGTTGGCGTGGTGCTCCTGAGCCAGTTCGACGCGCCGGTCTACGCCCGCGCGCTGCTCGAGGAGGGCTCGGCCGGGCGCGCCTACCTGCTCAAGGAACGCGTCTCCGACCCGGAGCAGCTCGTCGCCGCCATCCGCGAAGTGGCGCGTGGCGGCTCAGTGATCGATCCCAAGGTCGTCGAAGCGCTGGTGGCGGCACTGGGCGGACTGATACCCGAGCAGTCACCGGTACCCACGCCGGCGCGTGAGCAACCGGCCCGCGGTGCAAGCTTTGAGCCGCTCACGGATCGCGAGCTGGAGGTCCTGCAGCTCATCGCTGAGGGCGACTCCAACCCGGAAATCGCCCGCCGACTGGTGGTCACCCTGGCGACCGTGAAGACGCATGTCAATCACGTTTTTGCCAAGCTTGACGCCGAGAGCCGTGTGCAGGTGGTGGCTCGCGCGCGAGCACTGGGGTTGCTCAAGACGTAGTTGAGTCAACCCGCGGGTTGACGGCAGTTCAACCCGTCGATCAACCACCGGGCTGAAGCCGCTCCAACCGTGCCCGCCCGAGACTGGCGAGCATGAACTTACCAACGCACCGAGCCCGCACGGGCATTTTTGTCAGCGGCGCCGTCATCAGCGCCGCCTTCCTCGCGGCGTGCGGTCAGGCCCCGGCGGTGGCGCCGCCACCAGCTGCACCCGCCGTGGCGGTGTCCGCCGGGACTGCCCATCGCGGCGACATTCAACAGACCCTGACGTTCAGCGGTGAGATCCGCGCGCGGCAGCAGATCAGCGTGCTGCCCAAGGCGTCGGGGCGGGTCGAGCAGGTACTGGTCGACGTCGGCGGCCAGGTCAAAGCCGGCGATACTCTGGTGGTTCTCGATCAGGACACTCCACAGATGCAGGTGCTGCAGGCCCGCGCCGCCCTGGCGCAGGCGCAAGCGCATCTCACAACCTTGCAGGCCGGCCCCCGCGACGAAGACGTGGCCACGGCTCGAGCGGCACTCGCGCAACAGCAGACACGTCTGCACAGCATGCGCAACGGGGGCCGAGTCGAAGACGTCAAGATTGGGGAAAGCGGCCTGGCGGCAGCTCAGGCACGACTCCAGTCGCTGTTGAACGGACCCGACGACGGCGTCCGACAAGCCGCGCGAAGCGCCGTCGATGCAGACGGTGATGCCCTGGCCAGTGCGCAGGCCGCATTTGCCGCGCTGGGCGCACAGAACGCCGCCAGTCTGCAGAGCGCGCAGAGTCAAGCGGACACCTTCCAGGCTCAGGTCGAGAGCGCGCAGGCACAGACCGACTCAGCCGAAGCCGCGCTGGCCAGCCTGGCAGGATCGTCGGCGGCGGATCTCCAGGCAGCCCGCAGCGCCTTCGACGCGGCCGCGGCCCAACTCGCAACCGCTCAGGCGGCGCTCAAGCAGAACGACAGCCCGCCCCAGGCGGCGATTGCCCAGGCCGAAGCGGCTGTCGAAGCGGCCCGCGGCCAGCGTAGCGCGGCGCAGGCGCAGCAGACCGCGCTCGAGCAGAAAGCCGCTGGCGCGTGCGCCGATCTACCCGGTGCGCCCCACAACAGCACCGCCTGCGGCAGTGCCAGGTCCGCCGCCGACGCGGCGGTGACCGCTGCCGACGCGGCCGTCGAAGCGGCCCAGGGCCAACTCGATCTGCTCAAGCGCGGTGGTTCTCCCGCCCAGCGGACCCAGCTTCAGGCAGCGGCCGACCAGGCCCAGGCCCAGGTCAACGCTGCCAGGGCACGGCTGGACGCGCTTGGCAATGGCGGCGTCGCCGCGGCGCGCGCGCAGGCGGCTGCCGACGTACAGCGAGCTCGGGGTCAACTCGTCCAGGCCCAGGCGAACCTCAAGGTCGCTCAGGCCAACCTGAATGCCATCAAGAGCGGCAGTCTGGACGTCCAGGTCAAGAGCGCGCAGGCTCAGGTGACGGCCGCGAGCGAACGGCTCAAGAGTGACCAGGCCAGGCTCGACACGGTCGAGCGAGGCGCGACTGACGAAGACGTGCGGCAGGCCGAGGCGGCCGTTGACCAGGCTCAGCAAGGCTTGCTCAAGGCCCGCCAGCCGTACACCGACGACGACCTCCAACAGCAAGAACAGGCCGTCGCGCAAGCCGAGGCCCAGCTGGCGAAAGCCGAGAACCCGTTCACCGAGCAGGACCTCGGCAGCGCCCAGGCGGCCGTGGACCAGGCTCAGGCACAACTCGATATCGCCCAGCTCGGACTGAGCGAAACCCGGGTGCGGGCGCCGGTGGATGGAGCAATCGCCGAGCGCACCGTGGCACCGGGCGCCCTGGTGAGCCCACAAACGGCGCTGCTGACACTCATTCCGCCGTCGCTCGAAGTCGTGGTCAATGCGCCCGAGAGCCAGCTTGGCCAGCTTGCCGCCGGTCAGCCGGTTCAGCTGGAGCTCGCCGCTTTTCCGGGCGAGCCTTTCGGAGCCGAAGTCACGTCGATCTCGCCCACGCTGGATAGCAAGAGCCGCACGGCGGCCGTACACATCTCACCCAGAGACGATGCCCACCGGCTGCGTGCGGGCATGTTCGCCCAGTTGAACATCGTGACCGCCGAGCGACACGACGCGCTGCTGGTTCCGCTCGCGGCGCTCGACACCTCAAACGGTCAGCCACGGGTGGCCACGATTGACTCCGCCAACACGGTTGGACTGACCGGGGTCCAGCTGGGAATCCAGAATGACAGTTTCGCCGAGATCACCAGCGGTATTGACGATGGTCAGCTCATCGCGATGACCGGCGCAGGCAACCTCCACGACGGTCAGGCGGTGGCGCCCCAGTTGCCCGGTGTGGCGTTGGCCCGCTAGGCCGAAGGGATTGTGTTTCCATGTTTCTCACTACTCTTTCGATACGCCGCCCGCTGATCGTCCTGATCGGTATCGGCGCGTTGCTGGCGTTCGGCGTGCTGGCTTTGACGCGGCTGGGCGTGGAACTGTTTCCGAGCATCGACGTGCCGGTCGTGGTCGTGACCACGCCGTACCCGGGCGCCGGCCCGGACGCGGTCGACACGCTGGTGACGCAGAAGATCGAAGACGCGGTCAGCAGCGTGAGCGAGATCGACTCGATCGAGTCGACATCGGTCGAGGGCCTGTCCACGGTGGCTATCAAGTTCACCGACACGGCCAAAGACAGCCCTCACCTGGTCGAACAGAAGGTGAATGCCATCCGGAATGACCTGCCGACCGATACCAAAACGCCGACCGTCACCATGGTCGACGGCAACTCCAACTCGATCATGCAGCTGACGCTCGGCGGCGACGAGGATCTCGGCCAACTCCAACAGCGCGCCGAGGACGTCTTGAAGAAGGCGGTTGTACGCCCACGCGCTGCGTGTGTCGCTCGGGCTCCGCTGGGTGGTGGTGGCGTTCGCTGTCCTCTCGTTCGTGGGCGGCATCATGCTCGTCACCACCGGTGTGCTGTCGTCGGAGTACCTGCCGTCGGACGACTCAGGCCGCCTCGCCCTCGACATCGAGATGCCCGCGGGCACACCCCTCGCCGCGACGAGCGACGCGACCGCCCAGATTGAAGCGCGGCTCATGCGCGTGCCCGAAGTCGACAAGGTGTTCACCACCGTCGGCGGCTCGGGTAGTCGTTTCGCTCAGGTACACGTCATTCTCGCGGACAAGACACATCGGCAGCGTAGCTCGCAGGCAATCGCCGACGAGGCGCGCACGTTCGGCTCGGACATTCCGGGCATGACGCTCAAAGCGACACCGCAGAGCAGCCTGTCCGGCGGCGGGGGCGGCGCGGCAGTCCAGGTCCGCATCCAGGGTGACGACCAGCAAGTCCTGGCCTCCCTGGCCGGGCAGGTGGCCGACATCGTTCGGCGCGTGCCGGGCGCGGTCGACGTCAGCGACGGCGGTGTCGTCGGCCAGCCGGAGTTGATGGTGACGATTGACCGCGACCGTGCCGCCGACCTCGGTCTGACCGCCGGTCAGATCGGCAGCGTGTTGCGAACTGGTCTGACGGGGAGCACCGTCGGGACGTACCGACCGGCGGGCAGCAAAGGCTGGGACATCGACGTCATCCTCAATCCAGATGACCGCGCGCGGGTTGCGCAGATCACCGAAATTCCCATCCTCACGCCCGGCGGCGCCACGATCCGACTCGGCGACGTTGCACAGGTCAACGCGGTCAGCGGGCCGACGCAGGTCGACCGCCGCGATCGGCAGCGCGCGTACACCGTCAGCGCCGGCGTCTCCGGCCGTACGACCGGCGCCGTGTCCGCCGACGTACAGGCCGGCATCGACAAACTCAACGTGCCGGCGGGTTACCAGGTTTCTCAGGGTGGCGACGTCAAAGACCAGAACGACTCGTTCTTGCAGATCATCGAGGCGCTGGGCCTGAGCATTGTGCTGATGTATGTGGTCATGGCGCTGCTTTTCGAGAGCGTGTTGTTCCCGCTCATCGTCATGCTCAGCCTGCCGCTGGCTCTGGTCGGCGCGTTCGGGCTCCTGACGCTGACGGGCAACACCCTCAACATCATGAGCATGATCGGCATGATCCTGCTGACTGGACTGGTTGGCAAGAATGCCATCCTGATGGTCGACTTCACCAACCATCTGTGGCGCGCGGGGCTCGACCGCACCGCCGCACTGCTCCGGGCTGGCCCCACGCGCTTGCGGCCGATCCTGATGACGAGCGCCGCGCTGATCCTGGCGATGCTGCCGCTGGCAGCCAGGCTCGGCAATGGGGGCGAGTGGCGCGCACCGCTGGCCACCACCGTCATCGGTGGGCTGCTGACCAGCACGCTGCTCACGCTGCGGGTCATCCCCTCCGTGTACACCATTTTCGACGACGCCCAGCAGTTCCTGGCCCGGTTGCCGCGCCGCGCGCGGCGCCTGGCCGGGCGCGTCAGGATGCCGCGGGTCGCCACCGGTCCCATCCGCCTCCGACCTGAACTTAACCTTTAAGTTGGTCCGCCACGTGTGGGGCGCCCGGAACATCATCGTGAAGAATGGGAAGGCGAACCATAGCCCGCCGCCGGCCCAGCCGCCGAGGCCGAAACTCTCCGGCTCGCCGTGGCCAGCTGGATCCGCGTACGCGTGCAAGGGTTTCCAAACTGGGCTGCGCGCCCAGTGCGACACTGAGCGGATGGTGACGATCGAGGACGTGCGGGCGCTGGCGGTCTCGCTGCCGCTCTCGTATGAGGCGCTTGTGCGCGGCCGGGTCAAGTTCCGCGTGGGCCGGATCGTCTACCTGGCGTTCTCCCGCGACCAGCGCGTCATGGGTTTCGGGTTCCCCAAGGAATGGCGCGATGTCGCGGTCGCCGCTGAGCCCGCCAAATTCATGCTGCCCGGCAAAGCGGACATGCGCTACAACTGGCTGCACGTCAATCTGGCCGCCATCGACGAGGCCGAGATGCGCGAGCTCGTCGTCGATGCCTGGCTCATGTGCGTGCCGAAGCGGGTTGGCGCCGCCTACCATCAGGCCAGACCAGATGAAACGTAGCATCGGCCGCGTGCTGACAACGCACACCGGGAGCCTGCCGCGCCCGCCGGCGATCCTGGAAGTCATGCGCGCCAGAGAGTCCGGCGCGGCCATCGACGAGACCGCTTTCGAGGTCGACCTGCAGCGTGCTGTGGCCGGCATGGTCCGCAAGCAAGCCGAGGCCGGGATCGCCGTGGTCAACGACGGGGAGTGCGGCAAGCCGAGCTTTGGCGGCTACGTGCTGGCGCGGTTGACCGGCTTTGAGGCCCGCATGCCCGCGGGTGGCTTACCGGTGCCGACCGGTGCACTTGCTCCGGATGGCCGGGACGCGCGGATGTTTCCCGACTACTACAGCTGGGTCCTCCAGCATAACCCGTTCGCGAACGTGATCCGCGTCGCGCCGCGGGTGTGTGTGGGGCCGATCACATACGTCGGCCACACGCAGCTGGCGCGCGATATCGGCAACCTCCAGAGCGCGCTGGCTGGGCTCAGCATCGACGAGGTGTTCCTGCCGGCGGCAGCGCCATTTCCTCGCAATTGGGCGAACGAGTACTACCCGTCAGCCGAGGAGTACGCGACCGCTTTCGCCGACGCGATGCGCGAGGAGTACCGGGCGATTCTCGACGCCGGGCTGCTGGTCCAGATCGACGATCCCACCATGGTCAGCGCCTGGGACGGCCGACCGGAGCTGACGCTCGACGAGTACCGTCGATTGGCCGAACAACGCGTCGAAGTGCTCAACTACGCGCTGCGCGGATTACCCGAGGACCGGATCCGGTATCACACGTGCTACGGCGTCAATTTTGGGCCGCGCGTCAGTGACCTCCAGCTCAAGGATGTGCTCGACATCCTCTTCAAGATCCACGCCGGCTCGTATTCGTTTGAAGCCGCCAATCCGCGCCATGAGCACGAGTGGCGGCTGTTCGAGACCGTGCCGCTGCCCGAGGGCAAAGTGCTGATCCCGGGCATGGTGACGCACTCCAACGTCATGATCGAGCATCCGGAGGTGGTGGCGGATCGGATCGTCCGGTGGGCGCAGGTGGTCGGACGCGAGAACGTCATGGCGGGCAACGACTGCGGGTTCGCGTCCACCGCCGGCAACGCCGAGATCCCGCCAACCGTCGCCTGGGCAAAGCTCGAAGCCCTCGCCGAGGGCGCGCGCCTTGCGACCAGGCGACTCTGGACCTGAGGTCACCTCAGGTAGCGCCAGTTGGCTGGAGAGTGAAGAGCGTCTTCATCAGCTCCTGTTGCCAGGAGTGCGGGAACCCATACGGCTTCTCCTTCGACGGCCACCCGGTCCAATACGTGGTGTTCATCGGGTAGCGGATGATCAGTTGCGAGACGTAGACCATTGGCATGTCCTTGAACCAGAGGTCCATGGCCTGCGTGAAGTAGTCCAGCGTCTTCGGGTCGTCGACCGACAGGGGGCTGATGTTCTCGACGATGGCGTCGTACGCCGGGTTGCGGTAGCGCGAGGTCGCCCAGGAGATTGGCGCTGGTTGGCCGGTTGGCCGGTAGTACTGCGAGGTGAAGATCGACAGCATGAAGTACGGGTCCATGCCCTTGACACCCGCCGGTCCCTGACAGCCGAAGTACAGCGCTTGCTCGCCCGTCTGCACCTGCGTGTCCAACCCCGGTGACGTGTCGAACGTGGCATCAAAGCCGGCGTCCTGCAGCTGCTGGCTGAGTGGCGGCCCGTAGTTCTTCAACCAGTCCGGAACGGCGATCTTCATATTGGGCTTCTGGCCAGTGCCGTCGACCCACTTGCCATCGCTGCCCTTGGTGTAGCCGAGCTGGCCCATGAGCTGGCTGACCTTGTCAGGATGCGCGGTGGCGTCCAGCCCGTATTTCTGCTCCGCGGGCTGAATCGCCTGGTCGAACTTCTGGAACCAGACGTACGGCGTGAACTGGTGGTAGGCCAGCACGCCAGCGCCGGACTCGGCCAGGTTGACCAGCTTGGTGCGATCGATCGCGAAATTGATCGCCTGGCGCATCTCGGGTTTGTCGAATGGCGCCGCGCTGTCGTTGAAGCCCAGCGAAATAGGGCACCAGTCGGTGTAGCCGTACGGGGTGTCCTGACCACTGTAGGTGATGATCTTCGCGTTCTGCGCGAACGCGCTTTTCAGCGTCGGAACCGGCACGATCTTGCACATGTCGAGCTCGTTACTGATCAAGCGCTGCGTGGCGAGCGTGTCGTCCTGGCTGGGCAGGAAGATGACCCGCTGGATCTTGGGCAACGGTTTGAAGCCGGTCTTGGCGCCCCAGTAATTCGGGTTCAGGTCGAACACCTTCTGCTGGGCGGTCGCCTGCACCAGCTTGTACGGACCGGTGCCGATTGGCCAGCCCTTGGCCGGGTCGTAGAACGTGAACGTCGTTGGATCCTGACCCTGGAACGCGCTCGCGGGGTAGAACTGTTCGACGACCCCGTGGTTGCTGGTCAGCGTGGTCGCCCACCAGCGCGGGTTCGGCTTGTTGAGCACGAACTTGACCGTCAGATCGTCGACGGCCTGCGCCTCTTTGAGGAAGTTGATCTCGGCGGTGTGGACCATCGTGTCCTGGTGGTCGCGAACGGTGTTAAAGGTGAAGACGACGTCCTTGGACGTGAACGGCGTTCCGTCGGTCCACTCGATGCCTTTGCGCAGCTTGGTGGTGAGCTCGGTGAAGTCGGCGTTGTACTGCCATGACTCGGCGAGCCAGTTTTCGTACTCGCCGGTCAGCACGTCGAACATGATCAGTGGCTCGGCCATCGTTTGCAGCGGGCCACTGTGCCAGCCGTTGACCGATCCCCCAGTCGTGCGGATGTTCATGTTGGCGAAGTCGGGATTCTGGCCATTGGCCCCGCCCTGCATGACGATCAACGTCTGGTTGCGCGGAACGGTGCTCAACTGCCCACCCGCGGCCGCCTGCGGCGCAGCGGTCGGCGCGGCCGCCTGGGCTGGTGCCTGAGTCGGCGCCGCCGCGGGCGCGGTGGTCGGCTTTGGCGCGGCCGCCGCGGCCGTCGGTGCTGCCGCGGGCGGCGCGGCAGGCGCGGCAGGTGCGGTGGTTGGCGCGGCCGCCGGCGGCGGGGCACTCGGCCCGCAGGCGATGGCGAGCACGCCGACGCCGAGTCCGGCCAGGCCGAATCGGGTGAGCAGCTGGCGACGATTGAGGCGGAATGTGGACGAGCCGCGCGATGCGTTCATTGGGACGCCTCCTCCCGAGCGGTCTCGACCTGGTTTAGCCGCCGCTCGGTCTCGACACGATTGCGGCCTTCCCCCCCACCCGGCCGCAGACGGGACCACTCTATTGGCCCTCCGAAATCGGTGTCAAACGCGTCACGCAATTGACACGGCTCGAACCGAAAGGGTAGCGTCGCGGCGCAAGCCGGGTCTTGGTCATGGCACTCGAGTACGTTCTGCGCCGGGTTGGCGTCTTTTTCGTCGTTGTCTGGGCGGCAGCCACCGTCAATTTCGCGATCCCGCGGCTGTCGCCGGCCGATCCGATCAAGGAAGCGCTGCTGAAAGTGACCTCCATGGGCGCGGCTCAGGCAGGCATGGACGTCCTGACGCGCACCTTCTCGGAGCGCTTCGGCCTCGATCAGCCGGTCTGGAAGCAGTACCTGAACTACCTGGTCGACCTGGCGCAGGGCAACCTCGGCTTCTCCATCAGCTTCTTCCCGGCCCGCGTCGGGCAGATGATCCTGGTGGCGCTGCCCTGGACGATCGTCCTGGTCGGCCTGGCGACGCTGATCACCTTCGCGCTGGGGACAGTCTTGGGCGCGTTCATGGCGTGGTCGCACGTCCCCGGGGTGATCCGGGTGCTAGCTCCGCCCCTGCTGACGCTGTCCGCGATCCCGTACTACCTGCTCGGGCTGATCCTGATCTACCTGTTCGCTTTTGTGATCAAGGCCTTCCCGCTCGGCGGCGGATACAGCGTCGGCTTGACCGTCGACTGGAGCCCACCCTTCCTGGTCGACGCGGCGAAACACGCGATTCTGCCAGCGCTGTCGATCGTCCTGGCCGACCTCGGCTTCTGGGCACTGGGTATGCGCGGCATGATGGTCACGGTGCAGGGTGAGGACTTCATGACCCTGGCCGAAGCCAAGGGACTGAATCCCGGCCGGATCTTTCTGCGCTACGGGGTGCGCAACGCCGTGCTGCCACAGATCACCTCGCTGGCGCTGTCGATGGGCCGGGTCGTCTCAGGGGCCATCCTGGTGGAAGTCGTGTTTGCCTATCCCGGCGTGGGCAATCTGCTGTATCAGGCCATCCGCAGCTTCGACTACTTCGTGATTTACGGAGTCGCGTTCATGGTGATCGTCGCGATCGGTGTGGCAACGCTGGTCCTCGACCTGCTGCTGCCGGCACTTGACCCGCGGATCACCTACTGAGTGAGTTGGCGTGAACCTCTGGCTCGACCGATTGTTCACCTACCGACAGCTGGCCGTCGGGCTGGTCATCATCCTGGCGATCGTGTTGCTGGGTCTGGTGGGCCCGCTGTTCGTGGACGTCGGTGGCGCCAAGGTCGGGGTCGAGATCCCCGATCTCACGCCATCTCTCGAGCACCCGCTGGGCACTGACACCGTCGGCCGGGACCTGCTCGCCGTGATCATCGTCGGCACCCCACAGACATTGACGATCGGCCTGATCGCGGGGGTCATCGGGCTCGGCATTGGCACCGTCTTTGGGTTCGTCAGCGGCTACTACGGGGGATACGCGGACACGCTGTTGCGCGGCGCTGCCGATGTGTTCCTGACTGTCCCGGGACTCCTCATTCTCGTGGTCATCGCATCGTCAACCAAAGGCGCCGTCAACGTCCAGACCGAGGCCCTGGTCGTATCGGCCCTGGCCTGGATGTGGCCGACGCGGACGATCCGCTCCCAGGTTCTGACGATGCGCGAACGCAGCTATATTCGAGTCGCCCGATTCTCTGGCACGAGCGATCCGCGCATCATCGTGGAAGAGATGATGCCCAACCTGCTGCCATATCTGGCGGCCGGCTTCGTCGGCTCGGTGGCCACGGCGATCCTGGCGTCGATTGGTCTCGAGGCCCTGGGACTTGGGCCGCAGAATCAGCCGACCCTGGGAATGACCATTTACTGGGGGCTGTACTACACAACCGTGATGCGCGGCCTGGTCTGGTGGTGGCTGCCGCCGATCGTGATCATCGTGCTCATTTTTGTCGGGCTGTTTTCGATCTCGGCCGGCCTCGACAAGATCATCAATCCGCGGCTCAGGAGCACGACGTGACGATCAAGAGCCGGGATCTGCTCGAAGTCAAAGACCTGCGGGTCTATTTCCACACGCGTCACGGCCCGGTGAAGGCTGTCGATGGGGTCAGCTTTCGTTTGCACGAAGGGGAGCGGTTCGGACTGGTTGGCGAATCCGGATCGGGGAAATCGACCACGGGCCTGGCCATTCTGCGGTTGATCAAGCCGCCCGGCAAGATCGAGGGTGGCGAGATCCGCCTGGCGGGCGTGGACGTGCTCGGCCTGTCTGAACCGGCCATGCGCAAAACTCGGCTGGGAGACCTGGCACTGGTGGCCCAGGGCGCGATGAACTCGCTCAATCCCGTGATGCGCGTGGGTGACCAGATTGTTGACGCCCTGCAGGACCACGGCGTGCAGGCCTCGCGCAAACAGTTCGCGGACCGGATTGGTCAGTTGTTCGAGCGCGTCGGGCTCCGCCGACACGACGCGAACCGGTTTCCGCATGAGCTCAGCGGTGGCATGAAGCAGCGCGTGTGTATTGCCCTGGCGATCAGCCTGCGGCCGAAGGTGATCGTGGCCGACGAGCCGACCAGCGCGCTCGACGTCGTCGTGCAGCGCCAGGTCATGGACACGCTGACCGACGTTCAGACTGACCTGGGCGCGGCGGTCATTCTGATCGGTCACGACATGGGACTGATGGCCCAGTTTGTTCAGCGGCTCGGGGTGATGTACGCGGGTGAGCTCGTCGAAATCAGCCCGATGGATGACGTCTACGCGGAGCCACTCCACCCGTACACGCGGCTGCTGATCGCCTGTTTGCCGTCGCTCGAGCAGAAGGGCGTCTTCGCCGGCATCCCCGGCCTGCCGCCGTCCCTGCTCAGCCCGCCCGCGGGTTGCCCGTTCAACCCGCGCTGTCCGCACGTCATGGACCGCTGCCGGGTCGAGCGACCGGTCCTCCAGGAGGTCGCGCCCGACCGCTGGGTCGCCTGCCATCTGTATCCGAGGGCTGCATGACCGCGGTCCTCGAAGCCCGGCATGTGACCAAGATCTATGGCGGTGGCTTCTTTGGCCGCCGCCGCCGAACGCGGGCGCTGCACGACTTCTCGCTGCGCGTGGACACCGACCCGCCGTCGATCACCGCGATTGTCGGTGAGAGCGGCAGCGGCAAGACGACCCTCGCGCACCTGTTGCTCGGACTTATCGCCCCCACTCTGGGTGAGGTGGTGTATCAGGGCAAGACGTTCCGGGCCATGTCGGGCGAGGAGCGCCGGGCGTTTCGGCGCGACGTGCAGGTCATCTTCCAGGACCCGTACGACGCCTACAACCCGTTCTACAAAGTCGACCACGTGCTGGCAAAGCCGATCGCCAACTTTCAGCTGGCAACGTCGCGGCGCGACAGCGTCAAGCTGATGGAGGAGGCGCTCGAAGCGGTTGGTCTGCGACCGGCAGATACGCTGGGGCGTTACCCGCATCAGTTGAGCGGTGGTCAGCGGCAACGGATCATGGTGGCGCGAGCGTTGCTGGTCAAGCCGCGGCTGATCATCGCCGACGAGCCAGTCTCGATGGTCGACGCGTCGCTGCGGGCGACCATCCTGGGCAGCCTGCGCACGCTGAACCAGGACTTCGGCATTTCAATTGTGTACATCACGCACGACGTGACCACCGCGTATCAGATCAGTCAAAATATCATCGTGCTGTACGGCGGCTCGGTGTCCGAAGCGGGCGACGTGGAACTCGTCATCCAGCAACCCAAACATCCGTACACGCAGTTGCTGATTGGCTCGATTCCCTCGCCCAATCCGCGGCACCACTGGAAGAGCCGGGCGGTCCCGTTCGACACCAGCGCGGTCGGCTCGCTCAGCTCAAATGGGAGCTGCAAATTTGTTGCGCGCTGCCCGTTTGCGATGCCCAGGTGTAGCCAGCTACATCCGCCGCTGTTTCAGACGGATGAGCATCGAGTCGTCGCCTGCTATTTGCATGACGGGGTGCCGATAACTGACGCCCGGGTCATGGACGAGGTGTTCGTGCGGTGATGCGCCGCGGCCTGGCAGCCGTATGCACACTCATGCTTCTGGTGGCGGTGCTGGGCTGCCAGGTCGCGGCGCAGGCTCCAACCGCGGCGGCTCCAACCGCGACGGCGCCAACCGCGACGGTGCCACCCGCGACCGCGCTGGCCGCGCCGACCGCGCCGGTCGCGACCACAGCCGCCGCGCCCGAGGATCTCGCAGGCCCAGTTGGGCGCGTCTCCGTCTGGGGTGAAGTGCCGAAGCAGTGCGCTTGACACGTCGAGCCGTTGGCGCGTGTCGCCACAGACCTCCAGGCAAGTGAGCTGGCCGTCGACTTCAAGCTCGAACACGCTCAGGAAGGCTGGCAACTGTTCTCGGTGACCTTTGATCCCGCCCTGGTTCCCGCCGAGCACATTCGCCAGATCCTGCTGGACGCCGGCGCACTAATTATTCCGGCCCCAGTCGGCCAATGAGCTAGCACCGAACAGGAGGGCGCGCCGTGGTACTGGCAACTGATGCGCTGGCCGGCAAAGTGGCGGTGGTGACCGGTGGGGGGACCGGTATCGGGGCTGGCATTTGCGAGGCGCTCGCCCGAGCCGGCGCAAAGGTGGTGGTGAGTCCGCACCAGAATGTCGACGGCGCCGAGCGCACCGCCGCCGGAATCCGCCACGCTGGCGCGACGGCGCTTGTCCAGGCGTGCGACGTCCGCGACTTCGACCAGGTGCAGGCGCTCTTCGACACCACCCGGCGCGAGTTCGGCGGCGTCGACATCCTCGTCAACAATGCCGGCATCACCGAGCCGCGGCCGCTGCTGGAGATGACCGTCGACGAGTGGGACCGGACCCTCAACATCAACCTGCGCGGCATGTTCCTGTGCACCCAACGCGCCGCGCGCGAGATGGTGCAGCGGGGTGGCGGCCGGATCGTCAACCTGAGCTCGGTGCACGGGTACGGGGCCGTGCCGCACCACGCTCACTACGAGGCGAGCAAGGGTGGCATCAACATGTTCACCAAGGCGTGCGCGATCGAGCTGGCGCCGTACGACATCCAGGTGAACGCGATCGCCCCCGGCGCGATTGAAGTCGAGCGCTACGCCGCCATTCCCGGGTACGACCGCGAGGAGTGGGGCCAGGGCATCCCCGCTGGCCGCGTTGGCTGGCCGGATGACATCGGGCCGCTCGCGGCCTTCCTGTGCTCCGGCGGCGCCAGCTACATCACCGGCCAGATCATCTGGGTCGATGGCGGCATGACCAGCCGGCTCGGCGTGGGGCGTTTGCAACGCGGCGCGGACCAGTCGTCACAGGTCCAGTAGCGTGCGGCGACAGCGGCGCGACCCGCAGTCGCAGGTGTAGCGACGCTGGACGCTCGCGCGCTTCCAATTCGCGGGTAGCGTGAGTTTGTAGTCGTACGTGAGCTCGGTGCCGGCGGCGACGCGCTTCAGCGTCTCGATGAAGATGCGCCCTCCTTCTTCGACGGCCCGGCAGTTCGGCGTACACGCGTGATTGAGAAATCTGGCCAGGTTGCCGCGCACCTCGGGATCGATGTACCGCCCATTACTCAGGCTGAAGAAGAACGTGTGCGAGCGCCTGCCGGTGTCGGGATAGCGCCGCGCACCCTCCTCGGGGCTGATCCGCTGACCGGTGTACTCGATCAGGCGCGTCCCCGCGGGGATGTCTTGACGGGCGAAGCCCCCCCAGCCATGGATGGGCGAGGGTCTGACTTCGATCAGCGGGGTGGAGCGTGGGCGGCGGGACGGGCGGGACACGTTCATCTGGCTTAGCCGGCATCATACCGAGTATGGCCAGGAGCGGCGGGGCACGGGGGATGAGGACGCATCGCATCGCGCCGCTGGTGCTGGCGGCGCTGCTGGACGCGGTGTGCGACACATATCCGCATCGCGTGCCGGTTGCCGGCGGATTGCCGCCGGCTACTCGACCACGTGGCACGGGAGGTCAGCGCCATCACGCCGGCTTCCCTGCAGAAATAGCCGACCGGTTAAGGGTTATCGCGCGTCAGCGTCCACGTCGCCCAATACTGCGATCCTGAACAACACCCAAAGAAAACGTCGCGGCTAGTTTGCGAGCCTGACGTGCACTGGTTCGCCCGGGAGGCAGCTCGCGGGATCGATCCGCACCGCCAAGCTGCGCAGTCCGTCGGCGAGGCGGAGCCGGATCGGCGGCCGTCCGACCTTGGCCAGGCCCGCCAGCCGCCCCACGTGCGCCTCGTGGTACAGGCGCGCCTGGTACGTACGCGCGGCGTCGTGCCACGGGTCGCCATTCATCAGGTCGGGCCACCAGCGGTGGGTGTCGCGGGGATCGAGGCGCCGCGAGTCGACCCCGAAGCGCATCGCCAGAAGATCCAGCAGGAAGAGTAGAGCAATCAGGATGAGGAGTTCCATACGGCCACTGTCTACCTGTTCAAGACATTTGTCCAACAAGCATGTATCATCTAAAACAGTATGGAACTGCATGATTGGGCAGGCCTCGAGCTGCGCCATCTGATCGCGCTGCAGACCGTTGCGCGCGAACGCTCGTTTGGCCGCGCGGCCGAGTCTCTGGGCTACACCCAGTCGGCGGTGAGTCATCAGATCGCCGCCCTCGAAGGCCTGGTCGGCCAGCGGGTGGTCGAGCGCTCGCGCGGGCATAGATCGGTCGAGCTGACCCAGGCGGGCACGCTGCTGGCACGCCACGCGGACGCCATCGTCGCGCGCCTGCGGGCCGCGCAAGCTGACTATGTCGCGTTCACTGAAGGTGCGGCCGGGGTGCTCCGCGTGGGCATCTACCAGAGTGTCGGCACGCGCATCCTGCCGACGCTGCTGCGGGATTTTGCGACGGCCTGGCAGCGCGTGGAGATTCGCCTGACCGAAGACTCGGCCGATGGCCAGTTGCTGTCGCTGGTCGAACGCGGCGAGCTCGACCTGACGTTCACGGTGTATCCGCTGCCCGCCGGGCCGTTCGAGGCGCAGGAGCTGCTGCGCGATCCGTATCTGCTGCTGGTGAGTCGCAACTCACCGCTCTGTGATGCGCGCCAGCCGCTGGCGTTGCGCGCTCTCGAAGACGTGCCGCTGATCGGTTCGCGGATGTGCAAGAGCGCTGAGGTGGAGGACCGCTTGCGGGGCTACGGCATCGAGCCGCGGGTGATTTTCCGGTCTGACGACAATGGCACCGTGCAGGGACTCGTTGGGGCGGGGGTCGGCGCGGCGGTCCTGCCGCGTCTGGCCATCGATCCGAGCGACGAGCTGACGCGCAGTTTGCCGCTGGAGGCCGAAGTCGCACCGCGGATCATCTGCCTGGCGTGGCATCGTGACCGCTTTCGCTCGGCCGCGGCGCGGGCGTTCGTCGAGGCCGCGAGGGCAGTTTGTGCCGAGCTGCAACTCGAGTCTTTGCCTGCAATCGCCGCCTGAAGTGTACCTCGGCGCCCCCCGACGCGGATGTGCGCCGAGGGTGAGCGTGAAGCCGTATAGTCCCGGGGGGCACTGATTGGCGACTGCATCGCGGCACTGGTGGCGGTTCGGCAATCGGACTAAAGGCACGCCTGGGCTCGAGGGCACCGTCCGGCCCGGGCCGAGTACCGGCGCGGAAGACTTCACACCGGCGCTGGACCTCGTGGCGCGTATGCTCCGACTGATCGGGGAAGTCCCGGTGCTCCCGGACCAGCCGAACCTCGACGTCCTGCGCCAGACGTGTGAGACCTGGGCGCGGCACGTCCTGACTGGCGCCTGGCCGCCCGGTCATACCGCCGCCCAGGATGGCCACCGCGCGTGGAAGGCGGTGGGCGACTTCCTGGTGCTGCGCCGGCACGTTGAGCAGGAACTGGTCGCGACGAGCCTGGCGGATTTGCGGCAGGCGGTCGTCGTCATTGCCGAGGCGGTTGGTGGATCGCTGGTCCATGAACACGCGGACACGGACGCGCTGTTGAAAGCCGTCAGCACGCTTCAGCTCGTCGCGGCCGATGGGTCGCTCGAAGAATTACGCAACGAAGTGCGCCGCGCCGCGGACCAACTGCACAATCTGGCCGCGGAACGTGATACCCGCCAGCGCGAGCTGTCCGATCGGGTGACGCTCCTCTCCGACCAGGTGCAGATCCTGGTGGAGGAAGTCCGCCAGGCGCAGCAGGTTGGCACGACGGACGCGATGACCGGCCTGTTGAATCGCGCCGGCTACGAAGCCGCGACCCGGCGCGAGCTCTTGAGCCTGCGGCCCGGGCACCTGCTCAGCCTGGCGTTGATCGATCTGGACGATCTCAAGTGGGTCAACGACCAGCACGGTCACGCGGCCGGCGACGCGGCGATCCGCGCCCTGGCCGACAGCCTGCGCGCCACCTGCCGCACCACCGACTACCTGGCGCGCATCGGCGGCGACGAGTTCGCCGTCATCTTGAAGGACGCCGACGCCCACGCCGCCGACCGGATCGTCGGCCGGTTCCTCCAGGAGTTGTGGAGTCGCAATATCCCCGTCTCGAGCGGGTCCGACCCGATCCGCGTGTCCGCATCAGTCGGCATTGCCCAGGCCGGCCCCATCGACGACGTGCAAGCGTGGACCGAGCGCGCGGATCGATGGATGTACCAGGCCAAAGGCATGGGCAAAAACCGCGTGATGGGCGACGGTTCGCCGCCTGTGGACGCTACAGCAAGTTGAGGTCCGTCTCAGGGAGCACGGTGTCGACGGCGCGCCAGCAGTACCACGCGGCCATCGTCCGGTAGGGGCGATAGATCTCGCCGAGCGCGTCGAGGGCCTTCGGCGCGGGCGGGGTCGGCAGGTGGTGGATCGCGGCGTAGCCTTTGCGCACGCCGAGGTCGTCGACCGGCCAGACGTCCGGCCGCCGTAGCTGGAAGATCAAGAACATCTCCGCCGTCCAACGGCCGATGCCGCGCACCGTGATGAGACGCTGCGTGATCTCGGCGTCGGTGAGCTGATCCAGACGATCCAGCGGCAGCGTGCCGTCGGTCGCCTTGAGCGCCAGGTCGGCGATCGAGGCCGCTTTGTTGCCACTGAGCCCGACGGCGCGGAGTTGCTCGATGGAGGTGCCGAGAACACCCTCAGCCGTGGGGTGGCCGCCCAACAGCGCCGTAAAGCGGCCGTGGATGGCGCGCGCGGCGGCGCCCGCCAGTTGCTGGAAGACGATCGCCCGCGCCAGGCTGTTGAACGCGTCGGCATCCCCCGGCCGCGGGTTGAACGCGCCGACCGCCTCGATCAAGCCCGCGTAGGCCGGGTCCACGCGGACGATATGTGCGGCGCCCGCGGCGGCGTCGGACAAGGCTGGTGACGAGCCTCCGTTTCAGCGGTGATGAAATTTCCTGGTGAGGGTAGCTGATGGTGAGCCCAGCGATGCGTTACGGCCGGCTACGCCGAGCAACGTCCGCCGCTCAGGCTTCAGCGGCAACCAATCTAACCGGGGGCGGCGTTTTAAAAAGCAACGTGAGAGGAGAAGCCCCGGGATGAGCACCCACGACACTGCCCTCGAGACATTCGCCACCGCCCGCACCGCGCCGACGTGGCGGGCCCGGCTCGGCTTTGCCCAACTCGCGGCGGCGATCATGGCGCGCCTGCACAAGCAGCCCGAAGTATGCGAGCCCGATCCCTATGGGACGGAGATGCCGTTTTTGACGGACTCCTGGCCGCGCGGCTAGGCCGTCAACTTACGGCCAGCGACGCGCGGCCAGCGACTCGAGGCCAGCAAGGATGCGCAGCAGCGTGGTTTTGCCACAGCCGCTCGGGCCGACGATGCAGCAGAACTCGCCGGCGCCGATGTCCAGGTCGATGCCCACCAGCGCGTCGATCGGGCGGCCATGGACAAGGAAACGCTTGCGGATATCCCGCCGGCGAATCTTGACGGAGTGAAGCGTCGTCGCCATGGCCAGCCCGAGCTACTCGCCGGTGAAGTGGGGCGGCCGTTTGGCTTTGAACGCGGCGACGCCTTCGGCGAGGTCGGCGAGGTCGCGGCTCTGGTGCTGGGCTGAGCCTTGCTGCCAGTAGGCGTCGGTGAGGTCGCGGTCCCAGCCGGTGTACACGGCGTGCTTGGTGAGTCCGATCGCCGCGGTCGGGCCGGCCGCTAGACGCTGGGCGAGCGTATCCACCGCGGCGTCCAGGTCCGCGGGCGGCACGACTTGCGTCACCAGGCCGAGTCGGAGCGCCTCGTCGGCACCCACCGGCTCGCCGAGCAGCGTCATCTCGATGGCCTTGCCAATCCCGACATATTGCTGCAGCAGGTTCGTACCGGTGGCCATGCCGCGCTGGATGAACGGTGTGGCGAGACGCGCATCGCTCGCCATGACCCGGAAGTCGGCGGCCAGGGCCAGGTTGAAGCCCGCGCCGTAGGCGTAGCCCTGGATGCGCACGACGATGGGTTGGCTCAGCGCGCGCATGAGCTGGACGGTCGTGGTCCAGCGCCCGGGCCCAGAGACGTAGTGCTTGATCGGACCGTTGCGTTGGCGCGACAGCTCTTCGTCGGGTGCGCGGTCGCGGCCAAGCTCGTCGCCAGCGCAGAACGCCCGGCCGGCGCCAGCCAGCACGATGGCCCGCACGGACGGCGCGGCCTGGCACCGGGTGAAGGCCTCCCAGAGCTGCACGCCGGTCTCGTGATCGATGGCGTTCAGCTTGTCTGGTCGATTGAGCGTGATGTAAACGATCGACCCGGTCTGCTCGAAGTGAACTGTGGCCACAGTCTTGTCCCGTCCTTCAGAAGATGACCTGCTGTTCGACCAGGCTGGCTATCTCGGCCTCGCCGAGCCCGAGAATTTCGCCAAAAACGTAGGCATTGTCCTGGCCCAGTCGCGGGGGGCGATGACCCACGCTCGGACGCGCGCGGTCGATCAGCCAGGGCACGCCCAGGCTGGGATGCAGGCCACCTTCAAGCCGCTCGATGGCGCCCGGGAAGCCGCGGGCCACCAGATGCGGATCGACGACGACGTCGCCCGGCTCGAGGGTCGGTGTCGCGGCGATCCCGCGGGCCTGCAGGCAGGCCGCGGTTTCTTCGGCGGGGTATTGCGCGGTCCAGCGGGCGATCGCCGCATCCAGCGCGTCATGGTTGTCGCGGCGGCCGGCCGCGTCCGCGAGCTGGGCGTCCGCGAGCAGTTCCGGACGCTGCATCAGCTCGCACAGGGTGGCCCATTCGGTGTTTGATCGGATGCTCAGGGCCACCCAGCGGTCATCGCCCAGGGCCGGGTAACAACCCTGCGGCGCGCCGGCCGGGCTGCGGTTACCCCGAGGCTGCGAGACCGTGTGGTGCAGGCTCCACTCGAGGATCGGCTCGGGGAGTGCGGCGATGGTGGTCTCGGCCATCGACAGGTCAAAGAAGCAGCCCTGGCCGGTGGCGCGCTGTCGCCAGATGGCCGCCAGCACGAGGAGCAGCTCAAAGACCGCGGTCAGGGGATCGGTCCAGATACCCGCCGCGGAGCGGGGTGGATAGCCGGGGTGGGCGGCGAGCGTCGCCCAGCCGGTGAAGCACTGGATCAGGGTGCCGTAGGCAACGCGGTCGCGCTCCGGGCCCGTGCGGCCCAGGGCCGACGACGAAGCCATGATCAGCCGCGGGTTGATCTGGGACAGGCGCGGGTAATCCAGCCCGAGGCGTTCCATCACGCCGGAAGAGAAGTTCTCCACGACCAGGTCGGCGTGGGCCACGAGCTGGCGGGCGAGCTCGCGCCCGCGGGCGTCTTTGAGGTTCAGCGTCGCGCTGCGCTTGCCTGGATTGAGCTCCTGCCAGCTGAGGTCCCGAGGTGAGAGGTCCGGCCGCGCGGCCGACTCGATCTTGATGACATCGGCGCCGAGGGCGGCCAGGTATCGGGTGCAGATCGGGCCAGTCATCACCCAGCTGAAGTCGACGACACGCACGCCTTCGAGCGGCCGGAGCGCGTCAGTTGCAACCGAGACCGGTCGGGCTGGCGGAGTCGCCTCCGATACCGCCGGTTCGGCGAGCTTGTACGGCCGGCCGGGCACGACGAGCTCGCCGAGGCGTGGGTGCGAGCGCGTCTCGAAGAAGTCGCGCGCCGCGAGTTGGGGCGAGCCGACGAGATCGGCCGCCGTGCCCAGCGGATAACACGCCACGCGGCGCGCCTGCGCGGCCTCGAAGAGCTCCTGCTTACCGCGGGTCCGCGTCCATTCGGCGAGCAAGGGATAGAGCGCGGCCCAGTTGCGCTCGCGCGCCCCGCGATCGGCGAAACGCGGGTCCGCCGCCCAGGCCGGGCCGCCCATGACGTCAAGCCAGCGCGACCACTGGTGCTCCTCGCGCGGGGAGATGGCGAGCCACCCGTCCGCGCACGGCAGGAGTGCCACGGTCGCGTTTGTCGGCACGTGCGAAAACGTGCGCTTCGCGGTGCCGGTCCGCTGGAACGCGTTGAACTGCGAGTGGTTTTCGGCGGCGATGGCTTCCTGGAGCGACACGTCGATGTGGCTGCCACGGCCGGTTTGCTGGCGTGCGAGCAGGCCGTGCATCGCGGCGCACGCGGCGATCTGGCCAGCCAGGAAGTCGCCGGCGTCGCCAGGCGCGGTCAGCGGCGGGAGCGCCGGGTCGTCGACCTGGGTCGACGGGAATCCATGCGCGAACCCCGAACTGTGAAACGCGATCAGCGCGTTTGCTTGCCACGTGGCGTGCGGACCCCAGAGTCCGAACGGGGTCACCGAGACGCGGACGCAATCACTTCGCAGTGCCATGCCGCGCGGGGCACCATCGTCGACGAGCACGTCCGCCCAGTCGGCGTGGTCTTCCAATATGCCGATGCGCTTGCCGGCGTTGAGGTAGAGGTACAGGCCGCTGTCCTCAGGCCGAGCGTCGACTTTGACGACCTGAGCGCCGAGGTCGCCGAGCAGCTTGCCGCAGTAGGGCCCGGCGACCCCGTCGGCGACTTCGAGGACTCTGAGACCGGCGAGCGGCAGGCGTGTCACGTGCTGCTCCACGGTACCCGCCCGGCCACGTCGCGAGGTCAAGATACGGGCGCGCGTAATCGTCTGTGGCCTGAATCAGGCCGCAGACGATCCGATGGCGAGTCAGTAGGCGGGATCAGCGGGCGGCCACCGCCTGGTCGGCCAGCATCCCGCCCAGCTTGGTGAGCTCCTCGCGGACCGCAGCTTGACTGACGCGCGGCGCCAGCTCCTGGAGTACGACCGCGATGAGCTCGTCCTGCAGGTGCGGTCGCGGTGGGAATGGGCCGTGCTTGCGCCCGGTGCCGCACCAATCGTCGATCTCGTCCATCAATTCTGCCAGAGCAGACATGGCGGATCCTCCTGTCGTCGCGGGTGAGTATGAGGTGCCGCGACACCAGTTCAAACGCCACTCAGCCGGCGTTTGGGTGACCGGAGCAGCGCGCGCTCAGGCAGCTTGCGAACTCGGCCGACATGCGTTTGACCACCACGCTGGCGCCGCCTTCGATCAGCGCGGCCATGCGGCCCGAAATATCGACCTGGCCGTGGGTCGCGACAACGGAGCCTGGGCCGGTTGGATGCTCCGCGACGCTGAAGCTGGCGGTGGCCTCGAAGCGGGCACCGCCCTGCTGGTCCTTGCCGCGGGCGGACAAACGCCCGCGCCGGGCGGCGACATCCAGGTCGAGGACGGCGCGCGCTTGAAACGCGACCAACACCGGTCCGAACTTGATGCTCAGGGTCGTCTCGAGCGAGCCATCGGCCTGTTCGCCGACGATGGCCGCGCCCGGCACGCACCCAACCACGGCATATGGATCCGCCAGCAACTGCCAGACGACCGCCGCCGGCGCCGGCACTTCGAACTGCTCGTCGACTTCGATCACCGTAGCGGCCAGTATGCACCAATCCGCGCTGCCCGCCTCGCTTCGCTCCGTATACGCTGGAGGTCAATCCAGGAGGGGCTCACAGAGCATGAAGGTATATGAGGGCCTGGCCAGGGCGTTTGTGGCCGAGGGCGTGACCGCGGTCTTCGGCATGATGGGCGACGGCAACATGTACTGGATGCAGGCCCTGCACGACCTCGGGGTCGAGCTGCTGGAGGTCCGCCACGAAGGGGCGGGGCTCGGGATGGCGGATGGGTGGGCCCGCGCCACGCACACCCCCGGCGTGTGTACGGCGACCTGTGGTCCAGGCGTCACCCAGCTGGCCACGGCGCTGGTCACCGCCGCGCGCGCGCAATCGCGGGTGGTCGCCTTCGTCGGCGAAGCGCCGACGACCGACGAGGACTACGTGCAACGGTTCGACCAGTCCCGTTTCGCCGCCGCCTGTGAGGCCGGTTTCGTGCGCGTCCTGTCGCCCGATACCGCCTTCGACGCGGTCCGCAAGGCCTTTTACCAGGCCAAGCTCGAGTCGCGGCCGGTGTTGCTCTCGGCGCCGATGGACATTCAGCAAAAGGACATGGCCGACGACGAGGCGTACGTGCCGTCGTCGACCGTCTTTCCGGCGCAGCGCGTATCGCCTCACCCCGACAGCATCAAACGCGCCGCGGACATCGTCGCGAGCTCGAAAAAACCGATCATCGTCGTGGGTCGCGGAGCGATGTGGTCAGGCGCCGGCGATCCGGTGTTGAAGCTGGGCGAGCGCATCGGTGCGCTGATTGCCACGACGCTCATGGCCAAGAACTGGCTGTCGGAAGCCGACTACTACGTCGGCATTTCCGGTTTCTATGGCACCCGTACGGCGCTCGAGCTCCTGCAGGAGGCGGATTGCGTCATCGGGGTTGGTGCCAGTCTGAACCGCTATACCACCGAGCACGGCTATCTGTACCCGAACGCACGGTACGTGCAGCTGGATTCCAGCCCGCACCTGTTGATGTCAAGTGGCCGGGCCGCCGATTGCTATATCCACACCGACGCGCTGCTGGGCGTCGAGGCGCTCGAGGCGCAGCTGGCGGCACGGTCGTTCACCTCAATTGGCTATCGTACGCTCGCAATCCGACAGCGCCTGGTCAACCACTTCACCGACAGCGCGGAGTTTCCCATCGAGCCCGACCGGGTCGATCCGCGCGAAGTCTGTCTCACGCTCGATACGGTCGTGCCGACCGAGGTCTCACTGGTCATGGGTAGCGGGGCCAGTACCGGATTTACGACCATGCTCTTCAACCGACCCGGTCGGCGCGTGCTGGCGGGCCACTTCTTCGGCTGCATCGGTCAGATGCTGCCGGCCGCGATGGGCGCGGTTGTGGCGGGTGGTCGCCAGCCGATGCTGCTCGTGGATGGCGATGCCAGCCTCATGATGCACCTGGCCGAGCTCGAGACCGTCGTTCGGTGTGGGATACCACTGCTGGTGACCGTGTTGAACGACCAGGCGCTCGGCTCCGAGTACCACAAGATGCGCGCGCACAACATGCAGGCCGAACTGGCGACGATCTCCACGCCGGACCTCGGGGCGGTAGCCAGGTCTTTCGGAGGCTCCGGCCGCCTGGCCACCACGATCCACGACGTACGAGAGGCGGCCGTCGAGTGGCTTGCCAATCCAGGTCTGATGGTGATCGACGCCCGCATCTCGCGCAACGTGGTGACGGTACCGTACCGGCGGCTCCACTACGGCCGCGACGACTGATCAGACGATCCGGTTGGTGAGGCCCCCGATACTCGGCGAGGAGACTTCCACCACGTCGCCAACCTTCAGGAAGAGGTCTTTCGGGCGCGAGCCGTCGGCGGCGCGCCTGGTTTGATCGGCAGCGGTGCCAACGGAGGTACCGCCGGCGATCACGTCACCCGGCACAAATGTGAAGTCCCGCGAGAGATACTCAAGGACCTCGCCGAAGCTGAAGATCATCTCGCGGGTGTTGTAGTGCTGGCGCCGCATACCGTTCACCGACACCTCGACGTCGACATTGCCGGGGTCAAGCTCGCCGACGACGATGCATGGCCCCATTGAGGTGGAGCGGTCGAAGTTCTTAGCCAGGTTGTAGCTCATCGGCCGCGTGCTGGGCGTCATCCCGTCGCGGATACTCCAATCGTTTAGCAGCGTGACGCCCCAGACACACTCCGCCAGCTGGCCGGCGGATGCATCTTTGATCCGCTTGCCGATGACGATGGCGAGCTCACCTTCGTAATCAAAGTACTCCGTGCGCTTCGGATAGGGGATGTCGTCGTCAGGACCGGCGACTTCCGACGGCACCTTCCAGAAGCCCCACTGGCCGGCCGCGCGGGTCTTCTGGGTCACGGACTCGAGTGTCACTTCGCCCTCGCCACTCCGCGCGGCGGGTTCCATGCCGATCAAGTGGGCCGCGTAGTTACCACCGACACAGGCGATGCGCCGCAACGGCCAGGGCGCGTGGAGTTTGACTTCGGCGACGGGGATCAGCAGGCCGGTATCGGGGCCGCCTCTGAAGGAACGCTCGATCTCACGTCGCGCGACGTCGAGGGTAGCCGATCCGCCGGCGATGAACGCGTCGAGCCGCGCTGGCACATCTTCGGACGCCCGGTTCAGGTCGAGGACGTAGCCGTCCTGCAGGGCGCCAACTCGCTGCGCATCGCCGAAGACTACGATTCTCATGCTGCCAATCCCTCGCGTCCCGATACTACCCTGACAGCATGATGCCACCAATCGCCCGCGCCGAGACCGTCGGCGGCGCGTCGTCGAGGTCGCGCGGCGCATCTGGCATTGATGACCGGGTTCAGCCGGTCTTGCCCGAACGGCGGCGCGGCTTCGGCTTCGGTGCCTCGTCGTAGGCGTCCACTTCGGACGTCTTCAAAATCAGATGCGCGTCGCCTCGAGGCGAGACGAACGGCTCGATCTCCTGGATTGAGCCCAGCGCGATGGCTGTCACGGGGTGGACCTCCCAGACGGTCGGCATCCGACTCTTGAGACTGGGTGGTCCTGGATGTTGGCCAACGGCATGGTCCAGATCAAAAAACACCGAGCCTTCGATCGTGACCGGAATCGGGGGGTGATAGAAGTCATACGTCAGCGCCGGCAGATGGACTCCAAAGAACGCCTTGAACGCATCGCGAGCGCTCTTGAGACGTGAGAACGACGGGTTGTGGGCGGGCGGCAACCCGGAGACTTCCATGGTCATGTACATCTCGGGTGTCACTGCCGGATCGCGGCCGACGATGAGATGAAAGTCGTTGTCCTGCTCGCGACTGGCGGCATACAGGAAGCCCACGAGACGCACGTTGCGCTGCTCCTCGGTCACGCGGGTTGAACTGCTTGACGTGGCGATCGGCGGAACGTGATGCACCATGGCCTCGTCTGGCGGCAGCGTGCCAATCAGCGCCCGGAGATCCACGAACTGTTCGGTTGGCCCGATCGCAATCGAGAGTTTCGCGGCGGCGCGGGCGGTCCCGGCAAAGTTATCGCTCAGCCGAGCCGGCGGGATGCGCAACGCTTCGACGAGCGCCGCCGCCGACGGCTGACCTTGCTGGAGCAAGTGCGACACCGCCGCTGTTTCGGGAGACGACTCGTACGCGTCGAACTCGGTCGAGCGGAGTATCTGGACGGTTTGGCCACCCGCGACCGGGATAAACGCGCTGGCCTCGAGGACCGAATCCGCGGCGGGCATCCCGGCGCGCGCGAAATCGAGCGGCTCACTCAGCCGTGCGCCGGTCAGCGGCAGTCGGGTTACCGGCATCGAGGCGGTGTCACGCGGCGACTGTCGCCTCGCCGTTCAGGCGCTGCAACACCTCACCGCTCAGCTCCTGGCGGTACGTCTCGTGGCCGGCGGTCGGCATCGAAACGGTCAACGCGACGGCCCGGCCGTCGAACACGCGGACCAGGCCGAAACCGGACCCCTGGACGCCGCGCAGCGTGCAATTGGCCAGTTGCAAGGCATCGACGGTATACGCTGTCGCCGGCGCGGCGTAGCAGAAGGCCCCACCGAATGCCGCGGTGATCGCGTGGTGGGCGTGGCCAGCCAGGACGGCCACCACGTCGGAGCCCCGCACGACCGCTTCCAGCTCGTTGGCGCGGTGCACGGCGAGCAGGCCCGCCAGGGGACCCGGGTCTGGTACCGGCGGGTGATGCATGACCAGAACGGACCCCTCGGCAGCCGGCGTGCTGAGCTCGCTGGCCAGCCACGCCAGCTGCTGGGGGCGGACCTCACCGTACGCTGCGCCGGGCACGCTGGAGTCCAGGACGATCAGCCGCAGGCCGCCAATCCAGCGCACGTATTCGACGGGCTCCGCGGTCGGCGGACCGTCCAGCATTGCCTGTCGGAACGTCGGGCGCAGGTCGTGGTTGCCGATGGCGACCACGAGCTCCGATCCGAGCCGTTCGGCGTAGGTGTCCAGCTCGTGGCGCAGGCGTCGGTAGCTCTCCAGCTCGCCGCCGTTGGCGAGGTCGCCCGAGACGACGAGCGCATCCGGTCGAGTGCCGCTGTCGACGACGTGCTGCAGCACCGCCTGCAGGTTGTGCAGCGTGTCGACGCCGTGCAGCCGGTCGTCCGCCGTCGGCAAGATGTGGGTATCGGAGATGTGGACCAGCGTGCGCATCGTCGTCAGTTTCCTCCGGAGTGTAAGCGCTGGGACAACACGATCATACGAGCCCGCTTCGCTGCGCTCGCTCCGTTGAGAGGCTTTCCCTTCGGGAACCGAAAGGCTGCGCAGCGGGGCGCACTTCGGACCCTCAGCACAGCAACAGAGCACATTTCGGCAGCGGTCTCTTGCTACACTCCCGAAAGGCAGCGTCGCACGGGAGCGAGCGCAGCGATACGGCCCGCGTCATCCGTCCTCATCTGGCGGGCTCGCCTGGCGGGCTGCTCTACCGAACGGCCACGTTCAGAGCCACTCGGCGAGGTAGCTCTGGCCGGAGAGCGTGGCGCGGAGACGGCTCCACGTTCCTGAGGGCGGCTGGGCCACGCCGGGCCGTTCGGGGAACTGGATCCCCTGGCGCAGGTCGTGCAGGACCGCGTACACCTCGAGGCGTTCGCGCACGTGCGGACTGGCGAACAGCTCCGGATACGCCTCCGACAGCCAGGTCGGCACCTCGCGGAAGTCCGCGGCGCGCATGGACGCTTCGTAGTCGGCCGCGACGGGCAGGTGCGGCCAGTGGCTGAAGCGCAGCAGGACGTCCAGCTCGAGGTCCGCCGCCGCGGGTCGCGCGCGTTCGAAATCGAGGATCGCCGTCAGCGACCGACCGTCGGTCATCAGGTTCTCCCAGTGCAGGTCGGCGTGCACCAGCTGGCGCGGATCGTCCGCGAACAGCGGGAGCCGTTGCACCACGAATTCCACCGCCGCGTGCACGAGCCCGGTGTCGACAAACGGCAGCGCGCTGGCGGCATCGCCGAGCGCTTCGACGTGCCACGGCGGCGGCTGGCACGGCGCGGCAATCTCGCCAGGTGTGCGCAAACCAGTGAGCGCCGCCGGCGCGAGGTCCGGCCGCTGCCAGCCGACCGGCAGGTCAACGCCGTGGAGTGCGCGCATGGCCGCGCCTAACTCGCGGATGACCGAGCGGCGGTGGTGCACCGGCATGCTCGGCCAGGCGCGTCCCAGCACCTGGCCGCCGACGCGCTGCATCAGCCACCAGGCCCGGCCGGCGTGCTCACCGGTCGCCAGGATCTTCGCGTGCGGGACGTCGTCGGGCAGCCAGCTCAGGACTTGCTGCTCGTGGGGGAAGGTCCACGTGGCTCCGACACGCGCCAGGCGCAGCACCACTTCAGCACCGATCCAGACGTCATTCGAGTAGGTCGA
>DATGER010000063.1:0-107496 GCA_035309865.1 Chloroflexota bacterium
CAGGCCTCCAAAGATTGGCAAAGCCCAACAAAAGGATCGGGAGCGGCCAGTTTTATTCGGATATCCCAATACGTCGCAATAAGGATGCCTGGTCGGTACGTGATCGTGACTTTTGCGTACTACAACGCCGCCGACCCGCAAGTGGCAGCGCAGCCGCACTGCACGGGAACTCAAGCCAGGAGCGTTCATCCTCATGTCGATCAAACAAATCCGCGTCGCGCTGCTCTGGGCCGCCATGGTCGCCGCCATGGTCATGTCCTCCGGCGTCGCTTCCGCCAGCAGCGGCTGGGCTTGAGTCGCATGTCAACCAAGACGATTCGCGTAGCCCTGCTCTGGGCAGCAATGGTTGCTGCAATGGTCATGTCCTCCGGTGTCGCTTCCGCCAGCAGCGGCTGGGCTTGAGTCGCATGTCAACCAAGACGATTCGCGTAGCCCTGCTCTGGGCAGCAATGGTTGCCGCTATGGTCATCTCATCTGGTGTTGCCTCGGCCAGCAGCGGCTGGGCCTGACAACGCGAGACGCCGTGATGCGTCTGCAACGCCGGTGATCCCGGCAAGGCACTACTGGTAGCTAGAATCCGTCGCCCGCAAGGGCGGCGGTTTTTTGTTGTTGCTTGGACTCCCCCGTAAAGCCGGTCTACTGTGGCTGCTGGTAACTGTGCCCGCGGCTGGTGTGCTGGCTCTCGTAGTGATTGACGCGACTGGCGACTTGCGGCTTGCACCGGCCGCGGCCTTCTTTGCCGTTGCGGCATCTATCGCGGAGACATTCGAGGTCTACCTACCCACTAGCCGGCCCGGCAATAGGTACTCAATGACGGTTGGGGCGGCCGTTTGTATCGCGGCCATACTCATTTTTCCACCGCACTGGGCAATACTTATCGTAGTCGTTGGATTCGCGGTCGGGCGGCGCGTGGCGTTGTTAAAGCGGATCTACAACGTAGGCCAGGTTGCGCTCGCGGCGGGCGTCAGCAGCCTAGTGTGGCGAATGGCTGGCGATGCCGCGACGCCGTTAGATTTGCACTCCGCGGTCTGGGAAATGCTGGTGATTGCCACATTCTTTGTGGTCAACACGGTACTCGTGTCGAGCATCATCGCTTACGCATCCGATATGCCCATTCGCGTCACGTGGTCGCGCGCGCACCGACACACGTGGCACGCCTCGCTCGGCATGCACTTCGTCGGCGTGCTGATAGCGGTGCTGTGGGTTACTTCGCCTTGGACGATTGCGCTGGCGGCGATTCCGCTGACGGCGATTTATTACACGCTGCGGAATACGGTGACGCTCGAGACGCAGACCATTGATGCGTTGTTCAACCTCGCGGACATCCTGGACGCCAGAGATCCGTATACCCACGGGCACTCGCTCCGCGTTGGCCAGTACGCGGAGAAGCTGGCGCTGGCGATGGACCTCCCCGGCGATGACGCGCATCTCATCTTCCTCGCGGGCCGACTCCATGACATTGGCAAGTGCGCCATCCAGAACGAGGTGCTCATGAAGCCCGGGCCGCTCACCGACGACGAGCGCGAGCACATGTGCATCCACCCCGAAGTGGGCAGCTCCATGCTCGCTTCGTTCTCGCTCTTCAGAGAGTGCGCGCGGTACGTCCGCGGGCATCACGAGCGCTGGGACGGCACCGGCTACCCCGATGGCCTGGCCGGCGAGACTATTCCACTCGGCGCGCGCATCATCGCCGTCGCCGACGCCTTCGACGCGATGACCACGACCCGGCCCTACCGCAAGGCGATGCCGATCTACGAAGCCTACCGCCGGCTAGAGGAAAGCGCCGGCGCCCAGTGGGACGCGCGCGTCATCACCGCGTTCCTCCGCCTGCTCGACACCACCCCGCTCGGCCGACCCGAGCCGCTGCTCCTGGAGCAACCGCTCCTGGCCGAGGTCGCCTAGCCTAGCGACCGGGCGTGAGATAGACCGCTGCCAGCGGCGGCAGGGTCAGGCACAGACTGTGGGGTTGGCCGGCCCAGGGCTCGTCGAGCGCCCAGACGACGCCGCCGTTGCCGATGTTGCCACCGGCGTACAGGCTGGAATCGGTGTTGAGGACCTCGCGCCACGGGCCGCCGAAGGGGATGCCCACCCGGTAGTCGTACCGCGGGACCGGCGTGAAGTTGCAGACCACGGCGAGCATGGTGCTGGGGTCCTGCGCGTGCCGCAAGAAGGCAAAGACGCTGTTCTCGTTGTCGTGCGACTCTAGCCAGTCGAAACCGCGCCAGTCGAAGTCGACTTCGTACAGCGCCGGCTGCGCGCGGTACACCCGGTGCAAATCGGCGACGCAGCGCTGCAGTCCGCTCTGGAGCGGGTACTTGAGCAGGTGCCAGTCGATGCTCTTGGATTCGCTCCATTCGTCGCCCATACCAAAGTCCAGGCCCTGGAACAGCAGCTTCTTGCCGGGGTGGCCAAACATGTAGGCATACAGCAGCCGCAGCGTCGCGAACTTCTGCCAGGCATCGCCCGGCACCTTGTTGAGCAGACTGCCCTTGCCGTGGACGACCTCGTCGTGTGAGAACGGCAAGACGAAGTTCTCGTGATACGCGTACAGCAGGCTGAACGTCAGCTCGTTGTGATGCCAGCGACGGTGGATCGGCTCCTGGGCGATGTACGCGAGCGTGTCGTGCATCCAGCCCATGTTCCACTTCAGGCTGAAGCCGAGACCGCCCATATAGGGCGGACGGGTCACCATCGCATAGGCGGTCGACTCTTCGGCGATGGTCAGGACGCCCGGGCACTCGGTGTGGACGACTTCGTTCATGCGCTGCAAGAACGAAATCGCTTCCAGGTTCTCGCGCCCGCCGTAGCGGTTGGGGATCCACTGGCCCTCTTCGCGCGAGTAGTCCAGGTAGAGCATCGACGCTACCGCGTCCACCCGCAGGCCGTCGATGTGGTATTCCTCGACCCAGAATACAGCGTTCGAGATGAGGAACGTGCGGACTTCGGTGCGACCGTAGTTGAAGATCTTGGTGCCCCAGTCGGGGTGCTCGCCCTGGCGTGGATCGGCATGCTCGTACAGTGCGGTGCCGTCGAAGTTGGCCAGGCCGTGCGGGTCGCGCGGGAAGTGGGCCGGGACCCAGTCGAGCAAGACCCCGAGTCCGGCCTGGTGCAGGATGTCGACGAATGCCTTGAAGTCATCGGGGGTGCCGAAGCGACTGGTCGGCGCGTAGTAGCCGACCGTCTGGTAGCCCCAGGAGGGGTCGAAGGGGTGCTCGGTGATCGGCATGAGCTGGACGTGGGTGTAGCCAATCGTCTGGCAGTACTCGGCCAGCTGCTGGGCCAGGTCGCGATAGGACAGGAACCCCTGGGTCGCCGGGTCGCGTTTCCAGGATCCGAGGTGGACCTCGTAGATGCTGATTGGCGCGTGCAACGCCTGCCGCTCGCTGCGATGGTCGCGCCAGTCCTGATCGGCCCAGGTGTACTGCTCGAGATCCCACACGATCGACGCGGTGCGGGGGCGAAGCTCGGCCGCGAAACCGTACGGATCGGCCTTGTCGATGCGCTTGCTCGAAAAGCGGGGCTTGAGGCTGTACTTATAGAGCGTGCCCTGGCCGATGCCAGGCACGAAGCCTTCCCAGATGCCAGATGCCGCCCGCTGTTTGAGCGGCGTCGTCTCGGGAGCCCAGCTGTTGAACTCGCCGATGACGCTGACCGCGTCGGCATTCGGCGCCCAGACGGCGAACTCGACGCCTTGCTTGCCACCCCGCGTGACCACGTGCGCACCCAGCTTCTGGTAGATGCGGACGTGGGTGCCCTCATTAAAGAGGTACAGATCGAATTCAGTCAGCAGGCTAGTCGGATCGCTCGCGTCGCTCGCGGCAGCTGGTTTAGTGGCCTGCACCATGGCGTATCCTCAGACTGTACTCATTGGCACGCTCCGTGCCGCCATGTGCGAGGTGTTGTCCATGGATCAGACTCCCTCGAACGGTCGCGGCGTTCGCGCGCGCACCCGGAAAGCTAACACGAGCCCGACCCCGACGCCGAGCGCCCCGAACAGCCAGCCGCCGACCGCAGCCCCAACGCAAGCGAACGGCACACCCGGCCCAGCGCCTCGCCAGCGTCCGAAGGCGGACAAGGCGGGCGCGGTTCCGGCCGGCGGGGCGAGTGGCGCCCCCGAAGCGCGCGCGGCCAGCGCAGTGCGTGCGGTCCGGGGCGTGCCGCCGTTCGACACGTATCCAGCGATTGCCATTGAAAACGTGCTACCGGAGCTCGACGGCGGGCATTGGCCGATCAAGCGCGTGGTGGGCGACGTCGTCGAGGTGTCGGCCGACATCGTCAAAGAGGGGCACGACCTGCTGTTCGCCCGCGCCGTGTATCGCGCCGAGGCTGAGGCAGCGTGGCACGAGGCCCCGATGCGACTCGTCGAGAACGATCGGTGGGCCGGCGAATTCGTCGTCGCGCAGAACACCCGCTACGTCTACAGCGTGCTCGCGTTCACCGATGTCTTCGGCTCGTGGCGGGCCGACCTTCAAAAACGCCTCGCGGCCGCCCAGGACCTCTCGTCCGAGCTGCTGGAAGGCCTGCGACTCGTCGAACAAACGGTCGAGCGCTGCACCGACCCGACCGATCGAGGGCGGTTGCAGGCGTACGTGAAGTTGTGGCGATCGCGGCACGGCCCCGACGGCCAACGTGAGGCGGCCGAGCTGGCGATTTCGGCCGAGCTTGGCGAGGTCATCGACCGCTGGCCAGATCGCAGCGATGCCACGCGTTTCCGCCGCGAGTTGCAGCTGATCGTCGATCGCCCGGCCGCACGCTTCGCCGCCTGGTACGAGATCTTTCCCCGTTCGCAGGGCACCGACCCGACCCGCAGCGCGACCTTTCGGGAGGCCGAAGCGCGCTTGCCAGCCATTGCCGAGATGGGCTTCGACACGCTGTACATGACGCCCATCCATCCGATCGGCACGACCAAGCGCAAGGGCCCCAACAACAGCCTCGTCGCCGGGCCAAACGACCCCGGCAGCCCGTACGCCATCGGCGGTGTGGGCGGCGGGCACACCGCGATCGCCCCCGAGCTCGGCACGCTCGACGATTTCCTGCACTTTCAGGAGCACGCGCGCGAGCTCGGCCTGGAGCTCGCGATGGACTTCGCCATCAACTGCTCGCCGGACCATCCGTGGGTCCGCGAGCACCCCGACTGGTTCCATCACCGACCGGACGGCAGCATCAAGTTCGCCGAGAATCCGCCCAAGAAATACGAAGACATCTACCCGCTCAACTTCCGCTCGCCCGACTGGAAGCACCTGTGGGCCGCGCTGCGCGATGTCGTCCTGCTCTGGGCGGAGCGCGGCGTGCGCGTATTCCGGGTCGACAATCCCCACACTAAGCCGCTGGCTTTCTGGGAATGGCTCATTCGAGAGACGCACGACGTCTACCCCGACGCGATCTTTCTGGCCGAGGCGTTCACGCGGCCCAAGATGATGAAAGAGCTCGCCAAGCTCGGGTTTACTCAGAGCTACACGTATTTCACCTGGCGCAACACAAAGTGGGAGCTGCAGGAGTATCTGACCGAGCTCACGCAAACGGAGATGCGCGAGTACTTCAGAGGCAACTTCTTTGCCAACACGCCGGATATCCTGCCGCCCATCCTGCAGCTCGGTGGTCGGCCGGCATTTCGCATGCGGTTGGTGCTGGCGGCAACATTGTCGTCGGTGTACGGGATCTACAACGGCTTCGAGCTGATCGAGAATCGGCCACGCGGCGACGCGGGGACCACTGAGTACTACCTGGACTCAGAGATGTATCAGCACAAGGTGTGGGACTGGCAGCGACCGGGCAACATCGTGGACGATGTCCGGCGGATCAATCAGGCGCGCCGCGACAATCCAGCGCTGCAGCGGTACGACAATCTGCGGTTTTATCCGGTCGACAACGATCAGCTGCTCGTGTACGGCAAGGCCACTCCCGACGCCGCCAATATCGTGGTGTGCGTCGTCAACCTGGATCCGTTCTGGCCGCAGTCCGGCTGGCTCGACGTGCCGCTGCAGGATTGGGGCATCGATACCGATCAGCCGTACATCATGCACGACCTGTTGAGCGGCGATCACTTCACCTGGCGCGGCCGATCCAACTGGGTGCGGCTGGATCCGAACGTCCAGGCTGCGCACGTCTTTCGGGTCGAAATTCCGCACTACTGAGTGGTCGACGCTCGCTTGCATGCAGCTGGCAAACAGCATCCTTCCTTGAAAAGAAGGTGTGCATCGTGAGCGCGGCGGATCCGTGATTTGTTGACAGGTGAGCCTGTTGTCGATCGCTGACGAGCTTCAGCAAGCGCGGTGGTTCGGCGGCAAGAACCGGGTCATCCAGCAAACGCGGGTGATTGACCGAGCGAACTGGGTGCCGGACTCGGAGCTGTGTCTGGTCGAAGTGCAGTACGAGGTCGGCGCGCCTGAGACGTATGTGCTCGCCGAACGGCTCGCCGAGCCGCCGGTGGCGCGGGCGCTGCTGCACCGGTTTCGCGGCTTGGGGGTGCCGACGGCGGCGGGCGGGCGCCTCACGTTCAACGCGACCCGCGTCCTGGATGAGATCGCTGCCGAGCGCACCGAGCCCATCGCCTTGATGCGCGGCGAGCAGAGCAATACGTCGGTCCGCTTCGGGGACGCGCTGATGCTGAAATTGTTCCGGCGCTTGCAGTTCGGCCCAAATCCCGATGTTGAGGTCGGCTATTTCCTGACCGAGCACAGCCGCTTTCGGGGTACACCGGCCGTCGTCGGCAGCATCGACTACGTCAGCCCGGCCGGCGCGACGGCCTCGCTGGCGCTGTTGCAACGCTTCGAGCGCAACCGCGGCGACGCCTGGACGACCACGTTGCGGCGCCTCAGCGGCGTTCTGGACGGCGCGGATGCCAGCGAGAGCATTGAGGCCATGGCCCGCCTGGGCCAGACGACGGCCGACCTGCACGTCGCCCTGGCCAACGGCACCCGCGACTTCGCCGCCGAGGCGATTCAAGACGGCGATATCACCCACTGGCGGCGGGCGATCGTCGATGAGGTTCAGGCGGCCGTCGACGGGCTGATGGGCCGCGGCATCGCGATCAACGCGCACGCCCTGCTGCGACGGGCCGATGGAATCGCCGGTTTAGCAGGTGCGTTGAAGACTCGACACCATGGGGACTTCCACCTGGGTCAGGTGCTCGAACGCGAGGATGGCTCGTTTGTCATCATCGACTTCGAAGGCGAGCCGTCGAAGCCGCTGGGGCTGCGCCGTGAAAAACGCTCGCCGCTGCGCGATGTGGCCGGCATGCTGCGATCGCTCGACTACGCCCGCAACGCCGCGCTGCGCGCCGGCGAGGCCCTCGATCCAGCCCGCGTGCAGCGTGCGGAGGCCTGGCACGCCAGCGTTCGCGAGGCGTTCTTAGAGACCTATGTCGACGCCGTCCGCCGCGCTGCGCCCACGCTGCTGCCCACCGACGCGCACACGCCGCTGGTGGCCATGGAACTGGAGAAGGCGGCCTACGAGGTGTTGTACGAACTGAACAATCGACCTGACTGGCTGCCGATCCCGCTCGCCGCCCTGCAAGCGGTTACTCTTTCCCGAGATGGCTGAGCGATCGCTAACGATCTGGCCGGGCCGCCCCGACCCGCTCGGAACCACGTGGGACGGCCAGGGCACAAATTTCGCCGTGTACGCCCAGCAGGCTACGCGCGTCGAGCTCTGCCTGTTCGACGACGTCTATGGCAAGGAGACCGCGCGCGTCGCGCTGCCCGAACAGACGCGGCACGTGTGGCACGCCTACGTCCAGGGCGTCGGGCCCGGCCAGCTGTACGGGTATCGCGTCCACGGCCGCTATGCGCCGCGCGAGGGTCTGCGCTTCAACCCGAACAAGCTGCTTATCGACCCGTATACCCGGGCGATTCGCGGCGCCATCGACTGGAACGCCCCCATCTTTGCGTACCGCATCGGCAGCCGCACCGAGGATCTCACTCGTGACGTGCACAACTCCGCGCGCGGCATGCCCAAGTCGATGGTCGTCGACGACAGCTTCGACTGGGGCAACGATCGGTCGCCCAGGGTGCCGTTCAGTGAGACGATCATCTACGAGACACACGTGAAGGGCATCAGCATGCGCCACCCCGACGTAGCCGAGGATCAGCGCGGCACCTATCTCGGACTGGCCAGCGAACCGATCATCGACCACTTACTGTCCCTGGGGGTGACCGCCGTCGAGTTGCTGCCGATCCAGCAGTTCGTCGACGACAAGTTCCTGCTCGAACGTGGGCTGACGAATTACTGGGGCTACAACTCGATCGGCTACTTCGCGCCGACGGCGCGGTACGCCAGCGACGATCGTGGCCAGCAGGTAACCGAGTTCAAGGAGATGGTCAAACGCCTGCATGCGGCGGGGCTGGAGGTCTTCCTCGATGTCGTCTACAACCACACCGCCGAAGGCAACCATCTCGGTCCGACGCTCGCATTCCGCGGCCTGGACAACTCGACCTACTACAACCTGATGCCCGACAACCGGCGCTACTACCGCGACTTCACCGGCACGGGCAACTCGCTCAACGTGTGCAGCTCGCAAACGCTCAAGCTGATCGCCGATAGCCTGCGGTACTGGATCCAGGAGATGCACGTCGACGGGTTCCGGTTCGACCTGGCGATCACTTTGGCCCGCGAGCCCGAGGCGTATGACCCGGGCGCGGCTTTCTTCGACATCGTCCACCAGGACCCGGTTATTTCGCGGGCCAAGCTGATCGCCGAGCCCTGGGATGTCGGCGACTTCGGGTATCAAGTTGGCAATTGCCCGGTCTTGTGGAGCGAGTGGAACGGCAAGTACCGCGACAATGTGCGCAAATTCTGGAAGGGCGACGCGGGCCAGATCGCGGAGTTGGCGTATCGACTCAGCGGCAGCAGCGACCTGTATCGCCTCAGCGGGCGCGGGCCGACGGGCAGCATCAACTTCATCGCTGCCCACGACGGCTTCACCGTACGTGACCTCGTCTCCTACAACGACAAACACAACGAAGCCAACGGCGAGCACAACCAGGATGGCGCCAACGACAACAACAGCTGGAACAGCGGCGTCGAGGGACCGTCCGAAGATCCGAGTATCAATGAACTGCGCCTGCGCCGCCAGCGCACGTTCCTGGCCACGCTCTTGCTCTCGCAGGGCGTGCCGATGCTGCTCGGCGGCGACGAGATGGGCCGGACCCAGCAGGGCAACAACAACGCGTACTGCCAGGACAACGAGATCAGCTGGTTCGATTGGGACCTGAACGCCCAGCAGCGCGGCCTGCTCGAGTTCACCCGCGGACTGATCGCTTTTCGCAAGCAACATCCGGTGCTGCATCGGCGCCGCTTTTTCGAGGGCCTCTTTCTGCCTGGCGCAGACATCAAAGACCTGACCTGGTTCCGGCTCGACGGGACCGAAATGCAGGATGCGCAGTGGGCCGATCCTGAGGTGCGCTCGATGGCCATGCGGGTAGCCGGCGAGGCGATCGACGAGCGCCAGGAGGAGGGCAGCCGCATCTCGGATGCCACGCTGCTCGTGTTGCTCAACAGCTACCACGAGGAGTTGACGTTCACCCTGCCCGAAGCGGGCGGCCCGGAGGGATCCGGGTGGGAACTGTTCATGGATACCCGGGCCTCGGCTGCGCCGGGCGCGTCGGGCAAGACCTACGCGGTCGACAGCACGTACGTGCTCGCGCCGCGGGCGCTGGCGTTGTTCAGACGCGCCGAGCCATAAAAACGTGATTGTCGTCGGGCTGATGTCGGGCACGTCGGTCGACGGCGTCGACGCGGCAGTGGTTGACGTAACGCATCAGGACGAGGTCCTGAAGATCCGCCTGATGGGGTATGCCGAGTCGCCAATCGACGAGCACCTGCGGCAGCGCATCTTCACGCTGTTCAGTCCCGACCAGAGCCGTACCGACGAGGTGTGCGAGGTCAACGTCCTCCTCGGTGAGGCGTTCGCGGGCGCGGCTGCGCTGGCGCTGCGCCAGGCTGGGGCCCGCGCTGACCTGGTGGCGTCGCACGGGCAGACGGTCTGGCATCAAGTCGCGCCGGGGCACACCCGATCCACGCTGCAACTGGGCGAGCCGTCGGTGATCGCCGAACGGCTCGGCGTCACGACCGTCGCCGACTTTCGGCCGCGCGACATCGCGGCGGGCGGCCAGGGTGCGCCACTCGCGTCCTGGGGCGACGCGCTGTTGTTCGGCGACCAGCAGTTGAGCCGCGCCGTGCAGAACATCGGCGGGATCGGCAACGTGACCTGGATTCCACCGGGCGGCCAGTGGGAGGCCATGCTCGCGTTTGACACCGGTCCGGGCAATGCGTTGATCGACCACGCCGCCTGGCGGCTGAGCGGTGGGATGCAGCGCTTCGATGTCGACGGGGCGCTGGCTAAAGGCGGTCGGGTGGACGATACGGCGCTGGCCGAGCTGCTTGACCATCCCTATTTTTCGCTGCAGCAGCCGAAGAGCACCGGCCGCGAGGTGTTCGGCGCACAACTCGTCGATCCCTTCATCGCGCGGTGCATCGAGCGCGGCCTGAGCACCGCCGACGTGCTGGCCACGCTCACGGGGTTCACGGTGCACGCCATCGCCGACCAGTACCGGCGTTTCCTGCCGGGCCGCCCCGACGAAGTGGTCGTCGGTGGCGGTGGCTCGCGCAATCCGGTCCTGATGCGGCTGCTGCAGCAGCTGCTCGACCCGGCGCAGATTCGGCTGCACGAGGAGTTCGGCCTGCCGTCGCTCGGGCGCGAGGCGGTCTACTTCGCGCTGATGGGCCACGAAGCGCTGCACGGCCGCCCCAACACGATCCCGAGCTGCACCGGCGCCACGCACCCCGTAGTCATGGGCAAAGTCGTCCCCGGCGCCAACTATCGCGAGCTCATGCAGCGGATGGCGCGCTCGTCTGAAACACGTCCCCGCCGGCTCGTCGTGGAGAGTGCCTTCCGCCAGGACGCGTGAATCCGGCTGCCCGCATCGCTTCGCTCGCTCCGTCGCAGAACGAGCGGAACAAGTTCGCTCCGACCACGTTGCCAGAGACACCGCCGCTCGAGTACATCCAAGCAGCCGGAGAGGTTCCGCAACTGAGCGCGCGCAGCGATGCAGGCGGCGTGCTACGGGGCGTTGCCCGTTGGCGTGAGCCGTCCGAAGAGGGCTTCGGCGGCGGCCTGATGGTGGACGGGGCGGTCGCCGTAGACGGTTAGCCATGTGCCGATGGCGGGGATGACCGCGGCGTCGTAAGGACCTCGCAAGCTGACAGCGACGATTGGCTTGCCGGTGGCGGTCAGGGAACGCGCCAGCGTCTGCTGATCGGCGCTCTGGATCAGGTCGAAGGTGCCCAGCACGATTACGTCGGCCGTACGAGCGGCGTTGACGGCCGACTCTGGCGATGCGCCGGCGGCCGCGGGCGCGAACTGCTGGACGGCTTCGAGCAGGCTGCTTGCCAGCCGATCGTCCTGCGCGTAGCTCCGAGTTGGCGCGTCGGGCACGACCACCAGCACGCGCTGCGAGCTTCGCATCGGCAGGAGACGACGGGTGTCACGCTGCAGAGTGACGGCCCGGCGCGCCACCTCGAGCGCGAGAGCCCGATGCTCCGGACCATTCAGCGGGGCAGCGTCTGGCTCCGCCGGCAGAGCGGCTAGATCCGGTTCCGGCGGCACACCGGCCGACAGAATCCGGCGTCTCGCTTTGGTTTCCAGAATCCGGAGGACCGATGCCTCCAGGCGCTCCACGGAGATCCGGCCCGACTTCACCGCCGCCTGGAGGGTGGCCGGGCCACCGCCGGCCTGTGCGCGGTCCTCGCGATCGATGCCGGCGATCAACAGCATGTCGGCGCCGGCCTCGAACGCCAGGATGGCCGCCTCCGCCGCCGTCCGATGCTGTGTGATGGCCTGCATGTCCAGGGCATCGGTCAGGATGAGCCCCGGGTAGCCCAGCTCGTCACGCAGCAGACCAGTCAGCACCGCCGGCGAGAGCGTGGCCGGCACTTGCGCCCGATCGTCCAGGGCTTGCACGGTGACGTGCGCCGTCATGATCCCGTCGACCCCGGCCTGGATGGCCGCCTTGAACGGCGCGAGCTCGACAGCGTGCAGCCGGTCGAGCGCGTGCGGTACGACCGGCAGGTCCAGGTGCGAGTCGACGTGGGTGTCGCCGTGGCCTGGGAAGTGTTTCCCCACCGCGCTGATGCCACCGGCCTGGAGCGCCCCGATCGTTGCCACGCCGAACTCCGCTACGCGTGCCGGACTGGAGCCGAACGATCGCACGCCGATGACCGGATTCAACGGATTGGTGTTGACGTCGAGCACCGGCGCGAGGTCCATGTTGACCCCCATACCGCGTAGCTCGCTGGCCGCGGCCTCGGCCACCCGCCGCGCCAGGTCCAGGTCACCAGTGGCGCCGATCGCCATGTTGCCTGGAAAGATCGTCGCCCCGCTGGTGACGCGCACGACGAGGCCACCTTCCTGATCGACGGAAATAAACAGCGGCACCGGATCGGCCACCGTCTGCAGCTCGCTATTCAGTTGCGCGAGTTGCGCGCCCGTCTTGACGTTGCGCCCAAAGAGCGTCACGCCGCCCAGATGCCGGTCCTGAATCAAAGCGCGATTCGAGGCGTTCAGCCTCGTCCCATCGAAGCCGAGCATGAATACCTGGCCGACCTTCTGCTCGAGGGTCATGCTCGCCAGCACGCGCTGGGCGTGGTCCAGATGATCTGTTACGCTCCCGTCAGGCTGAGCCAAGCGTGGACCTGCCCATCCCTTCGTCCGGCACCCTCCAGCCTCGGTATCGCCGCGTCCTGTCATTCGGCGACGTGCTCGACGAAAGCATTCGGCTCTTTCGCCAGCATTGGAGCACGTTCGCCCTGGTCAGCGCCGTTGCGTTCCTGGTGCCCGGTTTGCTGACCGTCGCGTTGTCGGCGTACGGCCTGCTCGGTCGCACCAACTTTGACTTCGCCGAGTTGAGCCGGGGCGTTGTACCGCAATCCTCGAACTCACCGCCACAACTGGTGGCCCTCACGGCCGCCGGCATTCTGTCCGGGCTGTTCTATGTCATCTGGTCCGCGGCCGTGACGGCCGCCACCGAGGTGTACATGCGCGGCGGTGAGCCGAAGCTGTCCAGCGTCTACCGCCGCGCGCTCCGCCGCTTCTTCACCGTGCTGATCGGCACGATCGTCCTCACGCTCGGGGTGAGCGTCCTGACGGCGATCGCCGTCGTACTGTTCGTGATCACGCTGTTCGGCATCCTCGGGATCGTCGTCGCGCTGGTCGCGCTGCTCATCTGGTGGTTGAGCCCGGGCGCGCGCAAGCCGTGGGTCAGATGGCTGGTCATCCTCGCCATGCCGTTCGGGCTGCCTACCTACTACGGCGTGCGCTGGTCACTGTTCGTCGCGGCCGCCGTGCTGGAGCGTCGCGGACCGATCGCGTCACTGGTCCGCAGCAGCGAGCTCGTCGAACGGCATTTTTTCCGCGTGCTGTGCATCCTCACCGTGAGCAGCGTCATTGTCGGCGTGTTGCTGTACGCTCCGGCCGCGCTCATCGAAGTCCCACTGCTGATCAGCTCCGCATCGCGCGGCCAACTCGGCGTCGCACCGATCGAGGCGGCCATCATCAATGCCGTGACCCTGGTCCTGCGGATTCTCGTCGAAAGCGTCGGCGTCATTGTCTACACGGTGATGTTCATCGACCTTCGAAACCGACGCGAGGGCACCGACATGGCCGAGCGGTTGACCCAGCTCGAGGCGTTACCGGTTACGCCAGGTGGGTGAAGACTTCGCGCTGTCACGTCTGCGCGAGATCCTGGCCCGGTCCGAGTTCCAGGTCGACCAGTCGCGGCCCTGGTGGGAGCAGCTGTTCGGACCGGTCCTCGACCTGATCGGGTACCTGGTGGCCCGGTTCTTCCAGATCGTGGCCGACACGACGAGCGGCCAAGAGGGTTCGTACGGGATCGGCGTCCTCGGAATCTGCCTGGCGCTGATCGCGGCGGTGGTCGTGTACCTCGTCCGGTCGATCCGCTTGTCCGTGAGGCGCGAGAGCAGCGTCCGCTCGGCCTCCCTGGCGGAGCGTCGCGAGCGCTCGGAACGGCTCTGGCAGACGGCCCAGCAACTCGCGGCGGCGGGCCAGCTTGCCGAAGCAGTCAGGGTCGTGTACCTCTCGGCGCTGTACGCGCTCGACGAACGCGCCTTGTTGCACGTCGAGAGCAGTCTGACCAATCGTGAGCACGCTCGGCAGCTCAGCCGTTTGCATCCGGATGTCGGGCGGACCTTCAACGCAGTTGTGGATCGCTACGACCGGGTCCGGTATGGCCGGATTCCCATCACCGACGCCATGTTCAGTGAGTTGAGTGGCCTGGTCGCACTCGCCAGAACGGCCTCGTTACAGAGTGCGTCGACATGAGATGAGCCGCCTGCGCTCGAGCATGATTCTGCTCGGCATCTGCGTGCTGGCGTTGCTTGTCGGCGCGCTGCGGCTGCTGACCGAACAGCCCACCCTGCCAACCGGCAGCAGTTATTCGGCGCAGCCCAGCGGTGCCCTGGCGCTCTACGACTGGGCGACCGCCATCGGCGGAACCGCGCGCCGCCTCCGCGACCCGGACCTTCGTCAGCCGAGCGGCCAGGCATCCACGACACTGCTGGTGTTGCAACCGGAGTCACCCGTCACCGACTCGGTACGCACCACATTTGACCTCGTGCCCGAGCAGGGCGGCACGCTGGTCGTCGCCGGCGATTCGGTTTCATGGTTGCTGTATGCCCGCGGCCTCGGCATCACCGTCGAGCCGATCCGCGACGCGGGCGGAACCGCAGCCACGCCGGATGGCGCATTGCGAGTGCCGAGTGCATTTCGCTATCGCGTGCGAGCCGACGGCGCGACCCCGTTGCTGGTGTTGCCCAACGGTGATTGGGTCGCCTTGCGTGCACCCTACCGGCAGGGGAGCCTGGTAGTCCTGGCCACGCCCACGCCGCTCACCAATGCTGGGCTCAGTGCCGACGAGACCAGCCGGTTGGTATACCGCGACGTGCTCGCAGGTGCCGCGGGAGGCGGCGCGCTCGTGTTTGACGAGATCAACCATTCTTTCGCGCCGGTTGAACCTGGACCGCCTACGGCCAACCAGTTGTTGTTTACCAGCGCTCCGGGCCGAGCCCTGATCTACACCGCCGGCCTTGTCTTCCTGTACCTGCTATTCAGCGGCCGACGACTCGGCCCGCCCATTCCGGCCCGCTCGCCGGTCGAGACGCGTCGCACGATGTACGAACACGTTCAGGTGCTGGCCAGCCTGTACCGCCGGGCTGGCCAGTTTGCGGTCGTCCGCGCCGCCTTTGGCCGGCAAATGACGCGCGAGCTGGCGCGTGGCGGGCGCGCCTCGACGCAACGTGCTGCCATCCTGACTGACGCGCTGGCGCGGGTCGAGTCGGCGCGCACCGAGTCCGAGCTGATTGCCGCGGTGGCCGCCGCGCAGCGTGAGACATGACGCCGGCTGAGTTTCAGCAAATCGCGCTGGCGCGCACGCGCGACGTGCTGGTGGACCTCGACGAGACATTTCGGCTGCTGCTGGTGGCGTTGCTCGTCGGCGGCAACGTACTGGTGGAGGGTGTGCCAGGCACCGCCAAGACCCTGATGGCGCGGTGCCTGGCAGCTTTGCTCGGCGGCGGTCCGAACCCGCGTCAGGATCTCATGGAGCGCTTTCAGCGGATTCAGTTCACACCTGACCTGATGCCGTCCGACATCCTGGGCACGAGCGTGTTTCAGGTAGCCAGCGGGACCTTCACCTTCCGCCGTGGTCCGATCTTCGCCAATGTCGTCGTGGCCGACGAAGTCAACCGCGCGCCGGCCAAGACTCAGTCAGCGCTGCTCGAGGCCATGGAGGAGCACCAGGTGACCGTGGAAGGGCAACGGATGCCGCTGCCGCCGGTCTTCCTGGTGATCGCGACGCAAAACCCCGTTGAGTTCGAGGGCACCTATCCGCTGCCGGAGGCGCAACTCGATCGCTTCCTCTTCAAGCTCCTGGTGGACTACGGGTCGGCGCAAGCCGAGCGCGGCATTGTCGAGCGTCACCACGCCGGGCTGCAGGTGACCGATCTGGCCGCGGCCGGTCTCGAGCCGGTGATCGACCCGGCCGGTGTCCTCGAGCTGCGCGCCTGCGTGGCCGCCACGAAAGTGGATGACACCGTCGCGGAGTACATGGTGGCGATTGGCCGCGCCACGCGGACGATGCCGGAGGTGCAGTACGGCGCCAGCGTGCGGGGCGCCCTGGGGTTGCTGCATGCCAGCAAAGCCGTGGCTGCCTTTGCCGGGCGCGAATACGTGACACCCGACGATGTGAAGTCCGTCGCCGCCTCGGTCCTGCGCCATCGCATCGTCCTCAAACCGGAAGCCGAACTCGACGGGCTGCGGCCCGACGACGTCGTCCAGCGCGTCCTCGGCAGCGTCGCCGTCCCGCGATGACGCCTCGGCTCCGCCGCCGCTGTCGCGCTCCGCTTCGAAAGTTTCACACGTCGGTGCTCCGGACCGTCCGAAGCACTCCCTCAGCGGGCATGCGCGCAGCTACCGACGACGAGGCTACGGATACGCGCGTGCGAGACCTCGCCCCGCTCGGCAAAGCCGGGCCGGATGGGTCCGCCCGAACCACGCGGACGCGCCAGAGCGTGCCATCTCGGCGGCTGTTCACTGTCTTCCTGCGGGCCGCTCCGCAGCGGAGCTTCCATTATTCGGCGATGGCAACAACATCGCCAGTTCGCTCGCCCTGGCCGCATCCGCCCTGGGCATCGACTCCACTCCTACGGAGAATCGAGCCGGACTGCGTAGCGGGGAGTGAGCACGGAGTGGACCCGCGGTAGCATGCCGACTCGGCGGCTTTTCTTGCTCTTGCTGCTAGCGGCGCCACTGGGTGCGGCTGGGGAGCCGCTCGTACTGATAGGTATCGCCATCGCTATTCTGGCGCTGCTCGCGGCGAGCGTCGACTGGTGGCTCGCGGGGGACGGCCGCCGCGTCCGCGCACAGCGTGTGCTCGGCTCCGACAAGTTGTCCCTGGGCGCCTGGAACCTGGTCCAGGTCGAGTTGTCGAACCAGACCGCCCGCCCGCAGCGCGTCCTGCTGCGCGACCTTCCGCCGCTGAGCTTCGCGCTCGATCTGCGCCCACCCGTCTTCAAACAAGCGCTGCCCGCCAGCGCGCACGCGACACACAGCTACCACGTGCAGCCGCCGCACCGCGGTGACGCGGCTTTTGGCGACCTCCACCTGCGCGTCGAGGGCCCGCTCAGGCTGGTGCGCCGCTCGTTCAAACAGGCTGGCACCGCCCAGCCCGTACGGGTCTACCCCAACCTGCGCGAGCTCCGCCGCTACGACCTGCTCGTTCGCCGCGGGCTCGAGGTCCAGCCGGTGGGCCGTCCGGTGCGCGTAGCTGGCGCGAGCACCGAGTTCGAACGGGTGCGCGAATATCTGCCCGATGACGAATTCCGCCGGATCAACTGGAAGGCCACCGCGCGTCGCGGTCAGCCCATGGTCAACCAGTTCGAGGCCGAGCGGAGTCAGAATCTGGTGGTGATGCTCGACGCCGGACGATCCATGGCTGCCCTGGCAGACGTCCCGCGCGCGGCCGACGCCGACGACGAAGAAGAAGCAGGGCCCGCCCCCAATCTCACGAAATTGGACCACGCGTTGAACGCGGCCGTGCTGCTGGCCTACGTCGCCAGCCAGCGCGGCGACCGCGTGGCCCTGCTGGCCTACGTGGACGACGTGCGCGCGTTCGTGCCGCCGCAGCGGGGGCGGCGAGCCCTCCTGGCGACCGTCGCGGCGCTGTACAACCTGCGCGCCGAGCCGATCGAGCCGGACCACGGTCGCGCCTTTGACTTCCTCGGCCAGCGCAATCTGCGCCGGTCGCTGGTGGTCCTGTTCACCGACCTGGCCGACAGCGAGTCGTCGGCCAGCCTCGCCGCGCACCTCATGCGGGCCGCGCACCAGCACCTGGTCGTCTGCGTGACGCTGGGGGACCCGAATGTGCGCCGTCCGGCGCAGCGACGTCCCGCGGATGGCGCCAGCCTGTACGAGAAGATGGTCGCGCAGCAACTGCTGGACGAGCGCGCCGCGGTCCTCGCCCGGCTCGCCGCGCACGGCGTCCTCACCGTCGATACCGATGCCGACACGCTGAATCCGAAGCTGATCGGGACCTATCTGGAGCTCAAACAGCGCGGCCGCCTGTAACACCAGTGGGCTGGCGACCGACCGTGAGCAGCAGCGTATACAACCCCACCCCGGCCAACGGTCCAATCGCGAGTTTGATGCCGATGGGCAGGTCGCTGGGCGAAATGAAGCCTTCGATGAGTCCGGCGACGACCAGCACGGGCGCCGTGCCGACGACCAGCTCCACTGCCCGCCGGGCAGCGCGGGCGAGCGCTTCGCGTCTGAGCTGCAAGCCTGGCCGCAGCAAGGCATTGCCGAGCAGCAAACCGGCCGCGCCGGCGATCACGATGCAGGTCAGCTCCAGGTAGCCGTGGGGCGAGATGAATGACCACACCAGCGGCGCGACGCCGTAAAACTGTGCCGCGCCGAGGACAGCGCCCAGCGACAGTCCGTTGCTGACGAGTACGTAGACCGTTCCCAGCCCGCACAGCACGCCACCGGCGAAGGCCAGAAACGAGACTTGAATGTTGTTGGTGAAAATGAGCGTCGCCATCCCGGGCCGAACTTCTGGCTGCATATCGGTCCACGTCGTGCCGCTTTCCATCACCTGCCGCAAGCGCGCCGGCACCAATGCGTCACGCAGCGTGGGATCGAGCAACGCTGCCAGATACGCCAGCAGCGCCGGACCAAACAGCAGCAGGGCCGAGATCAACAGGTAGCACCGCGCCGCTCTGAAGCGGCGGGCGAAGTCGGTCCAGAAGAACTGCCCGAGGCGCTGCCACGACGGCGCCGGTGCGCGATACAGGCGCAGATGGGCCCGCGCCGCCAGTCCGTTGAGCCAGAGCGTCAGCTGGTCATCCGGGAAGTCCCGCTGGGCGATGGCCAGGTCGCACACCGTCTGGCGGTACGCGCGCGCAAACGCTTCGATCTGGTCGGCATCGAAACTCCGCAGACCGTTGCCTTCGCTGCGCGCGAGCAAGCGTTCCAACTCAGCCCAGTGTGGCTGGCGGCTCGGGGTAAAGTGACTGAGGGATGGCATCCGCCGACTACACCGTTCTGACGCCTGAGCGGGTCAGCCTTCAGTATGACATCGCCGGGATCGGATCGCGCGGCGCCGCGGCCCTGGTCGACACCGCCCTCCAGGTGGTTGCCCTGACCGTGCTGATCTTCGCCGGGACCGCGGCGTACATCTTGACCAACAGCTCGTTCGGTGGCGGGTTCGGCGCGCGCGGCGCCACCGGGGCGGCCGCGCTGCTGCTCGGGTTGTATGCCCTCGCGACCTTGCTGGTGACGGCCGGCTATTTCATGTTGTTCGAGATCCTGTGGAGTGGGCAGACGCCCGGCAAACGTGTGGTCGGCGTGCGGGTCATTCGCGAAAACGGGTACCCGATTCGGCCCATCGACGCGGTCATCCGCAACCTGGTTCGCATGGTGGACTGGCTGCCGTTCATATATGGCATTGGCGTGGTGACGATGCTCTTGAACACGCGCTCCAAACGCCTCGGCGACTATGCCAGCGGCACCATCGTCGTCCGCGAGGGAGCGCGCGGGCCAGTGGCGATGCCCGCGGTATCGGACGGTCAGGAGTCGCGGGGCTTTGAGCTTTCGAATCAGGATGCGACGCTGGTCCGCGACTTCCTGCTCCGGCGCGGTGCGATGCATCCCCGAGCGCGCACCGAGCTGGCTCAGCGTCTAGCCCAGTCGCTGGCCCAGCGCTACAGCCTGCCGCTCGAGTCCACGCCCGAAGCCTTCCTCGAACGCCTCACTTCGGCCTAGCCCCTCAGTCCGGTAAAGGCGATCCCGCGCACCATCAGCCGCTGGCCCGCGGCGAAGACGGCGATCACTGGCAGGGTGGCGACGACGGTCGCCGCCATCAGCTGCCCCCACTGGGTGCTGTATTGCTGGACAAAGACCGTCAGCCCGAGCTGGATCGTGCGCATGTCGTCGGTGGTGGTGATCAGCAGCGGCCACAGAAACGCGTTCCAGCCAGCCTGAAAGCTGAAGATTGCCAGGGTGGCCACGGCCGGCATCGCCAGCGGCAGCATGATCTGCCAGAAGATGCGCAGCTCGCCCGCGCCGTCGATCCGCGCGGCGTCTTCAAGCTCCACCGGAAGCGTCTGGAAGAACTGCCGCAACATGAAGATCCCGAAAGCGCCGACCGCGCCTGGCACGATCAGCCCCCAGTAGGAGTTGATCCAGCCGATCCCGCCCTGGCCGAGCACGTCGTTGCCGCCAAACAGCGGGATGTGGCGCACGATGACGAACAGCGGAATGATGGTCACCTGGTACGGCACCATCAGCGTGGCCAGCACCAGCACAAACAGCGCGCTCCGCCCAGGAAATGTTAATCGCGCAAAGGCGTAGCCCGCGAAGGCGGAGAGCAGGACGTTGGTCACCATGTTCGCCAGGCCGAGCAGCAAGCTGTTGACCGCATAGCGTCCGAAATTGCCCGCGCTCATGGCCTTCACGTAGGTATCGAGTTGGAGCTGCCGCGGGATCCAGGTCGGCGGCACGGTGAATAGCTGATCCGGCGGCTTCAAGCTCGTGCTCAGCATCCACACGAACGGCAGCACCATCGCGATTGCGCCCACGATCAGCACCAGGTGCGAAAGTACGTGCCTCACTGATACGCCACCTCGCCGCGAATGGCGCGCATGCTGAGCAGCGAGATCACCAGGATGATGGCGAACAGCACGAAGCTCATGGCCGCCGCGTAGCCCATGTCGAGCGCCTTGAACGCGGCGTTGTAGATCTGATGCACCAGCGTCGTCGTGGCGTTCGCGGGCCCGCCGCCGGTCATCACATAGACCTGGTCGAAGACCTGAAACGCCCCGATCAGCGACGTGACGAAGATGAAAAACGTCGTCGGCCGCAGCAGCGGCAGCGTGATCTTGAAGAAACTCTGCCAGCGATTGGCGCCGTCGATCGCCGCGGCTTCCTTCAGGTACTCGGGTATCCCCTGCAGGCCGGCCAGGTAAATGAGCATGTTCCAGCCGATGACCTTCCACACGCTGACCACGATCACACTCGGCATGGCCAGGTTGGGATCGCCCAGCCAGTCGATATTTTTTATCCCGATGGCTTCCAGCGAATTCGAGATCACGCCATAGAGTGGATCGAACAGTTGAATCCAGATCATGGCTACCGCGACCATCGACGTGACCACCGGGACGTAGTAGATCGTGCGATAGATCCCCAGCCCGCGCAGCTTTTGATTCAAAAGCAGCGCCAGGCCGAGGCCGATGCCCATGCTCAACGGGATGGTCCAGGCCGTATACGTGGTCGTATTCACCAGCGCGCGCCAGAAAAACTCGTCGTCGAACACATCCTGGTAATTGGCGCCGCCGACCCAGTCGATGCGGGTAAATACGTCGTAGTTGGTCAAGCTGAGGTACAGCGCAATCGCCACCGGGAGCAGCGTGAACACCGCAAAGATGAGCATCGCCGGAGCGATGAACAGATACCCCGCAACCGCCTGCCGGCGGCCGATCGAGTGCCGTGCCGGCCCGTGGCGGCGGTCGATCGAGTGCCGTGCGGGCCCGTTTCGGCGCCCGATCGAGTGCCCCGCGGAGCCAGGGCGACCCCCGAGCACATCCCCCGCTGTTCCCCGACTGCGGTCTATCCAACTCACCCGGCTGGTGACTTTCCTATGTTTCGGTCCGAGTCGCCGCGAAGCGCGCGCAGCGCACCAGGCCCGCCGCCGCCCGACCAGCACCAGCGGCGATCCGGAGCGAGCGCGCGCAGCGCACCAGGCCCGCCGCCGCCTGACGAGCACCCGCGGCGATCCGGAGCGAGCACGCGCAGCGCAGCGAGTAGGCTGCCTCGGTGCGACAGCGAGTCACCGCCTGGTCCGATACGGAGCGAGCGCAGCGAAGTGGGCGGCAACTCAGCGCCGCATGGCCCGCTGGATGTTCTTGGCCGCGTCGTCGAGCGACTGCTGGGCGCTCTTCTTCTGGTAGACCGCGTCGTCGACGGCGTTCTGCATCACCGTTTGATACACCTCCAACGCGGCCGGGTTGGTGCTGATACTCCGCCCGTACTTCTCCATGATGCTCACGAACTGTTGGAGCTGCGGGTCAGCCATATACCCCGCGGTCCGCAGCGACTTACGCGGTGGGATGAAGTACATCGTTTCGTTGTACTTGAGCAGATTGTCCTTGTCGGCCACGAACTCAATGAACTTCCAGGCCGCATCCGCGTGCTTGGTCTGCTTCGCAATCGCCAGCCAGTCCGTCCAGTTGGTGGTCACCTGCTGTTTCCTGGCCGTCGGCTCCGCGACAACCAGGTTCCCAGCCTGCGCCGGATTGTTCTGCCGAAAGTCGCGCACCGTGAGCTGATTGCCGAGCTGCATCGCGACCAGGTTGGCGGCCATGGCGCCGACGTTGGCCGTCGGCGCGGCAATCGAAGACTTGCTCGCCACCTTGTCCTGGTTGAAGAGCCGGCTGAAGTAGTCAAGCGCTTCAACAGCTTCCGGGCTGTTCACCGTGACCTGGCCATCCGCGCTGAAGACGTCGCCCCCGTTCTGGAACAGAAACCACATGTACTGCTGCCAGATCGGCCGCGCGTTGAAGCCGCTGATTGCCAGCTTGTCGCCATCGTGCCGGGTGGCCTTCATGGCCACCTGCTCGAGGTCGTCCCACGTCACCGGGGCGTTGTTGACGCCCGCCCCCTGGAGCATGTCTTTGCGGTACATCAGCGTCTGCGGCGCGCTGAGGATCGGCACGCCGTACGTCTTGCCCTGGTAGCTGACGGTGCTCCAGGCCGAGTCGTAGAAGTCGTCCTTCTGTCCCCAGCTGGCGAGATAGCTGTCGATGTCGAGCGCCATACCCTTGGTCGCGAGCGGCGCGACGTACTCCGCGCCAGCCTGAAAGATGTCGGGCAGGACGCCACCGGCGTGCGCCGCGATCAGCTTTTCGGTGAAGACGCGCCAGTCGAGGTACTGGATGTTGACGGCCGTGTCGGGGTTCGCGGCTTCAAACGCCGGGACCAGCTGGTCGTTGAACAGAACCTGTGTGCTCTGTTCCCAGTCGGTGAGCCACACCTCGAGCGTGATCGGTCGGCCCGTGGTCCTGGACCGCGCGACGACCGGCGCCGGGGGCGCATCCGCGGCGGTCGCGGCGGTGTCGCCGCCAGCTTGAGAGGAACGCTGCACCGGTTGTCCGCCGCTGGTCGGCGCCGCCGCCGGCTGGGCCGCGGCAGCCACAGTCGGCAGGCTGTCAGCCGTCGGTTGCGCGGCCACCTCGGTCGTCGGCGCCGACGGGCCGCTGGTCGTCGACGCCGCGGGTGCACCGTTGCCCCCGGAGCACGCGCTCACGATGAGTCCGAGCAAAACTGCGAGATTCAACCACGCTGAGCGACGCGGTAGGGGTCGGAAGCGAACCATGGCGGACCTCCATGTGGCGTGCCGGTGCAACGCGCATGCCACGCCAGCGGCAGTTGATGTATAGCAGGCTTCTTGCTTGCCACTCCACGATCCACTACAACGCGCTCTGGTATGGGTGCGCGTGCGCGCGGGCGGGCCTGGTCAACACTGGTCCTGCTGGCTTTTGTCGGTTCCAGCGCGTGCCAATCGGCGGCGCCCCCGGCGCCGGTCGGCGTCGAGCCAACCGCGGCGGTCACGGTGCAGCCAACACCCGCGCTGCCGACCGGCCAGCCGACCGCCGGCGTTGAGGTCACCACCCAGCGCACGACAGGTCAGCCGACAGTGATCGCCTCAGTCACGGCCGAGCCTTCGACCGTCCAGCCGACGTCCGCCGTCCAGGTGACAGGCCAGGTTGCGACGTCCTCAACGGCCGTGTTGGCCGTCGGGGCCTCGAGGCCCAGCGCGCCGCAGATGCCGACGTCCGCGCTCGCGTCGCTGCCGCCTGAACAGGCCGCCACTGTGCGTACTGCGCGGGCGGCCCTGGCGGCAGGGGACTACGCACGCGTTCTGACGCTGCTCGACCCCGTCATGCCTGCGCTCAGCGGTGAGCAGAGTGCCGAAGTGCGCTTGCTCTACGGCCAGGCGCAAGTCGGCGACCAGCAGTTCACCGCTGCCCTGGCCACCTCGCAAACCCTGCTGTCCAGCACCACGCGCCCCGACCTGGTCTCCGCCGGGCGTTTGCTCAACGGCCAGGCTCTGCGCGGCCTCGAGCGCTGGGACGAGGCAGCCAGCGAAATGCGTGCCGTCGCCGACGCCAACCCGCTGATCGCGGCCGCGGTGCGGCTCGAGCTCGAAGACATGTGGCTGGCCGCCGGGCGCCCCGACGAGGCCGCGGTCGATGGTCAGAAGGGACTCGACGTCGCGCAAGCTCGGCTGGCCAAGATCTACCTGGCCGAAGATCTGGCCACCGCCGAGGTGGCGCTCAATCAGACGGACGCCGCGATGGACGCGTATCGGCAGCTGCTGACCGCGGCTGGCAGCAAGGGCTACCTTGGCGAGCAGCTGTACAACCTCGCCGCTGGAGCCAGTCAGCTCGGCCGCACCGACGATGCCATCAACGCGCTGCGCACCTCGATCGCGCAGTTCCCCAAATCCCGCAACGCGCCCGAAGCGGCTGACCTGCTCGAAAAGCTCGGTGGGATGCGCGCTGAAGATCGTTTTTACTCGGGCGTGATCCGCTACCTGTTCTGGAATTTTCGCGCCGCGCGCGCTGACTTCGATACCTACCTGGCGGCATTCCCGGACGGTGACCGAGCCGTGGAAGCCCGCTACTATCGCGCGCTGTCGTCCGCCGCGAGGGACACCACGACCCAGCTCCTCCAGCTGGCCGACGACGTCCCGGACGACGACTTCGCGCCGATGGCCCTGCTCGAGGCCGGCAAGGCTCAAGAAGAGCTCGGCGACTACGCCAGTGCCGAGGGGATCTACGATCGGCTGGTCGCCACCTACCCGACCCGTGACGCCGGGCTGGCGGGCGCGTTTCGGCGCGGCCTGTCCCGCTATATGCGGGGCGATCTGAGCGGCGCGCTGACGGGCTGGAGCGAGTTACTCGCTCACGACCCCGACGCCGCGGTGCGTGCCGAGGCGCTGTACTGGAGCGGTAAGGCCCTCGAGGCCCAGGGCGATGACGCCGGCGGCAGAGCCAAGTACGAGGCCGCCGCGGCCGTCCGCCCGGTCACCTACGACGCGCTCCGCGCGCAGGTCGCCCTCGATCCGCCCCCGTCATCGGCCGACTTCGACCCGACCCAGGTGTCGCCGGCCGACGAAGCCGAGCTCGCCCGTTGGTTCGCCAGCAATGGTCTGGACCTGACGGCGGCTGGACAGGCGGCCAGCCAGGACCCGGCCTTCGTCCGTGCGCAAGCCCTCGTCGAGCACGGGCTGTATCGCGAGGCGAACTGGGAACACGAGATTTTCCTGACCACCTACGCCGACAAGCCGGACCGCCTGTACTGGTTGGCGGCTCGATTCGGCGAGATGGGACTGCCCAATGCGCAGCTCAATCTCGGCACGGCCGCCCTCAACGGGGCGACCGCCGAAGGTCAGGTCAGCATTCTGGACGTGCCGACCGCACTTGCACGGGTGGCCTCGCCGCTGGCGTTTCCGGACATGGTGACGTCGACGGCGAAAGCCCGCGGCCTGGACCCGCTGTTGTTCACCTCGCTGATGCACCAGGAAAGCGACTTCGATCCCTACGTGGAGTCGGTCGCGCGGGCCAAGGGCCTGAGCCAGATCGTTCCGCAGACCGCGTCCGAGATCGCCGCGGCGCTCGGCGTCAAGGACTTCAACCAGGACGACCTGTACCACGCCAAACAGAACGTCCAGTTCGGCACGTACTACTTTGCCGCGCGCCTCAGACGCAACGGCTCGATCGACCGCGCTCTGGCCGCCTACAACGCCGGCGACGGCAACGTCGACAACTGGACCACCCCCGGCCGCGACGACCCCGACGTCTTCACCGAATACGTGCCATTCGCCGAAACGAACGACTACGTCAAGAAGATCCTCGGCTACTACTGGATCAACCGGTATCTCTGGGCCCGGTGAGACGCTGGAGTTCCGCGTCGACGAAGGGGACTGAGCCAGCCGCCGGCGGCATGCTGCGAGCACGCGTCGAGAGCTCCTGGTAGCGGTGATCCTGCGTCATCGCGATCCAGGCCAAGGCTACCGCGCCGCACCGCCGAGCGCAGGATGCCGAGACCGGACGCCGTTTGCCGGCGACGTCGCTGCGTCGTTACAGTACGTGACTTGCTGATCCCTGAGGAAGTGCGGGCGTTCCTCGAGCAGCCGCATTTCGCGGTGATGGGCACGATCAATCCCTCGGGGACGCCGCAGCTCACGGTCATGTGGTACGCCGTGGTCCCCGACGAGGACGTTATCGTTCTCAACGCCACCCGCGGCCTGCGCAAGGAGCGCAACCTGCGGCGCGATCCGCGGATGAGCCTGTGCATCGAGGACGGCATGCGCTATGTGACCCTCGCGGGCCGGGCAGAACTCGTCGAGGATCGTGAACGGCAGGCGCTCGAGGTCAACGCGCTCATCGCCCCGCGCTACATCGGCCAGCGTCTCGGCTCGCGGCGATGGACGGTCATCGCGGGCTCGGACCGAGTCGGCATCCGCATGCACGTTGAAAAGGTCCACGCCCGGGGTCTCTAGTATCATGAGCGCGCCGAGGACGCGGTGGACCCAGCCCAGCCCGTAGAGCGGGTACTCGACGCCAGCGCCCCTGGTGCTCTGGCCGGGGGCGACTCGCCGCACGCTATCCAGGTCTATGCGCTCGGCAGTTTTCGCGTGTTCGTCCATGGTGACGCGCTGGGCGACGACGCGTGGCATCGCAAGAAGGCGCGCCAATTGTTCAAGCTCCTGCTCAGCCGCCTCAACCGCCGGGCAGCCAAGGACGAGGTCATCGAGTTGCTCTGGCCCGAGTCCGATCCCGAGACCGGCTCGACCAACCTGCGCTCCGCCATTCATGCCATGCGGCGTGCCCTCGGAGCCCTCGCCGCGCAGTCCGGCGGCGCCCTGGTGGTCGCGGACCGGGATTCCGTGTGGCTCCGCTCGGACGCGGACGTGTGGCTGGACGCCGACGAGTTCGAGCAAACGCTCGAGCAAGCGCGCCACGCTCCGGACCCGATGGCGCTGCTCCGACATGCGGACGTCCTCTACGCAGGGGACTACCTCCCCGAGGACCTGTACGAGGACTGGGCGGCTGAGCGCCGCGACAACCTCAAGCGCGCGTGGAGCAGTTTGCAGTTCCAGCTGGCTCAACAGTGGGAGAGCCGCGGCGACGCGGATGCCGCCGCCCGTGCGTTCCAGCGGCTGCTCCGGGCCGATCCATGTGACGAGCGCGCGGCTCGGGAGCTGATGGGTCTGCTCACCCGGCACGGCCGTCGATCGGAGGCCATCCGGGTCTACCAGCGACTCGTCCGCGCGCTGCGCGAGGATCTCGACGTCGACCCGTCGCAGATCACCACGGTCCTCTTCGAGACCGAGGTCCCGCGCGCGCACGACCCCGCGCCCGCCGGCGCTGCACCGCGGGAGCATCCCGAACAGACGCGGACCACGCCCAGGAGCCCCGCCGGTGTCAGCGGTGGACCGTCGCGGCTCCACAATTTGCTGGCGCAACCCGGTGTCCTTGTCGGTCGCGGCCAGGAAAGCGCCGCGGCACAGGCGCAGCTCCTGCGGTCTGACGTGCGGCTGCTCACCTTCCTCGGGCCCGCGGGGTGTGGCAAGACACGCCTGGCCATGCACGTCGCCAACGAGCTCCTGTTCGAATTTGCAGACGGCGTGTGGTTCGTCGATCTGTCGGTGGTGCGCGACGCCGATCGCATCGTGTTCGCTATTGGCCGGACGCTCGAGGTTGCTCAGCCGGTGGGGGGCCAGTCATATGCGCAGCGCCTGATCCAGACCATCGCCGACAACCGGGTGCTGCTCGTGCTGGACAATTTCGAGCAGGTGGTGAGCGGCGGACCGCAGGTGGCAGAACTCGTGGCGGGCTGTCCGAACCTGAAGGTCCTGGTGACCAGTCGCGAGCCACTCCACGTGCGCTGGGAGCATGAATTCCAGGTCCCGCCACTCGCTGCACCCCGCACCGCGGCGCCAGCCTCACTGGCGGCGGTCAGGGAGTCGCCGGCGGTGACGCTCTTCGTGCAGCGTGCCCACGCCATCAAACCCGAGTGGCGTCTCTCGGACGCCAACGCCGGCGCCGTTGCGGAACTGTGCGTTCGCCTCGATGGTTTGCCGCTGGCAATCGAGTTGGCCGCCGCCCGAATCAAACTGTTCACGCCTGAGGCGATGCTGGCCCGGATGGACCGGCGACTGGAATTGCTGACCGGCGCATCCCGCGATGTCCCCGAGCGGCATCGTGGTCTTCGACTCGCCATCGAGTGGAGCCATAACCTCCTCTCCAGAGCCGAGCGGGCGGCGTTCCGCGGGATGGCGGTGTTTGCCGGTGGATGGACACTGGATGCGGCGATCGACCTGTGCACGGAGCCAGCGGGTATCGGACCGGATGTGCTCGAGCAACTGGAAGCCCTCGCCGACAAGAGTTTGTTGCGGGTCGAGCTGCAGCTGGACGGCGAACCGCGATTCTCGATGCTGGAAACGGTCCGCGAATTTGCGCTGGCGGAGCTCGCAAAATCTGGCGAGCTGGCAGCCACCCAGCAGCGCCACGCGCTGTGGTGCGTGCGGCTGGTCGAGACGGTCGAACCGGAGTTGAGCGGGCCGCGGCAAGTGGCATATTTCGAGCAGCTCGAGCGTGAGCACGACAACCTGCGCGCGGCCCTGCGCTGGTCCTTCGACGGCGGTGATCCGTTGATTGGCGTCCGGCTGGCTGCCGCGCTTGGCCGGTTCTGGGAGATCCGCGGTTACCTGCAGGAGGCTCACCAGTGGCTGACGCAGGCAGTCGGCATTCGGTACGGTGTCCCACCGGCAACGCGCGCAAAGGTGTGCACGGTGGCGGGCCACGTCGCATTTCTCCGCGGCGAGTACGACGCTGCACGCACGCTACTCGAAGAGAGCGTGACGCTCTCGCGGGGCGCAGCCGACGCACCGGGCGTCGTTCAGGCACTGATCAACCTGGCACTGGTCGCCATGACGCGTGCGGACACCGCGCAGGCCAGCGCACTTCTGCACGAGAGCCTGGATATTGCCGGCAACCTGGCTGACAACCCGAGCGTGGCCCTGAGCCTCAATTTACTCGGACAGAATGCCTACTATCGCGGCGAGCTCGCGGAGGCGCACTCGCTGCTGGAACGCAGCCTCGACCTCCGCCGCGCGGAGGGCAATCGTTGGGGCACGGCCCAGGCGCTGTGCGATCTGGGCCAGGTGTGCCACGCCGAAGGCTTCGCGGCGGTGGCGCGAGACCTGCATGCGGAGGGTCTGGCGATCTGGCGGGACCTGTCGGATGTGTGGGGGCTGGCGTACGCGCTCGAGGGCTTCGCGGTGCTGTTCGGCGCGCGCAGCCCCGAGCGAGCCGTTCGGCTGGTGGCCGTCGCAACCGCGGCGCGCGACCGCGTCGGCATTCGTCCGTTACCCGGTCGCGAGACCAACCTGCAGCAGACGCTGGGCGAGTGCGCCCGCGCGCTCGGCGACGACGCCTACGCCGCGGCCTGGGCCGCCGGCCGCGCCAGCGGCCTGGACGCGGCGATCGACGACGTGCTCGAGACGGTCACCTGACTGATCGCTTTATAGTCGCTGCGGGTCGACCGCGTGAGCAACCTGGCACGCCGAACAGTTCTTGGCTTCGTGCAGCTGATCGTCGTCATGGCGATTGCGCTGTTTGGTGCTGCCGGGACGCTGAATTACCTGCAGGGGTGGGTGTACTTGCTCGTTTTTGTCGGGTCCGCGGCGATGATCACGGTGTACTTGTGGCGCAACGACCCCGGGCTTCTCGAGCGCCGCGTCGATGCGGGGCCCACAGCCGAAAAACAGCCGCTGCAACAACTCATCCAGGCCGTGGCCGCGCTCACGTTCATTGGCTTTCTGGTGGTTCCGCCGCTGGATCATCGTTTTGCCTGGTCGCCGGTGCCGCTGGCGGTGGAGATCGCTGGCGATGTTCTGGTGGCGCTGGGCTTCTTCGCAGTGTATCTGGTCTTCAAGGAAAACTCGTTCACCGCGGCGACGATTGAAGTCGCGACCGGCCAGCAGGTAATTGCCACCGGACCGTACGCGATCGTGCGGCACCCGATGTACGCGGGTGCGCTCGTCATGCTCTGCGGAACTCCGCTGGCGCTCGGGTCCGGGTGGGGCCTGCTGCTGATGGTTCCGATGACGCTCGTCATCATCCTGCGGCTGCTGGACGAGGAGCGGTTTCTGGCAAAGCATCTGACCGGCTATATGGAGTATTGTCAGCGAGTCCGCTACCGTCTGGTTCCATATATCTGGTGATTCGGTGCGCCGGCTCGATCGGCGCCGCGACCCGGTACCAACCCGCCAGAGTAGCGTTATCGCTCAGGACTGCCTCGAACGGCAGGTGTATCCATACCAGATGTTGCGACTCAGGCCGGCACTCTGGATGCCGTCACGCCCGGGTCGGCTGGCGCGAGGGCTCGATCGTCGTAGAGCTGGCGGATTTCCGACATGCCGTCACCCGCCGCATCGAGGAATCGAAATCGACACCTATGCCGGGCGAGCAGTACCGGCGTTGGCGACCATGTAGCCATAGTCGCCTGGATTGACGCGCATCATGCCACCACGGAGCAGAATCATGTACCCGCGCTCGAACGGTGAGCGGATCTCTTCGAGGGTCTCGAACGTGTATGGGCTGACGACCCGTCCGAGCAACGTGCCGCCCGGCACTTCCCGGCCGAGCTGATCCAGGCCGACCTCCGGATACAACACTCCGCCCACACGCGGACGAATGACTGCCATCTCCGTCACGATAGTCTGCCGCGCCGGCTTGAGGACCTCGCCGTCCAGCATGCCCAGTTGCTTCAGCACGTTCATGACGCCCCGCACGCCGTGCTCGATGTAGTGCGCGTCCAGGAAGGACCCGCCGCCCACTTCGGCCGTGAAGAACGGGATGCCCTTTTCCCGCGCCGGCACCGCGAACGTGCCCTGGTACGGCTGCGCGGGTTCGAACAGAAACGTGCTGCCGAACGCCATCGACAACTCGCGCGACCGGTCGAAGATATACACATAGTCGACCGTCGGAAACACGCCGCCAGTGTGCAGGTCCACGTGCACGTCGAGCTGCGACACGAACCTGGTCGACAGCACGTGCGCGATCTGTTCGCTCAGCCAGCCCGTCGGCGTACCCGGGAAGTTGCGGTTCACGTCCAGCATGTCGATCGGAGTGTGGCGGCTCAGATTCTCGAAGGCCAGGCTGTTGGCGATCGGCACCGCCAGGATCGTCCCGCGCAGCTCACCTGGATCGATGCGCGTCAGCACCTGGCGGACAATCTCGTTGGTCAGCGGCTCGTCGCCATGCACGACCGCCGACAGCCCGAGCGTTGGGCCCGGGAACCGGCCCGCCAGTCGATGCAGCGGGATGAAAAGCTCGAAACCACTGGCCAGCGTCGTCACCGGGATCTGTTCGTACGTCATCGCTTCCCTCCTCTCATGTCCGCAAGCGCGGGTCGAGCGCGTCGCGCAGACCATCACCCAGCAGATTGAATCCGAGCACCGTCACGAAGATCGCCAGACCCGGCGTCGTCGACAGGAAACTGTCCTCGCGCAAGAACTGCATGCCAAAGTTGAGCATCGAGCCCCATGACGCCTCCGGCGGCTGGATCCCCAGCCCGAGGAACGAGAGCGCCGCCTCGGCGAGGATCGCGTTGCCCATCCCGAGCGAAGCCAGCACCACCAGTGGTGCCACGGCATTCGGCAGCAGATGCCGCAGCATGATCCGGAACGTGCTCGCCCCCAATGTGCGGGCCGCCCAGGTGTACTCCTCCTCGCGCAAGGTCAGCACGACGGCCCGCGCGACTCGGGCATACGTCGTCCAGTACACCAGCGCCAGCGCGATCAGGACATTGGTCAGGCCTGGGCCCCGCACGGCGACGATGGCAATCGCCAGAATGATGACCGGGAAAGCCAGGAAGATATCGACCAGACGCATGATGATGGCGTCCCAGTAGCCACCCAGATACCCCGCCGCGAGGCCGCCCGCGACGCCGATCAGCCCGGCCAGGACCACCGTGACCACGCCGACCCACAGCGACACGCGTGCGCCGAACAACAGGCGGGCGAGGATGTCACGGCCGAGCTCGTCGGTGCCGAGCGGATGCGCCCCGCCTGGGGGTTGGAGCCGAATCTCCAGCGAGACCAGGTACGGGTTGTACGGCGTCAAGAACGGCGCGAAGATCGCCGCGAGAACGAGTACCGCGATGACGAGCAGCCCAGCCAGAGCCGCTCGGTTGCGGCCCAGCTGAGCCCACGCCCGGGCGCTGTTGCCCCGCGCGGGCGGTCCTGTCGCCGGCACGACCAGGACCCGTGAATCAGCCATAGCGTACCCGCGGATTGATAGCCGCGTACGTCAGGTCGACCAGCAGATTGATCAGCGACACGGCCAGTGCCGTCAGCAGCACGATTCCCTGGACCAGCGGATAGTCGCGTTGGCTGATGGCCTGGATGAGCAACCGGCCAATACCCGGCCAGGCGAAAATCGTCTCGGCAATGATCGCCCCGCCGAGCAGCGTGCCAACCTGCAGACCGACGACCGTCACGACCGGAATCAGTGCGTTGGGCAGCGCGTGGCGACCAATGACCGCAAGCGCCGCGAGACCTTTGGCCCGCGCGGTGCGCACGTAGTCCTGGCCAAGCACCTCCAGCAATGCCGAGCGCACCAGGCGGGAGATGAGCGCGGTCGAAAACGCCCCCAGCGTCAGCGCTGGCAGCACCAGGTGCCTGAGTGAATCCACGAGATCCGCTGGATCACCACTCCCCAGCCAGGACTGCACCCCCAGCACAACTGGCTCGCCGCGCCCGAACGACGGGAGCCAGCCGAGTTGGAGCGAGAACAGCAAGATGGCCAGCATGCCCAACCAGAACACCGGCATCGCGACCCCCGACAGGGCGATCAGCATCGCGGCGACGTCGAACGCCGAGTAGGGAAACACCGCGGCGATCAAGCCGGTCAGCGTGCCGACGATCACCGCGAACGCCATGGCCGCGACGGTCAGCTCGACGGTCGCTGGAAAGCGGTCGCCGATCAATTTCGCGACGGGTTGGCGCTGGAAGATCGAGTCGCCCATCTGACCGGTAACGACGTGGGCAACATACTGGGCGTACTGGATCGGCAGCGGCTGGTCCAATCCCAGCAGGTGCCTTAGCCGGTCCAGCTCCGCCGGCGTCGCGTCCTGGCCGAGCATGACCAGGACCGGATCCCCGGGCGTCATGTGGATCAACGCGAACGTCAGCAGCGACACCCCCAACAGCACGATCACGGTGTGCAGCAGGCGCTGCGCGATATAGCCGGTCGTCTTAACTCGCCGCCAGAGAGACCGTCTTGAAGGACTGCCAGTTCGCCACCGGGTTGATCACGTAGCCTTGCAGCTTCGGCGTGTACATGGCGATGTACTCCTGGTACTGCACGAAGATGTACGGCGCATCGTCGACGATCTGCTTGACCGCGTCCGCATACAGGGTTTTGGCTTTGCTCTGGTCGAGCGTCGTCCGCGCATCTTTGAGCAGCTTGTCGACCTGGTCGTTCCGGTACTTGCCGTAGTTGGCCGTCCCGTCAATGGTGAACTGACGGAATGTCGCCCGATCCGGGTCTGACAGGTTCAACCAGCCGATCACACCTACCTGGAACTTGCCGTCCTGCACGTCCTGGAAGAAAGCGGGAAACTCGACCGTATTGGTCGTCGCGTCGATGCCGACTTTCTGAAACTCGCTCTGCAGCACCTGGATCAACTGCTTGCGATCCGGGTCCTCCGAATGCGTGCGCACGACCAGCGACAGCTTCTGGCCGCCTTTGCTGCGTGTGCCGGTCGCGCCGGCCGTCCAACCCGCCGCGTCAAGCAGCTGTTTGGCGGTCTCCGGGTTGTAGTCGTAGGCTGGCACGTCCGCCGAGTAGGCCCACATCCCCGGCACGATCGGCCCGTTGGCCGGTTTACCGATGCCTTTGTAGATTGTGTCGATGATTTGTTGTTTGTTGACCAGGTGCGACAACGCCTGGCGCACGCGCTTGTCGCTGAGCATGGGATCAGCCGTATTCAGGTTCACGTAGGTGTAGCCGGCAGCCGGGGTGCGATCCACCTTCAGCTTGGCGGCAGTCTGGACCCGCGACACGTCCTGCGGCGAGACCGGTGACTGCACGAAGTCAAGATCGCCGCTCTCCAGGCCAACCACGCGTGCGGAGTTGTCGGGCACCACTTTGACCTGGACACGGTCCAGGTTCGGCCGTCCGGCGTAGAAGCCCTCGTTGGCCGAGAGCGTGATGCTGTCGCCGCTGGTCCAGGTATCAACTTTGAACGCGCCGGTGCCGATCGGATGCGTGCCAAAGTCAGACTTCTCGGCCGCCGCCTGGGGCACGATGGCCAGGTCCATGTACGACAGGAACGGCGCAAATGGCGACTTCAGCGTAAAGCTCACGGTGTTCTTGTCGGTCGCCTCGACTTTGTCGACCGTCAGGTAGAACGCTCGAGTCGGCGAGTTGAAGTTGGGATCGAGGACCGACTCGTAGGTGTATTTCACGTCGCTGGCGGTGAGGTCCGTGCCATCGTGGAACTTGACACCCGGACGGAGGTGAAAGACCCAGGTCGTGGCGTCTGGGTTGTCCCACTTTTCGGCAAGATCTGGCACGGGCGTGAAGTCGGGATTGATCGCGACCAGACCGTTGAAGGCGAGCTCGCGGATCCGGAAGCCGGACGTGTTCTTCGTCAGGCGGGGATCGAGGGAGTCGGCGTCGACGTCCAGGCCGACGCGCAGCGTTCCGCCCCGCCGCGCCTGACCGGTCGTGGTGGCTGGCGCTGTCGTCGGCTGTGCGGTGGCCGGCGCGCTCGTGGTCGGCTGGGCGGCGGTGGCCGGCCTGGCTGTTGGCGCGGCTCCGGCGCCAACCTGGGCGGGTGCACCGGCGGTGGGGGCCGGCCCGCCGCTCGATGGAGACGGGCCGCACGCTTCGACGAGTAGCATCACACTGGCGCCCAGCGCGATGCGGAGCAGATCGCGCCGACTCGCGCGGCGCGCCTCAGGATGCATAGGCCTATCCTAGCCCCGGTGCGTTAGCCGTGTCGCTGCAGCAGATCGTGCAGGCTGCCGCCCAGGACACGCTCCATCGCGGCGGGCGGGATGAACTCCGCGCAGTGCGTGCGAATCACCTCCAACGTCTGCCGATACGTCATCGCCCAGCGCACTGGCGGGTAGTCCGAGCCCCAATGCAGCCGCTCTGCGCCGAAATGCTCGTAGAGCGCGCGCACGATGTACTGGCTGGCGGCGTGCGGGTACTCCCAGCCGACGGGCGTCGCGTAGTGAAAGCCCGACAGCTTGATGTGGATGTTCGGCAGCCTGGCCGAAACGAGGATGTCCTTCAACGCCGCGCCATCCGGCCCCTGGTCGGTCACCGGGTAGCCCATGTGGTGGCACACGAAGGGCGTCGCCGGAAACTGCTCGGCCAGCCTGCGCAGCGCCGGCTGGAGATGCACCGGGAGGTGGATGCTGACGATCTGGTTCAACCTGGCAGCCGCGTTCAGAAACGCCTGGCCGTCATCGGCGAAGAACCACGCGCCATCGTCGTCGGCGTCGACGTAGTGGGTGAAGCCGCGCAAGTTGTAGGTGCGTACCGCTTCGGCCAGCCGATCGGCGGCGCCCGGGACGTGATACGTCGGCGTCCACATGCAGTCGACGTCGGCAAACTGAAACAGGCGCTCAGGAAAGCGCCGCACGGCTTCGGCGGCATAGTCGTTGTTGTCAGGGTTGTGCTCGATCCGGGCGGCGACCAGGACGGCCTGGTCCACCCCGCACGCGTCCATCTCGAAGATCAGCTGATCGACCGCCGGTCGGCTCTCCGGATCCGGCACCGGCGGCGAGTACGGCCAGTACCGCCACGCGTGGCAGTGCGAATCGACGATCACGCGGCACCCATGGCGCCCAGCATACCGAGGAACACCGGATGCGGCGCGTCGGGTGTTGAGCGGAGTTGTGGCTGGTAAAGCGTCGCGACGAAGAACGGATGCTCGGGCCGCTCGATCGCGCGGACCGCGCCGTCGGCCTCGACGCCGCCCACCCGCATCCCGAAACTCGCGGCCAGCTCTTCGAACCCTGGGGCGAGGCCGTAGTTGCAGGTGGTGTACTCGACAACTCGCGGGCTGCCGGCGTGCAGGCTGGCCAGTCGCGTGCCCGCCGTCAGTTCAACCGTGATCTGCTGGCCATCCAGCGAGCAGGCCAGGGCGCTGATGACCGGCGTGCCGCCAGGGCCGTATTCCGCGTGGGCCGCGTCGTCGATGCCAGCCAGGGAGCGAGCATGTTCTACCAGAACATGTTGGAAGCCCCCTCAAGTGCCGACCAGCGGGATACCTCGCTCGCGCGCACAGCGGATGCTGCTCAGGACCGCTTCTGCATCACGGTATGGGCTGCCCGGACCAATGACCATGGCCGAGCTCGAGACGACGTCCGATTGGCCAAGCGTGTCCGTCGCCAGCACCTGCACGTCCAGCTCGAGCCCGAGCGCGGCGGCCGCATGGTCGATCGCCGCGAGCGTGGCCGCGTGGTAACGCTGCGTCGGCGCGAGATCCATCAGCACGCGGATTGACGGGCGAGACATCAGCCATCAGGGTATCGGACGCCCCGCCAGTTTGGCTGAGCTAAGATCAGCTCTCGTCCGACGGCGGTCAGCTGGCCCGGCAGCCAGTCGGGCGTTCCGAATACCCTCAGACGATGACCACGACGATCGACGATGCCACGCTACTCGCCAGCCTGCGAGCGACGGTCCCACCAGCATCGGCCAGCCTGAGTGCGCCGGTGAGCGGCCGGGTCGAGGTACTCCGCGACCGCGCCGGCGTGCCGCACGTGTATGCGCGCTCGACCGCGGATGTGTACTTCGGCCTGGGGTTCGCCATGGCTCAGGATCGACTGTGGCAAATGGATCGTCTGCGCCGCCGCGCCCTGGGTCGCCAGGCCGAGATTCTTGGCGAGGCGTATGTGGCGAGCGACCTGATGCACCACGCCGTGGGCATTCCGGCGATCGCCGCACGCGAGGTCGAGCGCACCGACGCGCCAACGCGCACGCTCCTCGAGAGTTTTGTCGCGGGGATCAACCGCCAGATCGAAGCGTGCGGGCGCGAGCTGCCGATCGAGTTCAGTCTGCTGAACTACGAACCGGAGCCATTTACGGTGCGCGACACGCTCGCGATCCTCCGTGGGGAGTGGTGGTCGCTCAATGGCCGGCTGCAAAATCTGACGATTGGCGAGGCGGCCCGGCTGCTGCCCGACCACCTGCAGGCGGCGTACCTGGAACCGGAAGCGTCAGAGATCCGGATTCTGCCGCCGGGCAGCCCGTACCCGGTCGGTGATCCGAGTATCCAGCCGTCGGGCGATGCGGCGGTCGGCACCGGCGATGGTACCGGCAGCAACAATTGGGCGGTGGCGGGCTCCCACACCGCGTCCGGACACGCGCTGTTGTGCGGGGACCCGCATCAGCCGTTCTGGCTGCCGTCGAGCTGGTACGAGTACGCCGTCCATGGGCCGGAAGATGACGCCGCCGGCGCCGGCCACCCGGGTGCCCCGGGACTGTGGTGGGGCATGAACGGCAGGATAGCCTGGGCGATCACCAACAACGCCGCGTCGCAGCGTGACCTGTACCGTGAGGAGGTCCACCCGACCGATCCGAGTCTCTACCGCGATGGGGCTACCTGGCGCCGCTTCGACGAGCGCACCGTTGAGGTCCGCGTGCGCGACGCCGCATCCGTACGACACACCCAGCGGGCCACCGTCCGCGGCCCGATTGTCAACCACGTCGTGCCGGCGCTCGCGGCCGACGGCGGCGACCCGCCTCTGGCGCTGCGCTGGGTGGGCCAGGATCACCTCGACGACGCGCGCGCGGTCATCGCGATCGGTCGCGCCAGTGATTGGGACACCTTCCGCGCGGCACTGCGCGACTGGAGCGTGGCCGCTTTCAACTTCGTCTATGCCGACAGGTCTGGTCGAGTGGGGTACCAGTGCGCTGGCCGCGTGCCAATCCGCGGCCGGGTCGCGCGCGGCTACCGCGACGCGCATGAGCCGGCCGACCAGTGGCGCGGCACCATCCCGTTCGAGGCCCTGCCGCACGTCGTCGACCCCCCACGCGGCTACGTCGCCAGCGCCAACGAGCGCGCGGCGCCAGACGACTACCCCTACCCGTTGTACGGGAGCTGGGGCGGCGGTCAGCGTGCCGAACGGATTCGGCAGACACTTGAAGGCAGCGATCAGCCCGACCGAACCCAGAGCGTGGCGTTGCAGAACGACGTGAAGAGTTGCCGCGCCGAACGGCTGTGTCCACCGCTCGTAAATTGGTTGGCACGGGCCGCACATCCAGGCATCGTCGCGTTGCGCGCCGCGCTCGCGGCGTGGGACTATGGCTATACCCCCGACACCGCCGCCCCGACGCTCTTCGAAACGTTCATGGAGGTCTGGCAGGACCGCGTTGCGCGTGAACGCTTCCCGGCGGAGCTTGTGCCGCTGGTCCGGGGCCAGGGTGGGTCAGCCGCACGCTTGATCGAGCGCGGAGACCTGGCCTGGTTCAGTGGCGACCTGCGACTGGAATTGGAGGCCGCCGCGGGTGGAGCCATGGATCTGGTGCGGACGCGCCACGGCGCCGATCCGGCCGGCTGGGCCTGGGGCAAGGTGCACCTGGCACACTGGCGTCACCCACTCAGTACGCCGGCGCGCGAGTGGCTCGATATTGGGCCAACGCCCGTCGATGGCGGCGGGGACACCGTCCGTAACACCGGGGTCGGGCAGCCGGCTTTCAGCGCCTCGAGCGGGGCCGAGTACCGAATGGTGGTCGATTTCGCCGAGCCCGACCGATTTCTCGCCGTGCAGAACATTGGCAACTCCGGCCAGCCCGGCAGCCCCCACTACGCCGACCAGTTTCCCGCGTGGTTGGCCGGCGAGTACCACACCGTCGCCCTGCACCGGCCGGACGTGGAGCGCGACCTCGAGGGCACCACGATCATCGAGCCACGTTAGGTCCCGGGTGCTCGGACGTCGCCGACTATCGAGGCCGGCGGTGCAGAAACCACGGGTTCGTCATCCCCCAGCGTCAGCTCCGGCGAGCGCGGTAGCAGCGTCCACGATCACGTGATCGGTGAGCACTTTGTCGGGCCCTGCGCAGGCCGATACGATAGGGCGCGGGTGTTATGGGCGCGCTGGATGGCCTGCGGGTAGCCGACTTCGGGCACTACATCGCCGGACCGCTCGCGGCGGTGATGCTGGCGGACCAGGGCGCCGACGTGATGCACGTCGACCCGCCCGGTGGCCCGCGCTGGAAAGCGGACGCCGACGCGTTCTTGCAGCGCGGCAAGCGACGCATCTCGCTCGACCTCAGGAGCCCTCCGGACCGAGCCGTTGCGCTCCGACTGATCGGCGCGGCCGATGTGGTGATCGAGAACTTCCGGCCCGGGGTGATGGACCGCCTGGGCCTCGGCGCCGAAGACGCGACCCGGCGCAATCCGCGACTGATCTACTGCGCCATTCCTGGCTTCGCGCCCGACGACGCGCGGGCAAACATGCCGGCCTGGGAGGGTATTCTCGACGCTGCCACCGACAACTGCATCCCGCGCGCCGGCGAGGAACCACCGGGCTGGGACTGGTCACGCCCGTTCTACTCGGCCGTCCCGCTGGCTTCCAACTTCGGCGCGTTTCTCGGCGCAGCTGGCATCGTGATGGCCCTCATCGCCCGCGAGCGGACTGGACTGGGACAACACGTTGAAGTGCCGATGTTCGACGCGATGTTCACCCTCATCGGCCACTCTGGAGCCTACGCGAACCAGCGCGGTCTGCATCCGCCGCGGGGTATCCACGGCCGCGGCGCCGGGGCGTTCCGCTGCAAAGACGGGAAGTACGTCCAGTTCGACACCTCCAGCGCACGCCACCTGGTGTGGTTTGCGCAGGCGGCGGGCATCACCGACTGGGGTCCGGAGTTGCTCGACATCGTGCGCCTGCGCGACGAGGCCGTCAACCAGCGGCTGCACGCGAGGCTCCGCGAGCTGTTTCTCAGCCGGACGGCCGGCGAGTGGGAGGACCTGGGGAATCGAGCCGGTGCCGCCATCGGCTGGGCGCGCACCACCGATGAGTGGATTGAAACCGACCACGCGCGGGAGATCGGCGCCGTTGTCCAACTGGAGGATCCCGAATTTGGTCCGACGTGGATGGCCGGGTTGCCCGTGCACCTCACGGCGACCCCGGGCTCGCCGCGGGGCCCGCGCCATCTGCCCGATGCCGACCACGCGGACATCGTGCGCGAGTTGGACCGGCTGCCTCCCCCGGCGCCGGTCGCCGGCGCCGAACCGGACCTGGCCCATCCGCTGCAGGGGATGAAAGTCCTCGACCTGTGCGTCGCCCTGGCGGGCCCGACCTGTGGCCGGCTGCTGCTCGAGTTTGGCGCCGACGTTGTCAAAATCAATGCGCCGCAGGCAGGCGTCGGTGGCTACCTCAATCGGGGAAAGCGGTCGCTCCTGCTGGACCTGGCGGCGTTCGAGTCGCAGCAGGTGTTCTGGAAGCTGGTAGAGAGCGCCGACGTGGTGGTGGAGAACTTTTCACCCGGGACCGCCGATCGTCTCGGGATTGGCTACCGCGAAGTCAAGGCGCGCAAACCAGATATCGTCTATTGCTCGGTGAGTAGCTATGGGCAGTTCGGCCCGTGGCGGAACGGGCGCGGTTGGGAACGCCAGGGACAGGCCGTCGCCGGCATCATGGAGCGCCAGACGCCGCCGGCGATTCTCGGCCCGTACAACCTGATCGACATCGGCACCGGCACGCTGGCAACGTTCGCGACCGGTCTCGGCCTGTATCACCGACTGCGGACTCGTCAGGGACAGCATGTGCAGGCGTCGCTGTGTCAGACGGCAACGTATCAACAGACGCCCTACGTGCTCCAGTACGCCGGTCGGGTCAGCGACGAGCCACGCGGCTATATGACGCTGGGCACCGGTCCGCTGAATCGCTTCTACCAGGCGAACGACCGCTGGTTCTTTCTCGCCGCGCCCGGATCGGCGGCTGGCAAGCTCGCCGACGTCGAGGGACTCACGACACGTGGGCTGGATGGCGCTGACCTCGAGCAGGCGCTGGAAGACCAGTTCAGCCAGTGCCCGGCGGATACCTGGGTCCAGCGGTTGCGCGCGCTGGGGATCGCCGCGCAGGTGCGCGTCCCGGTCGCCGAGCTGATGGCTGATCCGTACGTGCGACAGCGCGGTCTCAGCGTGAGCCAGGATGTTGTCGACGTCGGCACGACCACCACGCCCGGGCTGCCGGCGAGACTGTCGCGGACGCCGATGCGGCTTGGCGACCCGCCCCACCGGCCGGGCGCGGACGCATCCGGGATCCTGGACGAAATCGGTCTGGCCGAAGAGTTGCCGAAGCTCGAGAAAGCCTGGCTGCTGCAGGTCGTCGATCTACCGGCGGCCTGGTGAAAGACAAGTCGAGAGGAGCACACGACCTTTGATGCGGAGTAGCACCGACCGGATTCTGGTTTCGCACGCCGGCAACCTGCCCCGGCCGGAGTACATCGATCGGCTGATCGAGGGTGGCAAGGCTCGCGAAGGCTCGAACCGCGCGGAGTACCACCAGCAGTTGCCGAAGGCGGTCACCGAGATCGTCGATCGACAGATCGAGCTCGGCGTGGATATCGTCAACGATGGTGAGTACGCCAAGGCGGGCAGCTATGGCGGCTACATGCAGGAACGAGTCGCGGGTTACTCGACGGTCCCGGTCGATCCGAACCGCAAACCGAAGCGAGCTGGCACCGCCGAACGCGATCGGCGCCTGTTCCCGGGCTTTTACGCCTCGGGTTTGTGGTTTTCCGGTTCGGGCGGACCCATCCGGCCTGGCTTTGCTACGCCGGGCGAGGTTCGCACGATCAATCCTCGCGAGGCGCGCGCGTGCACGGCGCCGATCACGTATATCGGCCAGGCAGCCGTAGCTGAGGACGTCGCGAATCTCAAAGCCGCGACTCAGGGCAAGGACGTCGAAGGCTACATCGCCGCGCTCGGGCCGTTGAGTCTGGGCGCCGGCGTGGTGAATCAACACTACCCCACCGAACAGGACTACATGCAGGCGGTCGCGGACGCCTGCCGCGAGGAGTACAAAGCGATCACCGACGCCGGGCTGATCGTCCAGGTCGACGAACCGGAGTTCTGCACCACGTGGTCGTTCTATCCCGAGTGGACCGTGGACGAATTGCGCGGCTACCTTGGCACCGCGGTCGACATCATCAACCACGCTCTCCGCGGCCTGCCTGAAGACCAGATCCGCTTCCATACTTGCTGGGGCAGCGGCCATCGGCCGCACGTTACCGATATCGAGCTCAAGTACTTCGCCGATCTGTTGCTCAAGATCAACGCTCGCCAGTACGCCGTTGAAGCTGCCAATGTACGGCACGAACACGAGTACCACGTGTGGGAGGATGTGAAGCTCCCCGCCGGCAAGATGCTCATGCCGGGCGTCATCTCACACGCGACCGATCTGGTGGAGCACCCGGAGCTCGTAGCGGAGCGGATCGTGAACTTCGCCAAACTGGTGGGGCGAGAAAACGTCCAGACCGGAACCGATTGCGGGATCGGGTCGCGGGTCGGCCACGAGGAGATCGTCTGGGCGAAACTCAAAGCGATGTCCGACGGCGCGGCGATCGCGTCAAAGAACCTGTGGGGCAAGTAAGCGCCGCGACGTTGCGTGCATCGGTGCAGTCCGGGTCGGGTGAGCCCACGCTCCGCGGGGTACACCCTGCGGGCCCCCGCCGCCAGTCGCTGCTCCGCGCAAGCACAAGCTGGCTCCGCCGTCCGAACGGCGACAGTCGTCTGGGGCATGAGTGGGATTTGCCTTTGAGGCCGGTCAGCGTGATCGAGCGGATGATCATCTTCTGCGCGACCAGGAAGATCAGCATCGTCGGCGCGGCCGAGATCGCCGCACCCGCCATGAGCTGGCCGTACTCGCTGAAGTAGTCGCCTTTGAATTGGATCAAGGCGACCGGCAACGTCATGACGTCGGCCGCATTGACGACGATGTACGGCCAGGTGAAGTCATTCCAGAAGAACAGGAACGTAAGATGGCGAGCGTCGCGATGGCGCCGCCGGACACCGGCAGGACGATTGACCACAGGATGCGGAAACGACTACAGCCATCGATCCGGGCGGCATCCTCCAGCACTTAAACAGTCAGGCGTTGTTAACGCCGCCGGCATCGGAACAGGTACCCGGGCGGCGTTGACGGACCGGAACAGCGCCAGTAGAGTTCTCGAAATGTTTCGAAGCTCAGCCGCACCCCTGGGCACGGCCGCGCGAAGCGGCTCGAGTCCCCGGCTGATCCGGAGCTGCGTCCTCCGCCAACCGCTGGGCACCCGCGCAAGGGCTGCGTGCAGATCCAACAGTTGCTGGCGCTGCGGCATCGGCCAACCGCGGTGTTCGCGGTGAGTGACAAGACTGCTTTCGGGGCCATGGAAGCCATCAAAGACGCCGGGCTGCGCATTCCCGAGGACGTCTCCATCGTCGGCATCGACGACGTCCACGAGAGCGCCTACAGCTCGCCGCCGCTGACGACGTATCTGGTCCCGAAGCGCGCGCTGGGCGCGATGGCCGTCGCCACCCTGGACGCGCTGCTGGCGCCGGGCGCGCCGCCGGCGCCGGCAAAGATCGCCCTGGTCGGCGCGCTCGTCGTTCGCGAGTCGTGTATGGCGCCGCGCACCGGCTCTTGATTTCGGCCGAGCCGCTCGGCGAGCTGCACGGCCAGCCGGTCGAACGCTACACGCTGACCGAGGGTCAGCTGCGGGTGCGCATTCTGACCTACGGCGGGATCATCCAGACCCTCGAAGTTCCGGACCGTGCCGGTCAGTGTGCCAATGTGGCACTGGGTTTCGCTCGTTTGGATGAATACTTCAGGGGCACCACGTTTTTCGGCGCGATCATCGGGCGGTTCGCCAACCGCATCGCTGGGGGCCGGTTCAGCCTTGACGGGGTGACGTACGCGCTGCCCACCAACAATGGCCCCAACTCGCTCCACGGCGGTACGTCTGGCTTCGATCAACAGCTCTGGCGGGCGCGCGTGACGGCGCGTTCGCTGCACCTCACGTATACGAGTCCGGATGGCGACCAGGGCTACCCTGGCGAGCTGACCGCGGAGGTCACCTACACGCTCGGGACGGCGCATGACCTGCGCGTCGAGTACCGGGCGACGACGGACCGCCCGACGATCGTCAACTTCACCAACCACAGCTACTTCAACCTGGCCGGCGAGGGAACCGGCGACGTCGGCGATCACCTGCTGACGCTCCACGCGGAGCGGTATACCCCGATCGACGCGACGCTCATTCCGACGGGCGCGATCGCACCGGTCGCGGGTACGCCGCTGGACTTTCGCACCCCGCGGCCAATTGGCGAACGAATCCGCGACGGGTTCGAGCAACTCGTGCTGGCGCAGGGCTACGACCACAACTTCGTGCTGAACCGGCCCGGCCCGGCAGATCGTGAGTTGCTTCTCGCAGCCGTGGCTGAGCATCCCGCGAGCGGTCGGGTGCTGGAGGTGCTGACCACCGAGCCAGGCATCCAGTTCTACTCCGGTAACTTCCTCACCGGCGCCCAGGTCGGCACCGGTGGCCGCACCTACCGCCAGGGCGACGGCTTCACGCTGGAAACCCAGCACTACCCCGATTCGCCAAACCAGCCAGATTTTCCGTCCACGGTCCTCCGACCAGGTGAGATCTTCGCATCGACAACCGTGTTCCGCTTCTCCACCACGGCTCCACGGCTATAAACATTCAGCCGCAAGAGAGCGAGCGCAGCGATGCGGGCAGCCCGAAATTGAGCGTCCTTCAGGATCGCGTCGATACGCGCGGGATCCAGACGCGCATGGCGCCGGGGTCGCGGTTGGCCCAGGCGTAGTAGGGGACGGCGGTCAGGGTGATGGGCTGGGGCGGCTGCGTTTCGGCGGCGACCAGGGGGTGGTAGAGGGCGCCGTCGGTCCATGATTCGGTGGGGCTGCCCACGCCACGGGCCTGCACCATGGTGACGCCGCCCAGCACATCCGGATGAAAGCTCGATTCGAGCGGGGCGGTCGTGTCGATCTGCACGCCGAGGATCGCGGCGGTCGGCGAATCGACCTGCTCCAGGCAGTAGACCAGCGGACCGCGTACGATCGCGGCGGAGTCGCGCGTCGACTCCAGCCGGGGGTTGGCGGCCACCAGTCGCGCCGGCATGGGCAGCGTCAACTCGACGCGTTCGCCAACCTGCCAGACGCGTGAGATCGCCAGGTACCCCGGCCCGTCGCCGGCGACGTCCACCGGCTGCCCGGCAACCCGCAGCCCCGGCGAAGTGCACCACCCGGGCCGCCGCAGACGCAGCTCCCAGGGTGTCGTGTCAGTCTCCGTCACGGTCAGCACGATGCGACCATCCCACGGATAGTCGGTCGCCACCGACACGCCCACCCATCGGCGCGGTGCCAACTCGGCCTGGATGTCCGACGCCCCGTACTGGTGGATCTGCAGCCCCGCCGGGCTCGCGGTCGCGAAGTAGTGCCCGAGCGAGGCCAGCAGGCGCATCACATTCGGCGGACAGCACGCCACGCGATACCACGGCTGGCGGTCACGCGAGCGCCGCCCGGCGCCCATCACTTCACCGCGACTCAGCAGCGGATTGATGTAGTAGAACCGCTCCCCGTCGAGTGACACACCACTGAGAAACCCGTTGAAGAGTGTCGATTCGATCAGGTCGGCGAAACGGGCTTCACCGGTGGCGAGCAGCATCCGCCAGTTCCACATGATGCTCGCGATGGCCGCGCAAGTCTCGTTGTACGCCGCTTCATTCGGTAGCTCGTACGGTCGGCCGAACGCTTCGCCGTCGTAGCGCGCGCCGGCCCCGCCGGTGACGGAGACCTTGTGCTCGACGAAGTCGTGCCACTGACGCTCGAGCGACTCGAGCAGCGACGGGTCGCCGGTCTCGAGATACACGTCGGCGACGCCAGACGCCAGGTACAGCGCCCGCACGGCGTGCCCCTCCAGCTCGGTCGTCGCGCGGACCGGGATGCGGTCCTGGTAGTACGCCCGTCCACCAATCGGGCTCGGGCCAAGCAGCCCACGGCCGCGCTGGTCGACGAAGAACTTCGCCAGGTCGAGATACCGGGCGTCCTCGGTTTCGCGATACAGCTCTACCAGGGCCATTTCGACTTCGGGGTGGCCGGGGGTGCCCGCGCGCCGGTCCGGACCGAAGACCGAGCCGATGTGGTCCACCAGCCGTCGCACGACGTCCAGCAGACGCCCGTCGCCGGCGCAGCGCTGGAAGGCCACGGCCGCCTGGATCAGGTGCCCGGCACAGTACAGCTCGTGACCGTGGGAAATGTCAGTCCAACGACTCTCCGGGGCAACGACCTGGTAGTAGGAATCGAGATAGCCGTCGTCGGCCTGGGCCGCCCGGACGAGCTCGATGGTGGTGTCCGCGGCGGCCTGCAGCTCCCGGCTGAGCCCGAGGGCCGACTGGTAGCCGACCGCTTCGAGCCATTTGTAGACGTCGGAGTCCTGGAAGACCGGACCTCGGTACTCACCGCTGACCTGCCCAGCGGCCAGGCGGAGATTGTTGAGATTGCCGGCCTCTTCCAGCATGCGGTACCCGTGGCCGAGGCTGCGGTCGGCGTTGACACTCTGTCGGGCGGCCCAGAATCCGCCCGACAGAAATACCTTCCCCAGCGACAGCGTGCGCCACTGCGCATGCGGGCTCTGTTTTGTATCCACTGGAATACGCGTGCCACCCATCAGCTCTGGATCTCCGTAGTGCTCACACGCCGTTCGCCAGGTGGTAGTACACCTGGTTCCAGCGGAGCTCTTTTTTGAATGCGTCCACACGCGTGGCGTCGTCGATGACCAGGAGCTCGATCCCCGCGATCTCGGCGAAGTCCTGCACGGGCTCCACGCTCAGCGCCTGACTGAAGCTGGTGTGGTGCGGGGCACCGGCCAGGATCCACGCCTCGGCTGCCGTGTTGAGGTCCGGCCGGGGCTGCCAGACCGCCCGCGCGACCGGCAGCCGCGGCAGCGGCTCGTCCGGCGCGACCACGTCGATCACGTTGACGACCATGCGGAACCGGTCCCCGAAGTCCAGCAACCCGGCGACCACACCCGGACCGGCCGGCGCCGTAAACACCAGCCGCACCGGATCCTCTTTACCACCGATCGCCAGCGGGTGAATCTCGCACGCTGGTTTCGGGTCACTCGAGATGGTCGGGCACACTTCCAGCATGTGCGCTCCCAGCACCTTCGCCCCGTTGGGGGTGAAGTGGTAGGTATAGTCCTCCATAAACGACGTGCCGCCCGGTAGCCCGCTGGCCATGACCTTCATCAGTCGGACCAGAGTCGCCGTCTTCCAGTCGCCCTCGGCGCCGAACCCGTAGCCGTCGGCCATGAGGCGTTGCGCGGCGATGCCGGGGAGTTGCTTCAAGCCGTGCAGGTCCTCGAACGTGTCGGTGAAGGCATTGAAGCCGCCGGCCTCGAGGAAACTGCGCAGGCCAACTTCGATCCGCGCCGAATCGCGCAGCGACTCGTGCCGCTGGCCGCCTTTCCGAAGTGGCTCGGCCAGCACGTACTGGTCCGCGTAGTCGGCGACCAGACGGTCGACTTCGGCGTCGGAGGCCGCGTTCACCGACCTGGCGAGATCGCCGACACCAAACGCATTCACCGACACGCCCAGCCGGACCTGAGCCTCGACCTTGTCGCCTTCGGTCACCCCCACGTGGCGCATGTTTTCGCCAAACCGGGCGACTTTCAGCGACTGAGCGTCGTGCCAGGCGCAGGCGGCGCGGGTCCAGGCGCTCAGCCGCGCCGCGACCTGCGGGTCTTGCCAGTGGCCGACCACCACCTTGCGGTTCAGTCGCAGGCGGCTGACCATGAACCCGAATTCGCGGTCGCCATGCGCCGACTGGTTCAGGTTCATGAAGTCCATGTCGATCCCGGACCACGGAATCTCGCGGTTGAACTGCGTGTGCAGGTGGGCGAGCGGCTTCTGGAGCGCGTTCAAGCCGGCGATCCACATTTTCGCCGGCGAAAACGTGTGCATCCAGGCGATCAGCCCGACGCAGGCGTCGGCGGCGTTGGCTTCCAGGCACAGACCGCGGATGGCTTCGGGGGTCGTCACGACCGGCTTGAAAATCACGCGCACCGGCAGCGCGTCCCCAGCGTCGAGCGCCTGGGCGATCTGCCTCGAATGGTCCGCAACCTGCCGGAGCGCCTCCTCCCCGTAGAGGTGCTGGCTGCCGGTCACGAACCAGACTTCGAACTGCTTCAGGTCCATCAGCGTCTCCCTACTGGCCGTAGTTATTGAGATAGACACGGTGGAGGCGGGCTACTTCTTGTGGTGGCAACGGTTCGGCCTGGCCGCGGAGCAACGCGATGTGCACGGTTCGGGCAACGTCCTCGGTCATCACGGCCGCCTTGACAGCGGCCTCCGCGTTCTTGCCGATCGTGAAGACGCCGTGGCTCTTGATCAGGATGGCTGGCGAGTCGCCGATCGAGCGGACGATCTCCTGGCCGATCTGCTCGTCGCCGATCTGACAGTACGCGCCGATGGGGATCTGCGTGCCGAACTCGTCGGCCATCGCGGTCAGATACACCGGGATGGCCTGGCCGAGGAGCGCGAAGCTGGTGGCGTAGGTGGAATGGGTGTGGACGATCCCGCCCACGTCGGGGCGGTGGCGGTAGACGTACAGGTGCGTCGCGGTGTCCACCGACGGCTTCAGCGGCCCCTCCACAACATTGCCGTCCAGGCCGACCACCACCATGCTCTCGGGCCGCAAGTCCTCGTACCGCACGCCGCTGGGCTTGATCACCACATAGCCGGTTTCGGTGTCCCGCCCGCTCACGTTGCCGCTGGTCCAGGTCACCAGCCCATGCTTCGGCAGTTCGAGGTTCATGGCGCACACCTCGCGCCGCATTGCCGCGCATAACACCGCTGTTAGCCCACCACGCCCGGGTCGCGTATTCGTCCGGGGCGGGGGAGCCCACGAAGTTGCGCGCCCTGCACAAGTCCGGGTCGGGGGAGCCCTGCGGGCCCCCCGCCGCCAGTCGCTGCTCCGCTCGCAGGCTCGCTGCGCGCTCCTTGTATCTTCGAGGTGTCCTCAGCACACGCCGAGGACGAGGTCAGAGACTGGGACAGACCGTTTGCTCCTTTGGGCCAGTGAGTCCGTCGGGAAGCGTGGTCGTCCCAGTCTGGTCCTGCCGAGAGCCCGAACAGTTGCCCGGGCCGCACAGCGAGCCCGCATCCTGCAAGGTTGGGCGAGGGGCAGGCGATTTTTGCGAGTGCGGAGGAAGTATGGCGGCTGAAGTGTTCGTTGGCATCGATGTGGCTCGCGATAGCCTGGAGATTGCGACACGACCAGCGGGCGAAGGGTGGCAGGTCAGTAGTGACGTCACTGGCATCACCGCGTTGGTCGCACGGCTTCGGGCAATCAAGCCCGTCCTGATCGTGCTGGAAGCGACCGGGGGCCTCGAGTTGCCATTGCTGGCCGCGTGTGGGAGCGTCGGACTGCCGATCGTCGCGGTCAATCCTCGCCAGGTGCGCGACTTCGCCAAGGCCGTCGGCAAGCTGGCCAAGACCGACGCGCTCGATGCTCAGGTGCTGGCCCATTTCGCCGAGGCGGTGCGTCCAGCGGTGCGGCCGCTGCCCGATGCCGCCACACGCGAGCTGAGTGCCCTGGTCGCACGCCGACGGCAGTTGGTCGATATGCTCACCGCGGAGGAGAACCGTCGGAAAACAGCGCCAAGTGCCATCCGGGCCGATATCCAAGAGCACATCGCTTGGTTGCGTAAACGACTCAAAGGTGTTGACCGAGAACTCGGCCAGGCGATCCGCGGCAGCTCGCTGTGGCGTGAGCAGGAGAACGTATTGCGGAGTGTGCCGGGCATTGGCCCGGTGGTCAGCGCCGTACTGTTGGCCGATCTGCCCGAACTCGGCACGCTCGACCGCAAGCCGATCGCCGCGCTGGTCGGACTGGCTCCGCTCAATCGCGACAGCGGCACACTGCGCGGCAAACGCACGATCTGGGGTGGCCGCGGGACCGTCCGTGCTGCCCTGTACATGGGCGCCCTGGTCGGCAGTCGCTGTAACCCCGTCCTGCGCGCCGTGTACGCGCGTTTGGTGGCCGCCGGCAAGACCAAGAAACTTGCGCTGACGGCTTGCATGCATAAGCTGCTCACGATCCTCAACGCGATGCTCAAGCACCGCACGATGTGGGCACCCGCCACTCCAGCGTAGGACAACCACCCACTTTGTGACCCACCAACCCCCTTGACATGCAAGACAGTTGCTTCCCGCGGCGACCCCCCGCGAGGGGCGCTTCGCGCCTCGTTCCCGCGCGTACCGGCCGGAGGACTCTGCGCCCCGTCGCCGCGCGTACCGGCCAGAGGACTCTGCGCCCCGTTGCCGCGCGTACCGGCCAGAGGCACGCGGCTGTTTGATTCGTCACGGCAAGTTGATCTGCGAAACGGGCACACCGTCCGCAAGGAGTGGGCAATTTGGTCATGTCGGCCCTGAGTCCCTCGACTATGGCCAGCTGGAGCAACACATCCTGGAGCAACGCATCGGCTCGTGGCAGGAGCGTGCCTTCGGGGCGCGGCGGGCAGGCACGAGGCGCTACGGGCGGCGCGAGGCGAGCCAATCCAACAGCTGCGTACCTCCGACCGGTACGCGCGGCAACGAAGCGCAGGGTGCTCCGTCAGGTACGCGCGGCAACGAAGCGCAAAATCCTCCGGCCGGTACGCGCGGCAACGGGGCGCAGAGTCCTCCGGCCGGTACGCGCGGCAACAAGGCGCGAAGCGCCCCTCGCGGGGGGTCGCCGCGGGAAGGAGCGCGCAGCGAGCCTGCGAGCGGAGCAGCGACTGGCGGCGGGGGGCCGCAGGCTCCCCCGACCCGGACGAGTACGCGACCAGCAACTTCGTGGGCACTCCCGACCCGGACGTGTGCAGGGCGCGCAACTTAGCCGGCTCGCCCGACCCGGACGAGTACGCGACCAGCAACTTCGTGGGCTCTCCCGACCCGGACGTGTGCAGGGCGCGCAACTTCGCCGGCTCGCCCGACCCGGACGAGTACGCGACCAGCAACTTCGCCGGCTCCCCCGACCCGTATGCGTTAGCCACTTGCAACATGCGTCTCGTCGCGGATGCCCTTCAGGGTCTTCATGACGTTGTTCTCGCCGCGGCCGAAGTAGTCGTGCAGGCGCATGTATTCGGCGTGCAGGCGTTCATAGACCAGGTGGGCGGCGGGGTCCGGGGCGTACACGACTGGGGCGAGGCTGGCCATGTGAGCGGCGGCCTCCACGATCGTGTCGTAGCCGCCCGCCTGCGAACCGGCGGCGACGGCGCCGAACATGGCCGAGCCGAGCGCCGGCGTCTGGCTGGAGCCAGAGACCTTGAGCGGCATGCCAGTCACGTCGGCATAGATCTGCATGAGCAGCCGGTTGTGCTCCGGCAGCCCGCCGCAGGCGTACAGCTCGTCCACCGGCACGCCGTGCGCGACGAAGTTGCGGATGATGGTCTGGGTGCCAAAGGCCGTGGCCTCGATCAACGCGCGGTAGATCTCCTCGGGTCGCGTAGCCAGCGTCAAACCGATTAGAACACCCGAAAGGTCGACGTCGACCAGCACCGAACGGTTCCCGTTCGACCAGTCGAGCGCCAGCAGCCCACTCTGTCCGGGCGCAAGTAAGGCCGCCTTCGCCTCGAGCAGCGCATGGAGGTCCAGGTTCCGCTGCCGGGCTTCCTCCCAGTACGCGGCCGGCACGCACGTCTCGACAAACCAGGCGAAGATGTCGCCGACCGCCGACTGGCCGGCCTCGTAGCCAAAGTACCCCGGCAGGATGCCGTCCTCGACGACGCCGCACATCCCGGGCACCATCCGCTGCTCGGTCCCGAGCACCATGTGGCAGATCGAGGTGCCCATCACCATGACCATCTTGCCCGGGCCCACCACGGTGCACGCCGGCACCGACACGTGCGCGTCGACGTTGGCCACCGCCACCGCGGTGCCCGGCCGCAAGCCCAGCTCGGCCGCCATCGATGGCGGAAGCGCCCCGGCGCGTTCACCCTGGGCGTAGATGTCGCCGCTGAGCTTGTCGGCCACGACGGTGCGCAGCTCGGGGTGCAGCGCCGCGAAGTACTCCGGTGTCGGGTAGCCGGTGTCTTTGGCCCAGATGGCCTTGTACCCGGCGGTGCACGCGTTGCGCCGCTCCGCACCCGTCAGCTGGAGGATGACCCAATCCGCGGCCTCCATGAAGCGCGCGGCGGCATGGTAGACGTGCGGCGCCTCGTTCAAGATTTGCAGGATCTTCGGGATCATCCACTCCGACGAGATCTTGCCCCCGTAGCGCGACAAAAACGCCTCGCCCCGCTCGCGCGCCGCGCGGTTCACGGCATCGGCCTCCGGCTGCGCCGCGTGATGCTTCCAGAGCTTCACCCAGGCGTGCGGCTCGTTCGCAAACCGCGGGTCCGCACACAACGCCTGGCCGGCGCCATCGACCGGCAGCATGGTGCAGGCGGTGAAGTCGATGCCGATGCCGAGCACGTCGTCGGCGGACACGCCAGCTTGCTGGAGCGTGAGCGGGATGGTCGTGCTGAGCGTCCGCAGGTAGTCCGCGGGATCCTGCAATGCCCAGTCCGGCGGCAGCCTGGCGCCGCTGGTCGGTAGCTGTTCATCGATCACGCCATTGGCATACGCGTAGACCGCCATGGCGAGCTCGCGGCCAGTCCCGACCTCCACCAGGACGGTGCGTCCCGACTCAGTGCCGAAGTCGACGCCAAGCGCATACTTCGCGGTCATTGGAGTGGAAGCTCGACACAGCTGAATGAATGCGGCGGAAACGTGAGCTCGAGCTGGGCGCCGCTGGCTGGGGCGGCGTACGTCTGGACGTTGACGAGGTCCGGCTCGGCAAAGCTGTTGCGGGCGTGTGGTGAAGGCCCCGCCACTTGATGGACCACGGCGCCGCCGGCACCAATCAGGCGCCCGGCCGTCACCGACGTTGAGATGGCCGCGTCCGGCGAGCGGTTGACGACGGTGAGCACAACGCGCCGACCGTCGGCATCGCGCGTCGCCGCCACGTCCAGCAGCTTGAACGGGCCAAGGTCGCCGATCCGCTGCGGCCGCGGTCCACCCGGTGGATCCGTATGGGTGACGGTCTCGCAGATGACCGTCGGGTCCAACGCCACGTCCTGGACGTGCTCCGCGAACAGGCGCAGCGGATGGTAAATGGTCTGGAGGAAGAGTCCGTCCCGATTCGTGAAGATCGGCGCGATGACGTTGACCAGCTGGGCCAGGTTGGCGATGCGCACCGACCGTCGCACGAAGATATTCAGATAGGTTGCCACCGCCAGCGCGTCGGCCAGGTTGTACTGCTCCTCCAGGAGGGACTGCTCGCCCCGCTCGCGATACCAGACGTTCCATTCGTCGTAGGCGATCCCGATGGGACGATCGATCCGCTGGACCTGTCGCGCCCGTTCGATCAATGCCTCGCAGATCCGCAGCGACCGCTCGGCCTGGTGTGGGGCCAGGACGTTGCTCCAGTAGTCGTCGGAGCCGGTATAGATATGGATCGAGTGATAGTCGACGTATCGCGCCAACCCGTCGACGACCACCCGGTCCCAGTCACTCCAGCCGTCGCGCCCGCAGCCGACCAGCTCGATGGTGCGATCGAGCCGGCGCAAGGCGTTCGCCCAGCTGCGGGCCCGGGCCACGTACTCCTCGGCGGTGAGATGGCCGACCTGCCATTCGCCCCACATCTCGTTGCCCAGGCCCCAGTAGCGGATGTTGTAGGGCTCGGGGTGGCCGTTGGCGCGCCGCAGGTCCGCCCAGTGGGTCGCGTGCGTCCCGTTGCAGTACTCAATCCACGCCAGGGCTTCCTCCAGCGTGCCGGTGCCCATGTTCAAGCAGATGTACGGCTCCGCGCCGAGGGCCCGGCAGTACTGGATGAACTCGTCGGTGCCGAAGGTATTGGGCTCCTCCGCCTGCCAGGCGAGCTCCGTGCGTCGCGGCCGTTTTTCGGGCGGACCGATCCCGTCGATCCAGTGGTAGTTGCTGACGAAGTTCCCACCCGGCCACCGCAGCAACGGCATCATCAGTCCACGTGCCTGCGCCAGGACGTCGGCTCGAAAGCCCTGTGCATCGCTCAGCGGCGAGCCCGGCTCGAAGACCCCGCCGTAGATACATCGCCCGAGGTGCTCGATGAAACCGCCGAAGATGCGGCGATCGACCGTGCCGAGCGTCCGGTCGAGTTCGACTGCGATGGCGGCCACGGAGCAGTGATGTTATGCGATTGGTGTGCGATAGCGGCGCAGCGCCGGTAGCCGCCAGGCGACCAGGCCGACCACGATCAGGCAGGCCACGCCGCCGCTCACCACGGCGAACACCGCGCTGGAGAGTGTGGCGACCAGGCCCGACTCGAGGGCGCCAAGCTCGTTCGAAGCGCTGATGAACACCGATTCCACGGCCGTGACGCGCCCGCGCAGGACGTCGGGCGTGCTCAGCTGGATCGTGTTCTGGCGCATGATCATGCTGACCTGATCGGCCATCCCGACCGTCGCGTAGGCCGCCACCGACAGCGGCAGCGAGGTCGAGACGCCGAACAGGACCGTGGCCAGCCCGAAGGCGGCCACCGAGATCAGTAGCAGCCGGCCAGCATTGGTTGGCGGCGGGACAACGACCAGGAACACCGCCATCAGCAAGGTTCCGGCCTCGAGCGAAGCCGACAGCATGCCGTATCCCAGTGCGTCGGCGTGCAGCACGTCGACGACGTAGACCGGCAGCAGCGCCCTGGCGCCACCGAACATCACCGCGAACATGTCGAGGGTCATCGCGCCGAGGAGCTCCTTGCGGTTCCAGACGAACACCAGGCCCTCCTGGATCGCCGACAGCTGAATCCGGCCGCTGACCTTCACCGCGGGCAGGTGGAGCGGCACCAGCGTGAGCAGCGCCAGGGCAACCAGCGCCGCGTGCACGACGTACGCATGCCCGACGCCGCCGAGCGCGATCAGCACCCCGCCGAGGGCCGGGCCGGTCACCGAGGTCACCGAGCTGAGCGCGGAGTTGGTGGTCATCGCGCGGGTATAGAGCCCGCGCGGCACCAGCGCGGGCAGGATGGACTGGCGCGCCGGGGACTCAAACGACGACGCGACCTCGGTGACCAGAACGAGGAAGTAGATCAGTCCCAGCGAGACGTGGTCGGTCGCCAGTGCGGCCAGCATGGCCAGGCTGGCCAGGCCGGGGACGGTCTGCGACGCGAACAGGACGAGGCGGCGGTCGTACGCGTCCACGACGACCCCGCCGATCAAGCTGCTCAGCAGGGCCGAGATGAAACCGACCAGCCCGACGAGGCCCAGGCTCAGTGTCGAGCCCGAGATGGCGTACACCTGCCACAGGACGACCGCCTGAAGCATGGAGTTGGCCACACTGCTGGCGGCCCGGCTGGTCGCATACTGCCGAAAGCCGGGTACGCGCAGAACCGCGAGCATGCAAGCCTGAGGCTAGCAACTGCCCGCGGTCTTCACCGCCTACTTGTCGATGAGACGCCGCAGGACTCGGAGCAGGGCGTCCCGCTCGGCGGGGGACAGACCCCGCACGGCTGGATGGTCGGCGATAAGGCGCACTTCGAGTTTCTGGCGAAGCGCGAACCCGCTAGCTGTCAGCCGCACGCCTTTGACGCGCCGATCGTCGCTGACCTGATGCTCGAGGAGACCGCGGGCTTCGAGGCGGGCGACGATCACGGTGACGTTCGACGGATTGGCGTGTAACCGGGCGGCGAGGGCGCGCATCGGCAGAGCCTGATCGGACTCGAGGCTCGACAGCGCCTTGGCTTCGGCAATGGACAGATTCAGCTCCGCGGCTCGCGCGGTGAAGTGGCCCCAGATGCGGCCGACCAGCGCGGTGGCGAGCTCGACGATCTCCTGGGTGACAGGTTCAACGCCAGTATCCGCGGACAGAGTCATTGAGACGCAGCGTAACAGAGCGCCGGCCGGGCTACCCAAATTACTAGTGCTACCGCATAAGTATCTTTGCTAGGGTATGCGCATGCGGATAGGACTCTCCATCGCTGACTTCACCGCGCCCGGCGGACCGGCGTGTCTCGGTCAGCAGCTCAGCCAGGTCGCCGTCGCGGCCGATCAACTCGGCTTCGACGCGCTCTCGGTCATGGACCACTTCTTCCAGATCCGAATGATCGGCCCGCCCGAGCGCGAGATGCTCGAGGGCTACACCACGCTCGCCTTCATCGCCGGGCAGACCAGACGCCTCACGCTGGGGACCATGGTCACCGGGGTGCACTACCGCCACCCCGGCATCCTCGCCAAGATCGTCACCACCCTGGACGTGCTCTCGGGCGGCCGCGCGTGGCTGGGGATCGGCGCCGGCTGGAACGCCGACGAAAGCCGCGGCCTGGGCGCGCCGTTTCCGCCCCTCAAGGAGCGGTTCGAGCGCCTGGAGGAGACGCTGCAGATTGTCCTGCAGATGTGGGCTGGCTCCGAGGCGCCGATGCGCGGTCAGCATTACACCCTGGAGCGACCGCTGAACTCGCCCCAGAGCCTGAGTCGGCCGCACCCGCGGATCGTGATTGGAGGTGGCGGCGAGCAGAAGACCTTGCGGCTGGTCGCCCGCTACGCCGACGCGTGCAACCTGTTCGCGACGCCCGAGATTCCGCGCAAGCTCGACGTGCTGCGCGCACACTGCGAGGCCGAAGGCCGCGATTACGCGTCGATCGAAAAGACCTCGATGTACATCTGGAACCCTGGCGAGGACGTCGACAACGTCGAGCCCGTCATCCAGGCGCTGCGCTGGCTCGCCAGCATGGGCATCCAGCGCGTATTCATCGGTATCTCCACCCCCTACGCCCTCAAGCCCCTGGAAGTGCTCGCCGAGCGCGTCATGCCGGTCGTGGCCGATCTCTGATACGCGGCCGCTGCCCGCATCGCTTCGCTCGCTCCCATGCGAGGGAGTAATTTTAGAGAGGGCGTTTCCTGCAGCTACCGCACCCCGACCGTGATGGGCCGCCCGACGCATTCACGGACCTCGCTCCGCAACCGCAGATGGAGGAACGCTTCCTCGGGCATTCATCGATCCGGGCGGGAGCGAGCGCAGCCATGCGGGCAGCACTGACCTCGTTCAGGGCGTGGACCAGGCCAGGACGACCGTGCCCGTGGGAGTGGCGCTGCCGGGGGAGGGTTCGAGCGTGATCTCGAGGGCGTCGGGCGCGACGGCCAGGGCGGGGTTCTCGGCGATCAGGCGGGCGCTCCCGTCGGGCTGTGGAGAGAACGAGCCCAGGGATGTCCAGGTACTGGCGTGGCGCACCCAGGCCTGGTAAGCACTGCCCGCCGGCGGGCTGGGTAGGGCCTCCACGGTAAGGACGGCGAGGCTGTTCTCGGCCCGGCTGCGATAGTTGGCGTGCGCGCCTGCCGGGACCCCCGTGGCGGCCGGCGTCAGGCGCAAAGGCGCCAGGTCACTGGTGGTGACCAGCGTGAGCGCCCGCTCGTCGCGATCGAGCGCGATCTGGCTCTGGACATACCGGAACCCGAGCACCGCCAGACCCAGGCCGAACAACGAAGCCGCGATCGGCGCCAGTTGCAGGCGCAGGATCTGCAGCCCCGAGCGGATGCGGGTCTTGGCAGTGCCGAGTGGCACGTCGAGGGCGCTGGCGACCTGTTCGTGCGTCATGTCCTCGAGGAACGCCATCGACACGGCCTGGCGCTGTTTGGGCGGCAGCGACTCGAGCGCCGACTTGACGATGCGTTCGTGCTCGCTCTGCCACGCGCGCTCTTCGGGCCCGGGCTCCTGGTCGGCGACCTGTTCGAATGGCTCGCCATCGTCGCCCGTGTCTTCGGCCGGTCGGCGGCGGCGGCGGCGCAGCTCGTTCAGGATCTTCCAGTGCGTGAGCCGCAAGAGCCACGGACGGAACGCGCCCTGGCTCGGATCGAAGCTGCCCGCCCCGCGCCAGATGGTCAGGAAGACTTCCTGGACGAGCTCCTCCGCGCCCGGCCGATCCAGGGTCTGGACGCACAGGTGGAACACCAGCGCGGCGTAGCGGCTATAGAGCGGTCCCAGCGCTTCCTGCTGGCCGCGCGCGAGGTCGCGCATCAAGTCCTCGTCGGCGCGGGGAGGGTCGACCCGAGCGGCGGCCATCGGCTGAGCATATACCCGGTTCTGCATCGACTCCTCCTATTCCAGGGCGTCAACACATAACCCGCTGCGCATGATCTGGATTGGGGAGCGATACCATTCCGGCACTCGTTCGGTGAGGGAGCGGCGCCATGGGAAAGATTCGGCACATTGCGATTCGGTGCGAAGACCCGGACAAGACCGCCCAGTGGCTGCAGGACGCGCTCGAGCTGCAGCTCGTGCTGCGCCGCGGATCAGGCGCCATCGACCTGTCCGACGGCGACGTCAACGTGACCCTGCTGCCACTCGGGCTGGGCACCGGCGATCGGCCTGCCCGACCGGGCTTCGAACATATCGGCGTGACAGTCGCCGATGACGAGGTGGCGCGCCAGCGCTTACTCGCCGCGGGCGCCACGGAACTGAATCCGATCGGCCTGGGCGAGGTCTTCTACGAGGCCAAGTTCAAGTCCCCCGAGGGCCTGGTCGTCGACGTCGGGCATTGGGCAGGCACCAGCCCCATTCGGCAGCCAGAAGCCGCGGCCACCGGCGCGGGCGAGTAGACCATGCTGGTCGGCGAGAGCACGCTTGCACACGCCTCGGCGGCGCTGACGCCGGATGTGTGCTGCGCATGAGCCTGAGATTTGAGCTCGTCCCGAACTGGGAGCAACTGCCCCCCGGCTGGAGCCACGGCGACGTCGCCGGAGTGGCCACGGATTCACAGGACCGCGTCTTCGTCTTCAATCGCAGCGAGCACCCGGTCATCATCTACGCGCCCGACGGACGGTTTGTCGGGTCGTGGGGCGAGGGGGTCTTCACTCGCCCGCACGGCATTACGATCCACCATGACGTCGTTTATTGCGCCGACGATACCGACCACACGGTGCGGGCGTTTACCCTCGAGGGCGCGCTGCTCTGGACGCTGGGGACGCTGAACCAGCCGAGCGACACGGGGTACTCGCCGGCAGGCCGATCGAACCTGTTGTCGATCCGCCGAGGGGCGGGGCCTTTCAACCGGCCGACGCGGCTGGCGGTGGCGCCGAATGGCGACCTGTACGTGTCTGATGGCTACGGCAACGCGCGGATTCATCGGTTCTCGGCGGATCGGCAGTTGATTCAGTCCTGGGGTGAGCCAGGCGCCGAGCCGGGGCAGTTCAATCTGCCGCACAGCGTCTGGGTGCATACCGACGGGCGGGTCTTTGTGTGCGATCGCGAGAACGATCGCGTCCAGATTTTCAGTCCGAGCGGCGAATTGCAGACGATCTGGACGAACGTGACGCGGCCGGGCGACCTGTGGATCGACGCGGCCGGCCACGTCTTCATTGGCGAGATGGCCTGGAACATGGACGAAACGCACCTGAACGGCGCGCCGTTCGCCGAAGCTCGGTCGGCGCAGATGAGCGTGCGCGACCTGGAGGGCAACCTGCTGACCCGCTGGGGCGGCGACGACCCGTGCGCGCCGGGCAGCTTCGCCTCGCCCCATGGTCTGTGTCTTGACTCGCGCGGCGACCTGTACGTCGGCGAAGTGAGCCACACCGCGCTCAGCCGCGGCGGCCGATGGCACCCCGGCTGCGACGCGTTACAGAAGTTCGCCCGAGTGAAGTAGGGACGAGATCGAGGCCGTTATGTTTGAAGGGGCAAGACCCCTTCGGCGAGCTGTTCCAGCTCGGCCGGCCAGGACGCGGGGGTTTCTCCCGGTCGCAGGACGAATTTAGAAAAGCCAACGTCCACGTAGCGCTCCAGCATCTGCCGCGCGCCGGCCATCCCGACCGGGATGAGCGTGGCCGGGTCGAGCCCGGGCCGACGTTTGGCCACGCGCGCTGCCTGGGCCGGCGAGATCTCGGCGTGCGCGTACGCCATGCTGATGCCGAAGTGCTCGGGGTCGACCTGCCGCCCGACTTCGGCGGCCGCGGCCTGGATCGCGGTGCGGCCGGCGGCGGCTTCCGCGGGCGTGCAGAGGCTGGGCAACCAGCCATCGGAGAGGCGTCCGGCGCGCCGCAGAGCGCTCCGCGCGGTCCCACCCAGCCAAACTTCGAGCGGCTGCTGGAGTGGCCTGGGCATCAGGCTCAAGCCCTCGTAGCTGAAGTGCTGGCCAACGTGCGAGACCTGATCCTCCGACCACAGGCGGCGCACCAGCGGCAGCACCTCGTCAAGCCAACCGCCACGCTCGGCGACCGGCACGCCGAGCGCCTGGTCCTCGAATCGATCCGTCAGGCCCGGTACGAAGACGAGCAGCAGCCGACCGTTGGTGAAGCGGTCGATGGTGGCGAGCTCCTTGGCCATGCGGATCGGGTTGCGACCCGTGACGGTCATCGTGGTGCCGAGCTTCAGCTTCTTCGTCACGCCCCCGGCAAACGCCAGGCCAGCGAGTGGATCGACAACGGCGCCGGTCAGGACTTCTGACAGCCACAGCGAATCGAATCCGAGTCGCTCCATCGACTGGACGGCGCCGGCGAACGTGGCCGAGTCGGACGCGCCGCCAGCGCCGAGGCCAACTCCGATACGGATTTTCATACGCCGCTCCAGCCTACAATGCGCTGCGTGCGGCTGGGGCTGTTTGGGGTGCTCGCGCTGGTGGCGTTGGCGCTGCCCGCAACGACCAATGCCCAGGCCGGCGACGTGTGGTATCGGGCCGCGCTGGTGCGGCGCGCCGTGGAGCCGCCTTACCGTACCCAGCTGGATGACTCGATCTATGCTCGATCGGATTGCGGGCCGGCGGTCCTGGGCATGGCTCTGGCGGCCTACGGCGTCGATCTCGACACGCTGGATTTGCGGCGTTTGACGCACACATATCAGGGCACGTGGCCGGCCGTCCGCGTTGGGACGGCGTTGCAACACATCGCGCACGTGGCCGAAGACCTCGGACTGTCGACCTACGGGCTGTATGCGGGCGACGACGCGACGTTCCACGAGTGGAGCGTCGAGGAGGTCGAGGCCAACGTCGCGGCGGGTCGGCTGGTCATCCCGCTGGTGCGCTTCGGGTTGTTGCCCGGTCACGAGGCCACCGGGGTGCGGTGGGGCCACTACATCCTGCTGTACGCCGTCGAGGGTGATGGCTTCGCCTATCAGGACCCAGCCGTCCGCCCGATCGAAGACGGCCGCGCCCGCTGGATCAGCCGCGCTCAGCTGGACGAGGCCATGGCGCCCGTCTGGCCGCCACGCCAGGCCGTCGCGCTCGGCGTGTAGGTGCCAAGAGATCGAGGTACGTCGCAAGGCTCATCCATCTCACCGTTGTTAGCCAACCCGCTCTGGCACTACGCGTGCGACGTGTGGCTGGAGCAGCATCAGGGTACCGTGGCAGGGTGCGCGCCATCGTGCCCGTGCTCGTGGCCGGCCTCGAGCTGAGTCACCCGTCGTGGTCCGGCGGCTCAGTAATCCAGGCCATTGCCAGCGCCGGAGCCTGGTGGATCCCTCTGCACGTGCTCCTGGCGCTCGGCTACGGCCTGCTTGTGGCCGTCGTTCTCTGGCCGCCAACGTCGACCGGTGGGTTGCCGGGATGGCGGTCTCGCACCATCCTGGTCATTTTCTGCGTCTTCAGCACCGCCTACCTCGCCGTCGACGGAGTCATCGTCGCGCGCGTTGACGCAGCGACCGCCGATGCGATGTGGAACAGTCCGTGGGTTGCCGCACTGGCCAATGCGGTCGGCGCCACCTGGGCCGCGGCCCTTCTCGCATGCGCGGTTGCGATCCTGCCACCCGGGCCTGGACGCGCAGTCGACATCGGCCTGGCCGTTACCTGGCTCGCCTTTACCGCCGGCGCCGCCTTCCCGCCGGCGGGGTTGGCCGGCCGCCTTATCGCACTGGCCAGCGGCGCCGCTCTCGTCTACACGCGCGGCGCCCCAGCGCTGCCCTCCGCCTTGCTCGTCTTCGCCGCCGTCCTGCGCCAGCACGTTGGCCCCGAAGCCGCACTTGCCATGCTCTTGATCGCCGCGGCGGCCGCCCTCAGAGAACGATCAAGCCCTGCGGCTGCGTCCCTGCCTTGAGTTGGCTGACGACGCTCAGCTTGCCCATGTCGATCACGGCGACCGAGTTCGCGCCCGTTACCGACATGAACCCGGTGCTGCCATCGCGGGTAAAGCCAATGTTCGACGCACCCTGGCCGACCGCCAGACGCGCAACTTCCTTGTAGGTCCTGGCATCAAAGACCGAGGCAAACGTGTCGCCTGAATTGGTCACGACCGAATAGCGATCGTCGGGCGTCCAGGCGTTGGTCACCGGTCCTTTGCCGGTCGGTAAGGTCGCCAGCGTCGACAGGTCGTCGGCGCTGAGCACGACATTCTGGTCGATCTTGCTCGTCTGGACCCAGACCTCCTTGCCGTCGGGTGAGACGCGCAGCATGAACGGCTGGCTGCCCGCCGCGAAGTTGACCGACTTGACCACCTCCCAGGTGCGCGTGTCGAACATCGTGACCGTGTCGCCGTCGCGCTCGGGCGTATAGGCATAACGGCCGTCTGGCGTGAAATGCAGGTCGCACGGGAACTTGCCGGTGGGCACCTTGCGCACGATCTGGCCGGACGCCACGTCGATCACCGCGATCACGTTGTCGCCGGCGACGTTGATCGCAGCGGTGTGCTTGTCGGGCAACAGCATCAGGCTGTGGCCGGGACCGTTGCCCAGGTCGGGGATCGTCTTCGAGACCGCGACGTTGCGCGGATCGATGCCAATGGCCTGCAGCTTGTTGTCTGGGAAGTCGTAGGTCCATACGAGCTGACCGTCCCAATAGCTCTGTTCGTTCGAGAGCCAGCGCACTGCCGCGCCCAGGGGTCGAGTCTCGCGCGCCTGACGCGCGGCTGCGTCGATCAGCGTGACGTCTTTCGAGCCGACGTTGAAGACGTAGACCGTCTCGGCACCAATCGATGTCGCCGCCGTGCTCGGCGCAGTAGTTGGCTGCACGGCCGCCGGAGTCGCCGGCTGGCTGGTCGGCGGCACCTGGGTCGGCGCCACGTTCACCGGTGCGCACGCCGCCGCCAGTGCGGTCAGGGCGGCCCCGCTCGCCCCTTTTAACAAGGTCCGGCGACTGAGGCCGCCGTCGAGGACCCACCGCCCGTTGCCCACGACCATCGTTGCGGCCCCGGAACTCGGGGCACAGTCAGACGGCCCTCAATGGGAGGGCGGATCGGCCGTGAGCAGCGGGTTGACGATTTTGCCAGCCATTACCCGGTGATCCTATTCGCCATCGAGCGCGCCGACCGCTTCGAGCTGCTGCCCGAGGTCGGCCACCAGTTCGGCCCGGCTCGTCCCGGCCGCGGCGGGGATCAAGGTGATCAGCCATTCCGGTTCGCCCACGCGCTCAATGGTCGCGCGGTAACCCTGCCTGGCCGCCTCCCAGGGGATCGTGCTCAATGCCGGCGCGTGGTCCGTCACCACCTGCAGCGACTCGCCCGCCGGCAGCTTTTTCAGCGCTTCAGACGCTTTCATCATCGGGTACGGGCAGATCTCTCCGCGCACATCCAGTTGTGTGTTGCTCATCTTTCAAAGACCTTTCTCAACGCTCAGGCGATGCGCCGAATGACCTGTGTACCAATGCCCGCGCCGATCAACAGCGCGAGCCCAAAGACCCAGCCGCTCAAACCGAGCGACGGGATCGCCGAGAAAAATGCACCGATCGTGCAGCCGATGCCGATGCCGGCTCCGTAGCCCATCAGCGAACCACCGGCGAACGATTGCACGTAGCGCCGCTTCTGACGCGGCAACCGGACTTTGAACTCGCGCGCCGCCAGTGCCGCCAGCAGCGCACCGAGAACCAGGCCCGCGTCGAGCAGCGTCGTCGCGTTGATCACTCCGGCCTGACCGATCGCCAGGTTGCAGCCCGCCAGCGCCTCTGCGCCAAGCAGTGGCCCTGCCGCCAGACCGACCAGGCCAGCCGCGCGGTCGGCCCATGCTGCCAGTTCGCCCGTTACTCCAAGTGGCGTATCGACCAGGTACGCGGCGACGTTCAGTCCGCCCAACGCGGCAAGGGCGACCAGCGGCGGCCAGCCCTTGCCAAGCACGTTCGCGCGCAGTGCACTGAGGTGTTGTTCGAACGTCACTGGCCGAGGTGCCGTGCGACCGGTCGGCACCGCGAACGGAAGTGTGTCCGCGCCGCGCGTCTCCCACCACAACGCGCCCAGGTAGGCTGCGCCGAGCGCCAGCCAGGTCAGCGCGACTGCTCCGCCGTAGCCAAGGGAGGTTGGCAGCCAGCCCATCGGGGCCGACTGGATCGTCCACGCGTACCACGCGTTCCACGTATGGGATGCGCCACTCAGGCCGAGCAGGATACCCAGTAGCGACGCCCACGAGGCGACATAACCCTCGCCGATGCGGTAGAGCGTGCCCGAGACACAGCCACCAGCGACCACCATGCCGATACCAAACAGCAGCCCGCCGACAGCCAGGTTGAGGCCCAGCGGAACGACGTGGGCGCCGGCCGCGACCGCGCCGAAACTCGGCTCAGGTACTGCCCTGGCTTCGATCAACGCGAACAGCGGCGTGAGCACCGCCAGTCCGACCAGGATGGCGCGCATCATGGTCCCGTTGCGCATCAGGAACAGGTCGCGGAAGGCGCCCGCAAAGCACAGCCGTCCGCGTTGGAGCACCAGCCCGACGCCCAGGCCAAGCGCCCAGTAGACCGCCAATCGAACTTCGATGCGCTGGGCCAGCGCGAGAATAACTACCGCGACCAGCCCAACCGCCCAGGCCGCGAGGGCCTGCCAGGGCCAATCCAGCCCACGCGGCCGCGCCAGAACACTCGCCGGAGGAACCATAAACGATAAAGTCGACCTACCAGGTCAACAATAGCCCCTGAGCCCCTCCCGCGGCAACATTGGCCGCCTCCTTGGCCTGGCTGCTCAAGCGGAGGACCTGCATCGATCGAGCACAATCCGCCGCCGCCATCGCGTTTGCGCTCTTTGGGTTCGTCCCAGCAACGGTCACCGCGGCTTGGCGGGCTGTGGCCGCGACCGACCTCACCGTCGTGTTTGTCGGCGGCTATGGCGCGAACCGGGCCACGGCGACGTCGCACTTCGCGGCACTGAAGACGGCCCTCACCCGCTCGAACACCACTGTCGTCCAGTACAGCGGCGCGGGTCTGAGCGGTCAGGGCTGCGGTGTGCCAGCGGCGTACGGCCAGTGCCTTCGGACCCCACGCCAATGTGCGGACATGGCGATGTACGCGGCCAAGCAGGCCGGCAAGGGCCGCTGGGCATTTTTCGAACCGGTGCTGAGGGACACCGCCGGTCGCCGCCTGCAGCTCGAAGTGGATCTGCGCCGCGCGCTGGAAGCACACGAATTTGAGCTGCACTATCAACCCGTCGTACAGCTCCGGGGCTCGAACGCACCGACCAGTCTCGAAGCGCTCGTTCGGTGGCGTCATCCAGAACGCGGGCTCACCGGAGCCATAGCGTTCATGCCGCATGCGGAGGAGACCGGATTGATCCTGCCGCTCGGTCTCTGGGTCCTGCGCGAGACGTGTCGTCAGGCGCGACTCTGGCAGCTGGACCCGCGGCCCGCGGTCCGATTCCGGTGTCGGTCAACCTGACACCGCGACAGCTTCAGCAGTCGGATTTTGCGCAGACGGTGCGCGATGTTCTCGACGAGACGCAATTGCCGCCGCATTTACTCACACTCGAGCTGACCGAGAGCAGCCTCGCACGAGAAACGGACGAGATGATGCAACGGCTCTGGGCGCTTCGCAACCTCGGCGTCGGCCTGGCGCTGAGCGACTTCGGGACAGGCTATTCGTCACTGTCGTCGCTGCGGCACTTCCCGTTCGACTCGGTCAAAATTGACCGATCGTTCGTCGAAGGTATCGATACCGATGCCGATCAGGCGGCGGTCGTGCGAGCCATCGTCACCCTGGCCCATGCCCTCCGCATGAAGACCGTCGGTGACGGCGTGGAGTCAGCGCGACAAGCACGCCGACTCTGCGAGCTCGAGTGTGACTTTGCCCAGGGCGATCAGTTCGCCAGACCGATGCGCGCAGAACTCACCGAGGCGTGGCTCTGGCCCGATATCGGACGTGCGGCATAGCGGCCGCTGAGTCGCAATGGAGCCTTCATGGCCTCCAGCGGACGGCAATGGGCATGCAACTGTGCGGTAGGCTTGCTGGCGTCCTGGGTATGCTACTTGTACTGTCTCTAGTGTCGGTGCTTGCCTTTGTTCCTCCCCCGGCCGGGGCCGGGACCGGGCGCCGCAGTGACTGGCGTGGATGGACTCACCGGTGCCAGCGTCGGTTCCGAGGCAGCGGCCTCAGCCACGCTGGCGGATGCCGTCGGGGCGTTACTCGATGAAGTCGGCGTGTAAGTGGGCGACGCCGCTTCAGTAGGACTCACCGAAGGCGCCGGCGTCAGCGTCAGCATTGGCGCAACCGATGCGGGCGCCAGCGTAGGTGGCACCTGCGTACCTGTGACGGGCCGAGCCAGCGCGAGACTCACGTCTGAGGAGCCTGGTTGCAGATGCATGGGTTCCGCAGACCCGAGCAGATTCCACAGCACCGTCACGCCCAGCAGCATCGGGATTGCCAATGCTACCGCCAGGAGAAGCTTGGCTCGCATTCACGTTTCGCTGGTGCGCACACGCTCTCAGTGAGTCCGGCTCATCCAGCCCTGCTGATCATGACTCGCGCCAACTCGTCCATCGTATGGCTGCGAAGAGAGGAGCCCGAGACATGCGAACGATCGATCGTCGTCGCCCGCAGCTCGGTGGCGAGCACGGTGTAGTCTTTGCGCGGCCCGGAGCCACGCGGCGTGCGCTCAACTGGGCTCGTCCGGTCCGCCCGGAGGCGTCTGCCGGGACCACGACTGGAACCCGCTTCGGAGCCTGACATAGTTCAGCCGCCGCATCAACCGACCACTCGAAGCTGGACCCAACGCAGGGACCCTTGTGATGTACGCGTCCGTCCAGTTCATGCGCAATCGTGTCGACTTGCTTTGCACGTACTGCGCGAATCCACACTGCGAGTTATCCGGTACCTCTCCTTCGAGGAGCTCGCTCACCGCCTCGGCCCATGCCGGGTCGCCCTCGGACACCAGGGACACGCAAGGAAGGCGTGCTGTTTGCCATGTCGCTTTTAACGGGCGGGCATCAAGGCGTGTTATGTCGGTGTGATCGGCTGGCCCGTAGCGTGTCGTGTCGAACGCGCGACTAACGCCAGCAGGCTCGGCGCATTCGGGGGCGTGACATCGTCGCTCGTCGACGGCGTCATCGGGGGTTCAGGTAGTGCTATTGGAGGTGCAGTTGGGACTGTGTGCTTCATTCAACAGACGGCAGATCGACTCTCCGCGGCGCACGGCCGGCCCGTTGAAGGACACGACCTTTTCCCGAGATGCGCGGAGCCACGAAATGAAGCCGGTGTCGTTAGAGAGACTCGCCAACGGCGTAACCCTTGCCTCGCACGGTGTGGATGACCATGCCACGCGATGACACTCCTCGCAGCCTCTGTCGCAGACGCCCGATGTGTACGTCAATGAGGTGGCCGACGTCGATGTCGTGGTAGTCCCAGACCAGTTGGGCGAGCGCTTCCCGTGAGAGCACTTCCTGCGGGTGACTCGCCAATGCAACGAGCAGTCGATACTCTGTCGGCGTCAGGTGGACAGACTGGCCGGCCAACGTCACCGTCCCTCGGGATGGGCTGATCACCACCTCGTCAACGCAGAGTTGGTCCGACCACGTCGCTGGCAGCTTCTCGGACACGCGTGATGCGCGTCGCAAGACCGCATCGATTCGCGCTTCGAGTTCGTCGAGGTCGAACGGTTTGGCGATGAAATCGTCGGCCCCCATCTTGAAGCTGAGTACCCGGTCGACCTGGGCGTGGCGGGCGCTCAGAACGATAATCGGGGCGCTGCTGAGCTTCTTGAACGTGTATGTGAGGACCAGGCCATCAGCATCAGGCAGCATCAGGTCGAGCAAGATGAGATCGGGCCGCATCTGCTTGAGGATTGACAGCGCGTCTGCCCCGGTCTCGACGCCCGTCACACGATAGCCGCTCGCCTCGAGCACCGATGACAGGGAGCGCAGCGTTTCGGGGTCATCCTCCACCACCAGAATTGTTCGGGCCATCGCTCGACCTCTCAGGTTACTCAGGCACACTCACCGTAATCGCTCGCGACGATCGCTGGTAAATCAAGGCAGCATTCTGCAAACTTCAGGCCAGCCGGTTGCAGTTTGCTGCGCCAGCACCGAGTGGGTGAACGGTGAATATTGTGTAGTTCGGGCGGTTTCGGTTCTGACGCGGCGACGCATTGGAATCGACTGTCATCGGGAAGTTACTTCTCAGCGCTGGCGCGGGCGGTCGAAATACCGACGAAGCAAGGCAAGGCGGGGTCGGAGCCCTCTGTGTCAACATTGTGGGAGACCGTATCGCGCAGACGGACGTGCGTCTGTATCTTGAGCCGAAGGTGGAGCCGCCGTTCCATCCCGACTCCTACGGCTACCGGCCAGGGCGCTCGGCTCTGCAAGCGGTAGGAGTTTGCCGAGAACGATGTTGGAGAGCAAGCTGGGTGATCGATCTCGACATCAAAGCGTCTTCGACTTTGTTCCGCACGATCTCGTGCTGCGCGCGGTACGGCGGCACACCGACGAGCGGTGGATCCTACTGTATGTGGAACGCTGGCTGAAAGCCCCGCTCCAGCAGGAGGATGGCACGCTCGGGCTGCTAAGGCGGCGGAGTCAGGCTCCAGGCGCCGTCGGCGCGGACTTCCCAGAAGCACGGGCCGCGGGAGAAGGTGATCTGGGCGGTGTCCTGGACAGCGCCCGTGCGATCTTCGACCACGATGGAGCCGCCGACGCAGTGGGCGTAGACGAAGAACGCCGATCTGCCGTCGTGTGACACGCTCCAGGCGGCCGTACTGGTTGGTGGCGTGAAGTAGGCGCTGACGGCATCGCCGGTACCGCTGAAGGCGGGCGAGCCGCCCCTGGCCATCGGCTGCACGCGCACGGTCCAGGTTCCATCGGCGGTGACTTGAAACGACACCGGTCCCTGGACCACCAGCGGCCGCTGGCCCGAGTACGCCCCGATGGCGCTGGTCAGGAGCTCGGTCTGGTCGCCTTCGGTCGCCGACACGATGAACGTCGAGCGGCCATCATGGGTCAGCGTGACCAGGTCAATGCCCTCTGTCAGCCCGGTATCGAACTGGGGGACGATGTCGTCGGTCTGCGAGGTGCCGTGGCCGTGGATGGCCACCCCCCGCGGCAGGTTCTGGACCGACGGCGGCTCAGGTACCGGGGTAGGTCCCGACCCGGACAAACCACCGCCACCGCCTGGCGTGCACGCCGCTGACGCGCACAGCGCAAGCGCTGCCAGCAGGCCTCCGCTCCGCCGCGCCGCCACAGCGCAATCGTAGTCCTAACCGCGTGCCAGTGGCATGTATCACTTCTGCCTGATACTGCAGATTCGCGTTGTCGATGCCGATGGCGAAGGAGCAGTCGCGGAACCGTCAAGACTCGTGTCGGACACTGGTCATCGGGGCCATCGGGGCACCGCTCGAACAGGTCCACGTCTCGCCCGGCGGCCTGTCCGAGAGCAGTTGACCGCCGTCGGCGGCTGACCAGCGGCGTCAGGCTACTATGGATCTGGTCTGCGAAAGGGCCTTCCACAACAGATGACCGACGTAACTGAGTTGCCGGCTATGAGCGCGCTCGAGCCCGACGCGTGCATCGAGATGTATCGCCAGATGGTGCTGATCCGGCACTTCGAGGAGCTGGCGTTGAAACTCCGGCTCGACGATCGCATCCACGGCGTTGTCCACCCGTACAGCGGTCAGGAGGCGATCGCCGTTGGCGTGTGCGCCAACTTGCGGGTCACCGATCGCATCGTGAGCAACCACCGCGGCCACGGCCACTGCATCGCCAAGGGCGCCGACGTGAACCGCATGATGGCCGAGTTGTTCGGACGCCGCACCGGCTATTGCAAAGGCAAGGGCGGGTCGATGCACATCGCGGACTTCGACGCTGGGATGCTCGGCGCCAACGGCATCGTTGGCGCCGGCTTGCCGATCACCGCGGGCGCTGGAGTCGCCGCCCAGCTCGAAGGCGGTGACGCGGTGGCGGTCGGCTTCTTTGGCGACGGGGCGACCGGTGAGGGCCCGTTTCATGAGTCGCTCAACATCGCGTCCCTGTTGAAGCTCCCGGTCGTCTGGGTCTGCGAGAACAATCAATACGCGGCCGAGACGCCCGTTGCCGCCGGCCTCGCCGCGCCGAACGTCGCCGACCTGGCCGCCGGCTACGACATGCCCGGCGTCATCGTCGATGGCAACGACGTTCTGGCGGTCTACGCGGCGAGCCGCGAGGCCGTCCAGCGCGCCCGTGCTGGACGCGGACCGACGCTGCTGGAGTGCAAGACCTGGCGACACCACGGCCACGCCCTGCGCGACGTCATGCCACCCGAACGCCGCCCGGCCGATCAGATCGCGCTCTGGCAGGCCCGCGACCCAATCCCCGCCTTCGAGACGTTTCTCCGCACCCACGGCCTCCTCAATGACGAACAGATGGCCGACATCGGCCTCTCCATCGACCAGGACCTGGTGGATGCTGTGGCGTTCGCGGACGCTAGCCCGTACCCGGCGCCGGAGGAGGCGCTGGAGGACGTGTTCGCCCTGTGACCAGACTGAGCTTTGCCGCCGCTCTCGATTCGGCACTGGCCGAGGAGATGCGCCGCGACCCGCGCGTATTTACGATGTCGACCTCGCCTTCGCCGGCGCTGCTGGCGGAGCTTGGCCCACTCCGGGTCAAGCGCATGCCCATCTCCGAAGCGACGATGACCGGCATCGCCGTCGGCTCCGCCGGCTGCGGCTTCCGGCCGGTCGTGCACTGGCGCTCGGTGACCTTCGCATTCATGGCCTTCGACCAGGTGGTCAATCAGGCGTGCAAGATCCGCTACATGTTTGGTGGTCAGCGCGACTTCCCGATCGTGTTTCGCGCCAACTATGCGACCGGCCTGCGTTCGGCCGCCCAGCATTCGCAGACCGGGTATGCGCTGTACGCCCACCTGGCCGGGCTCAAAGTCGTGCTGCCGTCCGGCGCGGCGGATGCGCGCGGGCTGCTGAAGAGCGCGATTCGCGACAACAACCCGGTGGTGTGCTTCGAACCAAGTCGGATCGACCCACTGGAAGAAGACGTTGCGGACGATGGCGAGGGCCTCGTGCCGATTGGCGTCGCCTCCGTCAAGCGACCGGGGACCGACGTCACGCTCGTAGCGCTCGGGTACATGGTCTACCCGGCGTTGGCGGCGGCGGAGGAGCTGTCGGCCGACGGCGCATCGGTCGAGGTCATCGATCCCCGCACGCTCGTGCCACTGGACGTCGATCGGATCCGGCAGTCGGTGCGCAAGACCGGCCGACTGCTGGTGGTCGACGAATCGCCACCGACGTGCTCGATGGCCGCGGAGATCACCGCGAGCGTCGCCGAGGACTGGGAGACGTGTCGCGCGCTGCGGGCGCCGGTGCGGCGGGTGTGCACACCGGCGGTCCCGATCCCCTTCAGTCCACCACTCGAGGACTTCGTGCTCCCCGATCAGGCGCGCATCGCCGGTACGGTCCGCGAGCTCCTCGGCTACACATGACATTTGCGCTCTCGGCCAACCACGTTGGAGTCACGGTCAGCGACCTCAGCCGGTCGATCGTGTTCTATCGGGATCTCCTCGGGTTTCATGTCGCGTACGAGCGCGGCGAAGTGACCGCCGAGTACATGCCGCGCCTCGTAGGCATTCCCGGCGCACGGTTAAAAATCGCCGGACTCGATATTCCGGGCCTGCACGTCGACCTGATCGAGTACATCACGCCACCGGGCGCCGCCACGGCAGGCCCGACCTCGGATGTGGGCAACGTCCACATCGGCTTCAGCGTCGACGATCTCTGGGCGGCGTACCGCGCGCTGTCCTCAGCCGGGGTGCGCTTCAAGTCGGAGCCCGTCAGTCCAACGACGGGCCCCAACAAGGGCGGCTGGGCCGTGTACTTCGTCGATCCCGACGGCGTGACGCTGGAGATGATCCAGCGCCCGGCCGCGAGCGAAGTCTAGGCCGCCAGCCGCAGCAGTTCGTCTCGGGAGGGGCCAGGCGGTGCCACCGGTGGGTGGATATCGGCCAGCTCCATGATCCGGTCAACTACGCCAGGCCGAGCCAGGACGTCCCGCGGCAATGCCAGCAGCGCGGTCATCTCGAGGAAGGCCCGGAAGAGCGTCGCGTCGTACAGCATGGCGATCGGCAGCGCCTCACCTGGGCCGGTCGGTCGCGGGGCCGGCCGGCCCTGGATAACCGCCTTGATCTGCGCAGTCCGGGCGCGATCGAACTCGACCGTGCTCGTGTACCACGGGGTCAGTCGCGCCTCGGTCATCGAGTCCTGAGCAAACGCGAGCGCCAGGGGGTCGTCGAGATGTTTGCGCACAACCTCCGCGGTGCCCACGGCGTGCTTGAGACCCATGGTCATCCCCCGGCCACCGATCGGGTTCGTGCATGCCCACGCGTCGCCGACCGCGACAACCCCTGTCACCACGGGTGATCCATCCACCACGAAGCGTCGATAGCGGTCGGTCACACCGGCCATCGGGAGCACGTCGGTGATCGGCTCGCCGGCCAACAAGTGCGCGTGGGCCGGACAGGCCGCGATCAGCGCGCTCCAACGGGCGGGGTCGCGGAACGCTTTCAGCGCCGGGTCTCCCGACAGCAAGAACACGGTTACTGACCAGGTGCCAGAGTCGCCCGGCAGGGTGAGCAGTGAGAAGGACGGAAACTGCGTCTGCAACCCCGCCCGAAACCGGGGGACTCCACCCTCGGTCGCACGGAAGAAACGCGTGTAATAGATGAACGCGGACTCTTCGACCTCCTCGATGGGCCGCCGGGCCCCGATGGCGTCCAGCCAGTCGGGCAACCTGGACCGTCGCCCCGTCGCGTCAATGACCAGGTCGGCGAATACCTCCGTACCGTCCATGGTGCGAACGCCGGTGACGTGTGGGATCCCATCCGCGGCGGACGGGCCGGAGACCAGACCGGCGATCGAAATGCCGCGAACGACGCGCAGCCGCTCTTCGGCGACCCGCGCGACCGCGTACTCGAGTGTCGGGCGGCGGCCAGTGACGGTCACGAACCGGTCATCGTCCTCGCGGGCCGCTCGATCGACGATGGACCTGGGCATGAGGCTGAGCAGGTCGAAGGCAACGCCGCCGGCAGCAAGCAGCGCCTGCTTCACCTCCGGCAGATGCTCATCGAGGATCAGGCGGCCTGCCGAGTGCAGGTAGTGCGGCTGTCGGAACTGCACGACGCCGCGGCGTTCCCACGACTCCCAGGCCGCTTCCGTCGAGCCGGGAAGCGGCGTGTCATCGCGTTCGAAAACCGTGACGGCGTGGCCCTGGCGCGCGAGGAGCAGCGCCGTCGACAGCCCGACGACGCCGCCGCCCAGCACGACTATTTTCGACATGGCTGGTGCAAACCTCCTGGTGATGGCCCGCCTTGCGGCGCCGTCACAGACTGCGCTCGAGACGCTGCCCGAGCCCTCAAAAGGGCGACAAGCGTCCTGACAATTCCCGGAAAGAACGTCCACGCGGAGGTTTTTAGGGGTTTACCCCAGCGCTGGCCCGCAACACTTCCCCGCCCCAGCCCGTCTCAGGGGCACCGATCCGTGCCCGGGACCTTGAAGCTTCTCCTGGGGATCGCCGCCGCTACGTGATCAGTCGAGGAGCGTGTGGCCCCGGTAGCTCACGATTTTGGGCTTGTCCCGGTCCGCCGGATCGAGTGCTTCCGCGGTGAAGTCCGTGCCCGCTTTGAGGCGGCTCACGAGATCCGCGAACGCGCCCGCGGCGGCTGACGCGGGGGTCACCAGGATCGGCGTGCCGGGCGGAGCGGCTTCTCTGGCCGCCTCGCGGAGGTCGGGCGGGACGACCAGGATGTCGGTATCGGTCGGCAGGTCCTCGAGCGGCGCCAGCGTCGCCTTCACGTTGAGCTCGGCGCGGGCAAACACCCGGTCCAGGCGCCGCCAGGTTTGGAGCCAGTCCCCTGGCAGCCACCCCAGCCGATAGCTGACCACCACCCGACGCACCAGCTTCGGCCCCGCTTCCGCGACCGCCGCCTGGCGCGGCGGCTCCTCACCCAGGGGCGGTGCTCCGGGCGTCGGCGCTGCGGGCGGGGTCGGTGGCGTCGGCACCGTGTGTGTTATCTCGGGGGTCTCGTCGCCTGCGCTCATGCCAGGCGTATGATACGGGCGTGGAGGACGCGCAGGCCCTGGAAGTCGCCGTGCGCGCGGCGCGCGCGGGCGGCGCGGTGGCGCTGGCGTGCCTCGGCAAGCTCGACTACATGCGGTGGAAGAGCCACCGCGACGTCGTCTCGGGCACGACGCTGAAAGTCCAGGACGCGATCCTGGAGGTGCTGAGCAGCGAAACGCCCGAGTTCGGCGTGCTCGCCGAAGAGGGCCCCGACGACGAAGCCGTGCCGCTCGACGCGCCACACCTGTGGATCGTCGATCCCATCTGCGGCAGCCTGAACTACGTCCAGGGCATTCCGTACTTTGCCGTTTCTATCGCGCTGCGCACACAGGGTGCGATACGCGTCGGCGTCGTCTACGACCCGTGCCGCGACGAGCTGTTCGCCGCGACACTGAGCTCCCAATCCACGCTCAACGGACACACGATCGGCGTCCAGCAAATCTCCGAAGGCTACAACGCGTTCGAAAGTGCCTGGGTCGGCACCGACTGGCCGCACGACCAGGACAAGCAGGACCAGGCCCTACAGATCGCGAACATCATGTCCCGGCAGGTCATCGCCCTCAATGCCATGGGCTCGCCGGCCCTCGGCATGTGCAATGTCGCGGTCGGCCGCTGGCACGCCTACTGGGCACTGGATCTGAAGATCTGGGACATGGCCGCGGCCGCGCTCATTCTGACCCGCGCTGGCGGCACGCTGACCGATGACCGCGGCGCCTCGTGGCTGTTCAGCACTGGCGGCTACATCGCAAGCAACAGCGTCATCCACGGCTGGACGATGCGCTGCCTGCAGCGCGTCCTCGAAGACAAACTCCCCAAGGGCCTGGCGGCCGACGCGTTTACGCCCGGGAAGACATAGCTGGTTCGCGCGCCGCGGTCTGAAGGGTGCGTTCGAAAAACGCAAAGACTTTCTTCCAGCCGTCCACCGCCTGCTCGGGTCGGTAGTTCGGCCGATCGGCCGCAAAGAACCCGTGGCCCGCGCCGTCGTAGCGATGGAACGCGTAGTCCTTCCCCTGAGCGCGTAACACGGCTTCGGTGCGGTTGACCTGATCCGGATCCGGACTGGCGTCGTCGTTGCCGAAGATGCCCAGCAGCGGGCACTTGAGATCGGGCGTCATGTCGATGACTGCCTGCGGCTGGCGCGGCGTCAACTCTTCGGGTCTGGCGATGACGCGCCCGCCCCAACAGTCAACCGCGGCGTCGATCCCCTCGACCTTGCACGCCACCATATACGCCTGGCGGCCACCCGAGCAGAACCCGATGACGCCGATCTTGCCGTTGGCATACGGCTGATTGCGGAGCAGTTTCGCGGCCGCCGCGACGTCGCCCACGACCTGCACGTCCGGCATCCCACCGGCCGCCCGCGCGGCGGCGGCGATGTCGTCCCAGGGGCCCGGGCCGAGCCGCGAAAACAGGTGCGGCGAGACCGCCGCGTAGCCGTGGTGCGCGAGCTTGCGCGTGACTTCTTTGCTCCACTCGTCCCAGCCCGGCATGTGGTGGATCACCACCACGCCTGGCACATTCGAGAGCCCGATCGGCCGCGACAGGTACGCCTCGATCGGGTCCCCACCGTGTCCGGTCATCGTGATCGTCTCGGCGATCAGGCCTTCGTAACCCATGCACTCCTCCTCTCGAGCGCCGCGGGGTTGACCACGCCGCTCATGTCGCCATCCAGGTACTTCAAGACCGCGGTGGTGAGGTTCTGGACCATCAGCGCAAAGTTCTCGCCGACGCCCCAGCCAATGTGCGGGGTCAGCACGACGTTGTCCAGTTTCGCCAGCGGATGATCGGCCGGCAACGGCTCCAGGTCGTAGACGTCCATGCCGGCACCGGCAATCTGGCCGCTCTGCAGCGCGTGCACCAGCGCCGCCTGGTCGACGATGGGCCCGCGGGCGATGTTGACCAGGTAGCTGGTCGGCTTCATCAACCCGAGCTCGTGTGCCCCGATGATGCCGCGTGTCATGTCCGACAGCCGGGTCGACACGAACAGGGCGTCAGCTCGGCGGAAGAGCTCATCGCGGGCGACGTACTCGACGCCGCTGGCTTGCGCTCGCTCCGGCGTCAGCGTCGGCCCCCAGGCGATGACCGGCATCTGCAGTGCCTGGCCCAGTCGAGCCATGGCGCCCCCGATATTGCCGAGACCCAGGATGCCGAGCGTCTGGCCACAGAGCATCCGCGTCGGCGGCGCCGCCCAGTCGCCGTCGCGCACGCGCCGATCGTTGCTCGGGATCTGGCGGGCCAACGCGAGCAATAGCGCCAGCCCGAGCTCGGCGATGGCCACGTGGCTGCCGACCTGGCCTCCGGCCGCGACCAGGGCAATACCGCGCTCCGTGGCCGCGTCGGCGTCGACATTGGGACTGATGCGACCCGACTGGGCCAGCAGTTCCAGACGCTCGGCGGACCGTAGGACACGGGCATTGAGCGGACTCCGCTCGCGGTTGGCAAACGCTACCGTCGCGTTCTGGAGGCGCTGCATCACCTCGTAGTCGTTCGCCGCGGCGGTGGTGTGGATAATCACCTCGCCCCGCTCGCGCAAGCGCTCCACGCCGGGCTGCTTGCCCCAGAAATTCGTCCAGTCGTCGAGGACGACAATGCACTGGTCCCGCTGCATAGCACCGACAACGGTAGCAGGGCCGACCGCCGGCGTGGTGAGCTGCACGGTCGTATGCAGCCGTCGCTGCATGGAGGACGTGGTCGACCGCGTAGCGCAGCACGCCGCGGCAACGGCCCTCAGACTGGATGCGTGGCACCGGACGTGGCGGCGGCTGAGTCCACCGCGAGCAGCGGCGCGTGGCTCTTCGACGCGGCGCTGCGATAGCCGCTGGAGCCATGTCACTCTTTTAAAATGCCGACGTGAACGCCACCGAGAATAATCTGGCTTCGGGTCAGTTTCCGCCGATGCACGCGGTCACCCGGTTAGGACGCGTGATCCAACAGCTCAGGTCGTTCGGCCAGCTGCACGCGAACGAGCTCGAGGCCCTGGCCAGTGAGCTGGAGGCGACAGGTGCGGCCGAGGCGGCCGCCCGACTCAGGGCCCTCCGCGACGTCCAGCACGACGAGAGCCAGATCGTCGTGGACGAGCTCGTGGACATTCAAAGCGAGGCAGCGGCCGACCCACCGGAGGCGGCGCCGACGTCGACAGACGCGCATGACCCGGCGGTGAATTCGCCCAGACGGGCCCGCTGGCTAGCCGAGCAAGCCGCCGAAGCCGAGCGTTTGCGGCAGCCCTTTTCCAGGCGCGACCTCTTCAGTGGCGGAGTCCCAAGCGCGAACGACCCGGGCACATAGGTCGCTACACCGAGTCGGCGGCCGGCCTGGCGGTGGCTAGCCGGACGCAGTTCCAGAGGAGCGGCAGCGCCAGGATGGCCAGGGCGATGCCGCCGAGGATCGGGGGCGCGGTGAGCACGATGCCCTTCTGGGCGAGCTTCGGGCCGGTGCCAGCCATGACCAGCAGGTAGCCGACGTACAGGTTCAGCGCGGCGTACAGGAGTCCCAGAACGGCCCAGAGATACTTCATGGCGTGCCGCGGCTGGCCCTGGGGATCGGTTGGGACGGCGTGGCCGGGACGGTCGGGACCGCCGCGGCGCTCTCGCTCAGGCGGGCGTACCAGCCCGGATGGAAGCGCTGGACGTAGCGCTCGGGGATCCAACCGGTGGCCATCGAGACCATGAGCGGCCAGCGCGACGGCGCGAGCGCGTACCGGAGATGGTCCAGCAGCTTCAGCCCCAGCAGCACGCCGCTGCCGACATGGATGGCAGAAATCCAGTACAGGGCCTCGCCCGGGATTGGATAGACGTAGCGCATCGCCTTGATCACACCGGTCACGATGATCAGGCTGAGTGCGAGCACCCAGATGGGGAACGAGATCGTCCGTTCGTAGTACGTGAACTGCTCGGTGGGCGGCGCCGCTCGTCTGAGGTCGAGCCCGAGCAGATACCCAAGGGTTGAGCCGAGTGGTTTGCCCAACTCATGCGCCAGGCCGCGCAGGGTGCGAATACCCTGGCCTTTCGGCACGGTCAGGCTCCGCTCGCCACGGAGCCGCCAGTCGGTGACGAAGGCGGCGGTGGTGAAAATCAACAGTGATGCGGCGATGTAGTGGATCCGGTACACCGTGCCCATATCGATCGGCGTCTCGGCGGCGAGCAGCCCCTTGAGGTACTGCCAGCCACCGGTCGCCATCAACGTCACCAGCGCCAGGCCTGCGAGCGCGTGCAGCGTTACCGTGCCCGGTGCAAAGCGCCGAATCGCGTTGTCCGACGCCCGCCGCTCCACACCCAACCGCCACCCACTCGCCCGCCAGTACCCCAGCGCAATGCCCAGCCCGATGGTGAACGGCAGCGAGCGCGCAAAGAGGAAATTGTCCCCGAGCAGCTGCCCCCACGGCTGGTTACCAGCTGCCCACTCAGCGAAGCTCGCGCCCAGCCCAGCCACGAACACGACGACCGCAACCGCCAGCCAGATCATCCGGTTCATCGGCGAGCTCGCTTCCCTCGCGCGCCGCGAACAGTCAGTGACACGTGGTCGGTGGAGGTATCGCCCCGCTCGCCGCCGTCCTCAGGCAGTGGCCCCAGGTGAGTGCGGCGCTCGGCCGGCTCGCCGTTGGCGGGCAGTGGCCACTGGTGAGTGCGGCGCTCGGCCGGCTCGCCGTTGGCAGGCAGTGGCCCCAGGTGAGTGCGGCGCTCGGCTCGCTCGCGGCGGACATGTAAGGTCGACTGGTCTCTCGAGAGCTCGGGCGCGCGAGCCGCGCGAGCGCGCTGTGGAGCAGTCATGCTTTGCTATCTTGCGCCGGGGCGCCGGCGAAGGTTTGTTGCGCACGGAGTTTGTCCCAGGTGGCTTTGTCTTCGACTTTCGGGACGTCCAGGCACATGCGGCCGGGGGCGACTTTGAGAATGCCCTGGCGAATGCGGATGTTAATCGGGCACCGCTCGGCACAGGCTGGTCCGCCTTCACGCCAGTAGCACAGATCGCACTTGGTGAAGTTGTCCTTCACCGGGTCGTACGAGATGCGCGATGCCTGGCCAAAGACCAGCTGGTTGGTGGCGTTCGCTTCGGGACTCGTGGGGAAGATGCACGCCTCAGCGCAGCGGTTGCACGCCACGCAGACGTCTTCGCGAATATACCGAGCCCCAGAACCAGGCTCGATCCGCAGCGCGTTTACCGGACAGACGTACAGGCACTCCGCCGTCGGGCATTGCAAGCACGGCTCCTGATGAAACGCGCCCCTGCCCGGGTAGGCGGCCAGGACTTCCGGATCAACGCGCGTAGTGGGGTCGTTGAACACCCGAATGCGCGGCAGATCCGAGAGTCCCTGCTGCTTGTGGACCTGGGAGCAGATCACTTCACACGTCAGACAGCCGATGCACAGCGTGGGGTCCGGGAAAATGACGCCATTGGCTGGCGGCGTGGATTTGGGCGTCGCGCCGGCGGCGAGACTGACGCCGCCGATCGCTTCGAACGCGATGAACGCCCCGACCGCGGCGGTGGCGCCCTTCAGGACGTCGCGGCGAGAAGCGCCTCCGTCTCCCGCTGACGTCGTCCCGTTACTCACCATCAGACTGCGTTGCCCTCCTTCGACTCCGCCTGCGGGCGATCATGACGCCTTCGACCAGCACCCACACGACGGCCAGGCCGCCGAGCGCCAGCACGTAGGGGCTGAGACCGCCTGGCAGGATACCGGTTTCGGGTGGCGACGCGTTCGGCGCGGCGGCAGCCGCCGGCTGCACGCTCGACGACGACACCACCGGCGCCCCCGCCTGCGCGGCCGAACCTTGAGCGGACGTCGACTGGGCCGAAATGGACACCCCCGCAGGATGGCCGGCCGCGACCAGCGCCGGCGCCAGCTCCGTATCGCTGGAGAGCTTCTTCAGCGCTTCTTTGCCGCTGGCATCCAGCGTCGCCACGTAGATATCGAAGTTCCCGTTGCGGGGTGAGAAGAACAACAGCTTCTGTCCGTCGGGGCTGAAGTCGAACGGGCCCTGCACCTGCACGTCTTGCAGCAAGGCGACCGGGGGTTGCGTGCTGCCAGGCGTGACGGCCCAGACGTCGGTCCACGATTGGCCCGGGTTGATGTGCTCGGTGACATACGCCAGGCGTCCATCCGGCAGATACGCTGGGAAGTGGCTCCGCCCGGTCGGATCGTCCGCGGAGACCTTCACCTGATCGGTGCCATCGTCCGCGCGCATCGTGAACACGTTCTTCTGATCTCCGTCGGCGTAGGCCAGGCGCGACCCGTCCTGCGACCACGCCGCGCCGTGACAGGCGAACGTGCACTGGCTCTTCGTCTCGGACGCCAGGCCCTGCGTCATCTGGACGGGCTGGGTGCCGTCTTTGTTCACCGTCCAGAGCTCCATCGTGCCTTTCTGGTACACATAGAAGCTCAGTCGGTTGCCGTCCGGACTCCACGACGGAAAGCTCGCGAACGCACCCAGATTGGTGATCTGGGTGCGCCCACCTGAAGCGATATCGATGAGCGTCACTTCGCGCTTCAGGTCGCTCCCCGAATCGACGGCCAGGGTCTTACCATCTGGACTCCACACGGCGTGACGGTCGTCGACGGCGCCCTGGCTGATCAGCTTCCGATCGGAGCCGTCGGCGGCGATCGTGTAGATGTGGTACGCGTTGGCCTGGCTGGTCTGGAACGCGATGCGCGTGCCGTCCGGACTCCAGGAGGGCCGGACCGACGACGTCCCGTCAGCAGTAATTTGCAGAATTGGCCCCGCGGCGAACGCGATCTGCGCGCTCGCGAGCCCGCCGATGACGGCCAGGCACCAGAGCCGGAAGAGCAGTTTCAAGGTCACCGTGCGCGACGTAATCAAGCTCGCCCGCTTCGCTTCGCTCGCTCCTTGCGGGTCGAGACGAGCCGCCGAGGAGCGGGCGAAGCAATCTGGTTGCGGACCTGCTCGGGCTGCGCACCAGCCGGGTCTGGTTGTTCGAAGAGGAGATGGATCGCGGCTACAACGCGGCGCGACGCGAGCTGCCCCCGTATCTACACCCGTCTCAGGCTGACCGACGCCGGCGCCGGGCCGAGCTAGCCGCCGCTGCGCCGCTCCCCATCGGAGTTCACTTCGCAGTTCCATGCAATCGCAAGGGAGCGAGCGCAGCGCTGTGGGCAGCCGTCAACCGAGCGCCTGAAGGACCGTTCGCTCCACCAGACCTTGAGCGATATCGACTTTGTACGCGTTGAGGCTCATCGGTCGGGCCACCGTACGGATCTGGGCGGCGGCTTGTTTGATCGTGGCCTTGACGTCCTTGCCTTTGAGCGCGTCTTCGACGACCTGGGCTCGATACGGGACGGGCGCCACGCCACCCAGGGTGACCCGGCCATCCTTCCAGTTGCCGCCGTCGAGCGTGAAGACCGCCGCCACCGCGACGACCGCGAAGTCGTAGACCTGGCGATCCTTGAGCTTCGTCCAGGCCATTTTCGTCCCCGCGGCCGGCGTGGGAATGAAGACTTCGGTCAGCACTTCATCGGACTTGAGGACATTTTCGGTGAGCACATCCTCGCGCGGCCCATGGAAGTACTGGTCGAATGGCACGGTGCGCTCGCCAGCGGACCCGGAGATTTTGGCCTGCGCGTTGAGCGCCAGCAACGCCGTGGACGTATCCGAGGGATGCACGATGTAGCACAGCTCACCGCCGATGATCGCGTGGTAGCGATTGTCGCCGGTGACCGAATAGCAGAAGTCGCCGCCCTTCTTGTAGCAGTTGAAATCTTCGCCACGATAGAACCAGCACCGCGGCCGCTGGTTGATGTTGCCACCCAGCGTGCCGAAGTTGCGGATCAAGGGCGAGGCGATCGACATCGCGGCCTGGGTCAGCAGTGGAAACTGCTGCTGCAGGTCGCTGTTTTCGGTAATTTCCGAAAGTGTGGTCGTGGCGCCGATGTGCGCGCCGTCCGAGCCCACCTTGATGCCCTTGAGGTCGGGGATGGTGGTCAGATCGACGATCTGGACTGGCAGGGGTTGACCTTTGCCCTGCACCCAGTCCTTCATGATGCCGCCGATCAGATCACTGCCCCCACCCAGGGCTTTACCGGTGGCGCCAAACTGATTCAGCAGACCAACGGCCTGTTGGACCGTGGTCGGCTCGTAAAGCTCGTAACTCTTCATACAGATGCTCCTCAGGCGGACTTCAAAGCCGCGAGGACCTTCTCGCGTGTGATCGGCATATCAGTGACCCACACGCCGACCGCGTTGTACAGGGCGGACGCGATGGTCGGCGCAGGCGGCGACATCGGCGGCTCGCCAATGCCGTGTGCCCCAAACACCCCGTATTCCTTAGGATGCTCAACCAGAATCACTTTGATGTCTTTCGGGGCATCTTTAATGCTGAGTGGCTTGTAGTCGAGCATGTTGGGGTTCAACGGTAGACCTGTTGCATCGTCGGACAGAAGTTGCTCGGTCAAGGTGGCGCCCAGGGCCATGACCACACCACCTTCGATTTGTTGCTCGAGGGCGAAGGGGTTGATGGCTCGGCCGACGTCGTGAGCAGCAACGTACCGGGTTACACTGATCGTGCCCGTGGTCGTGTCGACCTCAATCTCGGCGGCGTGCGACGCCCAGGCGGTGCGTTCCCATTGCGGATCCTGCGTGTAGATGGATCGGCCGAGAATGGGCGCCCCAGAGAATTGGACGACATCCTTCAGGGCCAGCTTCGTGGACGGATCGGTCTTCTGGAAGACCTGGCCGTCCTTGAGATCGAGATCGTCCGCTTTCAGGTCGAGCGTCTGATTCGCCTTCTTGGCGTCGTCGATGAACCGCCTGGCCGCCCAGTCCAGCACCTGGCGTCGGGCGTCCTGGCCGGCCTCGTACATGCCCCGGCCACCGGTGTTGGTCTGGATGCTGCCGAAGCTGCCGCTGTTGTCGGTGGTCAGGTCGGTGTCGACGTACGTCGTAATGCTGACGCTCGACAACGGCACGCCCAGCGATTCGGAGGCGATCATGGCCATTGTCGAGCGTTGGCCATCGCCGATCTCATTGGCCGCCGAGCTGAGCTGAACTGAACCATCGGTATTGATGATCACCTGGCCGGTCGCCGGATTGCCGCCACCGCCGTGGCTGCAGGCGTGGGCCGCCAGGCCGATCCCATGGAAGATCCCCGGCCGGACTTCTTTCGCCTTCGGCGCGTGCCAGTTCTGCTTCCAGCCAATGGCATCGGCGGCTTGCTGGATGCAGTCCCGAATGCCTGGATTGCTGAACGCTTTCTTGGTGTCCGGGTTGCCCACTTCATTCAGGTTGTTCAGCCGGAACTGCACCGGGTCCATACCGATGGCGTACGCGGCCTTTTCCATCGTCACCTCGAGCGCGAGGGTGCCGTTGGGGTGACTGACGCAGCGGTACGGGCCCTGTTTGTACGAGTTCGTGAAGACGTCGACGGCTTCGAGCTTCAAGTTCGGGATCTTGTACAGATCCTGCATGTTGAACCACGAGCCATTGGCTGCCGCACTGCGTGCCGCACCGACGTTGGCAATGACCTTAAATTGACCCGAGACGAGGGTGCCGTCGCGGTTGACTGACAGGTGCATCTCATTGCGGAATTGGGGCCGGTGAGTGCGGGTAACGAAGTCTTCGGCGCGCGTGTAGGTCGCGTGGACCGGTCGACCGGTGATCTTGGCCAGAATGGCGGCGTGCACTTCGGCCAGGTCGAGGCCAATTCGGTAGCCATAGCCCGATCCGACATAGCCCGGCTGAATGACGCGGATCTTGTTTTGCGGGATCTTGAGGGCTTGCGACAGGCTGGCGCGGACCCCGTGCGCGTACTGAGTCGTGTGATACGTTACCAGCTTGTCGTTGTCCCAGTAGGACAGCGAGTTCGTCATCTCGAGCGCGAGATGCTGCTCAAACGACTTGCTGGCGATGACGTCGACGCTGACTTCGCCCTTCGTGTTGTCCGGATCGCCGCGCACCAGGGGCGGTGTCACCGCGAGCACCAGACCGTCCAGTTTGGTATCGAACTGATGCGGCGTGGAGGGTTTCATCGCCTCCAGGAAGTCCAGCGACGCCGGCAGGATTTCGTACTGGACCTCGATCATCCGCATCGCCTCGTCGGCGATGTGCTCGCTATCGGCGGCGACGATCGCGATGGGGGCGCCGACTTCAAACACCTCCTGGTCGAACAAGCCGCGAGGAGGCGGCCCGCTGCCAAACGTGACGTCCTGGTACATGGCTGGCAGGTTGCCGCGGTGCAGGACCGCGTGCACCCCGGGGAACTGCTCCGCCTTGCTCACGTCAACACTCTTGACGTTGGCGTGCGGATACGGGCTGCGCAATGTCCGGGTGTAGAGCGCGCCAGGCAGCGTCATGTGCTCGGTGTACCGGCCCAGGCCAGTCACCACCCCGAGGCCATGTACGCGCGGGACCTTCTGGCCGACGACGGTGTACGGCCCGTTGAGCACGGCTGCTGGCGTTGCCGGCACCGGTACCTGGGTGAAGCCAGGCAGGCTGGCGGCGTGGGTCTCGAGCGTCGCGTTGACCAGTTCGCGCTGCTCCGCCATCAGCTGGAGCCACTCCGGCGAATGCGCGAGCTCGGACCACTCTTCTGGAGTCAGCGCGGCCGCGTACTGCGCCTCCTGCGCGACCCGCAAAGCATCGATTGTGCGTGCCATGATGGTGGTCTCCCCCTCTTACTTGACCGGGTGCGCGGCGTCGGCCAGGTACTTGCGAACACCGGCCTCGTCGACCTTCGCGGGGTCCCACTTGACCGTGATGGTGAGTTGGCTGCCCGTGACGTCGAGGACACCCGGCTTTTGCTTGAGGGGCGCCGCGATCGGATCGAACTCTTCGATCGTCGACAGCGCGGTGACGAATTGGAAGTCCTTCGAGGTCCCGGCGACTGCTGCCGCGGGGGCCGCGGCTGGCTGGGCGACCGGCGCATTCCAGATACTCGTCGGCGCAGTGTGGGTAACGGTCCCGCCCGCCATCTCGGCCGAGGCGTTGCGCACCGCGGTATAGATCTTGGCATACTCCCCGCAACGGCAGATATTGCCCGCCAGGCCCTCGGTGATCTGGTCATCGGTCGGCTTCGGGTTGGCCGTCAGCAGCGCGTACGTCGACATGATGAAACCGCGCGTGCAGATGCCGCACTGGAACCCGCCGTCCTCCCAGAAGGCCCGCTGAATCGGGTGCAACCCGTCCACGCCGAGACCCTTCGCGAGTGAGGCGACAGTCATGATCTTCTGGCCGCGGCCCAGGCGGGCGGAGTAGATCGAGCAGCCATTGACGGCCCGCCCATCGACGACGACCGTACAGGCGCCACACTGCGCGCGGTCGCAGCCGAGATTCGAGCTGGACATATTCAGGCTGCGGGTCATCGTTTCCCACAGACTGTCGCGGACGTCGACGGTCACGTCGTGCTTGACACCGTCGATGTCCATCGAGACCCGCCGCATGGTCGGCGGCAGTTGCGTCTGGGCTGGCTGCGCCGGCTGGGCCGGCTGCGCTGGCGCCGCCGGCGCTGGCTGGGCTGGGGCCGGCTGGGCCACCGGCGCGGGCGGGACGGCGACGGCTGGGCCGCCTGGCCCGGTTTGAATGGCGGGCGCGGGTGCTGTCTGGGTGCCGCGGGTGACGGCAATGCCCGCCCCAGCGACAACGCCCACTACGACCGCGCCCGCACCGGCGCCGACGAGAAAGTCGCGTCGCGTGGCCAGCGGTCGAATGCGTTCGCCGCCAGCTCCTGATGACTCGGCTTCAGACGGCTCCGGATCGGCTGGACCAGTTCCTTCAGGCATAAGGACCTCCCTTCGCGCACTCGTGCGCGACGGCTACAACCCCGTCTCGCCATTGTTCGTCCGCCACTTGGCTGACGTCAAACATGCAAGGTTCAGGGCTGAACGATCAACCGCCCGCGCATCTCGGGGTGGACCGTGCAGGCGTAGTCGTACGTGCCAGGTAACCCGAACGACCGTTCGTAGCGCGCCGCGGGCGCCAACGGCCCGGAGCGCCACGCGCCGCCCGGGCCAGTGCCCGTGACGTCGTGGCCGTCGCTGCCCGTATTCACCCAGGCCACCGTCGCGCCGACTCGGACGACGATCTGCGCGGGGAAGTAGCCATTGTCGACCAGGTCGATACGCGGCTGGGCCGAAAGCGTCGGGGTGGCGTGCGGCAGCGGAGTCTCGCGGGCGACGCGCGATGTGATCATCTGGGGCAGCGCGGTTGGCAGCGGCACGCGGGTCGGCGGCGGCACGTCGGTGGGCGCCTCCTGCGTCGGCGCGGCGGTCAGCGGCGGGGGTGTGGTTGTCTGGGTCAGCGCGAGCACCAGGACGCCGAGCATCACCGCCAGCAGCCCGGCGCGGACCCAGATCATTCGACGCGCCGGGCGGCCGCGTACGCGGCCGGATCGTTCAGGTTCCAGACGACCGACGGCGTGCTCACCGGCACCTCCAGCACCGCGTGGCGTTTGACGATCGAGCGCAGCCCCTGGCCCGCTTCGGTGACGGCCCTCAGCTCGGGCAGGAGTCGACGGCTCAGACACACCGGGTGCCCGCGGCGGCCAGCGTGGGTGGGAACCGTCACATCGGCCGCGCCGGCGTCCAGGGCCGCGACGAGGCTCACCAGGACATCCGAGTCGCACGGCTGATCGACCGACTGAACGATCACGGCCTCGACGTCGTCCGGTAGGGCCGCGCTGCCAATACGAATCGAGGCGCTGCGGCCGGTCTCGGGATCGGGGTTTGACCTGACGGTGACTTCGGCGAGCCACGGTTCGCGCGTCAGATCCTGGGTGGCCGGCCCGAGGACGACGACGATGTGCTCGATGCCCGCCGCGCGTGCCTGCTCGACGGCATGTCGCAACAGCGTCGTACCGGCCCACGGCAGCAGGGCCTTGGGTGTGCCCATGCGCTGCGATGCGCCGGCCGCCAGAATCACCGCCCCGAACTGCGTCGCCACGGGCTCGCATAGTACGGGTCTGGGCTCGCTTGACGCTCGATACGCTCCACACCCCTGGATGAAAGGCAACATCGCGGTCAATCCGGTCGCCGCGCAGAACCTCGCCGCAACCCCTGAATAGAACAGCCCGGCGGTTTCTGACTTAGACTCAGAGATCCACAGGGGGCACGTATGCGTTTCCTCGCGATTGCCCTAGCCATCGGGTGTCTGGTCGGCGCGTGTGCGCCTGCCCCGGCCGCGCCTACTCCCACACAGCCCGTGGTCATGAAGCTGCGAATCGGCACTGCGACCACCCCGCCGCCGGCCCTGCCCGAGTCGGTCCTGTGGTTGGCGCGAGATCTCGGCTTCTATCAGAAGGAAGGCCTCGACGTCGAGATCACCGAAGTGCAGGCCACGCCGTCAGTGATCGCCGCGATGCGGTCGGGTGATGTCGAGCTCGGCAACATCAACTCCGAAGACATCATCCGGTTGACCGCCACCAAGGACCTCGAGATGCGCGCGATCAACTCACCCAATGGCCGCAACTTCTTCATGATCGTCGGCCAGAGCAGTATCGGGTCGGTGATGGAATTGACGGGCAAGTCGTTCGCCATCGCCCGCGTTGGCAGCCAGGACCACGCCCTGTCGAGCAAGGTGCTGGCGGCCAAAGAGGTGTCTCCCGACGTCGTCAACTTTGTCGCCATCGGCCAGCCGAACATGCGCGCCCAGGCGCTAGTGGCCGGGCAGGTGGATTCCACGACGCTGTCGCTCGCGACGTGGGTCACCGTCCAGAATCAAAAGAACATCAAGATCCTGGTCAATGCAGACGATTACTTCAACGCGGTCCCGCTGGTGAACAAGGGCAACGCGGTGACCACCAAGGTGCTGACCGAGAAGCCAGAAGCGCTCCGTCGCTTCACGGCGGCAATGATCAAGGCCAGCCGCTATTTTGCGGAAAACAAGTCGGCCTGGGTTGACGGCATGGCCAAGCTTCGGCCAGACATCGCCAGAACCGACCTGGAGTATCTCTGGGACCAGTTCGGGGCGTCGTGGGCGGTCAACGGCCAGTTGAACGTGGGCGACTATCAGAAGAGCACGGATTTTCTCTACGACAGCGGCACTTTCAACGACGCGGTGCGCATCGCCGCCAGCGACTGGACAGACACGCAGTTCGTGGACGCAGTCCTGAAAGACATCGGCGTCTACCCGAAGGTGGACGATCCCGGTCGGACCATCAAATAGGTCGCTCGCGCTGTTTCACGGTGCTTCCCCCAAAGATCGACATCCGCCACGTTTCCAAGACGTTCCACCGCTGGCGCGGCAAGGTCGACTCGCCTGTGGTGGCGCTGCGCGACGTTTCGCTGCAGGTCACCGCGGGCGAGTTCGTGTGTCTGGTTGGTCCGTCGGGGTGTGGCAAAACGACGCTGTTGCGGTTGATGCACGGCTTGCTCGAGCCGGACAGTGGCGAGGTCGTCGTCGATGGCATCTCGAACCTGCCGCCCGGACCGCACGCCGGATTCGTCTTCCAATCGTTTCGGCTGCTCCCGTGGCGGACGGTCGCCGACAATGTCGAGTTCCCGCTGCAGATCCAGGGGATGACGTCCACCCTGCGCACCCGCCGAGCCAGGGAGTATTTGCGCCTGGTCGGCCTCGAAGACTTCGAGCACAGCTATCCGCACGAGCTCTCGGGCGGCATGCAGCAACGGGTTGGCCTGGCGCGGGCGCTGGCGCTCGAGCCGCAGATCCTGCTGATGGACGAGCCATTTGCCGCGCTGGACGCGCAGACGCGGGAGTTCATGCAACTGGAGCTCGGGCGCATCTGGGAGCATCTTGGGGCCGCGGTCGTCTTTGTGACCCACAGTCTCGACGAGGCGCTGTTCCTGGCCGACCGCATCGTCCTGATGGGTCCTCGCCCAGGGACGGTCGAAGAGGTGTTGCCGGTCGCACTGCCGCGGCCGCGCTGGGCGTACGACTTCAGAGCGACGCCTGAGTTTCTCGACCGCCGCGCGTACCTCTGGCAGCGCATTCGGGGTATGGTCGCCGACCAACCCGAGTTCCGCCAGGCCCGCGCCGATGACGCGCTCGCTTCGGCGGCAGGCCAATAGTTGTTTCAGCGACTCAGCATCGTCCAGTGGCGACTGATCAGCCTCGTCGTCTTCCTGCTGGTCTGGCACCTGGCTTCGATTCCCGCCGGCCGACTGCTTTTGCCGTCGCCGCTGGACGTCGCGCCGGCGGTCATCGACGAGGTCCGCAGCGGCCAACTCCTGAGCGCGACGCTCAGCAGCCTGCTGGTCTTCGCGGCCGGCTATGCGTTGGCGATCGTCACCGGGGTCGGGCTCGGCGTCCTCATGGGGGGCATGCCGCGCGTCGGCGAGACCCTCGAGATTTACGTCAACGCGTTGAACAGTACGCCGCGCGTCGCGTTCATCCCGCTGATCATCCTGTGGTTCGGCCTGTTCACCAACGGCAAGATTGTCGTCGTCTGGTTTCAGGCGGTGATGCCGATCTTGATCAACACGTACGCGGGCGTCCAGAACACCGATCCTGACCTGGTCGAGGCGGCGCGCTCGTTTGGCGCCCGCCGCGGACAGGTCTTCCGGTTCATCATGCTGCCCGCCGCGCTGCCGTACATCGTGACCGGCCTGCGCCTGGGCGCCGCCAACGCCATGGTTGGGACCGTGATCGCCGAGCTGTATACGGCGCTGTCGGGCCTCGGGTACCTGATCGCCCTGTTCGGCAACACCTTCCAGACCGCCAAGCTCCTCGGGCCGGTTCTGGTGCTGGCGGCGATGGGCATGCTCATCAGTCAGCTTCTCAAACTCCTGGAGCGCCGACTGGCGCGCTGGAAAAGCACGCAAATACAGCTCTAGCCGCCAGCCAACCCTCGGCTGCGCGTCCCGGTGTTCGAAACTCAGCCACCTGCTCAGGCTGCACGTTGCCGGCTGAATGCTGACGCCTGACCCCGCTTGGCTCCCTACGTAAGTACCTGCATGCCGCGGCCGGATCTCCGCGTCTTACGTCGCGCCAGAGCAGCCCGCACTCGTTGCTGACGCTGGACGCTGCACGCTGCACGCTAAGCACCTCATGGCTCGTACCCTACGTCAGTACCGGCATGCCGCAGTCTCGGTCTCCGCGTCACCGACGTCGCGCCAAGGCAGCGCGCGCGCGGGCAACGGCGTCACGGGCCGCACCGTGGACGCGGCGGCGGCGGCTTTTGCTGCTGGCAAGCCTGGTGGTTGTCGTGGTTGCAGTTGGAGTCGGCATATGGCTTCTGGCTGGCCAGCCGACTGGCCTGCCGGTGGCGCCAGCGGCCCCGGTGGCGCCGTCCGCCGCCGCGGGGACGTGACGCCGGTAGCCCTGCCGGCCTTTAGCGCCGATCTGCCGCCCAGGCGGGCGATCCGGGCCAGGACGTCGCCGAACGGACCGTCGAACCGACGGCGCAACGCGGCGCGCTGCGCGCGTGCTTCACCACCAGCACCGACCCCACCTCGAGGAACTAGGTGCGGACCTCGGGCACCATGGTGAAGCCGAAGCGCCGCAGCGTCGCACGCGCGTCGCGGGTGAGCTTGTCGCGCTCGGTGGCGCTCCAGCCCCCGCACAGCCCGGACCCCTCGCGTTCAAAACTCTCGCTGAGCACGCCGTTGACTTGCGGAAGCCGTCGACGTCGATTGAAGCCGATGGCCGTCAGGGCAGTGCTGAAGTCCTCGCTGAGGGCCTGGCCGACGGGGGAAGAGATGACGACGTCGAAGCGCGAGTGGGGCGGCTTGCTCTGGAAGATGACGCTGACGCCAGGGAGTTGTTCGGCGACGGCACCGGTCGGGACGCGAGAAGATTGCGGCATCTTGGGAAGTCTCCTTGAGAGCAAGTCGAGCTCGCCCACGAGCTCGCGTGCGGACTATGCCACCCCCGTACCGACGCTGTCTCAATGCTACAGGAATGTTACAACAATGCTAACAAATCGTGAGGATTGCGCGCAACCGCGGCGCCTACCGCGCGGGGGCGGCGAGACGGAGGATGCGGCGGTTGCCGGTGTCGGCGACGAAGACGTTGCGCTGGCGGTCGACGGCGACGCCGCCGGGGGTTGTGTCCGACGTCGCCCGCGAAGCTCCACTCGAGCGCAGGTGCGAGCACGGCGTAGCGACCCGCCGGATCGACCGTCACCTCGAGACTCGCGCCCGTCGACTGAGCGGCAACCGGTGTGCGAGTGGCCACCACCAGAACGACCGCAGCAGCAACCTGCCCATGCGCGCCTTTCTGGTTGTACTACGCTGCGGCCCCAGACCTGGGTGTACAATGCGCGCCGCAAGAAGGGTCCGGGGCGAATGTACGTCGATCATGCGGCCACCACGCCGGTGCGGCCGGAGGTGTTGGCCGCGATGCTGCCGTACTTCGCGCAGGAGTGGGGCAATCCTTCGAGCCTGTACGGCCCAGGCCGTCGCGCCGCTCAGGCTGTCGCCCGTGCCCGCGACACCGTCGCCGACATCTTCGGGTGTACCCGCGAAGAGGTCGTCTTCACCGGCTCCGGTAGTGAAGGCGCCAACCTGGCCATCAAGGGCGTCGCGCTGGCCGCGGCTGCCGCTGGCAAGCGCCACCTGATCACCAGCCGTGTCGAGCACCACGCCGTGCTGGATACCTGCCGCTGGCTGGCGCGGTACCAGGGCTTCGAGCTCACCGAGATCGACGTCGACGAGTTCGGCACGATCGACCTCGCGCACCTCGAACGGTCGATCACCAAACAGACCGCGCTCGTCAGCATCATGTACGCGAACAACGAGGTCGGGACGATCCAGCCGCTGCAGGACGTCGTCCACCTTGCGCATGCTCGCGGGGTGCCGGTGCACACCGACGCTGTCCAGGCGGCGGGCCACTTGCCGCTGGACGTCGAGACCGTCGGCGTCGATTTGCTGTCCATCGCTGCCCACAAGTTCTATGGTCCCAAGGGCGTGGGCGCGCTGTATGTGAAACACGGCACCCGGCTGCTGCCGCAAACGCAGGGCGGCGGACAGGAGCGGGGTCGTCGATCCGGAACCGAAAACGTCGCCGGTGTGGTCGGCCTGGCCGAGGCGTTCGCCCTGGCCCAAGACGAGCAGCGCTCGACTGGTCCGTGTCTGCGCGGGCTCGCCAGTCGCATGCTGGCCGAGTTGCCGGGGCGTGTGGACGGCTGCCGGGTGACTGGCCATCCCACCCGTCGCCTGCCGGGCCATGCGAGTTTCGTCTTCGAAAACCTGGAGATTGCGTCGGTCCTGCTCGGGTTGGACCAGCGCGACATCTGGGCCTCGAGCGGCTCGGCATGCACGTCGGCGTCGTCTGAGCCGTCGCACGTACTGGTCGCCATGGGTGTGCCTCGCGAGTGGGTTTTTGGGGCGCTGCGGCTGACGTTCGGGCGCGCATTTGAAGCGGGTGCAGTCGAGTCGGAATCCGTGGTCGAGACATTGTTGGACGTAATTCCACCTCTGGTGAGTGCCGCGCGGACGAAGCTACTGGCGGTAGCCTGAGGCGGTCTTGAGCGGTCCTGGCGAGTTCTACCAAACGTTGAATCGGTCCCTGGAGACCGCGCCGCGCGTGGCCGTGGCCACGGTCGTGCGGACCCGCGGCAGCTCACCCCGAGAAGTCGGCGCCCGCATGCTGGTGCGGCCGGACGGGGCGACCGATGGGACAGTCGGTGGCGGCTGCGGTGAAGCCGAGGTCTGGCGCGCCGCCCTGGAAGTCATGGCCGACGAGCAGCCGCGCATGGTGGTGGTCGACCTCACCAATGAGATCGCCATCAACACCGACGGTGTCTGCGGCGGCATCATGGACATCTTTGTCGAGCCGTGGCACAAGAACGGCACCGACGTCGCCGGCGGCGTGCTCGACGCGGTAGCCCACCGGCGCATGGCGGCCACTGCCACGGTGGTCTCGAGGTCGCGCGGGCTGCCGGTCCTGCTCGGCGAAAAACTGCTGCTGGTCGAGGGCCGCGTGCAGAGCGGTGGCATCGGCTGGCATCTGCTCCAGGCGCGCGTTCTGGCGGATGCCCCGGGCGTCATTGCCGGCGGCGCTTCGCAGAGCCGGACCTATACGTTCGGCGTGGACGATGATCCCGAAGTCGCTCGGGCCGGCCAGGTCTCGATTTTCTTCGACCTCGCGCTGCCGCGACCGACCCTCATCGTGGTCGGCGCCGGGCACGTCGCGGTGCCGATCGCGCAGATTGGCCGGCTGCTCGACTTCGAGGTCGTCGTCGTCGACGATCGACCGTCGTTCGCCAATGCCGAGCGATTTCCGGATGCGGACCGCATCATCGTCGACGACGTCGCAACCGTGCTGGATGAGTACGAAATCACGCCCACGACGTACGTGGTCCTGGTGACCCGGGCGCATACCCACGACGTGCACGCATTGCGCAAGATCGTCCGCAAGCCGGCCGCGTACATCGGGATGATCGGCAGCCGGCGACGGGTCTACGCGGTGTTCAAGCTCCTGCGAGACGAGGGCGTCGCGGTCGAGGACCTGCTGCGGGTGCACGCGCCGATCGGTCTCGATATCAAGACCGAGACCCCGGGCGAGATCGCCGTGAGCGTCGGCGCCGAGCTGCTGAAAGCCCGCCGCGGCGGCGACGCCGCGTCCGTGTCAGACATCCTGCGCCCACAGTACCGCTATTCGCTCACCAAGGGCGACCTGGACATCTGAGAGCCGTGCTCACCCGCGCGGCGGCGGTTTTCGCCGCACTGGCGCTCACCGCCTGCAGCGCACTGCCCCCGCCGCCGCCGACTCCCACGCCCGAGCCGACGGCCACGCCGGTGCCGGCGCCAACTGCCACGGCGGTCGTGCCGCCGAAGCCGACCGCGGGGTCGCAGCCGCTGGCGCAGCCCACCTTCGACCCGTCCACGGCCAGCCCCGCGGACGTCGAGAACGCGTTCCTGTCCAACGTGGACGACCTGATCGCCGAGGCGGCTGACCTGACCGTCACGCCGTGCGCGGACCTGACCATGGTCACCCACGACAACCCGAACCTGGTGCCGTCCATCCGTGGCTTCGCCGCGGCCGTCAAGCGCATCGGCGCCACGCAGGCGGTCTTGAACACCGACGCCGTCAAGGCCGAACTGTCCGATCTGGACCATTCGATGGGCGAGCTCGAGGGCGCCCTGAGCCAGTGCGGGATCAAGCAACCCTGAGCACCGCGCTCAACCTGGAGCGGCCCCCCAATTTGCCGCAGACGCTGGCCCACGCCCGCATGGGCAGCGGTGATCCATGCCTGCGGATCGTCAACGGCGACGTCTGGCGCGCCAGCCGCACCCCGCTGGGTCCGGCTACCGAGCGCGTGCGCCTCGCCAGCGGAGGCGCGATTCTCGTCGACGCCTGGGGCCCAGGCGCCGAGTGGCTGCTCCAGCGGGCGCCCGAGTTGTGCGGCGCACTCGACCGTCCGGATACCTTCCGACCCGATCAGCCGCTGCTGAAGGACCTCATTCTGCGCCACCCGGGCCTGCGGATCGGACGGACGGCCGCCGTCTTCGAGACCGCGATGATCGTGACGCTCGAACAGCGCGTCGCGACCCGCGACGCCTGGCGGAGCTGGTGGCTCATGGTGCGCACCCTGAGCGAGCCAGCCCCCGGCCCGCTGCCAGGTCTCTGGGCGCCACCCGCGCCCGAGCGGATCGCCCGCACCCCGTACGAGGTCTTTCACCGGTTCGGTGTCGAGCGCCGCCGGGCGGACGTCTTGCGCCGCCTGGCGATCGTCGCCCGGCGACTCGAAGAAACCGTGAGTCTGTCGCTGGACGCCGCGTACCGGCGCTTCCGAGCGGTAACCGGTGTCGGCCCGTGGACCGCCGCGCGCATCGGGCTGATCGCTCTCGGCGACCCCGATGCCGTGGCGGTCGGTGACCTGCACCTGCCGCACGTGGTCAGCTGGTGGCTGGCCGGCGAACGCCGCGGCTCCGACGAGCGCATGCTCGAGCTCCTCGAGCCGTTCCGCGGCCACCGCGGCCGCGTGATCCGTCTGCTACTGGCAGGCGCAGTGTCCAGAGGCGCACGCGCCAGATGACAGAGGTGGGGTGGTGGTGGAGTACGCGTCCACCACCACCCCATCAGGTGGTTCTCAAAACTGTTGCGAAGAGTTAGTTGCCGACCAGGCTCAGCGGTCCCTGGTCGTTCGGGAAGTTCGACGAGTTGAGCAGTTGGATGCCGGCGTCGTGCTCCCCGTTGAAGGGCGTCACCGCATCTGAACAGCCAGCGTTCTCGGCGTCCACCGGCGAGTTGAACCACAGGCCGATGTGGTACATCTGCACCGGGCCGAATGGCGGATTCGTGTCGACACTCGCGATCGAGTTTCCTTCGTCGTCGACCGGGTGCGATTCAAACGTCTTGGGTGCGGCGCCGGAGCCTGGCGCAACGGCGAACGTCTCGTTGCTGAACCTGCCGATGACCCGCACATGCCCATGGCCGTTCTCATTGGTCGAAATGTCCGACTGATACCAGGACACGCCGAATGGCGCCGTCGGGAGTTGGAGAATGAACAGGTCGAAGTCCGACTTCGGCAGCAGGTGGTCGACAGTGACGTCCATCACCTCGACCGGTCCAAGCGACCGAATGTGGACCTCGCCGCTCGCGGACGGCAGGCACGCCGCTCCGCCCTTGGAGACAACCAGGTCGAAATCCGCGGTTTTCGATGCGGCGAGCACCGTCCCCGCGCCCAGCAGCGAACCTGCCAGCAGCGTGCCGCTAATCCCAAGTGCAAGCGCGCGTCGTGTAAACCAGCGCATACGTGAGCTCCTTCGTGAGAGTCAGTTGGCGCGATCCGTGGCCCGCCGGCGGGCCTGGCCGCACCACACTCAGGAGGCTAGGGCTGGGCAGCGGGAAAGACGCCTAACGCAGTCCCCCACACCCTGAAAAACGGCTGATAACCCGATACCGCTTATTTGGACGTGCGTTCTGCCTGGACGGCGACACGCTGCAGGTACTCGTGCCGACTGATGCTGAATGCGCCTGTGCAACTGATCAGCCTCAGGACATCGCCGTCTGTCGGTGCAACGGCCGCGTACCCCACCCTCAACCGGCGGTGTCACCACCGCCTCCACACCGGAACTCCGCGCGGCCCCGCTACGAGGTTGCGTACGCGCGTTCGAGCGCCTGGATGTCGATCTTTTGCATTTGCAGCATGGCCTGCATCACTCTGCCCGCTCGCGCCGGATCCCTGTCGCCCAGCATCTGGCCGAGCGCAACCGGAATAATCTGCCAGGACACTCCGTATCTGTCCTTCAGCCAGCCGCACTGCGAAGGTGTGCCGCCTGCGCCGAGTTTGTCCCAGAGTTCGTCGACTTCGGCCTGCGTCTGACAGCTCACGAAAAACGAGATGGCTTCCGTGAACGGGAACCCCGGGCCACCATTCAACGCCATGAACTCCTGGCCATCCAGTTGAAAGGTGGCGGACATGACGGTCCCGCTGGCGCCTGGCCCGGCGTCGCCGTAGCGACTCACCTCGCCGATCTTCGAGTTCTTGAAGATCGAGACGTAGAAGTTCATTGCCTCTTCGGCCTGGCCATCGAACCACAGGAACGGCGTGATGTGCTGCGACATGTCGCTTCCTTCCTCTGGCACCCGCTCACGGGGTGCTCACACCACATGGTCGGAGCCGCCGCGTCGTTCTCTACATCCGTTTCGACAGCCAGGCCTGATAGCTCCGCGGCAGGAGAAGATGCCCTCAGGTGGACTGCTTCCGCCAGACCGACTACGTCGCAACGGCGCTGTCCGGTGCGCGCGACCACGACCCGGACTCGGCGCTCAGGTGACCGGCGCGGTGAGCTCCAGCTGGATGTTGTCCGGGTCGCGGAACGGCAGGATGTCGATGCCGAACCCACCGAGGCGCGTGATCTCGCCGTGCGGGATGCCACGCTCGTCGAACAGTCTGGCGGCCTGCTCCAGCTCTGCCCGGCTGGCGACGCTGAAGCTCAGGTGGTCGAGTCCGACGCGGTCATCGTCGAACCGGTCGCCCTGTGGCGCCACGGGCCGCAGCCCGAGCAGCAGGTTGCCGGAGGCCATCACGATGCCACCCCAGAGGACCCGGTACGTCGCTTCGGCCGCCGGATCGTCGGCCGGCGGCGACTCGACGGCTACCTGGAAGCCGAGCACGCCGGTGTAGAACTCCCGACTGCGCTGGATGTCAGTCACGGTCAAGCGCAGGTGATGTATCGGCCCGATCGCAAGCTGTACGGACATAGTCTCTCCCTGTCAGTCATCCTGGATGCCGAAGATGTGGGCCGCGGTCCCCCAGAAGATCTGGTCCTGCTCGGCTTGCGACAGGCCCAGGTCGTCGAAGGTCTGCATCCACATGCTCAATTCGCGACTCATGTGCGCCATATCACAGTCGGAGCCCCACACCAGTTTGAGCGTCGAGACCTCCGAACCGAGCATCTTGCGCTCCACCAGGTGCCGCCGCACGACCGTCCCGCCCGAGATGTCGAAAAACACGTTGCGCCGCCAGCGCGCGACGGCGGCGGCCGAGTCGTACAGACCGTAGCCGAGATGAGCGCCGATGATCCTCAGCTCGGGGAAGGCCACGCTGATGCTATCCAGAAAGATGGGCTGCATGCGGCCGGCGCCGTACCACGAGTCGGCCTCGGACTCCGGTTTCCAGCGGCGACCGCCCTCCATCTCCCGCGAGAGCTCTTCGGCCTGGCGCATGTTATCGGGTGGAAACTGGAGGTAGTCGATCATGCCGCCCGAGATACCGGTGTGGAAGAGCGTGACCAGATTTCTCCGTTCGGCCTCGGCATAGAGCGGAAAGTACGCCGGGTCGTCGTAGTTTCGCCGCGGGTTGATGATCTTCAGGCCGCGGAAGCCGCGATCGGCCAGGTCGTCGATTTCCGCCGGATCGGCCTGATCGACGTTGATCATCGCGAACGGCACGATCAGGCTGGGGTAGCGTGCGTGGGCCTTCTCGACCAGGTCGTTGCCTTCGCCTGGTCGGCCGAGCAGGCACACCTTATAGATGTTCAGACGCTGGCTGTTGTAGGCGAGCATGTCGAGCATGCTGTCGGCGGTATAGATGGGCAGCGTCGAGCCGCGCGCTCGCCAGGGGTAGTGCACGTGCGTGTCGAACACGCGGCGCGGCGCATCCTTGACATAATTGGGGCGTGGGATGTCGTGCATTGCGATTCTGCGTAGAGCCTATCCCACACCCGGCGAATCTGGCCACGGACCCGCACGCGACTGTGCGCGCCAGGCTAGCGCGATCGCGGCGCCGCACGCCGTGAGTCGCTACGTATGGCCGACCGTCACGCTGGCAGCCGTGGAAGCCGCGCCGGCACGCCCTGGCGATAGGCGATAGGCAACGCACTGGTCGCCGAAGCGGACCGACCATCTCGCAGGACCGCACACACCGCTATTGTGAAGACCGTCGAGCCCAGGATACCGACCACCGGTTCCGGCGAAAGAACCAGCGGGCCTCTGTAGCCCGCGGTGGCATACGGCAGCACTGCCAGCGACGTCCCGCGCCGATGGGCGACGCGACCCACCGGAAGGCGACGACAAACGATAAGCCATAGGTGTACCGGTTCGGGTCGGCAACCTTGCCGATGCTGAGGCAGGCGAACGCCCGCCGGTACGCCCGCGGGGCTGGCCAACCTTCCTTTTGAATATCGGCGTGCGCCTGGCGAATGTCAGCCGCGTGAGGTCGGGCAATGCGAGCCACCGACAACCTTACCGTGGCCCACCAGCAAACCCTACGCGAGTCGGTCGAAGAACCCCTGCATACTGCCGTCCACCGAAACGGTCGATGATCACACCACGATGCAGGAAGCCGTATCCAGGAGTGCCGCTGGTTGCATTGCTGCCATTCTCTTCCTGGCCTGCGGTCTCACGACACTCGTCACCTTGCTGTTGCCAGCACCGCCGACGATGGACCGGCTAGCCGTTGCTATCATCGGCGCCGTCTCGATATTTGGAGCGGTGCCTTGCTGGCTCGTGCCGTGGGACCGCGGACCACGCCGCGCCAGTCTGGTCCTGGTCGTGTTCGCCCTGCCGCTCATCTCGGTGCACTACATGGTCGGCGGCGGCGACGCGTACGGTCTGGGCGTCTTCTACGTCGTGCTGGCGGCCTGGCTCGGTCTCGCTCAGCCGCGCGGCACATTCCTTTTCATTGCGCCGCTCGTGACGCTCTCGTACAGCTTGCCATTGTTGCTCTTGCCCGACCAGCCACCGTGGGCATTGAGTTCAACGCTGTACCTCGTTGCCGTGTGCGGCCTGGTGTCTGAAACGGGCGCCTGGGCCATCGAGCGTGCTGCGCTCGCGCAGCAGGCGCTGGCCGAAAGCGAAGCCCGGCTGCGGTACCTTGCCCATCACGACTCGCTGACCGGCCTGGCGAACCGGGCGGAGTTCGTGCTCCAACTGGAGACTGCGCTCGGCACGCCTGAGCGCCAGCTCGATGTCGTCGATCGCAATGTCGGTCTGCTGTTCATCGACATCGATGACTTCAAATGCGTCAACGACCGCCTCGGACACGCCACCGGTGACGACTTGCTCAGGCATGTCGCAGTACAGATCTCGAGCTGTGTGCGACCCGAAGATGTCGTGGCTCGATTCGGCGGCGACGAGTTCACGGTGCTGCTGAGACGGGTGCGAAGCAAGGACGAGGCATTGGGTGTGGCCGAGCATATCCGCCAGCGCCTCAGAACCGAACCCTTTGTTTCGGACGGGTCCCAATTGCTCGTCGTCGCCAGCGTGGGTTTGGCGCTCGGCACGCCCGGCGATTCAGCTGATGCCATCCTTCGCCAGGCCGATGCCGCCATGTACCGCGCAAAAGAACTGGGCAAACGCGCCTCGGCGACGATCGCCGAGAGCGGCTCGCGGATCGGTCGTAGCGGCGCGACTCGAAGGAGCGTAACCAGATCGCAACCTCACCCGCCGAGTAAACCGCGCTTCCGGAAGTGGATAACACCGGTCGAACCCGTCGGGAGAACCGTGATGAAACCCCCACCGAGCCGCGACCTCATCGCACTCTGCCACGGTTGCACGCAGCGGGCGTATTGCCTCGAGCACCGTTTGCTGCCAGCCCTCTGCCCGATGAGCCTGGATACTCGTCCGCATCACCCGGACTGCGTCGCAGAGGAGCTGACCACCCGGTGTTGGTGTCACATCACGCCGACTCAAACCTTCGACGAGTAGGCGCGAATCTGTCTCAGGCCATGGCGTACCCGTGCGAGACGACAGTCGACCGTCGCAGCCTGATCGACTCGGACGGGAGTGCCTCCTACCTGGTGATGACAGGCGGCACCCGATGCATTTTCGCCGCGAACGCGGGCGTGTCAGCGCCGGCTCGGCAACGCCGCCAGCACCAGGGTGCGCAAGGCGACTCGCCTTACCGCTCAAACGGACCAGCCTGGAAACTCGCGGGACAGACTCAAATCACTCTGCCCGGTATCAGAGAACTCCGACCAGCGTGTCGGACGGAACGGATTCAACAGGGTCTGGCATACGACCCCACCGACACGCTTTGCGTCTGAGTGCCCGGAGTTGACAGGCATGCCTACGATTATCAATTGGAGAACGGCGAATCTGGCTGACGGACTGACTGTGCTGGTAAGGCTGGATTGCGGGCATGTCGAAGTTCGACAGACCGCCCAGATCAGTCCACTCACCCAGCCCAAAGTTGGTGAAGAAGTCGCTTGCGGTGGCTGTGCAAACGGAATCGCCTGCCCACCCGATCCTTGCGCACATTGCGGCTTCGATGGCTGTCTGCCGGGCGAACACTGTCCCTTTGGCGGCATGGTCGCCGCTTCCCTGAGCAGCCATACGACGCGTCGTCAATAACCGCCGCCTTCTGGTCCACGGCGCGGGTCTCGTTGAAAAGCCTCGAGCTGACGGGACATGTGCCGGACCGTTTGCTCAACGTCCGCGCGCATCGGCCGAGTATCAAACGTCACGCCCGGTTCGAGGTCAGCGTCGATCAGCCACCCGGTGATCGAAAAAATGAGCGTCAGGACGCGTCAACACGAGCTGGCCTGAGCGCCACGACCGCGAACAGCGGATCAGTGGCGGGCATCCGCGGACTGCGGTCGAGGGTGGTGATGTCTGTCCAGTTGCCGGCGGCGCGGAAGTAGCTCTCGATCAGCTCCGCGTGACGCGCATCGTCGAGCGCTTGCCAGATCGCGACGGCCTTGGTTGGGAAGCAGCGGTTGGAGAAGCTCACCACCAGCGGCCCGCCGTTGCGGAGAACGCGGCCGACCTCGCGGAGCACTTCCACCGGCCGGGTCAGGTACTGGATCGACACGCACATCGCGGCGGCGTCGAATTCCGCGTCTTCGAAAGGGAGGCGTGGCGTATGGTTCAGGTCCTGCACGACGAACGCGTCCAGGCGCGGGTTGGCGGCCAGCTCACTCCGATTCAGTCCAACGCCAATCACTCGTGCGTATTCGACCTCGGGCGGCAGGTGGCTGACCCAGCTGCTCATCAGGTCCAGGACTGCGCCGCCCGGCGGGAACAGCTCGCGGTACAGCTGCGTGACCGCGCCAACCGCCGCGTCGTCGATGTGGGTCACGAACCGCGGCTGCCGGTAGAAGAGCGCGTCCGCGGTCTCGTCCTGGCGACGAAATGCGCCTGCGGGTAAATCAAGCATGCCGTGTCTCGTCTAATCTAGTCGACGAGCCGACCGTTCGGCTGCGCGATGGAATTCAGATAGGCTCTCAGGTGATAGACATGCAAGCAATACTGACGATTTCCCACATGCTGGTTCGGATCAGCGGGGTGCTGCTACTGATTCTGGGGTTGCTCATCTGGACCGAAGGCATGCGCTTCCTCATCCAGCCTCACACGCTGCTCGGCCTGGTGCTGGTGCTGTCGATGTGGGTGCTGGCGGCGGTCTCGACTCGGGCGGGGATACCGATCGGCTTAGCGGCCGGCGTGGCGGTGACCGGACTGGTCGTCCTGGTGCTGGGGATGACGCAGGGAATCCTGCTGCAGGGCAGCTTGCACTGGGTGATCCAGGTGCTCCATCTCTTGATTGGGATGGGCGCGGTCGCCGGCGGCGAAGTGATTGACGGCCGGCTGCGGCGGAATCGTTTGAGCGCGGCGCCAGCGTGACAAACTGAGCACCAGGCGCGTTGAACAGTTTGCCGACGACGGTGGACCCGACCGCGACTCGGTCCGGGGCGACGGGTGCAGCCGCCTTCCCGACCAGGGCCACCTTGCCATGGTGGCCGGCGAGCAAGGTCCACCGTCGTTGGCGTCGCCTGGCCTAGTCGGCACTCGCCCGGGCGAAAGCCCGGGCCAGGGGCACCGCCAGCGCGGCGGCCCCGAGCCCGCCGCAGATCGTGAGCACGGCCAGGGTGGTATAGCTACCGACGCCGATCGCGAGGCCGCCCAGCGACGAACCGAGGACCGTGCCGCCCTGATTGGTCAGCGACAGTAGCCCGAGCAGGGCGCCCCGGTAGCGCGGCGAGAGCTCCGAGCCCAGCGCCAGGAACGCGGGTCGGCTGGACGCGTTGGTGAGTCCGAACAGGCCGCCGAGCAGGACCGACACGACCAGGCCGGGCGTCAGCCCGAAGAGGACCAGGCCGAGGCAACCAGCGCTTAGCTGGGCAAACACGAAGACCAGCGCGCGAGGAAAACGATCGCCGAGCCACCCGCCCAGGGTGTTGCCGACGATCGTCCCGATGGCCACCAGCGCCAGTGCGGGCGCGACGTTCGCGGCGCCGAGCCCGTAGTTGAGCATCAGGAACGGTGGCAGATACAACACGGCGGCGTTGAAGATCGAGCGCTCCAGGAGATTGGCGACCAGCACGTTGCCCAGCAACGGCACGCCCAGCACGGCGGCATACGTCTGGCGCAGGCTGCTGCCCTCGTGCGACGGCTTCGTCAGCGGAAAGGTCAACTGGAAGATCACCGCGAGGACGATGAGCACCAGGCCGGTCGCCGCGAAGGCGGCGCGCCAGCCGAGCAGACCGCCGACGATGCCGACCGCTGGCACCCCGGCGACCGCGGCCAGACCGAAGCCGGCGTTCAGCCAGCCCATGGCCATCCCACGACGCCGCAGCGGGAAAAGATCACCGACCGCGGCCATGACGCTCGCCGGGCCGAAGGCACCGAACACGCCCGCCGCGAACCTCGCCGCGAGCAGGGTCGCGAAATCCTGCGCGAACGCGGAGACGATCGTTGCCAGGCCGACCCCGGCCAGGGCCAGGACGATCATCGGTCGCCGGCCGAGCCGGTCGGAAAGCAGGCCCGTGAACGGCGCCCCAAGCGCCCAGGGCAGCGACATCGCCGCCGCGAGCAGCCCAGCCTGTCCCAGCGGCACCCCAAGCTCCCGCGACAGATCCAGCAGCAGCGGCCCGATCATCGTGATCGCGGTGACAAACGCGAGGATCGAAACCGTGACGAGCGGCAGCGCAGTCCGCTCCGAGAAGGTCGGGACCTCAGTGGTTACGGTGAGACCTCACCTGGAGAATTGTCGGTGTAGCTGCCATACCCTCGATTCTTCACTCGTTTTTCGCGTATCTCGTAGACGAACGACTGCCCACCATCATCCTGCACCAGGAGTCGGGTGCGCCATCCGGCGCCCTCGCCACGGTGAGCAGACGATCGCTACGGTCTCCGAGGTCAGAAACGAGGACGACCACTTCGTCGCCGCTGCGCGCGTCCTGGTCAACTGATGGTTCGACAGCTATGACCCTGGCCTCAGGCTCGCGACGGCGCCCACCGATCGCCAGATGCGTGCCGTGTTGTCCGTGTTGCCCACGGTGAGAACGCGCCCACTATCGGGAGCCCAGGCAAAGGCTTGCACAATACTGAGTAGTGATGACCGTCACCTCGATGCCGGTGTGTGCGTCCCAAATCTGCCCACCGGAACACCCGGCGCGGATGCTGGCGATGCGCGTGCCGTCAGGCCCCGTTGGCGCGCCTCAGCGAGCGGATTGAGCGCCTCCAGCAGCCTGCGCCTGGATGCCGGCGATGTGCTCGACGGTGGCGTTTTCGAGTGAGCGGCCGCTGGTAAACTAATTTCAGAACTCTGGACAATGACTTCGATGTCAAGATTCTGAATTTATGGTGTGTTCGAGTTGACAAACGGGCCGTTTGCCGGTAGCGTGGAGAGTGTCGCTCAGTCGCCGGAGCGCTGGATGAACAGCCGCGGCTGAACGACGTTCCTGCGCCTGGCATCCTGTTCGGCCGCGGGCTGCGCCTGCTCCGGGAAGCGGAGAGCGGGCGTTACGCCATCTTCTTGGGAGCGGTGGCGCTGTTTGAGTGGACTAAGGATGACCGCGCCACGCGGCGGCTGGCGGTTGCCCAACTGGTGAATGCCAAGCTCGCCACGCGTGTGGACGTGGCCCGTGTCTTCGGACTGCATGTCAATACGGTCAGCCGCGTTGCCCAGCAGGTGGCAGCCGAGGGAGTGAGTGCCAGCGTTGGGCGCAAGCGGGGTCCGCACGGACCGCGCAAAGTGACGCCAGTGGTGGTAGCTGAGTTACGGCAGGCGATCGCGGACGGACGGACCGAGCGTGCGGCGCAACGCCAACTCGAGCAACGCTTGAGGGTCAAGCTGTCACAGCCGCAGGTCCACCGCGTGATGCATCGTCTCAAGCGGGAATTGGCCAAGCAACCGCTGTTGGAGCTGTCGTCAGTCGTTGTGGACGAAAGCGAGGCAGTCGCCGACTCAGTGGTCGGTCAGCCGGAGTCTCCTTCGCTGGAGCCGCAGGATGCATCCGAGCAGCGGGCAGAGCCAGCGGTGCTCACGCCGCTCAAGCTGGTCCCTGGTCAATCCATACCCAGCCGCTATTTGGGGCTGATGCTGTTCTATCCCGCGCTGCAAGTAGTGGGCTTACTCGAGCTGGCGGCGCAGGTCTACCAATTGGCCGGCATGGTGCGCTTTGGAGTTCAGCAGGTCTTCACCGAACTGTTTTGTCTGGCGGTGTTGCAGGAGCCGAGCGTTGAGCGCGTCAAACATGTGCTGCGCAGTGATCTCGGGGCGGTCATGGGCAGTGGGCAGGCGGCCTGCGTCAAAACGCTACGTCGCAAGCTGGACGAGCTCAGCCAGCAGCGCAAGGCGGTGCATCTGGGAACACTGCTCGCTCGCCATTGGCTCGAGGTCGGCCTGGTGAATGCCAGCTATCTGTACGTCGACGGCCACGTCAAGGTCTACAACGGCACCCGCCTGGTGCCTGAGGTGTGGAATTCGCATCGGCGGATGCCACTGCCAGGCATCGTGCAGTATTTCGTGAACGATCTGCGCGGCCGGCCCTTGCTGGTGGTGACCGAAGAGGTCCGCGGCAACCTGGCCAAGAGCCTGCCGAGTGTGATCGGCGCGATACGCCAGGTCGTCGGCGATCAGCGCTTCACGGTGATCTTCGATCGCGGCGGCTACGACGGTCAGTTGTTCAAGTGGCTGGTGAAGCAGGGGCTGGACTTCATCACGTATCAACGTGGCGAAGTGCACCTGGATGACGACCTGTTTGCACGCCGTGAGGTGCGCTGGGACGGCCAACGCGTGCGCTTCTCGATCGCGGAAGACGCCGTCACAGTGGGCGACTCTGGCCCGTGGCGACGCATTGTGATCCGGACGCCGGGGCATCAGCGGCCGATTCTGACCAGCCTGGACGCGAAAGGTATAGCCGCAGGCCGGGTGGCGGCGCTGATGCTGACGCGCTGGCGCCAGGAGAACTTCTTCAAGTACGCGCGTGGCCACCTGGGGCTCGACGTGTTGACCACCTACGCTGCCGAAACGGCGGTGGACCATGAGGTACCGAACCCAGCCTTCAAGGCGGCCACGGCTGAGCTGAAACGACTGCGAACGGTAGCCCAGAAACTGCGGGCAGCGTTAGGCCGGGCGCTGGTCCTGGACACCGATAACCCAACTGATATCGCCGGCCGACCCAGTGGCAAGGCAACGCGGAGCCCGCACCTACCACCGACCACGCGGGCCGCGTTGATTACCCAGCTCCAGGCGATCGAGGTCCAGCTTGAGGAGACGAGATCGCATCTGCGGAGCCTGCCAGCTCGTGTGCCGTTGAGTAGCCTGGGGCCGCTTCCCCAGACGCCACAGTTGGAGACCAAGCTGATCGCCGATGCGGTCAAGGTCGCTGCCTACAACGCTCAGTCGTGGCTCGCCGACCGGTTAGCCCGCCACTACCCGAATACCAACGACCTCCACGATCTCCTGCGTTCATTTGCACATCTCTCGGGTACGCTCATCCGCCAAGCTGATGGTGGGCTTCAGGTGTGCTTGCGGCCGCCAGACATCCCGCTCCAGCGCCGCGCCCTGGCTGGTTTGTGCGCCGACCTGAATCTGACTCGGCCGGTGTTTCCCGGCACGGACATGCCAATGCACTACGAGGTGACCGATGGCAAGCCAACCGCCAGACGACACGACAATGATTGGGGCCAGTCATGAGCCAGACCGACCGGAGTGACGCTCCGCTCTTTCAGGTCCGCAATCACCACGCGGCCGAATGCGGCATACCGCCCCACATCAAGGAACTCCGCCCCAATCAGTACCTGGGCTATTTTGAGAACCAGCACGGAGAGCAGGCGATTTTCGTCTACGACCGCGACGCCCGCCAAGCCATCGTCTACATGGGCGATGCTGGCTGGCAGACGCCACATACGGTGGTCGATGGTGCCGTGCCCGATCTGGTGCTCTCCCAGACTGAGCGGCTGTGGGTCCGCGCGTGCTGGCAAGCCGCCAGTGCGAACAACACGGAGGTCTGGAGATGATCGACAATCCTGGAATGGTCGTCAGGTTGCTGGAGCAGATGGAGGATCAGCTCCCCATTTCAGCGTTCCCTACCAAGGACGTCGTGCGAATCCTGCGACGAGGAGGAGTCAAGGCCAGCGTCGATCGTGCCCTCTCGATTACGCGCGTCTTCTACGCCGGCGACGAGGGCGGGATCTGCTGTGACGTGACCCCAAGCCGCGCCAGCGAGGTTTTCCTCGTCTCGCTGACGCACCTGCGCCTTGCGCCGCATCATCCGCTGTTCCCCGCCGTCGTCGCCTACCAGCGTGAGCGCGTCACGCGCCTTGCCGCCGCGGGAGCGTAGTCGATCGCGCGGCTCAACCGTGCCGCCAACCCACTATTTCGAGCGACTCACGTCGACGCCGGAGTCCAGAGTTCTGAAGTTGGTCAGGCATGGAGCGTCACAGCCCTCGACCAGATTCGCGTGAAAGAGCCAGTAGGAGATACGGCTGGCCGCCAGTCGCAATCCCGCCTCGGCCCGCACCGGGCTACCCATCGACCAGACTCGCGCGGCGCGCAGGTTGTCCTGAGCCGAGCCGATCGACGCCTGCTTTTAGGCCGGATCGAGTCGAAATGTCGGATGATCA
>DATGER010000064.1:0-2792 GCA_035309865.1 Chloroflexota bacterium
CCAGCCACCGGTCACAGGCGCGCACCACGTCGTGGTTGGACCAGAACGCCACGTAACCGTCTTGCATGCGCTCATCGAGCATCTCGAAGCTCGGCCGCTCCGGTAGCAGCCGTTCCCACAACACGCCTGCCGCCAGATCAATGAAATCGTCGTCAAACCCGCGCACCGACACCTCGAAGCGTTGGCGCCAGGCCTCGGCGATCGCGCTGGCGGCATGTTCAGCGCGTGCCAACTCAACCACTTCGTTGGCCGAGGTCGCAATGCCGAAGCCAGCCAAACGCTCCAGAATGACGTCGTTCGTCAACGCGCGGACCCTGTCCGCCGTCCACCCTGCCGCGAACTGCCTCTTCAGCCGTCGTGCTCGACCTTTTCGCGCTCCTCGACCCGCTCCACGCCGAACCATGTCGGGCGTCAGGCTAACGCACCTCGCCCGTCAGTGCATTCCGTCCCGCGCCGGCCCAGCTCGTCCCGCCGATCACCGTCGCCACAGAATCTCGCCATCCGATGGCCAAATAATCAGGCCGGCGTGAAGCCACTGGCACGGGGCGATGACTGAATGGCGAGCCTCGTGACCGGCTGCGCGCCCGATGCGCGCTTGGCCGGTCCAATTGAATCGGCGGCGGACTCCACCGGATGCGCAGACCACTGGCGGCCGCGGGCGGTTGTGGCTATGACCGTGTTCGCACGTGGTTGGGCTCGATCGGAGGCCGGTCAATTGCGGTTCAGCTTCTCCATTCACGCGGGGAGCCCTCCGGTCGAGTCACTGGCTCCACGTGCAGGCTGGACACGCAACCAGCGTGCCCACGGCAGCTTCAGGAACAGCACGTAGCCACCCGTGGCCAGCAGGACGACCCCGATTGAACCCCACCCGAGCCGACCCCCGAGCAGATCGGCGAGATTCGAAACGACCGGGCCGGCCGCCACCACCATCAGCGTGTTGTAGACCGAGCGGGCTAGGAAGAATGCCAGGAGCGTGCTGCGGATTGGCAGAGCCCCCAGCCCCGCTGCCGTGAACACTGCGTCGCTCGAGATCGGCAGAAATGAGTAGACGATGACGAACAGCCACGGCCACCGCAGACGCGAGTGAGCCGCCGCGGCCAGGGCCTGGGCATTGGCTTGTGCGTCGGCTGGTAAGCGGCCCGTGAACGTTTTGACCTGCCAGGCGAACAGCACGCGCCCGAGTGCCGCGGCCGCAGACCCGCCGACGGTCAGTGGCAGAAGGGCGGCCTCAGTGTAGGCGTGGAAGGTCGCCAGCACCATCCAGGCGGGCGGGAAGGGAAACGTCACCGCGTTCATCGCAAGCACGATCGCCCAGGCCACTACCAGCGCCGGAGCGCCCTCGACCGCCGCCGCCAGGAGGTTCCACATGGAATCAGCGCAGTTCTCCGACGGATGTCAGGCGGGCCTACACGGCTCTGGCCTGCGGTGCGCGTGAGGACACGGCTGGCAGGTGCTTGAGCAGTCCACGCAACCGCCAGGCAAGCGCGAACATCCCGACACCGAAAACAACAGCATAGAGGCCAATGAGCCAGACGAGCGCCAGCACGCCTGCACCCGGCTGAACCAGCAGCAGGATTCCGAAAACGACTGAGAGCAGGCCCGAGATGATCAGGAACCACTCGTTGGGTATGACGTGGCGCAGCTCTACGGCGGCGATCACTTCCATGACCCCCGTGACGATTGCCCACACCGCGATCACGATGAGCAACGCGAGTGCAGTGATGCCGGGCGAGAAGAACGCAATGAGTCCCGCCGCGATGCCGACGATCCCCTCCAGCACCGATGCCCACACGTGTTGTCCGCGCGAGCGAGTCGCGGCGTACAGCGCCAGGGCGCCGTCGACAATCGCGTATGCGCCGAAGAACAAGATCAGGACCGACAGTGTGATCCCAGGCCAGACGAAGGCGAGGATCCCGAATGCGATCGCGGCCAGGCCGCGCAGGGCAACCAACCACCAGTGGCGAGGCAGCTCGCCAATAGCCTCGACAAGTTCACCAAATGTAGCCATATGTACACCTCTACTTCAGTGTCAATTCGAATTTACGTGGCCAAAAACCGGTGTGTCGTGCTCGACACGGACGTTGCGGAAAATCGACCTCCTTTCTCTCGCGAGCGCTGTCGGCGAGGCAAATGTTTCGAGGACTCGGTGTTGGTGCGCGTCGGTGGCCGCCCTCGCGAGGATCCGTGGTCAGCGAGCGTCGCGGCGGAGTTCCAGCAACACCAGGTTGAGCGCTTCGATCTGCGCGAGCACGCCGTGGAGTGCTGCCTCGTCAGGCAACGCTCCAGTCAGCACGGTCTCGCCCGCGTTGGCCTCGGCGTGCAGCGTCGGGAACGCGGTCAGCAGTGTCTCACCCAGGTGTCCACGGATCCGGATTTCGTAGTGCGCCGGCTCAGTCTTCTCGTGCACCAGTGCAGCTTCGCTCCTGATCGGATGAGCGCGCATCGACCGGATCGGATGACTCTGGGCAGCGAGACCCCGGCGGTCCGGCCTGTCAGCGGACTGTCGAGCGGGGCGCCCGCGATGACGGCCCGAGCAGGCCCAGGTCCCGTGCGCGCTGAACGGCGTCCGTGCGTTTGTGAACCTCGAACTTGGCGTAAATCTGACGCATGTGCGTCTTGACGGTGCTCGTCGAAACGAAGAGCTCCGCGGCGATCTCTGGCGCCGAGAGATTGCTCGGAAGATAGCCGAGGACGCGCAGCTCGCTCTCGCTCAGAGGCTCGTCTAGCGGCACCGGTTCGCTCGAGCGTGGCTGAAGTGGCGATCCCGCGAGCACATCCAGGACGTCTGCCAG
>DATGER010000065.1:0-14339 GCA_035309865.1 Chloroflexota bacterium
AATCGTCCCGCCGAGCGTCAAAACCACCGGCTGCTCAGGAAACGCCGCGTCGATCAGCCGCAGCGCATCAGGCCGTTCAAGCATCTCTGCTTCCTGAGAGACTACTCCCCCCTCTCCTCGGGAGGAGAGGGGGGCCGGGGGGTGAGGTGCGAACTCTGCAATTCAGCCGCCCATCAGGTTCACCAGCACGAACACGGGCCGGTGCGTGGTCACCGCGAAGGCGTGTGCGCGCTCGATAGACGTTGACCAGTCCTCGATCGGCGTGCGGGCGTCGAGCTGGACCCAGCGCACGTGCGCGGCGTCGAGCAGCGCTTCGGAATGTTCCGAAATGGTGTGGATCATCGAGTTGTATTCACCCAGCCCGCCGCGGCGAGTGACGATGCCGAAGATCGGCAGATGGTACGGCTGCGGGAACGTCAGGAGCGCGGTGAGCATGTTGCCGATGCCGTTGTCCTGAATGATCATCACCGCCCGCCGTCCGGCCAGCGCCAGTCCCGACAGGATCGAGATGCCCTCTTCTTCACGCGGGATCGGAAAAACACGGCGTCCGGGACGGGCCTGGTCGAGGAAATGCGCGAGCACCAGCTTCAGCGTGCTGCTCGGCAGATGCAACACGAACTCAGGGTCGATCGCCTCGACCCCGTCGATGATGGCCTGGCTGCGCTCCGCGTAGGACGCACTCATGCCGTGCAAGTGTGCCGCACCCTCACGGGAATTCGCACCTCACCCCCCCGGCCCCCCTCTCCTCCCGAGGAGAGGGGGGAGTAAGGGTCTCGCGACGCGGACTGTCAAGCGGCCGCGGCCAGGTCCTGTGCCCACGGGCCATTGCCGAGGCGGGCCTCGAGAAGCGCGCCGCGCAACGCGAGCAGGCGCGCGAACTGGCGCGTCCCGAACTGGTAGGGCCGGTAGCCGCCGTACGGCTGGTCGTGGTCGCCGGCGCCATCGCCATCGAGACTCCCGTTGGTTTCCGAAACTGGCTGCTCGTTCATGCCGCCAGCATCGCCCACGGAGCCTGGCAGCGACTCAAAAACGCCTGAACTCGGCCTGAAATTACGCTGAACCTGGCGAGCCGCCGAGGTACTCGTACAGGTAGGCCACCACGCTGGTGCCGTCAACCTGCCTGACCGGCGCGAGGATGCGCCGGTACTCGCGACCCTCGAACGCGTCGAGGCGCGGCCAGTCCGCCGGCAGCGCCGCCGACGTCAGCACGCTGACGGGCACCGGCTCAGCGCCCGCGAACGTGAACGCTGGATACCCGTTGGCCATGAACCGCACGCCCTGAACGGTCCCGTCGGTCCAGGCGCCGCCCAGCGCCGCGAGCATCCCGTGGTTCGACTCGCCCGGCCGGAGTGTCCCGTACGCGGCCAGCCGCGTCGCTGGACAGTCGAACAACGCATCGAGGACCGCGTCCGGCCAGGCGGCCCGGTCCATCGAGTTGATCAGGGTGAGCGTCCGTTCGAGCTCGCCGCGATGTTCTGGCAGCGCCCACCACATGCCGCTATGTACCGCCGGTGAGCGCGTCGAACAGGCGCGTCGGTGTGACCGGCAGCGTGCTGAGCGTCGCGTCGACGCCGAGGGTCCGCAGCGCGTCCTCGATGGCCGCGACAATCGCCGCCGGCGCCGCGATCGTGCCGGTCTCGCCGACGCCTTTGAACCCTTCCGGGTTGTTGCCCAGCACCGGCGAGCGGACCTCGACGAGCGCCGGCTGCACCGCCGCCGGAAGCCCGCGTCCCGGCAGGGTGTAGTCGAGAAAATTTGGCGTGATAAACGTCCCGTCCGGCTGATAGACCGCCGCCTCCATCAACGCATAGCCCAGCCCGTGGACGAGTCCGCCTTGCAGTTGCCCGTTGACCAGCAGCGGATTGATCGGTTGTCCACAGTCATGGGCAATGACGTAGCGCAAGATCCGGAGCGTGGCCGTCTCGGGGTCCACCGAGACCGTAACTGCGTGCACCGCGCCCGTGTAGGCGCCGCTACTCTGGAACATCGCATGCGCCGTGAGCGGTCCGTCCGGCTCGAGTAACTCGGCCAGTCCGACCTGTCGCCCGGGCACCCCTCGCACCTCGGCCCCGGACGGGCCTACGCGCACGTCGTCGGCGGCGACTTCGAGCGCCGTCTGGGCTCGGTCAAGCAGTCGCCGCCGAGCCTCACGCGCCGCCGCGGCGGCCGCGTTGCCGACCTCCAGGGCCGAGCGGCTGCCCGCCGTATTGGCGGAGTTCGAGACGTTGCTGGTGTCCCCCACGAAGACCTGGACCCGCTCGACTGGCCAGCTCAGATGTTGTGCGACGACTTGCGCGAAGACCGTGCGGTGCCCCTGTCCGCCGGGTGTCGAGCCGAGGTAGGCGTGCACGTCGCCATTGGGTTGGATGCGAATCGTCGCCGGCTCGGGTTGCTGGATGCCAGCGGACTCCACACAGCACGCTACGCCGATGCCGATGCGTTCGCCGGCCGCCTGCCGCCGCCGACCCGCCTGATAGCCGACCGCGTCCAGAGCGGTGTCCAGCAGGCGCGGATAGTCACCGCCGTCGTAGACCACCGGCCGCGTACCCATGCGCAGGTAGCCTGTCGTGTACGGCATGCGCTCCGGACCGATGAGATTGCGCCGGCGGAGCTCGGCGGGGTCGAGTCCGAGCTGCCGCGCCAGGCCATCCATCATGCGCTCGACGATAAAGTTGCCCACCTCGCGGCCACCGCCGCGGATGAATCCGGTCGGGACGGCGTTGGTATAGACCAGCGTCGACTCGGCCTCCAACGCCGGCAGGCGATACGCGCTGACGACGTGACTCAGGATGTTGTCGCTCTGTCCGAGGCCAGGCGCCGCGTAGGCGCCGACGTCGTGCAGGAGCTGTACGCGCAGCCCGCGCAGGGTCCCATCTGCGTTGGCCGCGAGTTCCGCGGTGGCCGAGTCGCCATGCGAATGGGCGGTGGCCTGCGTATCCTCGGTGCGCGTGGCGACCCAGCGCACCGGTCGACCGAGGCGACGGGCGAGCGCGGCGACCAGGATCTCTTCCGGGTAGACCTGGCCCTTGGCCCCAAATCCGCCGCCGACGTCAGACGCCCGCACGCGCACCTGCTCCGGTGGTAAATCCAGCAACATGGCGATCCGATCGCGCACGCCGTGGACCCACTGCGTCGAGGTCCAGACCGTCAGCTGACCGGAGTCCACGTCCAGCACCGCGGCACTCGCGCGCGGCTCCATGTAACCGCCGATCACTCGATTGAGGCGAAAGGTCTGGCGGACGACGGTCGCTCCGGCCGCGAAAGCGGAGGTGATGTCGCCGAAGCCGGTTTTGTAGTGGCCCGCGACATTCGACCCGAGCTCAGCATGCAGGACCGGCGCACCGGCCTCCGTGGCTGTCAGCACGTCGCCAGCTCCAGCCAGCGGCGTGTATTCGACCTCCACTGCCTCGGCGGCGTCGGCGGCGACGCGTTCGTCCTCGGCAACCACCACGGCGATCGGCTCGCCCACATACCGCACCGTGCCCGTCGCCAGCACCGGGCGCGGAAAGCCGCGCATCCCGGCCGGCACTGGATCGTTCAGCCGATTCTCCATTTCGGGGAGGTCCATCGCCGCGAAAGCACCGAGGACCCCGGCCATCGCTCGCGCCCCGTCGAGGTGGACACCGTCCACCCGCGCGTGCGGATACACCGACCGGGCGACGGCCATGTGCAGCAGCCCCGGTAACTGCAGGTCCCCGGCAAACTGGCCCTGCCCGAGGAGCAGTGCCCGATCCTCCCGCCGTAGTAGCGACCTGCCAATCACCGCCAGCACAGGCGTTATCCTACCCAGGAGTTCGGCCGAAAGGTAAGATTCCGGGTGTTAGCTGCGGCCGAACTCCGTTCATTAGATGGCCTGGAGGGGCGGCAGGTGGTGTTGCTGCTGACTTGTCGGCCGCCCCTCTCGGCCGCGATGAAGCTGGGAGGATGTGATGTACAAGACCGGCAACGTGACGCTGATGGTGTCGAATATGGATCGCGCCGTGGCGTTCTACATCGAGGCGCTGGGCCTCGAGCTGAAGGTGCGCTACGGTAACGACTGGGCCGAGGTAGTTGCGCCCGGAGTGACGTTCGGCTTGCATCAGGCACACGGACCTATCGCGCGCTCGGACCCGGCGATTGGCATTTCGATTGGACTCGAGGTCGACGACATCGAGGCCGCGGTGCTCGGATTGACGGCCAAAGGCATTGCGTTCCCGACCGGCATACGCGAAACCAGTGATCTGCGTGAAGCATCCTTCGCCGACCCTGACGGGACGCCGCTCTATCTGGCGGAGATCAAGCCGCAGAATAGATAGGTGACGCGCGGCTCGCGTGGCCGCGGAACTGCGCCGTTGGCTGGATCTGCGACTCGGTCGGCCTGCCGTCGTGGCCTGAGCTGCCCCCAAAGGTGAGTTTCCGAGCGTTTGTCCAGGCGTGGAACACCTGGGCAGCCATTACGGCGTCATCCTCAACGATCCTGAGCTGCGTACCCGGCTCATCGCCGACGCTGAACGATCGCAGCGGTCGGCAGCCAGGCTGCGCGCCAGCGCCCGGCTGCGCCTCCAGCTAGCCGGCGTTCTCCGAAAGCTCGCGGAACGCCTCGGCCCGCAGCAGACGCGCCGGCGCGAAACGAGCTCGAGCCAGCCCCTGTTCGAACGCTGATCCGCCGACACGACACAAGCGTGGCGCCCGCTACGCAGTGCCGAAGCCATCGTTCCACCGCGCCGCTGCGACGCGGGCTTAGCGAGCCAGTGTTCCAACCATTGTCAGCGCGCCGCTGCGACGCGGGCTGAGCGAGCCAGTGTTCCAACCATTGTCAGCGCGCCGCTGCGACGCGGGCTTAGCGAGCCAGTGTTCCAACCATTGTCAGCGCGCTGGAGCGGCGCGGGCCCGAGTCGGCCAGGGTTCGTACCCTCCGCCTGCTCCTCCGCCACGCCGAGGCCTTCACGTAGTCGAGCCGCACCGCGTGCAGGGCAGTCGGCTTGTGAGAGCCAGGGCTCCTTCCGATCCTTCGCGGGGATTCGAGGCGTAGCTTTAGCCTGGTCGCGTGTCAACTCCCGACGCGGCGATCAGCCTGCGCGCGTTGTTCTTGCTTTTCCTGAGGATCGGTCTTTCATTTGGCGCCGGCACGGGCATGTCGGCGGTCCTGCAGGCAGAACTGGTGCGCAAGCGTCGGGCCATCAGTCGGGGCGAATTCATGACGCTGTATGGCCTCGCCCGCCTGGTGCCGAGCGGGTCGATGACGGCGCTCGCGGTGGCGGTGGGGTATCGCTATCACGGCCTCCCGGGCACCGTCGTGGTGCTGCTGGCGATGATCCTGCCCGCGTTCGTCCTCACCGTCGTGCTGACCGTAGCGTACACACTGCTGGCGGGGAGCCCGGCGATGGGCGTACTGAACCTCACCCTCATGCCCGCCGCGCTGGCAGTGGTCGTGATCTCGGCCTACCGAATCGGCCGCGAGTTCGTTACGTCGTCGCTCGAGCTCATCCTGGCGATCGCCGCCGCGGCCGGCGTGCTGTTGCTGGGCATCAATCCCTCTTTGATCCTCGTCGCCGGCGGGCTCATCGGGGCGTACGCGCTCCGCGACCGGACGTCAGAGGACGGGCGGTGACGCTCTGGGACATGCTCGTGCAACTGGCTGTGGCCAACGTGCTGGCCTTCGGCAACGGCACGGTCATGGCCGCGGTTTTGCAAAACACGTTCGTCCAGCAAGCCCACGTGCTGACCAACGAGCAGTTGCTGTACGCCTTTGCGCTGGCGCGCGTCACCCCCGGCCAGGCGAACCTGTACGTGGCGTCGATCGCGTACATGATGTTTGGCTTACCGGGCGCCGCGCTGAGCATGGTCGTCATTGCGGTCCCCAGCTACTTGATGATCCCGCTCTTGCGCACGTACGAATTCGTGCGCGGCAATCGCGCGGTGCGCGGCCTCACCCGTGGGTTGGCCAGCACGGCCGTCGGCTTGATCATGGCCACCACCTGGAGTCTGAGCAAGGACTCCCTGCATGCGCCGGTCACCTGGCTTGTCCTCGGCGTGGCGCTGGCGCTGCTGGTCTTCACCCGGCTCCCGACGTTCATCTCACTGTTGTTAGCGACCGGCGTCGGCGTCGCACTCGTCCTCGGCAATCTCGGCGTGCGCTAGCGGCTCGGAGCGAGCGAAGCGATGCGGGCGGCGGGCCGGGCCGTCTCGCCGAACCGGGCCGTCTCGCCGAAAACGTGACAGCGGCAGCGTTTGTATCGGCGATGAGGGGGGTCCAATGAACGTTCGCCGCGCGGCGCGCTGGTGCGGGTGGCTGTTGTGGTTTGTCGCGGCGGTGCGGCCTGCCAGCGCGCAGGTGGATGCGCCACAACCGGTTCAGCTGGCGACGCTCGCGCAGCCGCCTGGCCTGGTGGTGCACTTTCTCGACGCCGGGGCCGGCGACGCCGCGTGGGTGGTCATGCCCGACAACTCGAGCGTGCTGATCGACTGCGGGCCGCCAGAGCTGAGCAAGCAACTGCTACTGCAGCTCCAGGCCGCGGGGCTCACGACCATCGACCTGCTCGCGCCAGGTCGCTCGACCCCCGATGCGAGCGGCGGCTGCGCCGATGTCGTTCGCTACCTGCGGGTCCGCTCAGTGCTCTGGTCGCCAGGGATGAGCCTCAGCCCCGCCGTCCGCGGCCTGGACACAGAGCTCGCAAACGCCAATGTGGACCGCGAGACAGGCGTGGCCGGCTGGACCAGGGAGTATCTGAACGCGCGGCTCACGCTGTTCAACCCGAGCGTGGTCCCCGTGGGCAATCCAAACGATGACAGTCAGGTGCTGCTCCTGGAGTACGGGGCGTCCGGGGTGCTGTTCGCCGGCGGCATTCACGATGCCGGCGAAGCCCAGCTCCGCGCGGCCACCGACCCGCAGGCGCAGCCGACGCTGGCCGGACGGTCCATCACGGTGTTGCGGGCTGCCGATCATGGTGCGCCAGGCACGAACGAGCCGAACTTTCTCCGGCAGGTCTTTCCTGGCGGCGCCGCGGCGGTTGTCGTCAGCGACTCGGCCGTGCGCGGTGCAGCGCAGCCCGACGCCGAAACTCGCCAGCGTCTGGCTGGCCTCGTGTCCCCGCGCGGCCAATTGCTGGAGACGGCGCGGCACGGCTCGATCACCCTGACCCTCGGATTCGACGGCAGTCTGAGCGTCTCGACAGACCGCTAGGGAGCGTCACACACCATGTCAACAACCGCGGCAACCCAACCAACTGGCAGCGACGGCCTGCAGCGCTACGCGGACTACTTCGGGCTTATCAAGATCATCGCTGGCGCGGTCCCGACGCTGACCGCCGCCTACGTGAGCGTGGTCGGGCGTGGCTCCGAACAGGTCGCCGGTGTCGCAACGCTGGTGATGTGCGCGGCGATCATCCTGTTTGTCGCCGTACGCTCCAAACCCAGGCCCATCGCGGTGCCCGAGGCGCCGGCGATCCGAGGCCTGGCGCCATTCAACGAATACGACGAGCAACGGTTCTCCAGGTACGAGCGGGGCACCGAGATCGGGACGCTCGTGCAGAAGGTCGAGGACGATACGCGGCGGGTCACGCTCGTCGAGGGACTACCCTCGTCCGGCAAGACATCGCTGCTCCGTGCCGGTCTGCTGCCGAAGCTCGCGGCGCCCACGTGGTTGCCCGTGTACTGCGCGGTGACGGAGCGGGCCGATCCGTTGGAGGACTTGCGGCGCAAGTTCACCGCACCGGGTAGTCCTGACCCGGGCGACCGGACCCTGGCGGAACTGATCGAACGCCGGGCCACCGAAACGCAGCGCATCCCGGTGGTCATCCTCGACCAGGCGGAGCAATTGTTCACCGCCGATGCCGGGCGCGGTTACCGTGGGCGGCTGCTCGAGGCACTTCGGAACTCCCTCGACGCACCCGGCTCGCAGGTCCGGCTGGTGGTGTGCATCAGTTCCGGTTCCGGCGGACTCCAGGTTGAGGCGAGCGAATTGCAGAAGGCGCTGGGGCGTGTCATTCCGCCGACGGCTGAGGTCCCGGTGGAACGATTCGCCCCCGACCGGGCCGCGACGCTCCTGAAGACGATGGCCGACGACGATATGACGCCATTCACGTCGCGGGTGCGCTCCGCGATCGTCGGCGACCTGGTACGCGATGGCACGGTGTGCCCAGCGGAGCTCCAGGCCATCAGCCAGTGGGCACGTGACGCTCGAATCTGCACGCTTGCCGGGTACGAGCGTGTTGGCCGCGCCCGCGGCTTGTTCTGGCGACACGTGCGGCGGATCGTCGCCCCGATCGACAGGGCCACGAGCGTCGGCCCCGCGCGGCACATTCTCAACATTCTTTCAGATGCGGCACTGATGTCGCCGGAGGCCAGCGTCAGCGTCGCCGACATCGTGAACAGCTATGGCGACCCGGCCCACGCAACCGGTCTGCTCCAGAAGGAAGCATTGGAGAACGCGCTGGTGCGTCTCGTGGACGATCATCTGGTCAGGCGGGCCATCGACGACCACTATCAACTGCTCCACAGCTACTTCGCGAAGGACATCAAGGAAGCGCTGCCTGGCGAACCGTCCTCGCTGCTGCGGGCCTGGTGGATGCTGCGTTCCGTGGTGGTGGCCTACAGCCTGGCGTCGGCCATCGCGCTGGTCGTTACCGCGGTCTGCACTGGGGCTGCACTGATCGCGCTTGGTGCGCCTGGCGTGCAGCCGCGCTGGGCGCTCGCGGGACCCGTCGATGACCTTGGCAGAGATACCGTCTGGGCGTTCGGGCCGAACAACAGCTATCTGGCCGCGGCCGTGGGCAAACAGCTGGTCGTCTGGGACCTGCTGCCTGACCGACTGCTCGCGTGGGACATTCCGTCGCGCCCGCCGATGCTCACGGTCGATAACCCGCCCAAAGCCGTCGATGGCGCGAGCAGCTACGTGCCGTTCTCAGTTGGCTTTCTGGCCGATGAATCGGAGGCCTACGGGATCTCGCTCGACACGCTCACCAATCGGTGGCAACTCGACCGAATCCAGTTGAAAGACCCCGAGCAACTGAAGCCGCTCGACGGCGCCCTCGTCCCGCCAGACGGTCCACGCTGCACGCCAACGGCGGCCGCGTGGAGCCTGAAACTGGCTGCACTTGCGGTCGCCTACAGTTGCGGCCCGGTGGTCCTGATACCCACTGGTCCCGACTTCGTTGCCATCGGCGAAAACAACACGATCGGCGCGGAGCAGGCGTTCGGCGCTACGCCGGACGAAACGTGCGAGCCCGGCAAGATGGCGTTGACCGCGGTGCGCCGCCGCCTGCTGGTCGCGTACAAGTGCACCGACCGGTCGAAGCCGGACGTGGTCACGGTGCACTCGAAGCTCGTCACGTGGGAGCTCGGGACGGACGGAACCGTCAGCATCGTGGCGAACGTGGACTTCAAAGAGGCTGAAGACAACGAGATCCAGGTGTTGATGTTCCGTGGGGACGGCAATGCCACCGCCGGGTTCGGCACCATGTCCGATCTGGTCCTGTACGACGTCAGTACCGACCCACCGACGCGGCTGGTGCGCAACTCGAGCAACAGGGTCAACCCCGGCCTGGTCTGGGTGGCGGCCGACGGTCGCCTGGTCGCCGTTCAGGGTGAGACCGCGGAGCTGAAGCTAGAGGTCGTCGACATGTGGCTCGGCCCGGTGCGCGTGCCGAACCTGCCGTTCAAGCCTCAGCCGTCGGACCTGATGCTGCACCTCGGCTAGGGTTTGCCGTTCGCCCGGCCGTCGGTGGCCGACTGAATCAGTGCCCAGACCCGCTCCGGAGTAGCTGGGATGTCGACGTGTTTGACACCCAGCTGCCGCAGCGCGTCGCCGACGGCGTTGGCCACCGTCGGGACGGAGCCGATGGTGCCGGCTTCGCCGATGCCCTTGACGCCGAGCGGGTTGGAGGGCGTGATCGTCACCGTGCGGTGATTTTCCATCATCGGCAGCATGTCCGCGCGTACGGCGGCGTAGTCGCCCAGCGAACCGGTCACCAGTTGGCCGGTGTCGTTGTCGTAGACGATCTCCTCCCAGAGCGCCTGGGCTGCGCCTTGCGCGACGCCACCCTGCACCTGGCCGTCGACGAGCATCGGGTTGACCACGTTGCCACAGTCGTCGACGCTCAGGTACTTGACCAGCTTCACTTTGCCGGTGTCCATGTCAACGTCGACCACTGCCACGTGCGTGCCGAACGGAAACGTGAAGTTCGGCGGATCGAACACGCGCGTGAATTGCAGGCCCGGCTCCATGCCGTCGGGGAGCTTAACGCCGTTGTAGGCTTCACGGGCCACCGCGGCGAAGGTGATCGACTTGCCGGGTGCGCCCTTGACCTGGATGGTGCCTTCGAACATCTCCACGTCGTCGAACGACACCTCGAGCATGTGCGCGGCAATCTTCAGCGTCTTCTCTCGGATATCTTCCATGGCCAGCTTCACCGAGCTCCCGCCCAGCGCCATCGAGCGGCTGCCGCCCGTGCCGTTGTTGGAATAGGGCGCACTGGCGGTGTCGCCATGCAGCAGGGTGACGTCGTTGATGTCGATCTCGAGCGTGTCCGCGGCGATCTGCGCAAAGGACGTCTCGTGGCCCTGGCCGTGGGCTGAGGCGCCGGTATAGATCGTCACTTTGCCGCTCGGCTCGACCCGCGCGATCGCGGTCTCGAAGCCACCGGCGCCCATGATCTTCGACGGCCCGAACGCACAGATCTCGACGTAGCTGGCAAACCCAACCCCGCGCAGCTTGCCCTGTTTGCGCAGCTCCACTGACTCTGCCTTGAGCTGTTTGAAGCCCGAGACCTCCAGGGCGGTGTCGAGTGCCCTGGCGTAGTCGCCGCTGTCATACGTCAGGCCGATGGGCGTCGTGTACGGGAACTGGTCTTTTTTGATGAAGTTCCGCTTGCGCACCTCGGCCGGATCGAGACCGAGCTCGTCGGCGATGGCGTCCATCATGCGTTCCTGGAAATACGTTGCCTCGGGCCGGCCGGCGCCGCGGAAGGCGTCGGTCGGCACCTTGTTGGTGAACACACCGTAGAGGTCGTACCGCAGATCCTTGAACAGGTAGGGCCCGGTGCCCATCAAGGTCGTGAGGGTCGGGATCTCGGCGGTGCCGAAGTACAGGTAGGCACCCAGATCAGCCAGCAGGCGGCCCTTCAACCCCAGGACGGTGCCGTCCTTCGCACAGGCGGCGCTGATGTAGTCGATCTGATCGCGACCGTGCGCCATCGTGGCCAGGTTCTCGCGCCGCTCTTCCAGCCAGCGAACTGGCCGGCCAAGCTGCCTCGCCAGCCAGGGAACCAGGATCTCCTCGGGGTAGACGTTGGCCTTGGCGCCAAAGCCGCCGCCGACCTCGGGCGCGATCACCCGCACCTGGTTCTCGCGCATCCCCAGGATCGCCGTAATCTGCGTGCGCATGACGTGCGGGAACTGGGTCCCGGCGTAGACCACCAGGCTGCCTTCGCCGCGGCGATACTCCGCCAGGGAGGCACGGCACTCGATCGGCAGCGCCGCGACGCGCTGATTGACGATGCGGCGCTCGACGATCTTGTCCGCTCTGGCAAACGCGGCGTCCACGTCGCCGTGGGACACCCGCTGGTGGAAGCAGATGTTCGTTCCGAGCGACTCGTGCACCAGCGGCGCGCCGTCCGTCGCGGCCGCGTCGAGGTCAATGATCACCGGCAGCGCTTCGTAGTCCACCACCACGCGGTCGGCGGCGTCCCGCGCGATCTCTTTGGATTCGGCGACCACCACCGCGATCGCCTCGCCCATGAAACGCACGATGCCGTCGGCCAGGATGGTCCGCGGTGGGTTCTTGGCACCCTCCATGTTTGAGGCGCCCGGCAACGCATTGATCTTCGTGTTGACGTCCGCGCCAGTGAAGACGGCGACGACCCCGGGCATCGCCAGCGCCGCGCGCGTGTCAATTCCGGTCAACCTGGCGTTCGCATACTGGCTGCGTACGAACTCCGCGTGCACCATCCCGGTCGGCGCGAGGTCCCCGATGTAGGTCCCCGCCCCCGTGATCAATCGCGGATCTTCCACCCGCTTTACGGCGGATCCGATCAGTCGAGCCCGAGTCATTCGGAGCATCGTAGCATTCGCTACGAACGTCGAGATCGGAGGCTAGAACAGGACCGTGCGGGCAATTCGATACGCTGGCGAGCGCCAGGCGGTTTGCGACGAGCGCGCTGATCCGCGACCAGCGCCGAACGAAGTGCTCATCAAGATGCAGGCGGCCGGGATCTGCGGCAGCGACCTGCACACGTACCGCCACCCTGACCAGCGCATCGTGGACAGCCATCGCGTGCCTGGTCACGAGCCCGCCGGCGTCATTGCCGAGGTGGGCGCGGACGTCCGCGGCTGGGCCGTCGGCGATCGGGTGACGGCTTACTTCCGTTTGGTCTGTGGCGAGTGTCACTATTGCCGCACGGGCCACACCAACGTGTGCACCAATCGACGCGGCTCCTACGGCGTTGGTCCGGGCAACGCCGATGGCGCTGACGCCGAGTACATGGTTGTCGAGGCTCAGTACCTGTTCAAAGTGCCAGACGACTTCTCCCTCGAGGACGGGGCCATCGTCGCCTGTCAGGGCGGTACCGCCTACTACCCGCTCACGCGTTTGGCTGCGAGCGGCAACGACGTGCTCGTCGTCTCGGGCCTCGGACCGGTGGGCCTGCTGGCGACGCTGTTTGGCAGCCGCATGGGCGCCGAAGTCATCGGCATCGACCCGTCGGCCGACCGGCGCGCACTCGCGTCACAGTTGGGCGCACGCAGCACGTTCGATCCGACCAGCGGCGCGATCGGCGAACAGGTGAAGGCGCACTATCCCGGTGGTGCGGACAAGCTGTTCGAGGCCTCTGGCGCCCCGAGCGCGCACGCGGCGATCCCCGACCTGCTGCGCCCGCTCGGGATGGCCGCCCTGGTCGGACTCGGCAACCCTGAGTTGAAGATGTCGCTCAGCGCGATGGTCCACCGCGAGCTGGTGATCTTCGGGACGAGCATCTTTCCGACGACCCAGTACGACGCGATCTGGCGCTTTCTCCGCCGCCACGCGATCGCCCCAAGCCAGGTCACGACACATCGCTTTCCCATTGAGCAGGGCGCCGCGGCCTTCCGCCTCGCCGACAGCGCCACCACGGGCAAGGTGTGCTTCGCATTCGACACGCCGTGAGCTGACGATCAGGTGCTGCTGGGCTGCCAGGCGCCGCCGCGAATGCAAAAGCTACCTTACCGTGGCTTCGCTGGAAGCCAGTAGCGGGGTGGTGGACAGTGTCGGGCTCGACGATCCGCGTCCGCCTCTGCCGCTGCTCCTGGCTACTGGACTTGATACCGGCACTACCTTCCGCCGCGCGTCGACCTACTCGAATGACGTCTGGATCGGTGCTGAAGTGGTGCTGCGCCTGGCGCGTGTCGGAGCCACGTGGACCTTCCCCCACGAGCAGCAAGTCCGCCAGCGCGCTGCCGTTTGTCGACACCGGGCTCGTGCACGCGGCGGTGGAATTCGCCGTGCAGCGAGTCCCACTCTTCGCCGATGATCCGCGTCAACTGGTGCATACCGACCTGCACTGGGAGAACCTGATGACCGACGGTCGCTCACTGACTGCGATCCTCGATTTTGAGCGGGCTCAGTCCGCGGCTGCAGACCTCGAGCTGGACGTCCTGTTGCGCTTCAGCCACCGGCCGCATCTGCCGGTCGCTCCGGACTACGAAGCGTCGCTGCAAGCGGCCGACTTCCGTCAGGTGCCGACGTGGTTGGCGGAGGCCTATCCGGAGCTGTTCGCCAGTCCGCACCTGCGTGAACGCCTCGAGGTGTATGCAGTCGTGCACGACCTGCGCCAGGGCATCCAGTTTCCCGAACGGCCAGGCGTGACGAAGCCGCCATCCGGGACCTGGAACCGTCTCCGCGCCACGCTCGCCGGCCGGAGCTACCTGACAGCGTGGGTCTAATATCAAATCCGACCCGGAGGAACCTGATCACTCATGCGCACGCTGGTCCATATCTCCGATACGCACATCCTGCCGACGGCGGACGACCAGCTGTACGGGGTCGACACGTTGCGCAACGTGCAGGATGTCTTACAGTACGTGGTCGATAGCGGCACTCGAGCGGACGCTCTCGGACGTTTTCGCGGCGCTCGGGAGCAGAGCGCCGGCGGCCTTGACGGGCCGACGGCGATTCGACCGGTCGGCTTCGCAGAAATGCAAGGAAGGCGCAGAAAGGCTCGGAAAACGGGCCATTTCGTCCCGCCCGCAGCGGAACCTGTCAACCCTGGTGAGACCGGTCGGCGGACGAATTACCGTGTGGACGGAACCTCCTCAGGTTTATTGATCCAGGCCGGTCCTGGCAGCGGTGGCGGCAGCGGAAGCTGGCGTACGAAGCGTTCTGGGTGTGC
>DATGER010000066.1:0-7355 GCA_035309865.1 Chloroflexota bacterium
CGCGCAGCTCGCTCTGGCCGCGACCGTACCAGGGCGCGGTGTCGAAGTAGCGGACTCCGATGTCCCAGCTCGCCTGCAGGGCGGCGTGCGCGTCGTCCTCGGCGCTCGGTCCAGCCGACATGCCCCCGATCGGCGCGCCGCCGAAGCCAAGCTCCGTCAATTCGACGCCAGTCCGCCCGAGCCGCCGGCGCGCAATAGGACCCGCTGGCCCCTCGAGACGCTCATTCATCGCCGTCACACCGAACACCGTACGCCTCGCCGACCACGGCTGTCTTGCACCGAGCCACGGCCCGTGAAACGTGAACGCGCCCGCCCGGCCGAGTTAGACTCCGGCTGGCTTGGAGCAACTGGCCGGCTCAGCAGTCCCGGAGGCCTATGCGCGCACGCTCCGCGAGGCGTTCGGGGAGGCAGGTGTGGCGTGGCTGGCGCGCTTGCCGTCGCTGCTGGCCGACCTCGCCGCCCGGTGGGAGCTGACACTCGGTGCGCCGTTCGAGCTCTCGTACAACTACGTCGCGCCAGCCGTTCGCGCCGACGGTACCCGGGCGGTGCTCAAGATCGGCGTGACGCCGAGCGAGAACTTCCGCGAACTGGCGGCGCTCCTGGTGTATGACGGCGACGGGGCCTGCCGCGTGCTGGAGTCCGACGCCCGGCGCTGCGCGATGCTGCTCGAGCGGGCGGTGCCAGGCGACATGCTGGTCGGGCTGGTGTCGGCCGACGACGATCGGGCGACGCGGATTGGCGCCCGCGTCTTGCGACGGCTGTGGCGGCCGGTGCCGGCTGAGTCCGCGAGCACCTTCAAGCCGCTGGCCGAGTGGTTCACGCGGGCGTTCGAACGTCACCGGTTGGCATTTGGCGGTGCGGGACCACTGCCCGAGCGGGTGTTCGCGGCCGCCGTCGACGTCGCCCGGGCACTGCTGGAGTCCTGGCCGGCGCCGGTGCTGCTGCATGGCGACTTCCATCACTACAACGTCCTGTCCGCAACGCGCACCGCGTGGCTCGCGATCGATCCCAAGGGCATGACCGGCGACCCCGGCTACGACGTGGGCCCGTTCGTTTGCAATCCCCGCCCGGCTGACGGCTGGTCACCCGAACTCCTCTGCCGCCGCCTGGACATCCTGGCGGAGGAGCTCGACTACGATCGTGCCCGGCTGCGCGACTGGTCCGTCGCGCACGCGGTCCTGTCGGCGTGCTGGAGTGTGGAAGAACACGATGGCACCCAGGCAGGCCACGCCATCATCGCCGCCGAGATGCTCCTGAGCTAAGCATTGATCGACGAGGACGCCGGTGGACCGATGGTCGCGGCCTCAGGGCCGAAGCGAGCGACGTACACGCTGTGCACCGCGTGCCAACGCTCAGCTGGAGTTCCGGACGGCTCGCGCCCGTCGAGGTGGGCGACGAGGTTGTCGAGGCAGACGTGCCAGCCCGCGGCGTCTCGGGCGCCTTTGCCAAGCTCGTTGAATGTGTTCACGAATCTCAACCGGCTGCCGTCGCCGTCCGGCTGTAGCTCGAACCGCAGCGTGTCGTCATCGCCCCAGCGGAACTCCAGCACCGACGGCGGCTCATATCTGAGCATCTGGCCGTCGAGCGTCGGGCCCTCGCCGTGGCGGAACGTGAAGCGCAACGCCGCGCCCGTCGCCCGCTCGCCGGCGATCTCGGTCGGGAACCACGCCGCGAGGTGCTCGGCCTCCGTAAGCGCCCGCCAGACCTTTTCCGGCGGGTGGTGAAGCTTCCGCGTGAAGCGCAGCTGGAGTTGGTCACCGGTGTGCTCGAGTTGCCCGAGGTCGTGTCGTTCATCCATGTTCGTGTTGGCCTCCTGCTGATGGGTGTGTTTCGGCGTCAGGCATGGCGTCCAGGTGGTGTGCAAGCAGATCCAGACGCGTCGCCCACAATTGGCGGTACGGCGCCAGCCAGGCGTCGAGGTCCTGGAGCGGCGCCGTACGCAGTCGATAGATGCGCCGCTGCGCGTCGGCGCGGACTTCGACGAGGCCCGCGTCGCGGAGGATGCGCAGGTGCTTGGACACGGCCGGCTGGCTGACGGTCAGCGAGTCGACGAGATCGCCAACAGGCAGTTCGGCGCGCCTGAGCAGATCGAGGATGCGGCGCCGGTTGGGCTCGGCGAGGACTTCGAACGGCACGTTCATGCTGCGCCAAGCCGAATATAACTGTTCGAGTATATAGCTGTCAAGGCATAGAATGGCCAGCGGGTCAGCCTCGCACCTGCCACGCGTGATCATGGCGCGGCTCGCGCGCGTCGTCGGGCTTGGTCAGTGCTCCCGCAGGGCGAAGAACACGCATTCGCGGCCGGGCCGGTCGGGCGCCTCTCTGACCTCCGTGACGAGGTAGCCCTGCGCCGTCAGCGCCACCTCCACTTCGTCGCGCTCGCGGAACCGCAGGGTCGAGTCCGAGGTCAGCACCTGTCCGTCCGCAAACACATACGTCCCACGGAACGTCACCAGCGGTTCGCTGACGTCGATGACGTCAACCCAGCTCTCGACGGCGCCGATGCCCTGAATCTCGGTGATGCAATACGAGGCCGCGCGGTTCCACTCCAGCCAGGCGCGATACGCCGGATCGCGGGTCTCGAACACGAGGTGTCCCCCGGGCCGCAGGGCGTCGTAGATCCCGTGTAGCGCACCGTCCCAGGCCCTCGGCTCGACGATCGCCTGGGCGACGTTCCCGGTCATTGTGGCCAGGTCGACCTGCATCCGGGGGAGCGTCGTCGCGTCGCCGTGCACCCAGTTCACGCGCTCGCTGCCCGGCTTGGCCCGCGCGACGTCGAGCACGGCGTTGGCGGGGTCAACACCGGTGACTTCCAGGCCGCGATTCGCCAGCAGCACACCGAAGGTACCGGTGCCGCACCCCACATCCAGCACCCGGCGCGCGCCCAGTTCCTGCGCGATGGCGACATACACCTCCAGGTCGCTTCGGTCGGGATCGAGCGCGTCGTAGATCGCGGCCAGTCGCGGGTGCTCGAACAGCGCGTCTCTCATACGGACCAAGCCTCTTTGTCCGACCGCGACGGGTGCCGAGCGAAGCGCGCGCGGCTGACGTCGTCGCGGGATCAGCGTGTGACGTGCGCGCTGACCGCGAGCCAGCGGCCGTCGCGGCGCGCCCAGACGTCCGTGTAGCGGCCCTGCCGCTGCTCGCCACTGGCCGTCGTGTAACTGGTGCGGGCGTGGACGATCGCGAAATCGTCGCCCAAGAGCCGTATCCGGACGTCGTGCGCCGCCAGTCCGCGGATGGTCACCGGACGCGCGGTCTGCTCGAGGAACTGCTGCTTATTGACCAGCGACCCGTCGGGATTCGATGCCAGGAAATCGTCGGCCAGGAGCTCGTCGAACCGCCGGACGTCGCCATGCTGCACAGACTGGACGTAATCGCGGTTGAGCGCCGCGAGCGCTTCGAGATCGGTGCGGGTGGCTGCTTCAGACTGCATGCGTACTCCCGTGGCGAACCGCGGGTCGCCGCTCCCGACCCGCGCGCGCGGCGTTATCGTCTCATTCAACCGTACCGCCGCTACACTGGGAAGGCCGCGCTGGTTGACCCGCGCCAGAGTCCAGGCGCGGACAGCGATGATGCGCGCTTCAGCATGGTCCCCCTGATTGTCCGCGAGCAGCGTCTGGCCGACCGGTACGCGCTCGAGCGGGAGCTGACCATCGACGACGAGGCGACGGACTGGCTGGCGCACGATACGGCGCTCGACCGCCGCGTCGTCCTCAGGCTGCTGCACGCCGAGCTCGCTGCTGACGCAGGTGCAACCGAACACTTCTGGCAGACGGCCCGCGCCGCGGCCCGAGCCGGCGCCGCGGATCAGCCGCGCATCCTGGATGGCGGCACCGACGCCGCGACCGGGCAGGTCTTCATCGTCCGCGAGTGGCGCGACGAGTCCGTCCCCGCCGACGCGCCTTCCGCCCACAGACCGGCGCCGCGTGTGACGCCCGGCGTGACGCCTCACGTGACGCCTGGTGTGGTAGCTGATGCCGGCGTGACGCCTCGCGTGACGCGCGCCGTGACGCCCGGCGGTGGTGAGGTGGCCAGCGGGGGCGTCACGTGGCGGCGCGCCGGCGGGCGCGCGTTGCCGGGCTGGCCGCTCAGCCTGGGCCACCTGGCGGTGCTCGGGCTCGTCGTTGCGCTGGCGGTCGGTGGCTGGCTGGTCGGCGCGGGCGCGCAGGCCTGGCTGGCCTGGGTCAACGAGCCACTCGGTCGACCCGCGCAGAACGTGACGCTGGCGCCGGCCGTCGGCGCGCCAGCCGGCCAGGCCACCCACGCGGCGGGGACGCTCGCCGCCGCACCGCGGACACTGCCGCCGACGCTCGCCGCCGCGCCCCGCCAGAACTCAGTCGACACGACGCCAGTGCCCACCGCGACGGACACTCGCGAAGCAGGCGAACCGCGGCGGGTGGTGAACACGGACGGTCAAGGCGTGGCCCTGCGCGTTTCGCCTGGCGGCGATCGCCAGCCCGGTCAGGGGTACCCCGAGGGTGCGCTGGTCACGGTCTTCGAGCAGCAGGGGGCCTGGGCCAGGATCCGCGGTGCGGACGGGCGCGAGGGCTGGGTGCTGGCCGTGACCCTCGCGCCGACGGCTGGCGCTGGACCAGCGAGTGCGCCAGCGCCACCGAGCGGCACCCCCGCGCCGCTGCCAGCTGGCCCGGCGGTGCCGGCTCTCGGAAGTACGCCCGTGCCAGCCGGGGTCCCTGCGGCGCCAACTCCCGCGGCCGCGGCGAGCGGGCGCCAGCGCGTGGCCCGCACCGACGGCCTGGGTGTGGCCCTGCGCAGCGCGCCGAACGGCGACCGCCTGCCGGGCAGAGGCTATGCGGAAGGCACCACGGTGACGGTCCTCGAGCGCAGCGGCGCGTGGACGCATATCCGCGGCGACGACGGCCGCGATGGCTGGGTGCCGACCGTGACGCTGGCGCCCTGATTGATCGTGCACTGCTGAGCCAGCCGCCGACACAGTCGCGACCGATTGCGCCGAACACCGCCTGCTCGACGTCGCTGGCCGACGCCAGTGCTGACGAACGCGCTGGCCTACGGCCCGGCGAGTGCCTGGACCTGGAGGCTCATCCAGCGCTGCGGCTCCGCGAGCGGCTCGAAGCCGTAGCGGGCGTACAGCGCGTGTGCGTCGCGGGTGGCGAGCAGGACGCGCCGAATGCCGTTGGCGCGAACCGTCTCGGCGGCCAGGCTGACCAGCCAGGCGCCGAGGCCCTGGCCGCGGGCCTCCGGGAGCACGAAGACATCGCACAGCCAGGCGAAGGTCGTCATGTCCGAGACGAGTCGGGCGAAGCCAACCTGGTGCGGCGTGGCCTCACTCAACGCGCCGGTATAGATGCCGAAGCACATGGCCGAGTTGTCGATCGAACGCCGCACCTGCTCGGCGGTGCGCCCGCGCGACCAGTACGCCTCCTCGCCGAGGAAGCGCGAAATCATCGCCAGATCCAGGTACCGCGGGTCCGTCGAGATCGTGAAGTCACCGCGCTTCCAATCGCTCTCAAGCGTCATCTGGCGGCGGCAACCGGGGATCTCGCCAACTCGAGCAGGATCCCGACCGTCTCGTTCGGCGCGGTGTAGTGCAGGTTGTGGCCGGTGTGGAGCTCGAAGAAGCGCCAGCGCGGATCACTTCTGATCCGTTCGGCGCGAGCCGCCTGTGGGCTGCCGGGCTCCTTGCCGAGCGTGCAGTACACGAATGCGCGCGGCAGCGTCGTCTCACCGTGGCTCAGCTTCAGCGCGGTAGTCATCGTGCGTATCGGCATCGGACTCCGCCGCGGGGTTGCCCACGCGGTGACTTCGGCCGGTTGGTCCGTTGGGACGGGCCCCGGCGGGACCTTCCAGCCATCCCCGCTCTGCCGGGCCTGTACTTCAAGCTCCCGGCGGCGGCCGGGGGGCGTGTCGGCGCTCGACTGGCCGTCGCCGGGTGTGGCCGCGTCCAGATAGACGAGTTGCTGGAGTCGCTCGGGAACCCGGTCGGCGACCCCGGTGATCACGTTGCCGCCGTACGAGTGCCCGACCAGGATGACGTCGGTCAGGTCCTCGTAGAACAGCACGTTCACAACGTCCTCAATATGCGTGTCCAGACTGATCTCGGGCGACGCGAGGTGGGTGCGTTCGCCCAGACCGGTCAGCGTCACGGCATGGACGGTTTGCCCCGCCTCGCGGAGCGCTGGCACCACGAATTTGTTCCAGGACCAGGCCCCACCCCACGCGCCGTGGACGATCACGAACGTAGCCATAGCCACACTCCTGACATGAGCTTCCGCTACCGTAGCAGGCGGCCGCGCACCGCCGTGGGGCAGACGCGACTCCAGTCGGAACACGCCGGCGCTGGCGCCTGGAAGTGCATCGTCGCATAGCGTACGGTTGCGCCTGATGGTGGAGGATGCGGGCAAACCCCAGAACATTTATGACGACGCGGGCTTCTTCGCCGGCTACTCGACCCTCGAACGCTTTGGCACGGGGTGGGAGCGGGCAATGGAGAACCCGACCTGCTCGCGCTGCTGCCCGCGGCGGCCGGTCGGCGCGCGCTCGACCTCGGCTGTGGGGCCGGCCAGCTCGCCCACTATCTCGCCACCTCAGGTGCGTCTGAGGTGATCGGCGTCGACGTGTCCGATCGGATGCTCGCGCTGGCCCGCGCCGGTTGGGCGCATCCGAACCTCAACTACCAGCGCGCGAGCCTGGAGGAGCTGGCATTTCCAGCGGCCCGGTTCGACCTGGTCGTCAGCTCCCTGGCCTTTCACTATGTGGACGACTACACCGGCCTGGTCAGGCGCATCGCGGGTTGGCTCGTGCCCGACGGCGTCCTGGTGTTTTCGACCGAACACCCGATCTTCACCGCGCGCCTGCCGGGCGACGGCTGGGTGCTCGACGCGCAGGGCCACCGCGCACGATATGCGCTCGACGACTATGCGGAGGAGGGCGCTCGCCAGGAGCACTGGTTCATTCCCGGCGTCCGCAAGGTTCACCGCACGCTGGCAACGCTGATCAATGGGCTGATCGACGCCGGGCTGACACTCGAGCGCGTCGTGGAACCGGTTCCGAGCGCGGACCGTGTGCAGACCGACCCCGCGGCGCGCGACGAGCGGCGCCGGCCAATGTTCGTGCTGATCCGCGCCCGCAAGCCCACGCGCTGAGAACAGACATCATGGCCACAGGGCAGTCAAACACGGTATCTTAGGGCTGTTATAGACGACAGCAACTCAGCTATAGATTTTGCTTATCGAAATGGAGCCAGATGAATGGACTTGGCAATTGGCATTGGAGGCGCGGCAGGCCAGGGCATTGCCACGCCGGGCGACATCCTGGCTCGCATTTTCGTGCGCCGCGGGCTGCACCTCAATACCTACAACGCGTACCAGTCGATC
>DATGER010000067.1:0-108015 GCA_035309865.1 Chloroflexota bacterium
GAGACCGCGGAGCGGGCATAGACGAAGAGGGTGTGGACGCCGTTGACGCGGCTCAGATCGGCGTTGACGGTGAAGCCGGTCGGGCCAGGTTGGCCCAGCGTGGCGTCGCCGACGTGCTGGCCGCCTCTGTCGCGATCGTCGACGAAGACCGAGACGCGATCGACGCCGCTGCCCGAGTTCGCCGCGCGATCGAACGCCAGGCCCTGCATCACGTACTTCCCGCGCGGCAGCAGGTCGCCAGGTTGCGGATTGCCAATGCTCAGGACCAGGCTCGCGCCCGGCTGCGTCGTCGCCGGCAGCAGCGCCACTGCCGGCGGTTGCGCGACCTGCGTCGCGACCGCCACCGGCGCAGCGGCCGAAGCCGGCGGCGCGATAACCTGGACCGGCGCAGGCGCCGGGAGCACCGCTGGCGCCAGCGCCATGAGCGGCGAGGTCACCCGCGGCGCCTCGACCCGCGGCCCACTCGGCACCCCAGTTTCGACCAGCAAGATCGGATACCCAACGGACTGAAACCCGGGCGGATCCGACGGCTGCGCAACGCGCGTCGGCGGCAGCGGCACCTCCCAGCCCGCATCAGCGCGGTTCGCCGTCGCCGTGAAACCCAGCGGGTCCATGAGCAACGCGGCACTGCCCGCGGCCTCCACGTTCACCGTGGCGGGCCCGGCGGCAGTCCGCCACAACACCTGTACGCGCGACTGCTCGCTGAGATCGTCGAAGATCACCCGTGTCACCGGCCAGCCGTCGGCCGTGGTCGTGCCGAGCGGCGCGAGCCGCGCACTGACCCCCGGCTGCGAGAGAAACTGGCTCGCGACCTGGAAGGCGAGGTACGCCGGGCGCCGCGAGCCGTCCGCGCGCAGCAACCCCCAGCGATCGAAGATGCCGCTGCTCGCGTCGTGGTCGACCATGCTGTACCAGCCGATGCGTGCGTACCCGGCCGCCCGTGCCAGGGCGACGGCCTCGATCAGATACGCCGCCTGTTCGTCGGTGGTGATGCGCCCCGAGGCCGGTTCCGGCGTAGTCGCGTCGTTGTAGACGGGGCAATTGGTCTCGGTGAGCCAGAGCGGGCGGCGCAGCTGATATTGCGCCAGAATGTTCGCATACACCCCGTACACCTTGTAGACGGCGTCCAGCGAGCAGTACAGATTCACGCCCACCGCGTCGAAGAAGTAGCCGTTAGCGGGCGCCTCGCCGTCGTTGTTCGCTTCCCTCAGCACCCGGGCGAGAAACAGTTCGCGGCCGTGCACCGCGTCGGCGAAGTAGGTGGTGGCCGGGAACACCACCGTCGCGCTCGGATCAACCTCTTTGATGGCGCGGTAGGCCGTTTTCAACAGCTTGTAGAAGTCCAATGCGTTGCCCGACCACGTCCACCAGGTGCCCGACTCGCCGGGGAGAAAATCGGGCTCGTTCCAGACGACCCAGGTCGTGATGTGGCCCTTGTAGGCACGCACCAGCCGCAGCATGAACTGGCCAAACGGATTGCGCGGGTCGTCGACCGGATAATCCAGGCCGGTCGGCACCGCCGATGCGCCGTCGTGGTAGTCGCCCGCTGCCCAACCAGGGGTGCCCTGGACCACCCCAACCACCGGAAAGCCGGTTGCGAACGTGGGCTTCAGCCGCGACGTGTCGAGGTAGCTGTCCAGGGTCCAGTCGTTGGGGCCATTGGGCTGGATCGACTGCCACAGGAACAGCGCCCGATCCCAGCTTGCGCCGGCCTGGCGCGCCGCCGAGGACTCTCGCCCGGCGTCGATGATCCCCAACACGGGCGAGGGCGAATACCAGCGGTCGGCCTGGGCAGGCGCCGCATTGCCAAGCAGGGAGACCACGAGGCACAGCGCAGCCGGCAGTCGACGCAACCTGTTCATTCTGTCGGATGGTTGCGCGAGGGCGCCATCAACCCCTTATAAGGGGCCGCTTCACACTGCGGCGGGGGTCGCGGCGAACGCGGGGATCACTTCTTTTCCGAACAGCTCGATCGATCGCGACACCAGCTCGGGTGGCATGCGACCGATCTGATGGTTGGTGCAGAACAGGTCGTAGCCCAGCCGCTGCTGGCCGGCTTGCAGCCGGCGAATGACCGTCTCGGGGCTGCCGACCAGCGTCAACCCGTGTTCCACGTTGAACTCGTAGTTGCGGGCGGCTTCGGCCATGGTCTGGCCGCGGGCCAGGTTGTCGGCCCGCTGGCTGTCGGCCCCCATGCCGCGCGCATGGCTGCCCCAGCCGATGCGAGTCTGGGCAATCGGTCCGCCGCCGACGCGTTCGCCGCCAGTGGCCAGATACTGGCGGGCCTCGGCCTCCGCCTGATCATCTGTCGGGGCAACGTGGACTGACCGCATCAGAAAGATGCGCGGCATCGGCCCAGGGTGACCGCTCGCCCGCCATGTTTTCCGGTACAGGTCGAATTTGCCCGCGACCACGTCGTCGGTATCGAGGTTTTTGGCGACGTGGTAGTTGTTGCGCGCGGCGAACTCGACGGACATATCGCTGTGCACGGCTGCCCAGATGGGCGGATACGGCTGTTGAAACGGCCGGGGGTGCGGCAGCGCTTCGTCAAAGTGGAAGTACTTGCCGTCGAACGTCACTTCGGCCTGGGTCCAGGCCATCTTGACGATGGCCAGCACCTCTTCGCTGATGGCGGCCCGCTCGTAGTAATCGACACCCCAGCGGATGAACTCGTGCTCGTGCACGCCGATACCGGTGCCGAACTCCACGCGGCCGCGCGACAGCTGGTCCAGCATCGCCACGTCCTGGGCCAGCCGCAGCGGGTGGTAGAAAGGCAGCTGCCACATCATCGCGCCCAGTCGCAGCGTGCTGGTTGCTCTGGCCACAGCCGTCAGGTAGACGCTGGGCGAACTGGTCCCCTGGGGCGTGTTCTGGTGCTCGATCACAAAATACGAGTGCCACCCGAGCGCCTCGACCCGCTGCGCGAGCGCGATGTGCAAGTCGTACTCGTCCGCGATTTGTTGGCCGGTCGCCGCGTGCGGAATCACATCCCAGAACGCAAAGTCCAGCTTTCCCATTGGGCCCGATGTTAGATCCCCAGATTTCTCACCCGCGCGCTAAATACGGTTCGAGAGACCCTCCGCGTAGCGGGCCAATGCCATCAGGCGCACGCAGCTGGCCAATGCCGTCAGCCGTACGCGGCAGGCCCCGTAGCGCCGGAGTACCCGTCAGCTCGGTTCTTAAGCGGGGGGTCGCCGCGGGAAGGAGCGCGCAGCAAGCCTGCGAGCGGAGCAGCGACTGGCGGCGAGGGGCCCGCAGGGCTCCCCCGACCCGGACGAGTACGCGACCAGCTACTCCGTGTGCTCCCCCGACGGGTATCAGTCAGCACCGTCTACGGTTTGAACCTGGGAAACACTTTCCGCGGCACGTCTTCGAAGATGTTCTGCTTGTCCTGGTCGGTCAGCGAGGCGATGCCTTCGATCACTGGCTTGAGATCGTCGAGCATCTTGCCGCTCGCGGGGTCCTTGTAACTGCCAGTGCCCGGATTCTCGGTCCCAAACATGCAGCGATCGCTGCCCACGATGCGCACCAGCAGGTCGATCGCCTCGGGGTTGTACAGCACCGTGTCGAAGTAGAACTTCTTCAACTGGACGTCGAATCCGCCGCTCTCGGCGAGATGGCGCCCGAAAAACGCCCGATACCGGCCCACCTGGTACGGCACCGCGCCGCCGCCATGGCTGACGATGATCTTCAGCTTGGGGAACGCGTCGAACGTCCCACTGGACACCATCGAGATGATGCACCGCGTCTCGGTCGTGATGAAGTAGTTGGAGTACGTGTCCCAGGGGTCGCGGCAACTCGCGGAGTGAATCAGCGCCGGAATGTCCAGCGCCACCATCTTCTCGTACAGCGGATACCAGTACTCGTCGCCCATCCCGGGCGCCGGCGTTCCGCCTCCCTCAAAAGGATCCGGGTTGATCATGATCCCCACGAACCCGAGATCGTTGATGCAGCGGTCGATCTCGGCGAACGTGTTGGTGATCGGCACGCCCGCGCACTGCGGTAGTCCGGCCACGCCGCGGTATCGCGTCGGCGCCAACTTGACGCTCATCGCGATCGCGTCGTTGTTGGCCTCCACCCAGTAGTGCACGATCTTCTCGGGCTTTTCCGAGTGCATCAACTGGAACGGTCGTGGGGACAGGAACTGCACGTCGGTCCCGACTTTATCGAGGTTGTTGGCGAGGTGATTCCGCACCGAATTGGCCATCGCCTCTTCGTTCAGGCCGGGATTGCCTTTCCCGTGCGCGCCCTTGGAAGACTGCAAACCCGCCTTGTAGGCGTACAGACTCGGCGGTGCGTTGGTGTGGCCATGGATATCGACGATCATCGTGTCTAGAGACCTTCCCGTCTGTGCAGGATTGGTTGGCTTCTGGGTGCTTGCTCCACGGCCCGCACCGGAATGCGACGCGTGACCAGGTCGAGCAGGCCGAGCAGACCGTTGGGCAGGACATACACGACCACCAGGAGCGCGAGACCAATGTACAGCGACGACTGTGAGGTGAGGCGTCCGAGGCTATCCGTCAGATAACGGAAGCCGGCGGCGCCCAGCAGCGGGCCCAGGATCACGTGCTCGGCGCTGCCGACGAGGGCGTACAACAAGCCGTTCAACGAGTTGCCCAGCCCCAGCAGATCCTGCGAGACGAAGGCGTTGTCCAGCGCGTAGAGCCAGCCCGCGACGGCCGCCAGCACGCCCGACAACAACGTCAGGGCCATCCGATGACGGCTCACTTCGTAGCCCATCGCCGCGGCGCGGGCAGGATTGCGGCCGATCGCCTGAGCGACTTTGCCGAACTGCGACGACAGCAGATACCCGCACGCCGCGAGGCACACGAGGACCACCCCGAGCACGAAGTAGTAGAACTGGTCGCCCAGCAGCGGGTTGATGTCGAAGGACGGCTGCAGGCCGCCTTTGACCTGCAGGCCGTTGTCGCCGCCGGTGAGCTGCGGCGCCACCGACGGCACAGCGGCCATGGCCAGCGTCGTCAGGAACGTGAGCATCATGTACTCGACGCCCGAGGCGACATTCGTGTACACGCCGAACAGCACCGAGATCACCAGCGCGGCTAGCACGGCGGCGGCGAACAGGGCCAGCGGGTTGTAGACGTTGTGGTTCGTGAGGAAGGCCACCGTGTAGGCGCTCAGGCCAAAAACGGCGCCGACGCCGATATTGAACAGCCGGCCGAAGCCCGTGATGAGCGCGACCGACACGCCTAACAGCCCATAAATGAGGTAGATGCCGACGCGTTGCGACAGGTTCTCGCCGACCAGTGGCGCGACCACGGCCAGGATCAGCAGCGCGACGGTCAGGACGGTGTACGTGGCGCGCGTCACGCCGATAGAACTTCGCCCGCGGACCGCGGCTGGTCTGAACGGTGGGGCGGCCTTGCCTCGCGAGCGGTAGACCAGAATGGCGATGACCAGCGCCAGCGCGAACACCTGGACTTCGACCGGTCGGAACCAGATCGAGCCGACCGATTCGACCTCCCCGAGTAGGAGCGCGACCAGCGCCGCGCCGCGGAAATTGCCCATGCCGCCGGCCACCACGACGATGAAGGCGTTGATGATCACGTCCGATCCGACCGTGGTATAGACCGACACGACGGGCGCCAGGAGGGCGCCCGCCACGCCGGCCAGCGCCGCGCTCAGGACGAACGCCAGGAAATACACCCGCGGCACTGACACCCCGAGCGATGCGGCCATCGGTCGGTTCTCGGCGACCGCGCGCAGCCAGATGCCGTAGCTGGTGTACTTGAGAAACAGGAACCCGGCGGCCAGAATGGCGCCGCTGACCACGACGATCACCAGGTTGTACGCGGGATAGTCCAGGTTCTCGATCGGGATCCGCAGCGCAATCGGTGGGGCCACCGATCGGGTCGTGGAGTTGAAGAGATTGGTCGCCTCCTGCTGGAGGATCAGCCCCAGGCCCAGTGTGGCCAGCAGTGGCAACGCCTGGGACCGACCGAGCAGCGGCCAGACCATGCCGTACAGCAGCGCCCCCCCGCCGAGACCGACGATGACGCCGGCCGCGACCACGCCGAGCATGAAGTTGCCCGTCGCCTGGACGGTGAAGAACAGGACGTACCCGCCCAGCATGAAGAGCTCGCCCTGGGCAAAGTTGACGATGTCGAGCACGCCAAACACCAGCGCCAGCCCCGACGCCACGAGCGCCAGGGACGAACCCACGACGAGACCGTTCAGCAGTTGAAGAATCAGGTCATGCACAAGTCGCGTGCCCGACGTCGTACGGGTCGGGGGAGCCCACGCTCGCTTCGCTCCGCGGGGTGCACCCTGCGGGCCCCCCGCCGCCAGTCGCTGCTGCGTGTAAGCACAAGCGCGCTGCGCGCTCCTTCCCGCGGCGACCCCCCGCGAAGGGCGCTTCGCGCAACTGCGAACACGCGAAGCGCTTCGGAGGGTCGTGCCTACTAGATCGCTTCGCCCAGCAAGCTACGTTTACACGTGGCACGTGTTGAACTGCGGGACCTGATCCGCGGGCACCGTTGACAACAACTCTTCCTGTGTCGCACCGCCGACGCGATAGACGTAGACGGTCTGGGCGCCCTGGTGGTCGGCCGGGTTCATGATGATGCCGCCGCCCGGCGCATCTGGCCCGAGCGGGATGTTCACTTTTTCGAGTGCTGAGATCAGCCCCTCGGTATCTGCCTTACCCGTGAATTTCGCGGCGATCATCGCGGTCTTCAGCGCCATCATGGCGCTGTACTGGACGTAGCCTTCAAATGCGAGAGCCTTGTCGGCGCCGCCAAAAATGCTGGCCCACTCCGGCTCTCGCTGGGTGATGTCTTTCCACCCTTTTTCATAGGTGTCGCCGTATGGATTGTTCGGCGGCTGGCCCGAGAGGAACGTCTGGACGTTGACCGAGCCCTTGAGGAAGTCGGGATAGCTGCCGCCATACACGTCACGCCCGGAGTTGCCGATCACCTGCACCTTGGGGGCGATGCCGTACTGGCCCAGCGCCAGCGACACGCGGGTGAGGTCGCCTGCCCCGAGGCCCAGCAGGATGACGCCGTTGACCGAGCCGTCGGTCGGAATCTTGGTCACGTACGGCGCCAGGTTGGGTTCGTTCTGCGGCACCGGGATCGGCAGGACGATGCTGGCATTCAGCTTGGCAAGCGCCGCCGTGTAGGCCTTGAGCTGCGACTGGCCATACGCATAGTCCGAGTACGTCATCGCCCACTTCGTGCCGTAGGTCTTGACGATGTACTCGACCAGCGGGGCCAACTGCTGGCTGCCGATGGGCTCGAAGCGGAAGGAGTAGCGATTGCAGGACGCCGTGGAAAACTCCTCGGCGGCGCAGCCAAACGTCGGCAGGTACACCGTCTGGAGCTTCAGGGCCAGCTGCTGGACGACCAGGCACTCCGAGCTGAGCACGGCGCCCATCAGCACGTCCACCTTGTCGGTCTGCACCAGCTGCGTGGCCATCTGGCTGGCCTGGGTGGGATCGCTCTGCGGGTCCACGTACGTCACTTGCAGGGGATGGCCGTTGATGCCCCCGGCCGCGTTGATTTGCTGCAGGGCGAGGTCGGTGCCCAGGTGCATGCCGGCCGCGATCGGAGCGCTGGTGCCATTGGCGTCGGCCATGTAGCCGATCTTGATCGGCGTTCCGTTGGCCGTGCTGGCCGGAGCGGCGCCGGCGGGCGCGGCCGCGGGTGCCGTGGTTGGCGCCGCAGCCGGGGCCGCAACCGGAGCCGGGGCCGCGGTACTGCAGGCCGTCAGCCAGGCCACCGACAGCAGCAGTGGCAGCACGTGTGCGGATCGACGCACGCGACGACGGGAGCGAATCGTAAAACCCATCCGAACCTCCCCAGGCTCTATGGGCGCCATGGTAGGTCAGCCCAGACCTAAATCAAAGGCTCCAGCCAGTGATACTGGCGACGCGGCGGGCGGCATGGCGGCGCGCTCGGCCGCGTTCGCGCAATTCCACCAGGTCCTGATCGCCGAGCAGCGCCCTGGCCTGCAGGATCGCGATCAGGTCTTCGAGGCCCTCGTCTCCTGGGACGGCTTCGATGCCCGCCAGGCTGACCCGCGGTTCGCGCAGATCTTCGCAGGCCAGGGCAACGCCCAGGCCTGACGGGCCCGGGCCCCAGACGTACCCGTCGAGCCGCATGCGGCGCGGGGTGCTCGAAATGCCGACCCGAACCACGTCGACGGGGTCCGCCATACGGGAGAGCGCCTCGAGGTCGGCCTCCGAGACCGTGGCCCGCGCGGCGAGCCTCAGGCTGTCGCCGTCGGCGACCTGCTCCACGTACTCGTACGGCTCGAGGGTGACCGAACCGATGATCAGCTGGGCGCACGCGAGGCGCTCGACCTCCTCGATCCGCCAGACGTGGTGATTGATTCCCCAGGGCTCAGACCCGACGTAGCTGAACGTGTGCTCATGGACGCGCCATTCGGTCTCAGGCGTCTCACCCGCCTCGCCGAACGAGAACAACCCACCCGCCCGCCGCTGCTCTGCCTCGGCCAGCGCCTGCGCGTGCATCGCTTCCTTCTGCGCGCGGAACTGAATCGTGATCGACCGCAGCATCTCCCCCGTCTGCCGCGAAGCCACCTCCCGCGTCTCCGCGACGCTCGCGTTGAACTCCAGGTCCCCCGCGCGGAACCTCACGCGAGTTTGCTCACCCCCGCAGCGCGCATGGCTGCGGCCGGCCGAACCGCAGTAGCGATCGGGACCGGCCTAGCCGACAACCTCGTCCACCCACAGCAGCGCGTCGGCGACGACTTCGATGGACGTGACGTTGCCCATGGTGATGGCGACGGCCTGACGCAGCTCTTCGGGCGTCGCACCGGCGGCGAGGGCGCGGCGGGCGTGGGACTTGAAGCCACCTTCCTGGCGCGCGGCGGTGAACGCGCCGAGCAGGATGAGCTCGCGCGTGCGCTCGTCCAGCGGTCCGCCCTGCGCGGCCGCGGCCTGCAGCGCCCGATGCGCCTCCAGCATGCCCGGAAAGTGCTTTCCGAGCGTCTGCGGCGACGGTGGTTTTTTCACATCGACATGCACGACATTACCCCCACAGCTCTTTCGAGGCGATGCGCGCGCCCTCAGACATGGCCGCGAATTTCGCCCAGGCGATTTCGCCGTTCCAGACTCGCGAACCCACGCCGCAGTCTGTGCCGGCGACCACGTTTTCCTTGCCAACCAGCTTCGCGTACTGCACCAATCGATCGGCGACCAGTCGCGGATGCTCGACGATGTCCGTGGCGTGACCGATCACACCCGGCATGAACGACTTGCCCGCGGGCAATGTGACTTCCTGCCAGACCCGCCACTCGTGCTGGTGCCGCGGGTTCGCGGCTTCGATCGAGTACACCTGCGCGTTGACCTTCAGGATGACGTCGATGATGTCCCGCAGGTCGATGTCGTTCTTGTGCGGTCCCAGCCCGCTGCCCCAGCAGACGTGCAGCCGAACCTGCTCTTCGGGAATGCCGCGCAGCGCGTGGTTGATGGCCTCCACACGGAGCGAGGCGTACGAGCGGTACTCGGCGACGCTCATGCCCGGGAACATCTGCCAGCCATCGGGCAGGTCAGGATCGTCGATCTGCAGGTTCAGGCCGGCGTCGGTGATGGCTTTGTACTCGGCGTGCAGCGCATCCGCCAGGGCGAAGAGAAACTCCTCGTCGGTGTTGTAGTACTGGTTGTAGAGCCAGTGCTCGACCGTCCCGGGGGCGACCGCCGGCAGGAAGGCTTCCACCTCGGCACCGACGCCCTGCATGGCGGATTTGAGATTGGCGACGTCGATTTTCGCCGTCTGCTCGCCGACGTAGGTGATTGGTCCGCTGACGATCATCGGCGCCGGGAAGCCGCCAATCGCCGCGCCGGCGCGGCCCCGGCCGAAGCCGCCACCGCCGCTGCCGAAAAACTCGGGGAACTCGCGCAGGTCACGGGCGTTGATGTTCCGCGGCGGCAGGGTTTTACTCGCGGCGCCCGCGTTGGCGGGTTCGATCCCGCCGAGTCGGTCGCGCACGTAGTTGGTGAAGTTGCTCTTGCTCAGCTCGCCATCGTTGACGACGTCGATGCCGACCTCGATCTGCTTCCGCACCACCTCTCTGACTGCTTCTGAGAGCAGCGCAGGATCACTCTGGCCGGCCGCCCGCAGTGCCTGCAGCTCTGGCGGCCGTGGCGCGGTCCCGGCGTGCGATACGCGAATGCGATTTGTGTTCCGTCGCATAGCCGCACAAGTATGGCGCACCTGAGGTCAGGAGCCGCGTCTGGCGGCGGGGGGCCCGCTGGGCCCCCCGACCCGTACTCGTTAAGCGATCTAGTCTTGAGCGTACCTCTGGGCCCGCCCGAAGCCGCCTTCGGGCACCGTGCGAACGGGCTTGAAGCCGCCGGTCGGGTGCTCGGTGGTGCGCGCCAGGTGCCAGTCTTCGAGGGTCGTCTGCCAGTTCTGTTCCTTCTCCAGGATGGCCTGACACGACCGCAGCCGGTACAGCTCGGGCGTGTTGACCCCGGGCGGGCTGACGCCGCGCTCACGCAGCGCTTTGGCCGCCTCGAGCATGCGCCGCCGGACCCGAATGACGGCCGCGTCGGCGGTGCCCAGGTGTTCCTTGGTGCGATCCAGGATCGGCCCCATGCTGGTGATGACCGCGTCATCCTGGAGTCGAACGCTGGGGATGCCCGTAAAGCTCCGCGACTTCTTGATCTCCGGGTTCATCAAGAAGTTGTTGTCCATGCACGCTTCCGGCCACCAATCGGGGAACCACTTGCCGGTCTGGTGCGGCTTCATCGGCCCGACGCCGCCGATCAACTGGCCGGTGTCGTTCAGCCGTTGCTGCAGCGGTTTGCCAAAGCGCGCCATGGGCTGACTGGGATGCCACCACAACCCCCAGTGGAGGGTGTGCTCGTCGTCGATCGGCACGTACATCGACAGCGGCACCGTGCCGTCCTCACCCCCGCCCGGGAACATGCCGTAGATCGGGAAGAGGAACTGCGTGGTACGCCAGTAGTAGTGTTCGCCGTCCTCCTCGGTTCGGCGCGCGCCGTACATCACGCCGTAATTGGTGTCGACGATTTCCAGCCGCGCGCGGCGGTCCGGGGCGTACAGGCCAAAGCCCGGCGCGTCCTTCGGATCGAGCCGCGAGTGCAGGAAGTAGACGTGCGTGGTGTCCAATTCGCCTTCGAGCGCTTGCATGAAGTTGCACTCGTAGACCGCCTTGTGCGAGTGCTGGAGTTGATTCTCGGGGACGCCTGTCCACTCCCACGCGGGCAGGCCAGGCGGGTCCGCCTGTCGCTGACCCATATAGACCCAGGTGATACCGCCGGCGTCAGCGGCCCGGTACGCGACGGCCCGCACTCTGGTTTTGAAGTCCGACTCGGCAGGTTCGTTGGGCATGTCGACGCACTGTCCGTCGGCGTCGAACTTCCAACCGTGGTACACGCACCGCAGACCAGCCTCCTCGTTTCGGCCAAAGAACAGCGAGGCGCCGCGATGCGGGCAGTTGTTGGCGACGAAACTGGGTTTGCCGTTCGAATCTCGCCAGGCGATCAGGTCCTCGCCGAGCATGCGGACACGCTGCGGGTCGCCGTCGGCAGTCAGCTCCCAGCTGTAGAGGCACGGCAGCCAGTACTCGCGCATCATGTCGCCCATGACGGTGCCAGCGCCGACGCGGCACAACAGCTCGGTGTTTTCCTTAGACAGCATGCGTCTGGTTCCCCCGCTGATCGGTAATCGGCTGCGGTAATTTGGTCTGTGGCCAGATAGTAGTTCATACATGGACGTCGAGGAGGTGGTCGAACACCTGTTGAAGGGCGCGGTCTGGACGGCCAGCCGGTCGAGCGGCCCGGGCGGGCAGCACCGTGACAAGGCCTCGACGCGCGCCGAGTTGACCATCGGGCCGGACAGTCTGGCTGGCCTCGAGCCCGCCGTCGTCGACCGACTCACGCTCGCGTTGGGTGTGGGCCAACGGCCGCTTCGCATCACCGTTCAGGACGATCGCTCGCTCAGCCGCAACCAGGAGATCGCGATCGAGCGGCTGGCCGAACTGGTCGCCCGAGCGCTGGCGCCGCCGCCGCCACCCCGCCGGCCAACGCGACCCAGTCGCACCAAACGCGCCGCGCGCGTCGACGACAAAACCCGCCGCGGCACCACCAAGCGCCTCCGCCGCCCGCCCGACGAGGACTGAGGCGGCACGGCCGGAAATCGCACCCCGTCCCCGCCGCGGCCCGGCGCGAGGCCGCGATGCCCCGCTGCAGGGGATCAACCGCGGGTCAGCTGGAGGGATCAACTCCCCCATCTTCTCGGGAGGAGAGGGGGCTGGGGTGAGGAGCGATCTCTGCCAGAGGCACTAAGATGCGCCATACATGGTCCGCGATCTGAAGGCGCTGCCGAAGGCGCATCTCCACCTGCACCTCGAGGGGGCGATGCGGCCGTCGACACTGGCCGAGTTGTCTGAACACCATGGACTGCCCGAGCCGTTGCAGCCCGACGGCACATTTCCGCGGTTTATTGCGCTGTATCGCGCGGCCTGTGAAGCGCTGCGTTCGCCCGACGATCTCGCGCGCCTGGTGCGCGAGATCGTCGAGGATGCCGCCGCGGCCGGCGCCGTCTGGGTCGAACCCTCCGCCTGGTTGACGGCAACGGAAGCCGAGCGGGTTGGCCTGCGCAACGAGGAGGCCATCCTCGAGGTGCTACTGGACGCCGCCAGCCGCGCCGCGCGCGACCTGCAGGTCGGCGTCGGCCTGATGGTCAGCTCCAACCGCGTCCACCCGCCGGCCGACGCTATGCCCCTGGCGCATCTGGCCGCGCGCTACGCCGGCCGCGGCGTGGTCGCGTTCGGACTCGCCGACGACGAAACGCGCGGGCCGCCCGAGCCGTTTGCGCAGGCGTTCGCCGTCGCCCACGCGGCCGGACTGATCAGCGCGCCGCACGCCGGCGAGCACGGCGGGCCAGCGAGCGTCCGCGGCGCACTTGATGCGCTCGGTGCGCGGCGCATCCAGCACGGCGTGCGCGCCGCGGAGGATCCGTCATTGCTCGAGCGACTGGCGACTGAGGAGGTGTGCCTGGACGTCTGCCCGACGTCGAACGTGCAGCTCGGCGTCGTCCCGGACTTTGACCGACATCCGCTGCCCAGGCTCCTGGCGGCAGGCGTGCAGGTCAGCCTCAACGCCGACGATCCGCTGTTCTTCGGTTCAGGGGTCCTCGACGAATACGAGCTGGCCCGCCACACGTTTGGGCTCGACGACGCCGCCCTCGCGCACATCGCCGCGTGCTCCATTCGCGCCAGCGGCGCGCCCGAGTCCCTCAAGGTCGCCGCGCTCGCCAGCATCGACCGCTGGCTCCTCAGCAGCCCAGGCTAGTCGCCCGCCCGGCGTCAGCCCCGCTCGCTCAGGCGGCTGACTTCTCGGAGCAGGGTGCCGAGGCGGGCTCTGAGGCGGTCGTTCTCGCCCGCGGCGCGCCACCAACGGGCTTCCCACTCGCGCAGTAAGGGCCGGACGAATCGGGCCAGCCGCGACCAACCCGCGCGGAAGCCGGCGGCGGCATCGGCGCGGGGATTGACGGCTAACCAGCGCTGGAGCTCGTGCTCGAGCTTCGGTGTGGGGCTCGGACCCGGCGAGTACGTCACGTACTGGCCAACGGCAGCCAGGCGTTGATGCAATTCGCGGATCTCTTCCTCGAATTCCAGGCACCGCGGGCAGCGCGCGCCGTCGGGCATACCATAGCATAGAACATTTGTTCGAAATTGCCGAACGTGCCTAGCTCGCCTCGGGCAGCAACTCGAACACGGCTTGTTCGGACGGCGTGAGCGGCTCGTCGGCGGTCGAGGCCGGGCGTTCGGCGGCGTACTTTTGCTTGACGGGCGCGTGCATGGACCGCGCCTCGGTCGGATCGGTGACGTGTCGGGCGCGCACGGGCACATCCTGGCCGGCGATGTGGAGCACGGCGCGGCCGTTGGCGAGCAGGTTGCGGGGCCAGTCGCGGGTCAGGCCGAGGCCCGAGCGGATGTAGATGCGGCCGTCGAGGGCGGTAATCCAGATGATGCGGCGCGAGGGCGTGTTGGTCTTTCGACCGAACGTGGTGAGCTCGACTTCTTTTTCACGCGCGGCGGTCTGAAGCAGGACGGGATCGAACACGGAAGCGGATTGTAGGCGGGCCGCAGGCTCCCCCGATCCGGCGCTTACCTAGCCCGCGATGGCGGGGTCGAGCTGCGGATGTTCGACGAAGGCTTGGCGGAGTTCGGCCGTGGCTTCGAGCCAGTCGGCGCTTTCGGGGAGGATGGCGCCGCCGGAGCGGACGCGGTAGACGTCTGGACGGTCGACGCCTGGCGGCGTCAGGTCGCGCTCGGCCAGCGCCCGCGCGGCTTCCATGAGGCGGCGGCGGACCCGAATGACCATCACGTCGCTGGTCCCGAGGCGCTCCGTGCTGCGGTCGAGGATCGGGCCCATGCTTTCGGTGATGGCCTGGTCCTGAGTATGGATGCCCGGGATTCCGGTGTAGTCCTCGCGCCGCCGCTGCCGGCCGCGGTCGATCTTATAGTCGTTGCCGGCGTTAGCCGCCAGGCGGAAGCGCCCGTTCCAGTCCGTGCGATTGGGCAGCAGGTCTTCGCCCGCGCGATTTCGCGTCGCCGGCGCATTGACGGCCGTGATCGTCGCAACCGACGGCCGTGAGCCCATGCTGAAGAAGAGCATGTGCTCGTCGTCCATGGGCACCCAGGCGCGCGCCAGCACCTGCAGCCCCAGCACCCCGGTCGGAATCATGGCGTAGAACGGGAACAGGAACTGGGCGATGCGCCAGTACAGCCGACCCGCGTCCGCTGGCCGATACGCCCCGTACATCGCGCCGTACTCCGTGTCCACGACCGAGTAGCGCGGCGCGCGGTCCTTGACGGTGTAGTGCTGGAACGTGCCGGGCTTCGTGTTCTCAGGGTCGATGGCGCCGAGGTGCAAGAAGCCGAGGTGGCTCGTATCGATGTCACCTTCGAGCCCCTGGAGCCAGTTGCAGTCGCGCTGAATCGCCGTGAGGACGACCTGGTCGTCGGGCAGCATGTTCGGCTCGAGGTCGGGCAATGGCGGCGGCGACGAGCGCGGACCCAGGTACGACCAGACGATGCCGCCCCGCTCCTGGCACGGGTAGCCGACCGCCCGCACCTTGGTCCGAAAGTCGCTTTCGGCGGGTTCATTGGGCATGTCCACGCACGTGCCGCTCACGTCGAACTTCCAGCCGTGGTAGACGCACCGAATCCCGGCCTCTTCGTTCCGCCCGAAAAAGAGGGACGCGCCGCGGTGGGGGCAGTTGTTGGCGAGCAGGCCAACCTTGCCGTTGGAGTCGCGGAACGCGATCAACTGCTCGCCGAGCAGGAGCACCCGCACCGGGTCGCAGTCGGGCGCAGGCAGCTCCGAGGACAACATCGTCGGCACCCAGTACTGCCGCATCAGGTTCCCCATCGGTGTTCCTGGGCCGACTCGCGTGACGAGTTCGTTGTCTTGTTGGCTGAGCATCGGCGAAGCCCCCCTCGGCGGTCGGACTATTGTCGTATGGCCAGGACTGGCGAGTCCAGCCGAGCAGTTGCCTGGCCACCAGCTGTTGAAAGTCTGGCAGGGCTTCGCGCGCGTGCTCGGCTCCGCCCGGGTTGTACAGCGCCAGCAAGCGCATCGTCTGCCAGCCGGTGTTCAGGGTTGAGTGGTAAGCCGCCCCTTGAGGCCACGGTGGAGACCATGAGCTTCGGCACACCGATCGGCAAGCCGTGAATGGCTGGCGTGATGAGCGACGTGCCGCTGGAACCGCCCATGCCGAGCATGCCGTGCAGCCGCGAATCGGCGAACAGGTACCGCACGACACCTTCGAGGCCGCTCGCCATCGTTTCGATTGCCAACCCGCGATCGCCGCGCGTGGCGAGCTCGGTCAGGACGGCGCCCGCGGTGCGAGCCACCTCGTCGCGCGTCGGCACGCCTCAGGCTTTACGTCCGCGGGTCGAGCGACAGCACGAGTTGGGTTTGTGTCACGACGGCGATGCGGCGCTCGTCGGCGTCGCGGACGACGGTCTGCCAGACCATGGTGTTGCGGCCGATGTGCAGCGGCGTGGCTTCGCCAGTCAGGTGCGGCCCACGACCGGCGGCCAGGAAGTTCGTTTTCGACTCGATCGTGGTCGTGGCCGTATGGGGCGGCAGATTCAGCACCGTGCCGATCGCGCCGAGCGTGTCGGCCAGCGTCATGATCGCGCCGCCGTGGACGCGATCATGTCCGTTCGAGTGCTGTGGGCCGACTAGAATCCGTCCGACGACGCGGTCGGACGCCGTCTCGACGATCTCGATTCCGACGTGCTCGGCAAACGCGGGCAACTTGAAGTCCATGCGCAGGCACAATCGTTCAAAACCCGCGGCAGCAAAAGCAAGGAGTGAGCGATGATCACCCGATTTGGCAGCCTGTTCGCCGGCCACGTCGATCTCCCCGACCACGGCCTGGACGCCACGCCCGTCAACGCCCGCTGGCTGCCCGACGAAGAACTCGTGACCGTTTTCGACAAGGCAACCCGCATCGCGCGGCTCATGGACCGCTGCGGCTACGACGTCTTCTGGCTGGCCGAGCACCATTTTCAACGCGAGGGGTACGAATGTATCCCCAACATTTTGATGCTGGCCGTGCATCTGGCCCACCTGACCGAGCGCATCAAGTTCGGCTGCGGCTTCAACATTGTGCCGATGTGGCACCCGCTGCGGCTGGCGGAGGACTACGCGACCGCCGACTACCTGACCGGTGGCCGCGTCGTGTTTGGTGTCGGCCGTGGCTATCACACGCGCGAAGTGGAAGCCTTTGGCGCGCCCATGCTCGACCCGAACGAAAACCGCGAGCTCTTCGAAGAACAGGTCGAGATCATCTTCAAGGCGTTCAACGAGCAGTCGTTTTCACATCAGGGCAAGCACTACACCATCCCGCCACGGGTGCCGTATCGGGGCTACGAGCTCGAGGAGATCACCCTGGTGCCCCGGCCGCTGCAACGTCCGGTGGATTGCTGGCAGCCGATCGTCAGCGCCAGCGCGCGGGGACTGGATTTCATGGCCAAACACGGGATCAAGGGCGTCATCGGCGGGGGCGCGGCGAGCGGCGGCGCGGCCTCGCAGACCGTTCTGGCATGGCAGGATGCGCTCGCGCGCCAGGGTCGCGAGGTCGCGTTGGGCACCGACCTGTGCATCGGGCTGACGTTCCACATCGCCGACAGCGAGGCAGAGGCCATCCGCGAAGCGACGCCCTTCTTCGAGGAGTGGATGAAGATGTTTGCCCCGCTGGGCTTTGTGCGAGGGCTGAACGACGAGCAGGTGCGGGCCCTGGCCGACCCGGCCCTGGCGCGTCAGACTCAACTGCCGACGCTGCCCGAAGCGGTCAAGAGCGGCGCGTGGATTGTCGGGCCACCCGAGCGGATCGTCGAGCGCCTGCTCGAACTCCAGGACATCTATCCAGGGTTGGAGGAAGTGCACGTTGGCCAGGTCGTCGGCACCGACGAGCGGGTGATCCTCGAACAACTGGAGCGGTTCTCGCGCGAGGTGATGCCAGCGTTCAAGACGGCTACTTCGCAGACCACCCGCCGTCAACCACCAGTGTCTGTCCATTGAAGTAGTCGGACTCGGCCGACGCCAGAAACACGGCGACTCCCGCCACGTCCTCCGGGGTGCCCTTGAAGCCCAGGGGGACGATCTCGCGCAACTTTTCGGGGGACGACGTCCCGAGTCCGCGGCTCATATCGGGCGCGCCGGCGCCCAGGATCTCGCGTGACGTTTCGCGCAGGCTCGTCGTGATCGGACCTGGACAGATGGCGTTGGTGCGCACGCCGCTCGGGCCATATTCGCACGCGAGCTGGCGGGTCATACCCACCACGGCATGCTTGGAGGCGGTGTACGCCGTGCCGCCGCCCATGGCGATCAGGCCTGCCACTGAGGCGATGTTGATGATCTTTCCGAAACCCGCGGGCACCATCTCCGCCAGCGCGCGCTTGCAGCCGAAGAACACACCGCGCAGGTTGATGCCCAACACCTGATCGAACAATTCCGTCGACGTCTCGAGACACGTCGAGTAGCCGTCGAGAATGCCCGCGTTGTTGACCATGATGTCCAGGTGACCGAAGCGTTGGACGGTTTCGGAAACCAGCCGGTCGATGTCCTCCCACTGCCGCACGTCGGTCGGCACGAAGAGGGCCTCACCGAACGACTGGATGCTGCGTGCCGCCGCCTCGCCGCGTTGGGCTGAGTACTCGCCGATCGCGACGGCGGCTCCCTCGCGCGCATACGCGGCCGCGATGGCCAGCCCATTGCCCGAACCTGCCCCCGTGACGATCGCCACGCGTCCATCCAATCGACCCACGCCGGCTAGGGTAGCGTAGTCGGAATGAGTCCCATTCGGCTGATCATGGATGTCGACACGGGCGTCGACGACGCCCTGGCGATGGCGCTGGCCGTGCGACACCCGGACGTCACGCTCGAGGCCGTGCTCACCGTGGCTGGCAACGTCGAGCTCGATCTGACCACCCGCAATACGCTGCGCGTACTGGATTGGTTGGGGGCGACCGACGTCCCGGTGGCGGCCGGCGCCGATCGGCCGCTGTCGGGTGTGGTGGTCGACGCCGGCCACTGGCACGGGGTGGACGGCCTGGGTGGCGCCCAGCTACCGGACGCTCGGCGGCAGGCGCAGCCCGACGGCGTCGGCTATCTCATCGATCGGGTGCGGGCCGAGCCAGGCGAGCTCACGCTCGTGTGCGTCGGGCCGCTGACGAACCTCGCCCTGGCGCTCGGACGCTGGCCGGAGCTGGCGGGCTCGGTCCGCGAAGTCATCTTGATGGGCGGGGCCGCGCGGTTGCCAGGCAACGTCACGCCGGTCGCGGAGTTCAATATCTATGCGGACCCGGCCGCGGCGGCCAGCGTGTTCCAACAGCCGTGGCGGGTGACCATGGTCGGCCTTGACGTAACGAACCGAGCGTTGCTGACGCGCGCCGAGCGGGATGCCCTCGCCCGTCACCCGTCGCCTGAGGCGCAGCTGGTGTATGAAGTGACCCGCCACCTCTTCGATGTGCGCGGCGTGCCGGCAGTCGCGCTGCACGATCCACTGGCGGTCGCGGTGGCCATCCAACCGGAGCTGGTCACGACGATCGAGCGCGCGGTCCAGGTGGAGACGCGGGGCGACTATACGCTCGGCCAGACCGTGGTGGACTTTCGTGCGCATGCGCCCGCGGCGCCGCCGACCCAGACGCGGGTGGCGCTGGAAGTGGACGTCGCCCGCTTCCGCGCGCTGTTCGATCGCACCCTCGGGCTGGTGTACGCGTAGAAAACCGCTCGAACGGCGCCGTTTCCCTGCGATCATCGATAGCGTGACCCCCGCGGCCGTTCCGGACCCTGAGGCGCACCTCGGCGGCGCAGCGGCCCGGATGTCAGCCGAGGGTGAGCCTGAGGCGTTGCTGCGCGATCGCTTTGGGCTGGCCGCGTTTCGACCCGGCCAGCGGGAGGTGATCGACGCGCTCCTCGAACGCGGGTCGGCCCTGGCGGTGTTTCCGACCGGCGGTGGCAAGTCCCTGTGCTACCAGTTACCCGCGCTCGCCGTCGAGGGCATCACGGTGGTCGTCTCGCCGCTGATCGCGCTGATGAAGGACCAGATCGACTACCTGCAGGGGCGCGGCATCGCCGCGGCGCGGCTCGACTCGTCGCTGTCTGCAGCCGAGGCCCGCCAGGTCAACGACGGGCTGCGATCTGGCAGCTTGCGAATCCTGTATGTCGCGCCCGAACGCTTCAACAACGAGCGCTTTCTCAACGATCTGCAGCGCACGCGGATCGCCCTGTTCGCGGTCGACGAGGCGCACTGCATTTCCGAATGGGGCCACAATTTCCGCCCCGACTACCTGAAGCTCGCGGAGACCGCGCGCCTGCTCGGCGCCGAACGGGTGCTGGCGCTGACCGCCACCGCCACGCCCACCGTCGTGAAGGACATTTGCGCTGGCTTTGGCATCCCGCCCGAATGCGCGGTGGTCACCGGTTTTTACCGCTCGAACCTGTCGCTCCACATCACCCCGGTCAACCGCGAGGACCGCCACCAGAAGCTGGAGGAGCGCCTGGGCAGCCGGCCGCCCGGGTCGAGCATCGTTTACGTGACCCTGCAGCGGACGGCCGAGCAGGTCGCCGACCGACTGGCCCGGGCAGGCTTTCCGGCGCGCGCCTACCACGCTGGCATGGACGCTGCCGTGCGTGCCGAGACGCAGGAATGGTGGATGGCGTCCGACCGCGGCATCGTCGTGGCGACCATCGCTTTTGGCATGGGGATCGACAAAGCGGACGTGCGCTACGTCTATCACTACAACTTACCCAAGAGCCTCGAGAGCTACAGCCAGGAGATGGGTCGGGCTGGACGCGACGGGCAGCCGTCGATCGTCGAGTTGCTGGCCTGCCCGGCGGATGTGCCCACGCTCGAGAACTTCGCCTATGGCGACACCCCCACCCGCGATGCGCTGGAGTCCGTCGTGCGCGCGCTGCTGGAGGCGGGCCCGATGTTCGACGTCAGCTTGATCGAGCTGTCGAACCGCCACGACATCCGACCGCTGGTCCTGCGGACGGTGTTGACGTACCTGGAGTTGCTCGGGGTGCTGCGTCAGGGGACGCCGTTCTACGCCGGCTACGAAGTCAAACCGCTAGTGCCACTGGGCGAGATCCTGGCGCGCTTCTCGGGCGAGCGGCGGACGTTCTTGTCGCGCGTCTTCTCCATAGCCAAAAAAGGGCGCATCTGGTATGCCCTGAACCCGGTCGAGATGGCGGCCGAGGTCGGCTCCGATCGCGACCGGATCGTGCGGGCGGTGGAGTACCTGGAAGAGCAGGGACTGGTCGAGTTACGCGCTAGCGAGGCCCGGCTGCGCTTTTCTCGGGTCGATGCGGAGCCGACCGATGAGCCGACGCTGGTCACCGCCCTGACCGAGCGGTTTCAACGCCGCGAGGAGCAGGAGATCCAGCGTCTCCAGCAGGTGCTGCAACTCGCCGAGCACAGCGGGTGCCAGACGGCGGCGCTCGTGGGCTACTTCGGCCAGGTGCTGGACGCACCGTGCGGGCACTGCAGCTTCTGCGAGTCTCAGCGTGCCGAGACGCTGCCAACTCTTCCGGCGCTGCCGCCCATCGACAGCGCGGTGAACGACCGCGAGTTCGCCGCGGTGAGCGCGGCTCACTCGGCCGCGCTCGGGGACCCCAGGCAACAGGCCCGCTTTCTTTGTGGACTCTCTGGGCCGGCCTTCACCCAGGCACGGCTGGCCCGCCAGCCACTCTTCGGCGTGCTCGAGGAGCGACGCTTCGCCGACGTCCTGGCGTGGTGTGAACGGCAGCGGCCGCGCTAACGGGAGACCAGGGCGAGCGTGGATTGGTGGGAGACGGCGCGTGCCGCACTGAGCGGCCTGATCGACCAGCACGGCGTGCTCGCGGCCTTTGTCCTGATCCTGATCGAGGAGGCCGGCGTTCCCGTCCCGATCCCCGGCGACTTCCTGATGCTCTTGCTGGGCATGCACGCCCGCGAGGGGCGGGTGCCGCTCTGGGAGGCACTGCTCGTCATGGAACTGGCCACGCTGCTCGGCGCGACCGTGCTGTACGCGGCGGCGTCGCGCGGCGGGCGAGGGCTGGTGTACCGGTACGGGCGCTACATCCACCTGACGCCGGAACGGTTAGACCGGGCCGAGCGCTGGCTGGTGCGGCACGGCGCCAGGGCCATCGTCGCGGGTCGCCTGACGCCCGGGCTGCGGATCGCAACCGTGATCACGTGCGGGGTACTGGGGGTGCCGATCAAGCGTTTCCTGCCAGGGCTCGCGCTGGGATCGTTCCTCTACATCCTGCTCTATACCGTGCTCGGCTTCGTCTTCGGCCCACCGATCTTGAGCATCGTCGGCGGGATCCATCTGCCGCTCGGGTTGCTCGAATCACTGGTGCCACTCGTGTTGCTCGTGGTCTGGATTGCCCGGGCCCGGCGCGGACTCCACCTGCACGTCGCCAACGACGCCAGTCGCATCGATCGCGGACACCGACTTCGAGATGGCGCCATCGCCGGGCTGATCGCCACGATCGTCTCGACGCTGGTGATGAATGTGCTGGTGCACCTCGTCGGGGACGCGGCCGTCCTCGCGCCCGGCCGAATCGTCGAGCACGCCCAGGCGCGCCTGGCGGCCTTCATGATCGGTCGGACCCTGGGGCCGCTCCTGCTTGCGGTGCTGCCCGCGTTTGGGGTGGTCGGGATGATCTGGGGTGGCGTGTACGGCGTCTGGGTCGAGCCGCGCCTGACGGCCTTACCGGATTGGCTGAGTGGGCTCCTGTTCGCGTTACTGCCGCTGGCGATCGCGCTGCTGGTGGTGCCATCGCTGGTCGGCGCCGCCGTGCCAGGCGGGGGCTCGATCGCCCTGTGGGTGATGGCCAGCGAAATCGTGCGCCATGTGGTCTACGGAGCGGTGCTGGGACTGACGTATCCGCTGCGTCTCGGCTGGCTGGGTTCGCGCCAGCGACCGCCGGCCGTGCTGGTTTCGGAACCCTCCGTTGTTTCTTGAGTCACGCCTGGAGCACTTCGGTTTGCCACTGACCGCTGGTTAATCCCCGATAATTGCCACGTTGGTATGACGAGCACTACAGCCCTCACCGAAGCGAGGCATGCGGCGCCGCCGCCGGACTTCGACGAAACTTCACGTGAAGTTCCAATTACGGCCGAAGAACGCCTGATTGGCCTCAAAACCAAGGCTTACTTCGACCGCACCTTGAAGCGCACTACGCCGTGGCTGATCAAGAATGCGCAGATTCGCATCTTGCAGCCGACGGCGGCTCCTGGGCCGCGCGAGGCCGACCCGCTCGCGCCGCCGTTACCGTCGCTGGCACCCAGCCGTCTGATCTCGACCGAAGTCCTCGAACGAGAGACGATCTCACCCCTGCTGGGCTCGGTCATGTTCACGTTCAAACGCATCGAGGACAAGCTGGCTGACTTCAGCGGGCGTAGCTACGACCTGTTTCGCAACATCTGGGGTATCAACAACTCGTATCACCAGTGGAGCTACGAGGAGAACCAGCACAGCGACGCACTCGGGCTGATCCTCGAACGGACGGGGCATCTCACTCAGGCGGAGATGCAGGAGGACTACTACGCCAACCTGGCGCGGACATGGGAGCCGCCGTTCCCGACGGCGCGCCAGATGGTGCTGTACGCGGCGTTCCAGGAGCAGCTCACCAGCCTCAACTACCGCGCGCTGGCCAAGCGCGCGCTCGAGGAGGGCGCGCCCACGGCGGCCGACATCATGACGCTCATCGCTCAGGACGAGGCCTACCACGGCGGCGGGTACCGCGCGTTTTCGCGCATCTACGCTGAGTGCGATCTGGCCGGCACGATCGCGGACGCACTGCACGTCGGCACGAACTTTCGGATGCCCGCGCAGCACCTGATGCGGGACCAGAAACGGAACTCGGTCGAGATCGTGCGGGTTGGCGCCTTCAGTAAGGAGCTGGTCTCGGAAGAGACCATCTACCGCGTGCTCAAAGGCTTCGGCTTCGTCCCCGAGCAAGCCGCCCGCCAGGCCGCGGACGCGTACTGGAAGTAAATTTCGCCCGGCATAGCCTGGACACCTGGCGCGCGCGGCCCGATCCTAGCTGCGTGTTCCGCTGCCCGCCGCTGCGCGGCTCCCTTCCGAGTGTCCAGTGTCATTCGACTGATTGTCGGACGGGGATTTCCGCAAGCGGCTGCACGCTTCGGCGGCGCGGACTATCTGTGAAATTGATCCTGAGGCTCCCGTGGCACGGATACTCGTCGGTTACCTCAGGATGACGACGTTCGTTCGAGCCGATTCCGCCAGGTCGAGCGCCACGCAGTCCATGCCGCTGCCGGCGTTCGCAGAGGGCGCCGCCGCGGACGTGCGCGGCACCATCCTGGCGGTCCACTTCCGCGACGAACGCGGGTTTGCCATCTTCTCCCTCGAGCAGGCCGACGGCTCGCGCATCCGCGCCCTCGGCTATCTGCCCGCCGACGTGACCCTGCGCGCCGTCGTGCGCCTCAGCGGCACCTGGATCCGCCACGCGCAGTACGGCTGGCAGGTCCGGGTCAATACCTTTGAACTGATTGATCACCTCGACCGGCGCGGCGTGGTCGCCTTCCTCGTGGCGTACACCAAGCACCTCGGTCCCGTGCGCGCGGCCGAGGCCGTGGCGCGCTTCGGCGACCGCGTCTTCGAAGTGTTGCGCGACACGCCCGAGGCGCTGTGCGTCATCAAGGGCATCACTCCAGATCGGGCCGGCGCGATCCGCGAGTCGTTTGCCGCGGTGGCCACGATCGCCGACGTCGACTCCTGGTTGAGGCATATTGGGCTGGGCCGGGCCGACGCCCGCCGCGTGCGCGAGGCGTACGGCGCCGACGCGGCGCGCCTGGTCCGCGAAAACCCGTACCGGCTGGCCGACGACATTCACGGGATCGGCTTCCTCACCGCCGACAGCCTGCGGCTGATGCTGGGGATTGCACCGACCTCCACATTTCGTCTGCACGCCGCCCTCAAGTACGTCCTGTCGCTGGTCGCGCACTCCGAGGGACACGTGTACCTGCCACTCGACGAACTGGTGGATCGCACGGCGCGGCAGCTCGACGAGCGGCGTGCACGCACCGGCCGCTGGGAGCCGGACCCCGCGCTGGCCGCCGCGATACGCGAGTACATCCCCGAGTTCGTCGAGAGCCCGGACGCGTACGCCGAACCAGTGAGCGATCCGTCGGCTGGAGTCCGCATCTATGCTCGCGAGCTGTATGACGCCGAATGCGCCGCCGCGGACCGCGTGTCGCAGCTGCTCCGCCATACCGCGCCGCTGTTCGCGCCGGATGAACTGGAGTCCGCGATGGCGCAGGCGGAAACCCTCCACCAGATCGTCCTCGAACCCGATCAGCGGCGTGCAATCGCGACCGCGCTCACTGCCCAGGTGTCGATCATCAGCGGTGGTCCCGGCGTCGGGAAAACCACCAGTGTGCGCATCCTTGTCGCGCTGCTGGAACAACGCGACGTGTCGTATCTGCTGCTTTCGCCGACCGGCAAGGCGGCCAAGCGCCTGGCGGAGGCCACGCTGCGCGACGCCTACACCATCCACCGCCAGCTGTTCAGCCTCGACCGTCAGCGGGGGCAGGCTGAAGACGCAGCCGAGCTGTTTTTACCCGCCGCGACGATCATCGTGGACGAGGCTTCCATGGTCGATCTGCCGCTTCTGGCGTGGCTGTTGCGGTCGGTCCATCCGGCGACGCGACTGATCTTTGTCGGCGACAAGGACCAGCTCGCCAGCATCGGCCCGGGCTCCGTCCTGCGCGATCTCATCGCCTGCGGGCGCATCCCCGTCACGTTGTTGACGGTGATCAAGCGCCAGGGGGATGGCTCGCCCATCATCGAGGCCGCGCACGCCATCAATCACGGCCAGCTACCCGAGGCCCGCTCGACGTCCGCCGGCGACCTGTACGTCCTCGGAGCGAAGCCATCGACGGTGGACGACGGTATCCATGCGCAGCGTCTCACGGTCGAGAGCGCGGTTCGGCTGGGCGCGCAGGTGCTGACGCCACAGCACACGTCGTCAGTTGGAGTGACGGCGCTCAATCGCGCGCTCCAGGCCCGGCTGAATCCCCCGCAGCCCGGGCGGCCGGAGGTCCAGCTCGCCAGCGACGTGGTGTTCCGGCTCGGCGACCGGCTGATCGTGGGCAAGAACAATTATCAGACGCTGTGCTTCAACGGCGAGACTGGCGAGATCGTGGCCATCAGCGCGGAGTTGCTCACGCTGCGAATGGACGACCTGGACGACGACCGGCTGGTGACCTACCCGCGGGATGACTGGTGGCAGCTCCAGCTGGCGTACGCTATCACCACCCACCGCGCGCAGGGCTCCGAGTGGGACAACGTGGTCGTGGTGGTCAGCCAGAGCCACTTCATGATGCTCCAGCGCAACCTGGTGTATACGGCCCTCACGCGGGCGAGAAAAAGGGCCGTCATCGTGGTGAGCGGTGGCCTGGAGAATCGCCAGACCGGCCGCCTGTACAAGACCGCGCTCGAAGTCGCCGTGGCGAACGACAAAATCGCGCGCCGCTACAGCGGCCTTGCGGAGCGCCTCAGCCTGCACGTGCCATCCTGACTGCGGGCTGCGTGCGCCGGCGTGGACGCGGACACTCCTGGTTCAGGCGCCCACAGCGAGCAGCAAGACCGACTCCAGGCGCATTCTGGTCCAACCTGTCAGCGGCGCTACTTCGTTAGTTTCGATGCCCCCGCCGTAGGCTTTGATCGTCAGGATGTCCGTCCGTCCGTCGTAGGCCAGGTAGACGTAGATTTTGGCGGCGGTTAGCATCCGCTGCTCCTGTTCGCCCCAACCTCGATCGGTGCCCGCGGTCGCGGAGATCCACAGCGACCCGCCTCGGCTGCTCAGCTTCGCGCGACCGCCCGGCGCAGCGCCGTGGATGCGCCGCAGCGCCGCTTCGACCGCTTTGAAGGTCTGTTCGACCTCCCAGTTGACGAATGTCCGTCTGGCGCGCCGCAGGTTCGACGCTATCCGAGTTTGCTCACCTTTTTGAGCCGCGTCCTGCCGCTCGACTTCGACTTGCCGTGCCTGGAGCTCGGCGTCCGCCCAACGCTGCAGTCGATCCTGGAAGGACACAACTGGGACTGCTGCAAATCCTACGCCATCACGCGCCGTCTCGACCGGTGTGGTAGGGCGCAATCCGCGATGGCCCGCCGATCAGCAGCCCGCCGTTGGCAATGCGGCGCAACAACCCGCGGTCGAGTCGCTCGCCGGATAGGACGCGCGGCAACAGCAGGTCGAGGGCACCGGGCTGCCCGAACAACTCGCACGACGCGAGCCCGAGCAGCGGACGCCCATCCAGCTGGCCGATCCAGCACGCCGTGCCCGGCTCAGCCGGGATGCCAATCTGGTCGACCGTCCCGCCCGCGCGACGAACGGCTTCGAACACGACGTCGGCGGGATCGGTCCCGGCCGCCCCGGCGGCCAGGAGCAACTCCGCGCCCTCGTCGAGTGCTTTTTTGAATCCCGCGGCCAGACTCCCGACAGTGGTCTCGGCTGGGACGACCACGCCCAGCGAAGAACCGTACCAGTCAAGCGCGGCACTCAGACTCCCTGCGGCGCGGTTAAACGCATTGCCCCGCAAACGCTCGCGGGGCGCGACGAACGCGACGCGATGGGGTCGAAAACTCTCGACCTGGAGCACCGGGCCCAGCTCAGCTCGCACGGTTTCAACGGCCCGCAGCACGCTCTCGGACAGGAACAGCGGCGCGCACTTGACGACCCCGACCGGTGTCGCCGTGTCCACCGGTCGCTCGGCCTCCGCCGTCAGCACCAGCACCCCGTCCTGTTCGTTAACCCACTCGAGTCGGGTCGCCTCCAGCCGCAACATGCCGCGGGCATCTGAGGTCAGCGTCACTTGCCCGAACTGGCTGGCCTCGACCTTCACGCCGGGTCCCGCGACGGCCGCTCCCAGCCGTTGGACCGCTTCGTCCTCGGACAAATCGCCCGGCTCGGGAACGGCCAGGTGCAGCTCGCCAATCTCCCGCCGAAGCAGGTCCGTCACCTCGGCTGCCGAGAGGAGCCGGCCCTTGCGCGCCAGGATCTCGCTCCGCTGGCGCGGGTCGCGCACGTCGTGGCACGCCACGCCCTGGGCGGGCACGGCTGATTCAGGCGAGCTCGCGTCCAGCGTGACGAGGCGCATCTCGCACTCAATGTAGCAAGGACAAATGTCGGCTGACCAGCGTTAGGTATCCTGGCCCGATGGCCGATCTCACCTTTACCCCGGCGACCGAGCTCCGCGATTTGATCCGCTCGCGGCAAGTGTCGCCAGTCGAGGTTCTGGAGTCGGTCCTCGCCCGCGCCGAGGCCGTGCAGCCGCGGCTATACCCATTCGTCACCCTCGATGCCGAAACAGCGCGCACCACCGCCCGGGCGGCCGAAGCGGCCGTCATGCGCCAGGCGCCGCTGGGCGCGCTCCACGGCATCCCCATTTCCATCAAAGACCTCGATCCGACCAGCGGCCTGCGGACGACGTACGGCTCGAAATTCTCGGAAGACAACATTCCGACCTTCGACAGCGTCGTCGTCGAGCGCGTGCGCGCGGCCGGCGGGATCATTTTCGCCAAGACCAATACGCCGAGCTACGGACACAAAGACTCGTGCGACAACCTGATCATGCCGCCGACGCGCAACCCCTGGAAGGCCGATCGCACGTCGGGTGCCTCGAGCGGTGGCGCGGCGGTGGCGGTCGCGGTTGGGGCTGGTCCGTTGGCGCACGGCAGCGACGGCGCGGGCTCGATCCGCATCCCCGCGGCGTTGTGCGGCGTATTCGGTCTCAAGCCCTCCTTCGGGCGGGTGCCGTATTGGCCCAACGCCGACATCTGGGCGGCCCGGAGCCACTCCGGCCCGATCACGCGCACCGTGCGCGACGCTGGCCTGCTGCTCGGCGTGCTGGCCGGACCGGACGCGCGCGATCCGTTGTCACTGGATGTAACGCATCAGGATTACGCCGCCGCGTGCCAGCCTGGCGAGCTCAACGGGTTGAAAGTTGCGTGGAGCGCCGACTTTGGCTACGCGAAGGTGGACCCCGAGGTACGTGCCGTGGCCCAAGCCTCCGCGCGACGGTTCGAAGAGCTGGGCTGCAGCGTCGAAGCGGTCGATCCCGGTTGGGATGATCCCGCGCCGTGGGCCGAGAAACTCTGGCACATGAACATGGCCGCGCGGTTCTCCGACCAGCTCGACGAACGCCCGGAGTGGATCGAGCCCAGCCTGCGGACGATGATCGAAGCCGGCCGCCGACTCTCGGGGCTGGAGGCAGGTCGCGCTCAGGTAGCCCGAACCGCGTTCTACAACCAGGCACAGCGCTTCATGGAACGGTTCGACCTGCTGCTCACGCCCCAGATGCCGTGTGTCGCCTGGGCCGCCGAACGCGCGCCGGCCGAGGCCGACGCGTCCATCTTCGATCACCTGCCGTTCACGTTTCCGTTCAACGGCACCGGTTGGCCGGCGGCGTCGGTGCCGTGCGGCTTCAACTCCGAGGGCTTGCCGATTGGCCTGCAGATCGTGGCACCGTGGCGTCGCGACGACCTGTGCCTGCGCGCGGCGGCGGCGTTCGAAGCGCTCCAGCCATGGCACGCCCGGCGGCCGCTCTGAGAGGTGACCAACGCCGCGCAGCGCTCGTATACCACCACGTGGCGGGTGCGGAGCTACGAGCTGGATGCCAATGGACACGTCAACAACTCGGTGTACGTGGCGTACGCCGAAGAAGTCGCCAACCAGCACGCCGAGGCCATCGGCTTTGGTCGCGCGTGGACTCAACAGCATGCCGGGACCTGGGTTGCCCGCCGTCACGCGATCACCTACTTTCTGGCGGCGACCTACGGCGACGAGCTGGAGTTGACCACTGAGGTCGCCGAAATGCGCGGGGCCCGCGCCATCCGCAACACCGTGATACGGCTGGTCCGGGACGGTCGGCGGGTGGTCGAGATGCAGACGGAGTGGGTCTGGGTCCGGTTATCCGATGGCCGCCCGAGTCGGATTCCGGCCACGGCCGTCGCAGCTTTTGGCGGCCACGTGTCAGGGGCGTAGATAGCGGAGGACAGCCAGTACCCGCCGGTGGTCATTCGGAGTCGCCAGCAGGTCCAGCTTGATAAAGATGCTGCGGACGTGGGTTTCGACGGTCCGGCGGTTGAGGTTGAGCACATCGCCGATGGCCTGGTCGGTGCGACCCTCGGCCATCAGCCCCAGGGCGGATCAGCACTCGAGGAGCCACGCGCTTGGCTCATCAGTGCAGACCCTTAAGTGGGCGGTCGGATCCGCGCTTTCACGGAGTCGGGCAGTCCCGCGTCGACCTGTGGCGAGCGGAGTTGGGCGAGCATCCCACCATCGACGTACAACACCTGGCCGGTGATGTAGCTGGCGTCCTCGGAGGCCAGAAAGGCCACCGCCCCGGCAATGTCCTCCGGGTAGCCGACCCGGCCGAGCGGCACCGTCTGCCCGCGACGCAGCCTGGCCGCCTCGCCCGCCGGTTCGTACTCCTCGGTGTGAATGGCGCCCGGACCGACGACGTTCACGCGGATGCCGAACGGCGCCAGATCGATCGCCATCGTGCGCGACATCGCCTCCATGCCGCCCTTGGTCGCATCGTAGGCGGCCATATTCCGGTGCGCCCGTGCCGCGGCGAACGAGCTGATATTGACGATCGAGCCGCGTGTGCCCTGATCCACCAGAATGTTGGCCATCCGATGGCAGTGCAGGTAGACGCTCTTGAGATTGGATTGAATGACGGTATCCCAGTGGGCTTCGTCCATCTCCAGGATGTGGGCCTGCGGGGATGCCCAGGCAGCGTTGTTGACGAGGATGGACACGCTGCCCCAGGTGTCGAGGACCTGCTTGAACATGGCTTCGACATTCGCTTTGACGCCGGCGTCGCCCGGGATCGCCAGCACCGACCCACCCGCCACTTCGATGCCCCGCGCTGCCTCCCGCAGCGCCCCGGCACCACGCGCCGTGATGGCGACCTTTGCACCTTCCATCGCCAGGCGGTGGGCGATGCCCTTGCCAATGCCTCGGCTCGCGCCCGTGACGATCGCCACCTGGCCGTCCAACCTCATCGTTGGCAGCGTACAGGAAGATAACCTCAGCACGACAAGCCATGCGTATCACCCGAGTCGAGACGCTGCCCATCGATCGTTACCTGTTCGTCCAGGTGCACACCGACGCCGGCCTGACTGGGCTGGGCGAGGCCGGTACGTGGGGGTATCTGGAAGCCGCCGAGCAAGTCGTCGCCAAGTGGGCGCACTACCTGGTGGGTGAGGATCCGCTCCGGATCGAGCACCACTGGAACTACCTGTACCGGTCGACACACTTTCGCGGCTCGGCCATCATGGGCGCGCTGAGCGCGATCGACATCGCCCTGTGGGACATCGCCGGCAAACAGTTCGGCGTGCCCGTCTACCAGTTACTCGGCGGCAAGACGCGCCACACGGCGCGGGTCTACTACCACGTCCTGGCCGAGACCGTCGAAACCCTGGTCAGCGGTTGCATCCAGGCACGCGCGCGTGGCTTTACGGCCGTCGGCCACCTCTCGCCGTTTGCCGACGAGCCGCGCAGCCAGCCGTACTTCAAAACCCACGCGGCGAAAATCGGCGAGGCGATCGACGCCGTACGCCAGTTCCGCGAAGCCGTGGGTGACGACGTCGATCTGTGTATCGAGATCCACCGCCGGCTGACGCCCGCTGAGGCGATCGAACTGGCGCGCGGGATCGAGCGCTATCACCCCATGTTCTATGAGGACCCCATCCTGCCGGACAACTTCGACGCGATGGGTCTGGTGGCCGAGAACATCCACATCCCGATTGCTACCGGCGAGCGGCTGCACACCATCCAGGAGTTCGAAATGCTGCTGCGGCGCGGCGCGGTCCAGTTCGTCCGGCCCGACGTGTGTTTGTGCGGCGGCATCACCGGCGCCAAGAAGGTCGCCGCCCTGGCGGAGGCCAGTTACGTCGGGGTCGTGCCGCACAATCCGCTGAGTCCGGTCAGCACCGCCGCGTGCGTCCAACTCGCCGCCTGCATCCCGAACTTCACCATTCAGGAGTACCCGACCGGCGAGGACCAACCGCCCAAGAGCGAGATCGTCAAGACGGTGCTGGAATACGATGGGCACGGCTCGCTGGTGGTGCCAGACGCGCCCGGCATCGGGGTCGAGCTGGCTCCGGATGCTGCCCAGCGTCACCCGTACAAGATGCGCTGGCTGGGCACGCGACTGAATGCCGACGGCTCGGTTATGGACCAGTAGCTTCGGGTGGCCCTGGGCGGCGGCGCTGGCGGATGTCAGCCGCGGGGAGCCTGAGGCAGCAGGAGCGGGCGCGGCGGGACGGGCGAGGACTGCACGATGGAGGTGGTCGTCTGGCCGAATGCCAGAAACGCGTCGAGCACGCTCTCGATCTGGTCAATGGCGGCGACATGCACCTTGAGGAGAAAGCAGTCCTCGCCGATGATGCGATGGCACTCGACGGCCCGCGTGGTCCGTGATCATCGCCGGAGTTGCGGTCCACCGCGATCCGCCCGAGTCGGTTTAGACTCGCTGGCAATGCCCTTTGAGCCACCGCCCGTCGACGACCGCGCCATCTGGGACCTGTGGCTGTCGCAGTACCGCTTACCGGTAGTGCTGGTAGCCGACGAACTCGGACTGTTCAGCCGGCTGCACGAGCGTCCGGCTGACCTCCTTGCACTCGTGGCGGACCTGCGGCTGCCCGCGCGCTCGGTTGAGGCAATGCTGGCGGTGCTGGCCGCGTCGGACTTTCTGGTCAAGCGCCTGGGTGTGTTCCACCTTACCGACGTTGCGCGCACGTACTTGCTTCCAGACAGCGAGTTCTACTGGTTGGCAATGCTGCGCCAGACTGGCACCGGGCAGGCCGCCGCGGACCTGCTCATGGAGCGACTGCGCACGGACAACCTCGGTCCCGACACGGCCATCAGCCGCCGCTGGGAACGGGGCGAGATGACACCCGAGGATGCTCGCTCGAGCAACCGGCGCATGCACAGCCACTCGCTGCCAGCGGCCGTGGGTCTGGCCAGGAATGGCAACTTCGAGGGTGTGCGCCGGCTGCTGGACGTCGCCGGTGGCTCGGGGTGTTTTTCGATCGCGCTCGCGCTCCGCTACGGTTCGCTCCGCTGCACCGTGGCGGACCTCCCGCCGGTGGCGGCCGACACGCGCACGTACATCGCGCGGTACGGGTGCGAGGACCGGGTCGATACCTACCCGTTCAACATGTTTTCGGACCCGTGGCCGTCAGGCTACGACGCAATCTTCTTCAGCAACGTGCTGCACGATTGGGACGCCAATCGACGCGCGGGACTGGCCGCGCGGACCTTCGCCGCGCTCCCACCCGGCGGACGCATCTACCTCCACGAGATGCTCCTGAACGACACGAGCGACGGTCCGCTCCCGCCCGCGCTCTTCTCCGTGATGATGCTCGGCACGCGCGGCAAACAGTTCTCCGCGCCCGAGCTCAACGCGCTCCTGACCACCGCCGGCTTCGCCCACATGACCGTCACCCCCAGCTACGCGTACTACTCGCTGGTGACCGCCACCAAACCAGCGTAAGCTGCAGCCCGCATCGCTTCGCTCGCTCCGTTCCGGACGCAAGCGGACAGGATGAGGGTCTTCGTGCCGACGCATCGGGGCGGCGCAGGCCACCACGTAGTCGCTCGGGGGCGGCGCGGGCCACCAGGCAGTCGCTCGGGGCGGCGCAGGCCACCAGGTAGTCCCTCGCGGCGGCGCAGGCCACCAGGTAGTCCCTCGGGGGCCGTCGCAGGCCACCAGGTAGTCCCTCGCGGCGTCGCTGGGCGCCGGCGGACCCGACACGCCGCTGCAGCGGAGCGAGCGAAAGCGAAGCGTGTGGCTACGCGCTCGGCTTGCGGTCGGTCGCGTACACGGTGCGGTGCGAGATGGGGCGCCAGTGGTGATTGCTGAGCCGGTAGACGCGGACGTAACGCATGTAGAGGTTTGGCCGGTCGTCGGCGTACTCGATGTCGAGGTTGCCGCGGGTGACGGCGACGTCGCCGTGCAGCTCGGCCTCGATCTCGCTCAGCACGCGGCGCGGTGGTTGTTCGCGAGCGGCGATCGACGCGATGAACTCCGGCTTGGATTGCGACCGCCCGTTGGAGTGGGTATATACGAAGTCTTCCGCCAGCACATCGCCGAGTGTCGCCGCGTCGCGTGCGCTCACCGCGGTGTCGACGATCACGTCCAGCTGGCGCAGCACGTCGCTGGCGCTCTGCGGAGAGGTCACCTGCCGATGCTATCGTAAGGCATGCTCCTTGAGGGTCTCGACGTGACCGCCCCACAGTTCGAGCAGATCACTGGCTGGGCGATCAAACCGGAGGGCGCGTGTCGGGGTGACGTCTGCGTGCCCCTTCAAAGTGGGACATTCGATCTCAGGGCGGTGGCGGACCGGCTGGGCATGCCACTGGTCCAGGATGAGCAGCGCGGGCTGTGGGCGCTCGGTCCGAGCAGTCTGGGTGGGCGCGCGCTGACGACGGCGCAGGCGCCGGAGCTGGAGCTACCCGATCTGAATGGCAGCCACTTCAAGCTGTCGCAGCTGCGCGGGCAGAAGGTGGTCCTGGTCGCGTGGGCGCCATATTGAGGGTGCGCCGGTGACCTGCCCGGGTGGCAGGCGTTGCGCACCGAGGTCCATCCGCTGGGCGTCGAAATTGTGACCGTCTGCCTCGAGGTCGGCGGCGCCGAGGTCGCCCGCCCGTTTGTCGACCGGGCGAATCCGGACCACCCGACATTGATCGACACCGCGCACGAGATGGATGCGAAATTCGGCGTCGTCAATATTCCGAGCGGTACCTGGATCGATGAGCATGGCACGATCGTGCGACCCGCCGAGCCGGCGTGGCCGGGTCCGGCGCTGCCACCTCCCGCGCCCCCGACGGTCTCGAGCGACGTCCGTCAACAGCACGTCCGCGAGCTCGTCGCCGATCGGATCGTCAGCCATCGCGAACGGTACGCTAGCGCCGTGCGCGACTGGGCGCACCACGGGGTCGAAAGCCGTTTCGCGTTGTCGCCCGAGGCGGTGATCGCGCGTTCGCAGCCGCGGTCGCCCGATGTTGCCCGGGCGGCCGCCCATTTCGAGCTCGCCCAGCATCTCTGGTCGGAAGGCGCGCGTGACGGCGCCATCACCCATTTTCGAGCCGCGCATCGCCTGCAGCCGGACAACTGGACGTACAAACGCCAGGCGTGGTCGCTCATCAGCGCCGAGACGCGCTCGGGTCCGCGGGCGCGGTTGCAACAGTGGCCGGCCGACGACGCGGCGGCGGCCTGGCCCTTCGAGTCCGATTTCGAACGTGATCTGGAGCGGCTTCCGCGCGGCGACTACTACCCCGACACGATGGCAACAGACTGAAGGGGCAGAGCACGCTTGGTAGGGGCCGCTGAGAACGTGCTGCTGCTCGACGACGCCGCGGAGCCGCGGCGGGTGCGCGGCACCAGGCGGGTTGCGGCGCTGGGCGACGGCGCGCGCGCGGTTGTGGTTGCCGACCTGGCTCGGGCATCGGCGCGGCGCTTCGGCTCGCTCCAGCGCCATCTCACCCTCGAGGTGCTCCCGGCGCTCGAGGAACGCGGCCTCTTCGAGGTCCGCTCGGTGCGCTACCTGTGGTGCTTTCGCGGCGGCGCGGAGTCCGCGGACTGAGGATGCCTGGCTACGTGGTCGATCTGCCGGCGCTCGTCGCCGAAGTCGCCGCCGCGCGCGCGGCCGGCAAGCGCATCGTGCTCACCAACGGGGTCTTCGACATCCTCCACGTCGGTCACCTGCGCTACCTGCGCCAGGCTCGCGGCGAGGGCGACCTGCTGGTGGTGGGCGTCAACGCCGACGTGAGCGTGCGGGCCAATAAGCCCGGCCGACCGCTGGTGCCTGAGCGAGAACGTGCCGAACTCGTGGCCGCGTTAGGCCCGGTCGACTACGCGGTGATCTTTGCCGAGCCGACTGCTGACGACCTGTTGCGAGCGGTTCGCCCCGACGTCTACGTCAAGGGTGGCGACTACACGGAAGCGACTCTGCCCGAAGCCGCGACGGCGCGCGCCGTGGGCGCGCGGCTAACCATCGTACCGATGGTCCCGAACCGCTCGAGTACGGCCCTCGCTCGTGCGCTGGGCTAACTCGACCGAGGCGCAACCTGCAATCAAGCAACACTCGAAGCGAACAGGCGTTGCTAGATGGTGTGGGTTGTGGCGTCGCCGCGGCGGCCGACCAACCCGCAGCTCGCGGCCTGCCACTAAACGGGCGTCGGACCAAAGATCGCGGCAAACCGGTCGGCGGTGTCGATTGGCCCGGTGATGACGAAGCCGGGCGCGTCCACCCGGACGCGCCCGTAGACCGCGAGGGCGAGCCAGCTCGGCGCGGCGTGGATCGTTGGCCCCGCGCCGGCGCCGGCGCGGGCGACGCCGGGGCGGACGGTCGTGCCCTGATCGGTCGTCGTCAGCTCCCAGGACAGGCCATCGCTGGCGACTGAAAACGTCGCCGTCCCCTGAGGGGCGCGCCGCAGCCCAAAGAGCGGCTCGGTTGGATCCAGCAGGAACGGCAGCAGATAGGTCGCGAGGTCATCGTCGAGTGGCTCGCGTCCGCCCAGCGACCGCTCGAGGTCCCAGCGGTGGAACGCGACTTCGGCCAGCAGCTGCGTGCAGAACCAGCGCACGCTGCGCTGCCCCTGCGGATGCGGGAAGTCGAAGCGCTCGAGCTGCGCGTCGGTGAGCTCGCCGACCACTCGCGTCAGGTCCGCGTAGGCGTCGCGCTGCAGCGTCACCCAGCCATCCGGACGCATGGCGCGAATGGCGTCCTCGCGCGGTTTGGCGGCGGCGCCGAACGCTGGCGTGTGATCGCCAACGCTCGCGCGCTGGACGGCCAGACGGATCGAGTCGCAGACGCGGGTGATGTGGACGGCGAGGTCCAGGACGCGCCAGCCCGGGAGGTTGCTCGGCAGATCGAGCTCGGCCGGGGTCAGCCGCAGGAGCATGTCGCACAGCCGGCGCTGTTCGGAGTCGAGGCGTTCGAGGCTACGTCGGGGCTGGGGCAGGTCGGGCATGGCGCCTCCTCCTCGGCGGCGAGTGCCCACGAGGGTACCAGGGGCGCACCGCGCGTAACTGATCGGGTGACTATTGACGAAATTTCTATTTTCGTCAATACTGAATACGGCAGAGAGTCATTCTTGAACGGACTGGAGGCCACGCCCATGACCGTGCTGACCCGCGAGGCCGACGCGCCCACTGTTGCTCCGCAAACGGCACGCCAGGGGCGGCCGCGGCTGCGGCTGGCGGTCGTGCTGGCGCCGATCGTCGTGCTCGGCGCTGGGTTCTTCGCGTTTGCCACGTACCGCGAGGGCGTGCAGTACGTGTCCACCGACAACGCCCAGCTCACTGGCCAGCCCGTGCAGGTCGGCTCGGCCAACGCCGGTCGCGTCGACTCGCTGCAGGTCCGCATGGGCAGCCCGGTCCATCGCGGCGACGTGCTGGCCGAGGTGGCGCTGCCGTCCGACATCGGCACGGCGCAGAGCGGCCAACCGAAGCTCACCTTCCTCGGGCTCAGCGACAGCCGCGTCGACGTGGTCGCGCCCGTCGACGGCGTCGTGATCGCCCTGCCCGTCGCGATTGGCGCGACCGTGCAAGCCGGCCAGGCGATCGTCGAGATCGTCGATCCAGCCCACCTCTGGGTCAACGCCAACATCGACGAGACCAGCATTGGGCGGCTCAAGGTCGGCCAGGGCGTCCAGGTGCACCTCGACGCGCTCGGCGCCGACGTGCCTGGGAGCGTCGAGGCGATCACGCCCGCCACGGCCGCGGTGTTCGCGTTGCTGCCGACGAGCACCGGGTCCGGCAATTTCACCAAGATCGCCCAGCTGGTACCGGTGCGCATCGGCGTCTTTCTGGATCCCACCAGCGAGCCAGCGCTGCTCGGCAGCTCGGCTGAAGTCAAGATCCGAGTGCAGGACTAGGACCGTGGCGGTGCGCAATCCAGCCCTCCAATCTCTCAGTGCGCCGGCTGTCCCCAGGGCGGGTCTGGCGTACAAGTGGCGCGTGCTGATCGTCGTGCTGCCGGGCATGACGCTGTTCACGATCGACATCACCGTCGTGAACGTGGCGCTGGCCAGGCTCGGCGCCGTCTACGGCGTCAGCCTCGACACGGTGCAGTGGGCGATCACCGGCTACGCGCTGGCGAGCGCGATCGCGACGCCTCTGGCCGGCTACGTCGAGCGGCGATTCACGATGAAGCGCGTCTGGGTGATCGGGCTGTCCACCTTCACGGTCGCGTCGGTGCTGTGTGGCGTGGCGCCCGTCTTCTGGGTGCTGGTGCTGGGTCGGATTCTGCAAGGCTTCGCCGGAGGCCTGCTGGTGCCGATGCTCGTCAGCATCATTTTTGAAGTATTCCCCGCCGAGGAGCGTGGCGCGGCGCTCGGTTTCTTCGCCATCCCCATCGTCGCGGGACCCGCGCTGGGCCCGACCCTGGGTGGCTACATCATCACCAACTGGGACTGGCGGCTGGTCTTCTTCATCAACCTGCCGATCGGTGTGGCGGCGGTCCTGCTGGGCCTGGTGCTGCTGCGACGGGGCGTCCCTCGGCCAGGCGGCCGCTTCGACGCCTGGGGGTTTGTCCTGGCCTCGCTCGCCTTCGGCCTCACCCTCGTGGGTGTGTCACAGGTGGGCAGCCACGGCTGGGCCTCGCTGACCGTCAGAGGCCTGATGGGCGGCGGACTGGTGAGCCTGCTGGTGTTCATCGCGTACGAGCTGCGGCACCCCGAGCCACTGCTCAACGTGCGGATGTTTGCGATTCCGCAGTTCTTGAATTCGAATATCGTCGGCTGGGTCAGCACCGTGGCCCTGTTCGGGGCCGAATTCATGTTGCCCCTGTACCTGCAGAACCTGCGTGGCCTGTCGGCCGTGGAGACGGGCTGGATGCTGATGCCGCAAGGTCTGGCCATTGCCTTCGCCGGCCCGATCGCGGGCCGCCTGGTCGATCGGATCGGCGCGCGGTGGATCGTGATGTTCGGTTTCGTGCTGATGGCCGTCAACACCTTTCAGCTGTCCCAGATCACGCTGACCACCGACTTCGGGACGTTGCGCTGGCTGCTGGTCGCGCGCGGCCTCGCCCTGGGCTGCACCATGCAGCCGACCACGCTCACGGCGATCGCCGCGGTGCCGGCAGAGCTCCGCACGAACGCGACGTCGCTGGTCACCGCCATGCGCGGCGTCTGGCAGTCGTTCGGGGTTGCTATCCTCGCGACGCTGGTGCAGACGCAGACGGGCGTGCACACCGCGGTCCTGAGCTGGCAGGTGCGGCCAGACAGCACCGAGGGCCAATTCCTGGCCCAGCTTGCCACGGCGTTGGTGCAGACCGGCCTGTCGCACGCCTCAGCCAACCTGGCGGCCACCGCGCTGATGATGAACCAGATCGCGCAGCAGGCGGTGGTGCTGGCGTTTGCAGACGCCTATCGCGTGAGTTTCGTCGCGGCGTTCATCGCCTTCGCGCTCGCGCTGCTGCTCCCGGGCCGGGGTGCGGTCCAGATCGACCGGACGGCCGCGATGGGCGGCGAATGACCGTCGAAGCCCACCGAGTACGATCAGGCATGGTGGAGTCTGCCAGGGCGTATGACGTCGACGCTCGACGGACACGCGCCGAACGCATCCTCGATGCCGCCGCCGAGCTCCTGGAGCGCTGGGGCTACAAGCGGCTCACGATGGACGACGTTGCCCAGCACGTCGGCATCGGCAAGGGAACCCTGTACCTGCACTGGAAAACTCGGGAGGCCCTGTTCGGGGCGGTCCTCCAGCGCGAGCTGAGCTCGCTGATGGTGGAGTTCCTGGCGGGCATTCGCGCGGATCCGCGCGAGGCGCTGCCGCATCGATTATCCCGGATGTACTTCCTGGGGATCATGCGGCGGCCGTTGCTGCGCGCGTTTTTCACCGACGATCTCGCCATGCTGGGCAAACTGGCCAGCGGCGCCCGAGGCCGTAACCCGGCTGCCCCGCAGCTCGACGTGGTGCGGCTGGACTATGCCCGCCTGCTGATCGAGCAGCGCGTGCTGCGCGGCGACGTCTCCCCCGAGGAGGTGGCGTACGTCTACCGCGGCATCCTGCTGGGCTTTGTGTTGAGCGAGCCGCTTGACATCAACGAGCCGAGCCAGCTCACACTGGACCGCAAGGCGGATCTGCTGATGGGCGTGGTCGAGCGCGCTTTAGACCTTGACCGGCGCGCATCCGCCGCCACCCTGCAGGTGATCGCGGCCCAGGCCAACGAGCTCTTCACGCTGGTGGCGAACAACCTCGGAGCTGAGCTGCGCCAGGCCTACGAGTAGCTATTCGGGCTGATACGTCTGCCAGGCTTCGAGTACGGGCGCATCCAGGGCGCCGCCGGCCTGGTTCGGGCGCGCGCAGGCGCGCACACGCGCCATCACCTGGTCGGCCGTCTGGTCGGGCGCCTGCGCCCAGATGCGGGCGGCCAGGCCACTGACAATGGGCGCGGCAAAGGAGGTCCCGGCCCACTGCACCCAACCGGTCGTGTTCTCGGCGCCCCCGGGCAGGCTCGCTCTACTGTAGACGCCGATGATCGCGTTTTCACGCCCCGCCTGGTTCTTGCCGGTCTCCGTCTCGGGCGGATCAAACGGCGACGCCGGTCGGATCGCTTCACCCCCGAAGGTCGCGATGCCGTTCGCCGCTGGTTTGAGGTCGGCGCGGTTGGAGTAGATGGCGGCGCCACCGTCCGCGTCCGTCGCCGCCACGGCGAAGACGCGCTGATAGTGGGCCGGGTAGCGCGGTGGCGGTGGCGCGGCCTGGGTCTGGGCAAACGCGCGCAGGGCGTCGTTGCCCGCCGAGGCGACAACCAGCACGTCATGCGCGTGCAGCCAGTCGATGGCACTGCGCAGGTTGAGGTGCGCCGCGTCGAGCACGGTCTGGGCGTGCTCGGGCAGTGCCTGCAGGTGACCGAGCTCCATGGCGCGGTGGACGCCCGGCAGCCAGCGTTCCCGGTGCTTCATGTGTGTCGGCACGGCGCCCAGACTGAGATTCACGACCAGCCGTTTGCCGCCGGGCCCCGGCACGTCCTGGCCCAGCATCGCTTGCGGCAACGCGCGCAGGACGTGGGTGATCGCCAGCAGGTCGCCGACGCCGTTGTCGTTCAAGACCCGGACCAAGCGGACCGTTCCCCGTCCGTCGCCGATGACGTCGTGCACGATGCCAGCCACAAATAGACCATGGTCGGGCATCGCGAAGTGTTCGCGTTCGGCGGGGTCGCGCGGCATGCCATCGTGCCACCACGGCAAGCAATCCGCCCAGTAGGTGTCGAGGCCGGTGGGCCGATCGAAGTACGCCGGGTGCACCGCGGTGCCGGCCGCGCCCGCGACGTCGATCGCGTCCCACACCTGCCGCAGGTACGGGTTGCCACGATCGTCGAATCGGGCCGGGTCCGGGCAGGTATCGAGGACCGCCACGACGACGTCGCCGCCGTTGGCGGACCGGCCCGACAGTACCTGGCGGACCGGTTCGCCGAACTCGAACCGCCACCGCCCTTGCCGCCATTCGGGCGCCGGCAGCGAGGCTGGCCCGGCGCAGGTGAAGTCGTGGCCAGTGGTCAGCCAGTTGGGCGACGCGCCGGTGACCTGCCAGTCGGCGTGGGCGAGCGCCTCGCCGACGCCCAGTTTGCTCACGTTCAGCAGGTTGGCCAACTGGCGGATACTCGAGACCCGCAGCTGCCGCGTCGCATGCGACACCGAACGGAAGTCGAGCCGATCGGGCCCGACCTGGAAGTACAGGTGCCACTCGGCTTCATCCGCCCGCGGCGTCGGCAGGGCGACCCACGGTGGGCGATTACCACCGCTAGCCGCGGCTGTCGCCAGGTCGGGCTCGACGCCGGCTCGCACCAGGGGCCGCAACAACTCGCCGGCACTCTCCTCCATGCGGGCGGCCAGATGCGGCTCCGCCAGGTGCTCGCCGAGGAAGGCGGGGAGGTCGGCCACGATATTGGCGTGCCGATTCGGGAGATGCTGGTTGAGCACGCTCCGCACGTCACCGTAGAGCCGGTTGCCGTCGGCCGTCCGACTGGCGCGGACGACCACGCACACTTCGTCCGGGACAAAGTCTTCGATGTACGGTTCGTTGGTCGCAGCCACTTCTGCCAACTTTTTGCTTTCCTCCGTTGTTTAGTCGCCGCTGCTGCCCAGGAGTTGGAATGGCGCCCACACGAAGAACTGCGCGCCCGCCTCGAGCAGCCCGCGCTGGGCCGCGCGCAACGCCGCGCCGGGCGGGCAGCCGCCGCTGAGCTCCGAGTAGAACCGACGCATCAGGTCGGCTGTGGCGGCGTCCTCGACGCGCCACAGGCTCTGGATCAGGGTTGAGGCGCCGGCGTACAGAAATCCGCGGCTCAGGCCGACGACCTCGTCTCCGCCGAGCACCTCGCTCCGCCCGGTCTCGCACGCGCTGAGGGTCACCAGGGCTCCGTCGAGATCGAGGTTGCAGACGTCGACCATGCTGAGTTGGCCGTCGGCCAGCGTGATGTGGGCGAAGCCGGGGTTGTCGAGACGGGCCGCGGCGTGCGCCGCGAGGTGCACCACCCGCCGTCCAGAGGCAACCAGCATGACCGTCTCACGCGTGGCCTCGTCTTCGGTGTAGCAGTCCCCACCCAGCAGGGCCGACACCGTTTGCGCCTCTTCGACGACGCGCGGCAGCCGACCGCCACTGGAGCACGCCACCGCGACGCACCCGCCGTCCGCTGGCGGGCGTCGCTCCGCGCACAACTGCAGGATGCTGCTCGACGGGCAGGCGGTGACCTCGAACCGCTCGAGCAGGTACCGCTCGCCATCATGCAGGGCGTGGAACGGCACGGCGTGTAACGGCCCAAAGGGGATGACGATCAGCCGCTCGCTCCCGGCCAGGCGGTCCTCGAGCGGCTGGACGAGGCCGCGGTAGAGCGCCTGCAGGAGCCCGCGCGCATTGGTGTTCAGGGCATCCAGCGGCTCTGCTTGTTCGAACGCCTTGCCGGCAGTGCGCAGGCACAGCTCCCAGCGGTTCATCAGTCGACGTACGCCCCGTACACCGAGGGCGATCGGTACGACGGTCAGTTCGCCCCCCGCGATGACGAACGCGACGCCATCGTCGGGGCGCAGAAAGTACTCCACCAGGACGGTGCCGTCGGCAAGCGCCGGCAAGGCTGGGGCTCCCGAAGCGGTCCGCGAGGCACGCGACGTGGGTCTGTATGCCCCTGCTGGGGGTTGCCCGACGAGTTCTTCGACGCCGGGCTGCTCGAGCGCTGCGTTGTCGAGCAGCACGCGGATCGCGCGCTCGCTCTTGGCGACTGCCGCCCGCAACAGCTCGAGCTCCGCATCGGGCAGCTGGGCCGCGGCGGGTTCGGCCAGGCTGTACCCGTTGAGCCGGTTGTAGAACCAGTTGTGCTCATCGCGCAGGCGGGCCAGCTCAGCTGCCACTGCCTGGGTCCGGTTGGCGCGGCCCCGGCGGATGTCGGGATGGACGGCGAGGTAGTCCACCAGGGCCCGTGATTTGGCGCGCTCCAGATAGCCGAACGCGCGCTCTGGCTGTCCGAGGCGCAGGGCACATTCGATGCCGTCTTCGTAGACCTGCAGCTTGTCCCCCAGAAACTCGACCCGCAGCTCCGGCACCAGCGTGCCCTGCACGCGTTCGAGATCGGCGATCGACAGGTCGTACTCGTCGAGGGCCGTCGTCGGCTCGATCGGCGCAGGAGCACGCTCGGCGGTGCGGGCCAGGACGTGGTGGGCCGCGTGCGACAGTGGCCAGAGCCGACGCTCCGCGCTCACCTGCAGCGCCGAGCGCGCCAGGTCGGCCGCGGCGTGATCCTGCCTCAGGCCAAGTGCGGCCCAGGCCCCGACGAGCTCAGCCTGGGCCTGGTGGACGGGCAGGCTGCGCTCGGCGAAGAACACCCGGGCGCGCTCAGCTTCGTCCGCCGCCGGGCACCACTGCCCGTCTTTCAGGAACAAGCGCGCGCGCTCGAGTGCGGCCACCCCCAGTTCGGTGGTGAGCCCCGCATGCTCGAATGTGGCCGCGGCTCGTTCGAGCAGCTCACTCGCGGCGGTGGGGTGCCCCAGGCTGGCGTGCGCTCGGGCGGCGTACAGCAGACACCGGGCGGTCTCGATCGAGCTGCCGGCGGCTTGGCTGTCTTTCGCCGCCTCTTCGGCCAGCCCGAGCGCCTCGGCGTGGCGGTTCAAGCCCATGTAGCAGTCCACCATGCACAGCAGCACGTCGACCGCGGTATCGGCGAGGCCCGCCCGCACCACCAGCTTGTGCACCTTGGAGTAGACGCGCAGGGCTCTCGTGTAATGGCCCTGGCCGGCGTAGACAGAGGCGATGAAGCGTTCCGCGCGCACCGCCGAGACGGTCTCGCCGTGCAGCTCGAAGATGTCGCGGGCTTCCTCGAACAGTCGAATGCCTTCGTCGAACCCACCCAGCAGCGTGAGGATGCGGGCCTTGTTCGCTCGGGCCTTCGCACTCCGGATCGCCACGTCGACCGTCAGGCCCGGATCGGCCTGCCCGGCGCGTTCATACTGCGCCAGGGCTCGGTCCAGGAGCCGCAGGGCTTCGGCGTGGTGGCCGAGCTCGAAGCACACCAGCGCCGTGTTCAGGTCGAGCCCGGCCGCCCACAGCCACTCGCCGTGGCCGACGAAGATCGCGTGCGCGGCGCCGGCCGCTTCGAGCGCGGCGGCGCCCTGACTCAGGTGATGGCTCGACCAGACCCAGCCGAGGCGCGTGCGGGCCCAGCCCACTTCGTCGCCGAGCGCCAGAAACTGTTCGCCGGCCGCTTGGAGCAGCTCGAGCGCCTCGCGGTGGCGCCCGAGATTGCGCAAGGCGTCACCTTTGGCCATCAGGCCCAGGGCGCGATAGTCCGCTCGCTCGGCGACGGTGGCTTCGTCGACCAGGGCTTCCGCCAGTCGCAGCGCCTCGCGGGCGTCATGGGTGAGCTGGCGTTCGGACTCGATCTTGAGCGCACCGAGGCGTTCGGTGAGGTCGCGCTCGGAGAGCCGCTGCACCGGGTTTTAGCTCAGAGGCCTAAACGCAGCTCGCCAACCACGACTATTTCATCCGGCAACGACAACTCCAGCCCGAATGTCCCACTCGCGAGCTCGTCGTACATGAAATTGCCGAGCTCGTCGGTCCAGGTGCTGAGGGGTGGTCCAGCGGTTGGCACCAGGACTACCTCGCAGTGCGCCAGCGGCTCGGGCTTCGCCGAACGCGACACGATCAGGCCGTCCAGGCAGATCGCGCCGGAACGCTCGCCAGGCGTCTGGGTGACGCTGATCTGGATCGTCTCGGTCTGGTAGACCAGCACCGGGGCCTGCTCGATGTTGCGGAAGGCCACCACCTGGGCCGCCATAGGCTGGCTGCCGACCAGTTGGGCCACGATGCGTCGCACGTTCGCGCGCCAGCCAACGTGATCCGAGATAAGCGGTTCGACCGCGAGGTACGCGCGCAGCCCCCGCAGCTCGATGGCGCAGTCGTCGCATTCGAGCACGTGCGCGGCGACCGCCGTCCGCTCGGCCGAACTGAGCAGGTCCAGCGCGTACTCACCCAGGCCGTGCGGCGACGGGCAATCGAAGCGCGCGAGCACCTGCCGCAAGCCCGTCTGCAGTCGGTTGTAGTCCGTAACCGTGGCCGAGCACTCCGCGCACTCATAAATGCCAGCCATCGTCTCGCTGGATGCGTCGCCGTCGACGCACGCCATGAACTCCTCAGGCTGCAAAAAATCAGTGTGCGTGTGCGCCATGCGTGCCGTCCAGTATATAAACGCGCGCTTTCACCCGATTCGGGCACGTACGGGAATCCCCGGTGAATTAGTTTCTCAGACTGAGCCTGGCTACGCGCATCGTTTCCGCTCGGTCCGCGCTGGAGCAACTCGATGTCGCCGCGTCGGTATCGGCGTACGCGGTCAGCAACACCCGGCGCGCCCACGGATAGACGTCTTTCCACCGATCATCGCAGGCGTCCTCGCAGGGACAACCCCGATCCCTTCCCTTGATCATCAGGTGGACGGCACGCCGCGCTTGACGTAGTCGGCAATCTGGGCGTGCGTGGCGTACCACACGTCGACGTGGTTGCGCATGTGGTCGATGAGCTCCTCGAGCACGGCGATGCGCGAGCGGTGGCCGATCACATGCGGGTGCATGGTCAACTGAAACAACCCCCCGTCGGCATACGCGCGGTCAAATTCGTCGCGCCACAGGGTCAGCACGCCGCGGGGTGGCGTGTAGGGCCGCACACCGGTGTAGCGGTCCATGCTGAAGTACGGCGCGTCGTCGCGGATCCACTCCACGGGGATTTCGACGACCCCGGTTGGCTCGCCGTCTTCGACGATCTCGTAGGGTTCGTCGTCGGCCATAAGCGACGAGTCGTACACCAGCCCGAGCTCGCGGATGATCCGCAGCGTGGCCGCGCTGAAGTCCCACGACGGCGTGCGCACCCCGACCGGCCGAACGCCGCCCAGCTTTTCGAGCGTGTCGGCGGCCCGAAACGCGAGCTCCCGCTCGTCCGCGGCGCGCAGCTGCTGGTTGCGCTCGTGGATCCAGCCGTGGATGCCCAGCTCGTGGCCGGCGGCGATGTAGCCGCGCACCTCGTCTGGATGCAGGAGCGCTGAGACGGCTGGCATGAAGAACGTCGCGGGGATGTGCTTCGCCGCGAGCAGTCGCAGAATTCGCGGCGCGCCCACGCGTGAGCCGAACTCGCCCTGGCTCAGCTTGCCCGGGCTCGTTTCGCCGTCGCGCAGCGGGATCGTCTCGTGGTCTGAGTCAAAGGAGAGCGCCACCGCTACTTGCGCCCCGTCGGGCCAGCGCGCGGGCGCCAGCGAGCGTCCGGCGCGCACGTGCTGGACGTGTCCGCGCCAGGTGGATTCGTCCCATTGCCACGGTTCAAGCGTCTCGTTCATGGTCGTCCGTACTATAGGCCGGTGCGTCCTGCCCGCCACTTCCGCGTGGTGTGTACAGGCTGTGGTCGGGTGGTCGAACACCCATTTGTCGGCCGCTGCCCGGCGTGTCGCGGCATCGTCGAGTGCCAGTACGACGACGCGTCGCTCGCGGCGGCGCTGCACCGCCCGGGCGCTGGCCCGGGCCTGAACCGCTGGGTCGGCGCGCTGCCGGTGACGAGCGCGCTGCCCACGCTGGGCGAGGGCGATACGCCGCTGCTGGCGGCGCCGCGGCTCGGCGCCGAACTGGGCATGTCGCAGCTGTGGCTCAAGAACGAAGGCCGAAGCGCGACGGGCGCATTCAAAGATCGCGGCGCCGTGGTGGCGCTGGCGCTGGCTCGCGAGGTCGGCGCGCGCGGCACGCTCACGGCCTCGTCGGGCAACGCGGCCTCGGCGGTCGCGGCCTATAGCGCCGCGGCGGGCCTGGACTGCCTGGTGCTGGTCGGTCCGGGCTCGGCGCCGAACAAGCTGCAGCAAGTGCTCGCTTACGGGGCGCAGATCCTGGTGGTGAGGGATCTGTTCCGAACCCAGGAGGGTCTGCTCGGGCTGCTCGAGGGCGTCAGCCGGCGGCTCGATCGGCTGCTCGTCTTTTTCTGGGCACTGAGCAATCCATACACCATCGAGGGCATGAAGACGCTCGCGTACGAGCTGTATCTCCAGACGGGTGGCCGATTACCAGACGCGGTCGTGGTGCCAACCGGCGGCGGCGACCTGTACACCGGCATCTGGCGCGGCTTCTGCGACCTCCGTCGCGTTGGGCTGATCGATCGCGTGCCGCGGATGCTGGCGGCACAAGCTCAAGGCGCGGCGCCGCTCGCGCGGGCAGTCGCCGCCGGCGCCGAGCGCGTCGCGCAGCTCGAGGACGTCGGCACCGTCGCCTCAGGGATCCGGGTCGCCTTCACTGGCGACCATGCCCTGCGCGCGCTGCGCGAGTCCGGCGGGGCAGTGGTGAGCGTGACCGACCACGAGATCCTGTCAATGCAACGCCGGGTAGCCATACGCGCGGGCATCTGGGTCGAGCCAACCGCCGCCGTCTCCGTCGCCGCCATCCCGCACTTCCTCGCGCAGGGCGCGCTCCGCCCCGAAGAGCGCGTCATCTGCGTCCTGACCGGCGCCGGCTACAAAGACGTCTCCCCATCCGCGACCGCCGAAGTCGAAGCCCTCCTGGCCACAGCGCCCCTCCCACTCGACGCCGCCGTCGTAGCAGATCACGCCCTGCCTGCCTCCCAGCGCGTGTAGCTTCCCCCGGCAGGTGCACCTGAGAACCCTCGGAAGCAGCGAGCGAAGCGAGGCGGACGGGCGCGGGCCTCAGCGGTTTGCGCCCCCCTCAAGTGCACCTGAGAACCCTCGCAACGAGCGACCGAAACGAGGCCGGACGGGCGCGGGCCTCAGCGGGTTATGCCCCGCTCAAGTGCACCTGAGAACCCTCGCAAGCAGCGAGCGAAGCGAGGCGGACGGGCGCGGGCCTCAGCGGTGTTCCAGATCCCCTCAGATGTACCTGAGAACCGCGGAACGGAGCGAGCGAAGCGATGCGGGCAGCCCGCTTTACTGCGACTCGATACCTGCGAGTTCGCGATAGTACGCCCAGCGGACTTCCCAGCCGACGCCCGTCGACGCGCGCTGGTGAAGCTCCTCGTGCGGAATGACCCTGGGCTGGCGACCCATCGCCAGGACCCGCCAGTTCGCCTCGGCGAGCTGCTCCAGGTGAATCGCTTGCAGCACGGCCTCGGGCAGCGTCGCCGCGGCGCTGGCCACACCGTGGCCCTGGAGCAACACCAGCGCGTGCGCGCCGAGCGCCCGCGCGAGCTCGTCCCCGAGCTCGGCGTCGGTCACCAGCTTCGCACACGGCCAGACCGGCACAGGGGTCTCCACGAGCTCGCCGCCGACATGCAGCACCGGCAGGATGGCGGCGTCACCGACGCCCATCACGGTGGCCATCGGCTGGTGCGTGTGCACCACCGCCTGGACCTCCGGCCGAGCTCGATAAATGCACGTGTGGATGAATCGCTCGCCCGGGGCCGGATGCGCCCCCGAGACGTGGTTGCCGTCCAGGTCAATCACCGTCATGTCCGCCGGTCCCACGCGGTCCTGAGACCGAATGCGCAGCGAGTGGCGCGGCTTGATCAAGACGTGGTCGGTGCCGGGGATGCGCGCGCTGCAGTGACCCATGTAGTCCACCAGGTGCAGCCGGAACAACACGCGCGACGCATCCGCCAGTTGCCCTCGCAGCTCACTCTCCGTTGACGCGCCTGCCACCGGGCGGGAGCTTACCCTACATCGATGAGGCGCTCGCCTTTCGGGAGCGGGGTTGGACCGCGAACAAGATCCACCCCAAACGCGATCCAAAACAGGCCGTCGCCATCTGCGCGGCGGTGAAGGGCGCCGTTGGCGACAGCATGGTGCTCATGCTGGACTCGATGTGGGCCTACCGCTACGAAGACGCACTCCGGGTCGGCCTGTCGGTCCAGGAAATGCGCCTTTAAACGACTGGTACGAAGACCCGCTCGCCGAAGACGACATCTACGCCTACGTGAAGCTCACCATCCCGATCCCGATCGACGTCGTTGCGGTCCATTTCATACAGCAGCGTGTCGATCGGTGCGTACCACTGCAGCACGCGTGGCAATGGCTGTCGCCGAAACCCATCCGCGGACTCAGGATACGGCCCGACGTTCGACGTCGAGCGCGCGCCCGCTCGCGCCAGCGGCGTAGATCGCGTCGAGTACCTCGAGCAGCCGCAGCGCATCGAGCGCACCCGCGGGCGTGGGATCGCCCGGCCCGGCACTGAGGTTTACCTCGGCGAACTCAGCAGGAGTGAGGTCGCTACTGAGCCTGAGGAACGAACGAAAGAAGTCGAGGCCCGCCAGACCGCCGTAGCCGGGTGAAGGCGTCGGCGTGAACTGGAACGTTCGGCGGGCGGCGCTTCGCCACCCTGGCGCGATGCTCTCCAGCAGGAGCGGCGCTTCCTGGCGGCCGCCGGTGTAGTAGATCGCCCCCAGCGTTCCGCGCAGGATCATGGCGATGTCGTGTCCGGCGGCGCGGTACCCAGGATTGCCGACGGCCAGGAGATAGCCGGCGTGCATCGACCCAACCGCGCCGCCGGCCGTACGGAACGCGACGGCCGCGGTGTCCTCGACGTCGATCCCCTCGCCGCTGGTCGTTGCCAGTTCGGCCTGGACGCGCACGATCTCTGCGCCGGTGACGAAGCGGAGCGCGTCCAGCCAGTGGCAGCCGAGCCAGGCCAGCACGCCCCCGCCAGCGGCTGCGCGGTGGAACAACCACGAGTCCGGATTGCGCATCCCGACCTGGGTCGTGACCATGCGGAGCTCGACCGACGTCAGGCGGCCGATCGCCCCCGCGCGGTACAGCTCGCGCATCTGCTGCACTGGCGGCGACCAGCGGTTGAGGTAGGCAATCGCGAACGGCACCGGTGAGCGTTGGAGCGCTGCCAGAACGGGCTCGAACTCGGCGGCCGAGCGCGCCCCGGGCTTCTCGGTGAGCACGCCTTTGCCCGCGTCGATCGCCTGCACCAGCGCGGCCGGCGTACGGTCGTTCGGCAGGGCGACCAGCACATGGGTCACCGCCGGGTCCTCCAACGCGGCCTGGAGGTCGGTCTGTGTCCCGCGCAACTTGCGTGTCTGGGCGGCAATTGGACGAAGTGTCGCCTCGTCCGGGTCGACAAGTACCACGCCGACGACCTCGTCCAGCGCCTCCAGTGTCTCCAGGTACATGTCGCTGTGCGGATGCGACAGGCCGACGATAGCGACTGTGGTGAGCACTGTCATATGATCGCCGCCGGGGGGTCAGACATGTCAGCACCCTTGACCGCGGGAATCACGAAGCGACGGTTCCTCCACCTCGTGGCGCTCAGCGCCGCCGCCTCAGCGGTCGCGGCGTGCGGCCCAGCGGCGGCCCCGGCCAGTCCGCCGGCGGCGCCAACCCCGGCCCAGGCAGCCAAGCCGGCCGCCCCAGCCCAGACGACGCCGGTCGCACCCGCCCAGGCCACGCCCGCCCAGGCCGCGGTTTCGCCCGCCAAAAAGGGCGGCACCTTCACGTACGCCGAGGCCGGCGACTTCAACAACTTCAACCCCTGGAACTTCTCGGCCGTCAACTTCGAGATGTACGACCAGGTCTTCTCGCGCTTGCTCTGGAAGGACGGCACCGGCAAAGCCAACCCGGACCTGGCCGAGTCCTGGCAGCTCGCGCCAGACAACCTGTCGATCTCGTTGAAACTGCGCACCGGCCTGAAGTGGCACGACGGCAAGGCAGTCACCTCGCAGGACTTCGTCGACATGTTCGGCTATACCAGCGACCCGGCCCTGGCCGCCGACCCCTCGGTCATGAAAATCAAGGGGATCATGGGGCCGGTCAAGGACGTGACCGCGCCAGACCCGTCGACCGTCCAGGTCAGCTTCGCGGCGCCGGTCCCGTACATCACCGACATCCTCGACTACTGGTTTCTGATTCGGATCGAGGACAAGACCGATCCGCAGTTCGTCAAAAAACTGCCGGTTGGCACCGGTCCCTTCAAGATGGCGGAATGGGTACCGCAGCAATACGCCCGATTCAGCAAGTTCGCCGACTACTGGAGCAAGGACCTGCCCACCCTGGACGAGTTCCTGTTCAAACGGCTGAGCCAGGCTGAGACCCTGCTGCCAAACTTCAAATCCGGCTCGCTCGACGGGGTCCTGCTGACCAGTTTCTCGGACGTCGCGCCGTTACAGGCGGACACCAACTATGGCGTCGACGTCAACGACAACGCCGGGTCGATCTTCAACATGATGGTCAACACCGCCAAACCACCGCTGGACAAGATGGAGGTTCGCCAGGCCCTGTCATACGCGTTGAACCGCGTCGACCTGGTCAAGACCGCCTTCTTCGGGGTGGCGAAGCCGATCACGACGACGTTTTACAGCCCGGCCTCGCTCGGGTACCGCGAGGACCTGGTCATGGCGCACCCGTTCGATCTCGCGATGGCGCGCAAGCTGCTCGACAGCGCCGGCGTGAAAAACCTGGACATCACGCTGGTCGTCACCCCTGCCTGGCCGCAGATGAAGCTGTGGGGGCTGGTCTGGCAGCAGGACCTCGCGAAAATCAACGTCAACCTGAAGCTCAACGAAGTCGAAAACGCCAAGTTCTACGACATCGGCGCCGCCAAGGATTTCCAGGACAACGACCTGGTGGCCTGGCTCAATGGCCGAACCACGCGCGATCCGGCCATTTTCTGGAGCACCCAGGGCAACTACCGGGCGAATTCTCAGAATCCGCGCGGTTTCGTGGACGCCGATCTCGAGAAGCTGGTCGCCGCCGGCGCCATCGAGACCGACGTCGAACAGCGGCGGAGCATCTACCAGCAGCTCAACCAGCGCGCGATCGATCAATCCCACGTCATCCCGGTGGCCACCAACCCGCGCATCTTCGCCTACCGCAACGCGATCCAGGGCGTGAGTGTCGATCTGAACGGGAACCTGTTCCTGGCCAACGCTTCAAACAATAAGTAGGCTCACGCGCTGCTCCGCATAGGCACGCCGCTGTACACGAACCGGACACTCCCTTGCTGCTGCGCGGCTGAACGGTGATTTCGTCATCCCTGAGCTCCCCTGGACTTTGAAAGGAGCGAGCGAAACGATGCGGGCAGCCAGGAGCGCCGAGTTGCAGAACTTTGAGATTCATCTGCCGGGCACGAGCGCTGTAATTTCGGCACGAGTGGACACGGCGATGTATGCGCGGGCGCTCGGGATGACACGCATGTGCTGAGCTATCTCATCGGCCGCTGGCTGCTGCTCGTCCCGACGCTCGCGCTCGCATCGATCCTGATTTTTGGGATCATCACCCTCGCGCCGGGTGATCCGGTGCGTATGAAGATCGGGTTCGAAGCGACGCCGCAGCAGGTCGCCGCCGAGCGGGAGCGGCTCGGGCTCGACAAGCCGCTGCCGGTCCGCTACGCCGTGTGGCTGTCCGACGTCGCCCGCCTCGATCTCGGACGGTCGTTGGTCAACGGCCGCCCGGTGACCGGGCTGATCGCCGATGCCTTCCCGAACACGCTTCGCCTGGCCCTGACGGCCTTCGTGATCTCGCTGTTGCTGGGCCTGCCGCTCGGCACGCTGGCCGCCGTGCAGCACAACGGCCGGGTCGACGCCCTGATCACCGGCTTCAACTCGCTGGGGCTGGCGATCCCGGCGTTCTGGCTCGGCTTGATGCTGATCCTGCTGTTCGCGGTCACGCTGCAGTGGCTGCCGCCGTCCGGCGTCGGCAACCCCGGGTCGCCGTGGTATCTCAGCCTCCAGTTTCTCGTCTTGCCGACGGTGACGATCGCGCTCTCCAACCTGTCGGTCTTTTCGCGCTTTGTGCGCTCGGCCATGCTCGAGGTGCTCGATGCGGACTTCATCCGGACCGCGCGGGCGAAAGGCCTGCGCCAGTCCATCGTCCTCAGGCGGCACGCCCTGCGCAACGCGCTGATCCCGATCGTGACCGTCCTGGGCATCCAGTTCGGTCGGCTGCTCGGCGGGGCAGTGGTGACCGAAGCCGTCTTTGCCTATCCAGGCCTCGGCTTCCTGGTTGTCTCCTCGATCGGCAACCGCGACTATCCGGTCGTCCAGGGCGCGCTGATGCTCGTCGTGGTGATTTTCCTGCTGACGAGCATCGTGGTCGACCTGTCCTACGCGTACCTCGACCCGCGCGTGACCCTGCGACGAGGCGCCGGTTGAGCCGCCTCCTGCGCACTCGGAAGGGCGCCTTTGGCTTCGGGGTGCTGCTCATCCTGGTGCTCGTGGCGCTTTTCGCGCCGCTGCTCGCGCCGTACAGCCCCAACGAGATCCATCTGCAGGACCAGCTCGTCGGGCCGTCCGGGCAGTATCTCTTCGGCACCGACGAAGTTGGCCGCGACGTGCTGAGTCGGGTGATCTACGCCGCCCGGCCGGCCATCGGCGCCGGGCTGGTTACGGTCGCCCTCGCCGCGCTGGTCGGTGCGCTGACCGGCCTGGTGGCCGGCTATCAGGCCGGCGCGTTCGACGCGCTGGTCATGCGCCTCTGGGACACGTTGCTCGCTTTCCCCGCGATCTTCCTGGCCATCGGCATCGTCAGCGTGCTCGGGCCAGGCTGGATCAACGCGGTGCTCGCGATCGCCATCCTGAATATGCCGGCCTTCTCGCGCCTGGTCCGCGCGAGCACCCTGTCAATCCGCAACCGTGAGTTCGTGACGGCCGCCCACGCCGTCGGCTGTTCGGACTGGCGAATCATGGTGCAGCACGTCTTTCCGAACTGCGTGGGACCGCTGGTCGTGCAGATGGCGATCGCGGTGCCCGAAGCGATCCTGATCGAGGCCACGCTGTCCTTTCTGGGGCTCGGCAGCCAGCCGCCCGAGCCGTCCTGGGGCAACATGCTCGGCGGGGCACAGACCTATCTGTACCGCTCGGCCTGGTACGCGCTGTTCCCTGGCCTGGCGATCACCCTCGCGGTCGTCGGCACGAACTTCTTCGCCGACGGCCTGCAGGACGCGCTCGACCCGCGCCGGGTCCGCCTCAGGACTGGCTGAGGGCGGCGCGGCTGCGCTGCAGAAAGTCAGCTACCCATACCCGCACCAGCCAGCCCGATCTGTCGCTGTGCAGGCCGAAGGGAGGCGAGCGAAGCGGTGCGGGCAGCGAAATGAGGCAGGGATGTCGAGATCAGCCGGATTGCTTCGACGTTCCCCACGATGAGTACAACTCCTGCAATGCACACCCTGCTCACCGGTCGCGTGTTCGGCGAGTCGCCGCGCTGGCACGCTGGCCGCCTGTGGTTCGCTGACTGGGGCGCGCGCGAAGTGGTCGCGCTCGATCTTCAGGGCAACTACGAAGTCACGCTGCGCCTGCCGTCGTTTCCGTTCAGCCTGGATTGGCTGCCAGATGGCCGCCTGCTGCTCACCAGCGACCAGCTCCTGCGGCAAGAACCCGACGGTGCGCTAGTCGCCCACGGCGATCAGACGCGCCTGCGAGCGGGCGGCTGGAACGAGCTCGTCGTGGACGGTCGCGGCAACGCCTACATCAACGCGGCCGGCTTCGACCTCATGGCGGGTGCGCCGTTCGCCCCGGGAACCATCGCCCTGGTCACCCCGACTGGCGCGGCGCGAGAAGTGGCCGATGGTATGGCGTTTCCCAACGGCATGGTCGTGACGCCCGACAACGCGACGTTGATCGTCGCCGAGTCCTACGCCAAACGGCTGACCGCCTTCGACATCGCGGCCGACGGCGACCTGTCCAATCGACGCGTCTGGGCCGACCTCGGCGACGGTGTGCCCGACGGTATCTGTCTCGACGCCGACAACGCCATCTGGTACGCCGACGTTCCCAACCAGCGCTGCGTGCGCGTCCGCGAGGGTGGCGAAGTGCTGCAGACGATCGCACTCGACCGCGGCTGCTTCGCGTGCATGCTCGGCGGCGCCGACCGGCAAACCCTCTTCCTGGTAGCGCAGGAATGGCACGGCGCCGCGAGCATGTTTCAGGGCCCGCCCACGGGCCAGATCCTGACCACCGAGGCCCCCGCCCCCGGCGTCGGCTGGCCATAGCGCCGTCCGCATGCAAGAGCGTCAGTGCCCGCACCGTTCGTCTGGTGCTGGTCGAATGAGCAGCCGATCGATCGACGTCTGCACGAAGCCGGCGCCGACGTAGAGGTTGCGGGCGGCGTCGGTCTCGAAGCCGACCTTCAGGCGGCGTGCGCCTGCGCGGCCGAGCCGATCGAGGCCGTTGGTCAGCAACATGCGGGCGAGGCCGCGTCGCTGGTATTCGTCCTCGACGCGCATCGGTTCGAGGAGTCCGACCCGCGTCGTGCGGTCGAACCAGAACAACGCGTAGCCGGCGACCCTGCCAGCCGCGTCCTCGACCGCCAGATCGAGCGTCGGATCGTACAGCGAGCACTGTCGCAGCCGCGGCTCGACGAGTTCACCGTTGCGAGCAATCATCGGGTGCAGACGATTCGCGCGTGTCACGCGATCGACGAGCGCGAACCCATCGACCCGCGTGACCGGCGGGCGCTGGTCGGCGTTCATCCATGTGGTGCCCGACAACTCGTCGGTCATCGCGAATCCACTCTGGATCGCGAGGCCCACCAGCGGCGCATTGGCCGCGCACACGAGCACCTGCAGTGCCTTGCCCCGATGTCCGGCGGTGGCGTCCATCGTCGCGGCCCAGACGTCTTCCGCGTCGACGATCGACGGCACGGCGAAGACGTCTGCTTGCCAGGTATTGCCCCAGGCCGTCAGCCCTGCAGCCGCCACTGGGCCGACCTCGTCGAACCAGACCGGGAGCGCGAGCTCGTCGGTCGCCCGAGGGCGGCGCCACCACCAGCACGTCGGCGGCCTCCCACATGCCACCGAGCGGATCAGCCAGGCGAGCGCGCTGCAGCACCGTGGTCGTCGCGTTCAGCCGCGCGAGACCCCGCAGCAGCTCGCGTCGCACGCTCACGTTCGTCGAGTGTATTTGCTGGGCAGGTGACCCGACACTCTGCCAGGCGAAGTAGCTGTAGGAGACTCGCGCACCCTTTGTGTGTAGACAGGCGGTCTGTTTCGACTGCTAAAGTTCGCGTTGGCACGCCCCCGTAGCTCAGCGGATAGAGCAGGAAGCTTCTAACTTCAAGGCCGCAGGTTCGAGTCCTGCCGGGGGTACCAACATTTTCCACGTTGGAAACGAGAATAACCGTCCTCGCGGCGTGCTAGATCGCACTCTGCACATAAAAGGGGATGGGGCTGGCGCGGCAGACCGCAAGGCTGTACCGCGCGGCTTGGCCTTGACGGCGCTCGGGCAGTGTGGACAAATGGGCCGTTCGAACGATGAGATCCATCGTCACGGGAGACGGCGGAAGCATGCAGCACGGTACACCTGGGCATCTCGGGCTCGCCTTGAATCGATCCCTCAATCGGCGCGGGCTCCTGCGGGCGATCGCCGGCACGGGCGCGCTGGCGGGCACGGCTGCCCTGCTGTCCGCATGTGGTGGCGCCTCGCTGAGTCCGACCTCGCCGACAGCCGCGCCTGCTGCTGGCAAACCCGCCGCGGTGACACCGGTCACGCTGCCGGCGTTCCAGCCGCCGGCGAACGTCGCGGCCCCAGATTACGCCGGGTCAGCGGATGGCGTGGTTGAGCCCGGCTACGTGAACTGGCCCAAAACGACGTTTCAGTCGGTGAAGCAGGCGCCGGGTGACGGCACCGAGGTCAGCATCTTCCTCAATCTGCCCGGTGGACCACCGCCGCCGGTGGATCAGAATCCGGCCTGGCAGGCGTGGAACACCGCGCTGAACGCCAAGCTCAGCTTCCAGTTTTACGCCTTCGCCGACCTGGCGCCGAAGTTCGGCACGCTGATCGCTGGCAACGACCTGCCCGACATCATCGCAACTCTGGTTCGCCAGGACATTCCCCTGACGCCCGAGCTGCTGGCGGCCAAAGCTCAGGACCTCACGCCGTACGTGAGCGGCGACGCGATCAAGGCGTATCCGAATCTGGCTGCCCTCCGCACGCGGTCCTGGAAGAGCATGGTCTTCGACAACAAGATCTACGGCGTCCCGGTGCCCACTCCGTACAGCCAGTTCTTCTGGTGGCCACTGATCCACCAGGAGCTGCTGGACACCCAGGGCATTAGCCAGCCCAAAACAACGGACGACTACAAACAGTTGATGGTCGCCCTGACCAAACCGCAGCAGAACCAGTACGGCATCCTCAGCCAGGGGGGCTACCAGTACTCCTACGACATGAACACGGGCAACGGCTTTTATCCAGCCATGTTCGGCGCGCCAAACTTGTGGGCGGTTGACTCGGCCAGCGGCAAGTTCACCCACACCATGGAGACCGACGGCTACAAACAGGCGCTGGCCTTCGCCGTGGACCTGTTCAAGGCCGGCGTCTTCCACCCGGATACCGCCAGCCTCAACGTCGTGACCGCGGCGCAGGCATTCGAAGCCCGCCACGGGTGCCTGGTGGTCACCGGCCTGCGACCGGACTTCTGGGACATTCGCGGCACTGCCGCGGAGAGCCTGCAGCCGCCCGCCAACGTGAATCTGCTCACCCCACCGGCCGCGCCCGGCCTCAAGCCCCAGTACTACAACGGCCGGCCGGCGTTCAGTATCGCGTTTCTGAAGAAGGCGCCCGAGCCGCGGATCAAAATGCTGCTGAAACTGCTGGACTACATCGCCGCGCCCTTCGGCAGTGAGGAATACCTGCTGATCAACTACGGCATCAAAGGCCGAGATTGGGAGCCCGACCAGAACGGCAATCCAATCACCACCAAAACCGGGCAAGCCGACATGGCCGGCATCAGCACCGGCGCGGTCAGCTTCCTCTCGACGCTCACTGGCAGGTACGAAGTGCTTTACAGTCCCGCGGACCCCAACTTCGCCAAACGACTCCAGGACTACCAGAAGATCCTGGCGCCCATCAGCGTCGAGGACGCCTCGCTTGGTCTGTACTCGGCCACGCAGGCCAGCAAAGGCGTTTCCCTCATCCAGCCGTTCGGCGACGGCATCACCGACATCGTCACCGGGCGGCGCCCGCCCACCGACCTGGATGGCCTGGTCAAAGACTGGCGGAACGGCGGCGGCGATGCGAGCCGCGCCGAGTACGAAAAGGCGTACGTCGCGGCGCACTAGCGAAGAGATGCGCATGTCGGTGTGGGCGAAACAGTTGCATTCGGGGGAACCTGCCGCCGCCGGCGCCGGCGTCAGGCAGCCGGGTGAGCGTACAGCTGACCCGCTAGCGGCTGGCGCCCGCCGTCAGTTCTCGATCCTCACGATCCCCCGCGAGCCGCACAATACCTGCATCGCGTGGATCGTCTGCCGCCCGTCACGTCGACGTCAATCGACGACATCATCCGTGGCTTCGTCCCGACGCAGCGCTTCGCGCACGTGGCGTTTGACAACTACCAGCCTGACGCGCGCTACCCGAGCCAGCACGCCGCGCGTGATCGTCTGGTTGGCTTCGCGGCGCAGATCGGTCAATCCCGACGCGCGCACATTCTCAAGCGACTGCTGAAGCAGCAGCCCGAAAGGCCCCGGTCGATCTACCTCGACGGCGGGTACGGTGTGGGCAAGACGCATCTGCTCGCGGCGATGTACCACGCCGTCGAAGACCAGCGACTGTATCTGTCGTTTGGGGAGCTGGCGTACTCCATCTCGCGTCTCGGTCTCGATGCCATGCTGGTGGCGCTGGCCGAGACTCGGCTGTTGTGTATCGACGAATTCGAGCTCGACGACGTGGCCCAGACGCGCATGGCGGCGACGTTCCTGGGCCGGTTGCTCGAGCGCCGCGGGCTGCCGATCGCCGTGGTCACCACGTCGAACACCCTGCCGTCTGACCTTGGCCAGGGCCGGTTTGCGGCCGAGGCGTTCCAGCGCGAGATCGGCGACATCGCCGCGAGCTTCGAGGTGGTCAGCATCGACGGCGAAGACTATCGCCACCGCCACTGGGACGCACTGCCGCTGACGACGTCGGACGTCCAGGACCGCACCGCGCTGCACCGCGCGTACGACGCCGATCCGGCGCCCGAATCCGCGCGGGTGCTGCTGGACTGGCCGTCGCTCGCCGCGCAGCTCGAAGCGGTCCACCCGGTGCACTACGCCCAGATCGCCACCAAACTCGACGCGTTGTTCCTGGCGGACCTGCGGCGGATCGACGATCAGGCGGTGGCTCTGCGGCTGGTGCACTTCGTCGACAAGCTGTACGACCAGGAAGTTCGGCTGACCCTGACCACGCCGGGCAATCTGCCGCTGGTTGAGATCTTTGGCGCGAGCTATCGGCACGGTGGATATGCGAAGAAGTACCGCCGCTGCCTCAGCCGGCTGCACGAACTGGTCGCCGAGACCCACTTCGCGGCTCGTTTTGGGAGCCCCAGATCGCGCGCGGCTACTCCACCACCGCGCCGAGGCAACGCGCGAGATACACGACCTGCTCCAGATCCAGGCGCACGCCCTGCAGATCCAGGCCGGGCAGATTGATCCCGTCCAGGCGTGCGCCGCGCAGGTCGGCGCCAGTGAGGCGAACTCGCTCGAGGTTGGCGCCACTGAGGTCTGCCGCGCGCAAGTCGGTCTCGGTCAGGTTCGCGGCGTACAGGTCGGCTTCGCCGAAGCGAACGCCACGGAGATCGAGTTTTCGCAGATTGGCCGACCTGAGGTTGACGAGCGACCAGTCGCCGCCGGTGACCGCGCATTGCGACAGGTCCGCGTCGGCGAAGGTGCTGCCGGTCAGCTTGCACTCGCGGAACGTGGTGAGAAAGAAGTCGGTCATGCCGAACTGGCAGTTCACGAGTGCGGAGCGGGAAAACGTCGCGCTCCCGAGATGCGCACCCCGGAAATCGCAGGCGTCGAAGACACAGCTGCTGACGGTGGCTTCGGTCATCCGCACCCCGCGCAGCGTGCAGCGCTCGAACCGGCAGCCCCGCAGCTCGGCTTCCACGAGGTCGGTCTCCCCAAGGTCCGCATCGGCGAGCGTCCGATCGAGCCAGTGTTCAGTCACACGGACAGCGCGCCACCGCTGAGCTCGAGGTCCGCCAGGGAATCGACGACGCGGTCCACGCCTTCGAGGTGCAGGTGGGCGGTGTACGGGGTGCGGACGCCGAGCACGGTCATCCCAGCGGCGCGGGCGGACTGGACTCCTTTAGGCGCGTCCTCGATTGCCAGACAGCGCGCTGGGGCAATGCCGACCTGCTCCGCCGCGAGCAAGTAGATCTGCGGGTCGGGCTTGCCGCGTTGAACGTCGTCGCCCGAGACGATCGCATCGAACGCGTCTGCCAGACCGAGCGAGCGCAGCGTGGCTTCGATCCACAGCCGCTTCGACGACGAGGCAACACCCAGGCGCATACCGAGCTCACGTGCCCGCTTGACCAGCGGCACCACGCCCGGCTGGGGCGAGTGCGGCCGCAACAGGAGGCGCAGCAACGTCTGGTCGTAGAGCTCGATGTAGTCGCCCATCGAGCGCCCGAGTCCACGCCGCGCGATCAGCGTCTGCCACATGACCGCGGTGGTTGTGCCGATAAATTCTTCGTTCTCCGCACGACTCAGCGCCTGACCGTCCGTGGCCAGGACCGTGTTCAACACCTCGAAGTGGAGCGGCTCGCTGTCGATGAGCACGCCGTCCATGTCGAAGATGATGGCCTCGAAGCGACTCCGCAACGGTTAGCCCAGCACCAGCCGGATGGCCAGCACCACGACGGCGCCAGCGCCGGCGACGACGACGAGCGTCGGACTGGAGCCCGGTTGGCCGTGCTGGGCCTCGGGCAGTAAATGGCCGGCGCCGATCGCCAGAAATACGCCCGAAAACACCGCCAGCAGGAGCCCCAGCACCATGTCGTCCAGTTGAGCGATGGTGCCAATCGCCGCGCCGATCGGCGGGGCCAGCGCATCGAGAAACAGCAGGACCCGGGCGGCACGCACCCGACCACCGCCAGACAGCCACAGCGTGACCACATTCATGCCGTCGGCGAAATCGTGGGCCAGGACGGCGACGCCCACCAACAGCCCGACCTCTGCGCCTGCGCGAAAGGCAAGGCCGATGGCCAGGCCATCGATCGTGCTGTGGGTGATCAGACTGATCGGGCCGAGCATGGACAACGGCGAGTTGGCTCGCGGACTGATCGAGGTGTGTTCGTGCGGGGCGGTCGCCGCGGAGTGCGGCGCGAGGCGTTCGTGCTCGTGCTCCCAGGTCTCCCGATGCACGAACGCCTCGAGTGCCGAGAAGAAGAGAAAGCCCAGCACCGCGGCCGCGCCGGGCAGGACCGGGTTGGCGCCCGCGCCGATGAGCGCCGTGCCCTCGGGCAAGAGGTCGGCCACAGCGGTCGCGATGAGCACGCCGGCCGCGAACGCCATGAAGGGGTGGAGCCGATGCCGGAGCCGGATCGCGGCCGACCCCCCGAGCAGCGTCGAGAAGAAGGGCAGGATCGCGAACGCAATCAGCACAGTCGAATCGTCACTCGGTAGAGGTCACCGCTACGGATTGAGACACGGTCCGCCCCTACGGTAACCCGGCCACACCCTATTCCGCCCACGCGGTCTCCCGGCCACTCGTTGGACTGGGTCCTGACTGCTGATCGTACGAGCAGATACGCTGAGCCTGTTGGTCGGCGACGGCTCGATGCACGACGGCGCGTACGTTCAGGCCGAGCAGCCGTGGGGTGACGCGCAACTGGCGCTGCTGTACGACGCGTTTGCGTTCGATGCCGATGTGCCGCTGTATCTGGAACTTGCACGAGCGCAGGGACGGCGCGTCCTGGAGGTGGCCTGCGGCAGCGGCCGGGTCCTCCTGCCGCTCGTTCGGGCCGGCTGCGACGTGGTTGGCGTCGACGTCTCGCCGCACATGCTGGCGCTCGCGCGCGCCAAGCTGGACGCCGAGCCGACGACGCGTGGCGAGGCTCGCTTGGTCCAGGCGGACATGCGCACTTTCGACCTGGATCCAAAAGCATTTGATCTCGCGATCTCGGCAGTCAAAAGCCTCGCGTATTTGACCGAACGCGACGACCAGCTGCGCTGTCTGCGGACGATCGCAGCGCACCTGAGGCCTGGCGGACTCCTGGCGATCGATTTCCTGCATCCGCGCCCGGAGTGGATCGCCGCCGCGCCCGGCTCGATGCGCGACGACCTGCTCCAGCGCGTACCGGACCAGGGCTTCACGCTGTCCCGCGTCGAGTCCGTCGTCAGCACCGACCTGGCCCGCCAGGTCCGGGTGATCCGCTCCGCGTACGAGGTGATCGACGATCGTGGCGCGGTGGTGACCAAACGGTTCGTCGAATGGCCGTACCGCTGGACGTATCGGTTCGAAGCCGAGCACCTGCTCGAACGCGCCGGCTTTACGATCGAGGGCCTGTACGGCGGGTATCAGCGCGAGCCGTTCACGGCGACTTCGGCGTCGATGGTGTTCTTAGCGCGTCTGCGAGGGGACTCGGAGTCGGATTCGGACTCGGCTGCTTAAACCTCGCCCTTACGACGACGGCCGCGGCGCCCGTTGCGCGCTTTGGTGACGGTGCCGCGGGCTTCACGCACCTGGAAGCGCAGCACGCCGGTGCCACCGTCGCGCGCCCACTTGAGCGAGTAGCCGGTCTGCTTGGCGGCCTGGCCGAGTCGACGCTTCAGCGCCCGGCTGGACAGCGACCCAAGTTCGATCTCGGCCGCATCGCCGGGCTGCAACTCGCCCAGCGCGTCGGCGTACTCGGACAGATCCATCTGCCCACGCTTCGGAAACACCTTGGCGGCTTCATCAGTGGAGAGCTTGCGGATCTGGACCGACACGTAGAGTCCTCCCGACGTTGATTTCGATAGGTCTTTTTCTTGGTCCCGGAAGTGCTCGGCCAATCATACACGTCCGAACGCTTAAATGCGTCCGAAGTCGCGCGCCTCGCCCCATACTGCGCGGAAGGCATCAGAGATCTCACCGAGCGTACAGTACGCTTCGACGGCCTCGACGATGAGCGGAAGCAAATTCTCGCGTTCAGTGCCGGCAGCGGAGCGTAGACGTTCGAGAAGCTGGCCACAGTGGGCATTGTCTCGATGTGCGCGTAGTCGGCGCAGCCGCTCACATTGACGCTGTCGCACACTGGGATCGACGGTCAAGATTTCGGTCGTTGGCTCGGGCTCGCCACTTTGAAAGCGATTGGTACCAACAATAATCCGTTCACCACGTTCGACCTGGCGCTGATATTCGTACGACGCTTCCTGAATCTCCGACTGAATGTAGCCGGTTTCAACTGCTGCCAGAGCGCCGCCAAGCTCGTCGATGCGTTGGATGTACTCCCAGGCTCGGCGTTCCATCTCGTCGGTTAGCGATTCCACGTAGTATGAGCCGGCCAACGGGTCCACGACGTCTGCAACGCCACTTTCGTACCCCAGAATTTGCTGCGTCCGCAGCGCAAGCTCGGCGGTTTCCGCGGTCGGCAGGGCCAGCGCTTCGTCTTTGGCATTAGTGTGTAGCGACTGTGTCCCGCCAAGGATTGCCGCGAGCGCCTGGACGGTAACCCGCACCACGTTGTTGTCAATCTGCTGAGCTTGAAGACTGACGCCGGCGGTCTGGGTGTGAAAGCGAAGCATCCAGGATCGCGCGTCGTGTGCTCGAAATCGCTCGCGCATGATCTTGGCCCACATGCGACGCGCCGCGCGGAACTTGGCCACCTCTTCGAGCAAGTTGTTGTGACTATCGAAGAAGAAGGCCAGTCGCGGCGCGAAGTTGTCAACTTCGAGACCAACGCGCAAGGCCGCGCTGACGTACTCGATGCCATTGGCGAGCGTAAAGGCGAGCTCTTGAACGGCAGTCGCGCCAGCCTCACGCATGTGATAGCCGCTAATCGAGATGGTATTCCATTGAGGCACCTCGCGCGCGCAATAGGCGAACACATCAGTGATCAGCCGCAGGCTGGGTCGCGGCGGATAGATGTACGTTCCGCGCGCAATGTACTCCTTCAAGATGTCATTCTGAAGCGTCCCGCTGAGGACCTTGGGATCCACGCCGTGCTTCTTCGCCACGGCAATGTACAGCGCGAGCAGGATGGCCGCGGTGGAATTGATCGTCATCGACGTGGTCACTTTGTCGAGTGGGATGCCCGCCATTAGCTGCTGCATGTCGTCGAGCGAAGCGATCGACACGCCGACCTTGCCCACTTCGCCTTCGGCCATCGGGTGATCCGGGTCGTAGCCCATCTGCGTCGGCAGGTCGAACGCGACCGAAAGACCGGTCTGACCACGTTCGAGGAGATATCGATAGCGCGCATTCGACTCCTCAGCCGATGCGTACCCCGCATACTGGCGCATCGTCCACAGGCGCCCGCGGTACATGGTCGGCTGCACGCCGCGCGTGAACGGGTATTCGCCCGGGTAGCCCAGACGTGCGCGCTCGTCCCAGTCGCGGGCCGCCAGATCATCGCCCGTATAGGTGATCTGCTGCGGGATGTGCGAGGTCGTCTCCGTCACGGCGTCCCGCTCTCCCGCCCGCTCGAGCGCCTTCCGCAGGGTGGTGCTCCGCCACTCCTCTGCCGACTGCGATGTCACGACGTGCCTGCGCTCCGCGCCGATTGCGCCTGCCCGCATCGCTGCGCTCGCTCCATCGCGAATTCCGTAGGAACGGACGGAACGATAGCGCCGGAAGTGAGCGAGCCCTGCTCCTTCGGTACGGGTACACGCGGCGATACGAGCCACAGGCCCGCCCTTGCAGACGTCATGCAGTCGCCGTGGTTTCGTGCTTCAGCTCGCGCCAGAGCAACTGGAGCGCTTCCAGCGCGCCCCGACGTTTGAACTCGGTGCGCGTCGTCGAGTACCGCGTTTCCTGACAGACCTGGCGGCCTTCGATGTCGACGACGATGTGCAAGAGACCCACGGGCTTGCCTTCGGACGGATCCGGACCGGCGACGCCCGTGGTGGCCACGGCAACGGCGGCGCCGGCGGTCTGTCGGGCGGCTGCCGCCAGGGCTTGCGTGGTGGCCTGAGCGACCGTGCCGTGCGCCTGCAGAACGGCTTGACTGACCCCCAGGGCTTGCTTCGCCGCGGCGGAGTACGCCACATACCCGGCCAGGAAATAGTCCGAGGCGCCGGGTGCCTCGGTGATCAAGCTGGCGAGCTCGCCACCGGTCGCACTTTCCGCCACCGTCAGGCTGAGCCCGCGCGCGCGCAGCAACGCGCCGACGACGGCCGGAAAACTGTCTGACTCGCCACCGTACACCCACTCCGCGACGCGCTCCCGGACGGGCGGCTCGAACTCGTCCAGCAGCCGCTCCGCGTCGCCGCGCACGGCCGCCTTGGCGGTCAAGCGCAAATGGATGCCGTCGCTTTTGGCGTAGGTGGCCAGCGTCGGATTGGTCGATTGCGTGAGCCCGCCGAGCGCCTCTTCGGCGTGCGATTCGCCGATCCCCGCCAGCTTCAGCATGCGCGACACGATGACTCCGCCGGTGATCAGTCGAGCCAGCCGCGGCTCGGCCTGCTCTGCCCACATCTTGTGCATCTCGTGCGGCACGCCGGGCATGGAAACGATCACTTTGCCGTCGCGTTCGACCCACCAGCCGGGCGCGGTGCCCACCGGATTCGGCAAATACGTGCCGGACGGGATCGTCGTGGCCTGTTTGACGTTGCGGTCCGGCATGGTGCGGCCGCGCCGAGTGAAAAACGCGCGCAAGTCCTGCTCGAGGTGGGGCTGGATTTCGAGCCGCTCGCCCATCACCTCGGCGATGGCTTCGCGCGTCAGATCGTCCTCGGTTGGACCGAGACCGCCGGAGGTGATGATGACGTCTGAGCGCGCGAGGGCGTCCCGAAAGGCGGCCGCCAGCCGCGGCAGGTTATCGCCGATCTGGGTGACATAGTGCAGATCGAGCCCGAGGGCGGGCAGTTGCTGGGCGAGATAGTTGGCGTTGGTGTCGACGATCTGGCCCAGCAGGAGCTCGGTGCCGATCGACAGAATCTCAGCTTGCATGCGTCAGCACGGCCTATTCAAGCACGACCAACACCTGGCCCTGCTCGACCGATTGGCCCGGCTCGCCGCCGACCGACTTGATGGTGCCACCGCGCGGCAGCGACAGCTCGTTCTCCATCTTCATCGCTTGCAGGACCACCAGCGGTTGGCCGGCCTCGACCACGTCGCCCACCTGGCACAACACCTTGACCAGCAGGCCCGGCATCGGCGCCTTCAGCTCGCGCCGGATGTGGCTTCCGGCGCGCCCACCCGCGACCGAGGCCAACCGCGCCCGCGCTTCGTCGAGCACCTCGGCGCGCAACTCGAGCCCGTCGACTGCCAGCCTGATCCCATCGGCGTCGACAACGGCCATCAGGTCGGTGCGCCGGTCGCCGAGGCCGAGCCAACGCAGCGGCCCGCGGATGGTCCCCAGTTGCACCGCCTGCTCCTCGCCATCGTCGACGCGGACCAGCACACGCTCGCCGTCGCGGCGCACGCGGACGCGCACCACCCGCTCGTCGATGGTCACCTGGTAGGTCGTCTCGGGCATCGCTAGTCAGCGCCAACGTTGGCGCGCCACTGCGCGGTGGTCGGTGGTCGGGGAATGCTCCTGGCGGTCATACGCGTGCTCAGTGCTGGGCAGCGCGCCGCGCGCTCAACCGCCACCTGGAGACATGGTCATCGTTGCCGGAGCCGAGCGAGGGCAGGGCGGCGGGGACGCGGCCAGCGTCAAAAAGCAGTGCCGCGGCAATGGCGGCGGTTTCGATCGTGTCCGCGTGGCCGAGTGTCGCCGCATCGGCGGCCGACCACTCGCGCTCGAGCCAGCCGGTGTCGAAGGTCCCCGCGCGGACGACGGGGTGAGCCACGAGCCAGCGATGCAGTGGAATGCTGGTCCGGACGCCGAGCACCAGGAATTCCCGTAGCGCGCGCGCCATGCGATCCAGACCCTGCGGTCGATTGGCGGCGTGAACGATGAGCTTGGCGATCATCGGGTCGTAGTGCACGCCGATCGTCGCGTCTTCTTCGACGCCTGAGTCCACTCGCACCCCCGGTCCTGAGGGTGGCCGATAGCCCAGCAATCGCCCGGTCGATGGCAAAAAGCCGGCCGTCGGGTCCTCCGCGTAGATGCGGCACTCGACCGCGTAGCCGCGCGGCGCGAGCGCCGATTGGTCGTAGCCCAGCGGTTCGCCGCTGGCGATGCGCAGTTGCTCGCGGACCAGGTCGATGCCGGTCACTTCCTCGGTGACCGGGTGCTCCACCTGCAGGCGCGCGTTGACTTCGAGAAAGTAGAAGGTTCCATCTGGCGCCAGCAGAAACTCGACCGTCCCGGCGTTCGTGTAGCCGGCGGCCTGGGCGGCGCGCACGGCTACCTCGCCCATCTGGCTCCGCAGCGCCGGGCTCACCGCCGGCGAGGGTGACTCCTCGAGGACCTTCTGGTGGCGGCGCTGAATGGAGCAGTCCCGTTCGCCGAGCCAGACGCATGCGCCGTGCTCGTCGGCCAGGATCTGCATTTCGATGTGCCGTGGCCGCTCGATGGCGCGTTCGAGGTAGACCGCCGGGTTGCCAAACGCCGCGCCAGCCTCGCTTGTGGCCTGGCGGAAGGCGGCCTCCAGTTGGGTCGGGTCGGCCACCATGCGCAGGCCCTTACCGCCGCCGCCAGCGACCGCCTTCAACGCCACGGGGAAGCCGATGGCCTGCGCGGCGCCCTGCACGTCGGCCAGGTTGGCCAGTGGTTCGAGGGTGCCCGGGACGACCGGGACACCGGCGGCCTGCATCAGTTTGCGCGCCTCGGTCTTGAGCCCGAGGGCGCGCATCGCATTCGGCGGCGGGCCAACGAAGACCAGGCCCGTGTCGAGGCAGGCCTGGGCGAACTCGGCGTTCTCGGCGAGAAAACCGTACCCCGGGTGCACGGCGTCCGCGCCGGCGAGCCGCGCCGCTTCCAGGATGCGGTCGATCCGCAGATAGCTGTCGGTCGCCGGCGCCGGGCCGATCGGCAACGCGGCGTCGGCCATCCGCACGTGCAGCGCGTGGACGTCGGCGTCCGAATACACCGCGACCGGTGAGATGCCCATCTCCCGACAGGCCCGGATCACCCGCACCGCGATTTCGCCCCGATTGGCGATCAAAAGTCTGCGTAGCACGGTTCCTTCAAGAGTCTAAGCGGCCCGCTTCGCTGCGCTGGCTCCGTACCGACCGACATTCAGCGAAGCGCGCACGTCGTCGTGGGCCGCATCGCTCCCCGCAGTTGGGCGACCTCCACGTATGTAGCTCTACACAGGACGAGCTTCGTTCGCCTGCGCAACCTACGTTCACTGCGTGCGCCGGCCCTTCCGTATCGACTTTCCGCGCCCCCCCGCGAGGGCGCTTCGCGCCTTGTTGCCGCTCGTACCGGCAGGCGGCACGTGCCGGTGCAATCCGCTGGAGTCGTCACAGGCGCGACACAGCTGTGCTCAAAACCGGGCCACGCGCCGGGTTGTCCGCTACTGTCGAATTGACCGGAACAGCGATGCGACCCACGCTGGCACACGTCCCCTTTGTCGTCGTGGACCTTGAAACGACTGGCGGCAGCGCGCAGTTCGACAGGGTCATGGAGGTCGCCGCTATCCGCGTCGAAAACGGCATCGTCCAGGATCGCTTCGAGTGCCTGGCGGACCCGAAAGTCCCGATCCCGCCGTTTGTCACCCGCATCACCGGGATCAACGCCGCGCTCGTTCGCGGCAAGCCGTCCTTCGAGAGCCTGCTGCCTGACCTGCGGCGGCTCATCGACGGGGCCGTTGTGGTCGCCCACAACGCCAGCTTCGACGCCAACTTTCTCAGCCATGCCTTCATCCGCACCGGCCTGGATCTGCCGAACGATCGACTCTGCACCCTGCGGCTGGCGCGCCGGCTGATGCCTGGTTTGCACAGCTACAAGCTGGACAGTCTATGCGCGTTCCTGGGGTTCTCGTTCGTCCAGGCGCATCGCGCCGGGCCGGACGCCGAGGCCACGCTGGCGTTGCTCCTGCATCTGCTCGAAACGGCCATCGGGCGTGGCATCGACACCCTGGCCAGCCTGCTGCGCGTCCAGCAGCAGCCAGTGAGCCGCAAACGCCACAAGGGCCGCGTCGACGAGGCCCAGGTCGCCAGCTTGCCGACCACATCCGGCGTCTACCTGCTGAAGGACCTGCACGGTCAGGTCGTCTACGTCGGCAAAAGCGTCAACGTGCGCCAGCGCGTGCGGACCCACCTCCGCCCATCAGGCACCGCCCGGAGCGGCGCCCAGCCGCGACTGCGTCGACGTCTGCCGCACATTGCCGACGTTGAGGCGATCGAGACGAAGTCCGAGCTCGAAGCGCTGCTCCTCGAATCAAAACTGGTCAAGCACTACTTGCCCGAAGCCAACAGCCTGCTGCGCGATTACCACGACTATCCGTTCATCAAAGTTGACGTCGGCGATCCGCATCCACGCCTGGAGGCCACGCGCGAGCGACCGGCCGACGGCACGCTCTACTTCGGACCATTCCGCCGGGCGGGTGTCGTCTCGTCGGCGGTGCTGTTCTTGAACGAGCAACTCGGCCTGCGGCAGTGCAGCGGACCGCTGCGGCCCGGGCAGGCGGCGTGTGCGCTGCTCGAGATGAAGAAGTGCCTCGGACCGTGCGTGGGCGCGGTTTCGACAGCCGACTACGCCGCGGCCGTCGACGAAGGCGTTCGGGTGTTGCGGGGCGAGGACGCGGGCGTGCTCGAACGAGCCGCCCAGCGGCGCGATGAGCTGGGCGAGCAACTCCGGTTCGAAGAGGCCGCCGAGCTGCGCGACCGGATTCGCGACCTGGAATCGGTGATCGGTGTGCAGCAGCGCCTGGCGGCGTTCGGCGATCGGAACGTCGTGCTCGTGACACCCGACCGGCAGCCGGATCGGATGCGGTTGCTGCTGGTCCGCGCCGGACGCCTGGTCGAGCAGGTTTCGTTGCCTACCCGGGCAACGCCCTCGCACCTGCGGCACCTGCTGCGGCGGGTATTCACGCATCCGTCGAGCTCGCAAGTAAGCCGCGCCGAGCTCGACGATGTGCTGATTCTGGATGCCTGGCTCCGCCGCCACCACGACGACATTCGAGAGGTCGCCGTCGCGGTCGACGATCCCGACGCGGCGGTGCCGGCGCTTCGGGCCGCGTTGACCGGCTCGGGATCCAGACTAGATGTGGAAGCGGTCGATGCCCAGCCCGACCACCTCGGGCGGCTGCTGCCCGGTGCGGATCCAGTCGGCCAGCGCCCGACCGGTCGCCGGGGCCATCATGATGCCGGTCTTGTAGTGGCCTGACGTGAGCCAGGCGTTGCCGAGTGACGGAATCCGGTCGATGACCGGCAGCAAATCGGGATGTGCGGGCCGGAAGCACGCCCACTGGTGCGAAATGCGGACCCCACGGGCCGGGGCCCACGCTGCTTCGAGCTCCGCCCACATCCTGGCGATCACCTCGGGTCGGACCACGCGCTCGGTGTCGCCATGATCGAGCGTGCCGCCGATCAGGATTCGACCGTCGTCGATCGACGTCGCGAAGCCAGCCACCGAGTCGGGTAGCAGCAAGCTGGTCGGTTCGCTGGCGAGCATGTGCCCCTTGATCTCGGTCGCCGGCAGGTGAAGCTCGAGACCGTCAAGCCGTGGCGGAGTGCCGGTGGCGAACACGACGGTGCCCGGTGTGAAGTCGCCCGCCGATGTGTGGACCATCTGCACTCGACCGGCGCCGGTCGAGACGCCAGTGACGTCGACGCCGGTCGCCAGGCAGGGCAGTCCAGCGGCCATCCGCGCCACGGCGCGCACCGGGTTGACCCGCCCCTGGGGATAGTGCTGCCCATCGGGTTCGAGCCAGTCCAACTCCATCAGACCTACCCCGCCCGGCCAGGTCTGGTCGAGGTCACGCCAGAGGGCCAGGCTCAAGCGACCGAGATTGACCAGCACGGGCGCGTCGACGTGGACGTGCGCCTCAGGGATCAGGAGTCCAGCGGCGCCGCCGCTGGCGCCGGCCGCGAGGTGGTCGCGCTCCACGAGGACAACCGAGCCGAGCCCGGCCCGCAGGCAGGCGACCGCGGTGGCCACGCCGACGATGCCGCCGCCGACGACCAGGATGTCGGGGCGCCGAGTCAGATCTCGTTGTGGTACGCCGGGGTCGAGGTTGGCGCGTTCGGCAGCGGTGAGCTGGTCCTGCCAGAGAGCGTGGCCGACGGTCATCGGGTCGCTCGCGCGCGCAGCGCGCGGACCGCGACGCGCAACACAGTCAGGCCGCCGGCGGTCAACGCGAACAATTGCGCGCCGCTGGCCAGGCTCTGGGCGAACAACAGCGCGAACGGGTTCGGCCCGTCCAGCTCCGGCGGCGGACCGAGGTGCCCGAACGCGAGCGAGCGGGGGTCCACGCGTCGAACGGTGATCGAGAGCGGCGGCCCGCCCTTGACCAGCAGCCCGGTCGGGATCTCGAAGCTGCCGCTGGAATCGGCGACCGCCGGAAACTCGTCGGTGCCCAGGCTCACGACGAGCTCCTGGCCCGGCCGCCAGCCGTTGCCCACGAGCGACAGTGTGCCGTCCGGCTTGGGGTCAAGCGACACCCCGGAGGCCGCGAACGCGACCTCAGCGGTCGCCAGCACGCTCACCGCGGCCAACGCACCCACGAGCACTTGCCACCTCAACGCGCGGCGATTGTAGACGCGCCCCGAATGCCGCGGAAACCAGCGGCGTTGTCAAGCGGTTGTGTAGTCATCCCGTGCGCGATGCGCCGGCGACGCGGGCTCTCGAAGTCGGGTGCTGCCTACCTGCGGCATGCGCCGGGCCTGCGGACGTGCCGCTGCGCGGCGTTACGCGAAGTGGCGCGCGCATGCTGGCGTCCGGCACGAACATGCCCCCGTTCCATTTCGCGAGCACCGGAAGTGAGCGAGCGCAGCGACGCGGTCAGCCGCGAAACCTGGGTGCCCAAGCAGGCTCGCGCCTATACTGGCGCCGATGCGGGTTGTGGTGATCGGCGCTGGCGGCATCGGCGGGCTGTATGGTGGACTCCTGGCCCGCGCGGGCCACGACGTTGGCTTTCTGGCGCGCGGCAAGCATCTCGAGGCCATCCAGGAGCGTGGTCTCGAAGTCAGGAGCGCCGACTTCGGCACGTTCGTCGTACAGGCTCCAGCCTCCGCTGACCCGGCCGACCTCGGCCAGCCCGAGCTGGTCATCTTCGCCGTCAAGACCTACGACCTCGATCCGGCGGCGCAGGTCGCCCAACGTCTGCTGGGCCCCGACGCGAGCCTGCTGACCTTTCAGAACGGCCTGGATGCGCCCGACCGGGTGGCCGCGATTGTCGGCCAGCCGCACGTGCTCCTGGGCACGACTGGGCTCGAAACGACCATCCTCGAACCGGGCGTGATCGGCCACCTCACCCCCGGCCACTACGTCACCATTTCGGAGTTGACCGGCCCACCGACGCCGCGCGTCGAGCGCACCTTCGAGACGTTCCGCGGCGCGGGTATCAACGTGAGCATCGCCCCGGACGGTCACCGCGCGCTGTGGGAAAAAGCCTGGCTGCTCATCCCGATGGCGACGATCACGACGGTTTGCCGCGCGCCCATCGGTCCAATCCGCGAGATGCCCGAAACCGCCGCCCTCATCGAGACGCTGCTCGACGAGGTCACGGCCGTCGCGCGCGCCTACGGCTTCGATCTGCCCGAGGCGCGTGACCGGGCGCACGCCTGGATTTTTGACCGGGCGCCAGCCGCGATGAAGGCATCGATGGCGCGCGATTTCGAGCGCGGCACGCGCACCGAGCTGGAGGCGCTCACCGGTGCTCTGGTGCGGATGGCCGATGCCCGAGGCCTCGACGTGCCCGCATCACGCGCGGCGTACGCCATCTTGAAGCTGCGCGAGCAGCCTGACGTCGAGAACCTCGAAACAAACGGCCTGATCCCAGTAGGGCATGCCGCCAACAAGCGGTAGAATCGGCAATCCGAAAGGTAGGGTGCAGGCATCCCTCGTTCGCGCAAAGACGATCCAACCATCATTCCCGATAACCCAAACTGGCATCGGTTCAAGATGGCGTGCCCGTTTTATCGGGAGCGTTGGATCGGCGACGGCGAGCTGTTGGAGGGTCGCACCGTGCTGTATCACGTGATCTGCCTGCAGAACACGCCGCCGGCGACGATCGACGAGCAGCAGTGCTGCCTGGAGTCCCGGACGTCGTGCTGGCGGTTGCGCGTCAAGCGCCGTCCGCGTGCAGCCGCGGAGCCCGCCACGGCCGCCGCCGGAGCCGCGGTTTCAGACTGACGCCGTCTGCAGCGCGGTCACGATCTCGTCGGGACTCGCGACGCTCACGCCTAACCGCCGCACCACGACGCTCGCCGCGGCGCTGGCGAGCTCGGCCGCTCGGCGCATGTTCAATCCGGCGATCAGGCCAAGCGTAAGCACCGCGATAACGGTATCTCCGGCGCCCGTGACGTCGAAGACTTCAGTTGACCGCACCGCGGCAACATGAGCCGGCGGGCCGCCATCTTCGAACACGAGCATGCCATCGGCGCCCAGGGTAATCACCAGCACTCGCGCCCCCAGCTCCCGGCGCAGCGCGTCACCACCCCCGAGCATGTCGTCGCTGCCGAGCGCGACCTGCGCCTCGGCCTGGTTGATCTTGAGCAGGTCGAAGGCTCGAAATCGTCGCAGGTCGCCCTGGGAATCGACGGTGATCGGGCGCCCGCTGGCGCATGCCGCGGCGATGGTCGCATCGCTCACGACCCCACCTCGGTAGTCCGACAGGAGGATGGCGTCGAAGTCGGGCGCGAGGCGGACGACATTCGCCGTGCAGGCCTGCGCCGCCGCCGCCGGCACGGGCGCCGTCCGATCCACGCGCAGGACCTGCTGGCGTCCATGCAGCCCACCCGTAAAGCCCTGTGCCAGGAAGCGCGTTTTGGTCGACGTCAGTGCTTCAACCGAGCGCACGAGCCCCTGATCGTCGACCCCATGCCGCCTCAGGTCAGTCTCGAGCTGGGCCGCGGACGCATCACACCCGACCACTCCAACCACCGTGGCTGCCGACCCCAGCGCGAGTACGTTGGCCGCTGGACTGGCCGCTGATCCGGCCCGCTCCTCTTGCTCGACAAAGTCAAGCACGAGCACCGGCGCTTCGCGTGAGACACGGGCCGGCCGGCCCGTGACGTACGCGTCGAGCACCAGGTCGCCGACCACCAGGACGCGCCGACCTGCCAGACGGCTGACGTCGTCGTGATCACTCATGACTCACTAGCGAACGCGCATCCAGGCCAGCAGCGCCCCAACCAGCAGCCCAACCATCAGCATCAGGCCGCCGCGGCTGAGCAGGAGGATCGGAGCAAGCAGCAGCTCTGGTCCAATCGGCTGGCCACCTGAGACGAGCAGCACGACCACCGCGAGCGCGTACCCGACGAACAAACACGCCACCGCGATCGGTCCCAGTTCCGGCACGCGTTTCCGATTCGCGCCACGGGAGACACCCTCGCCCACGACGAAGCCGATCACCATGTATTCGATCAGCGGCCCCAGGATCGCCAGCAGCGGAATCAGGGCTACCAGGATCGTTCCCGCGGCACTGACGCCGATCCCGTAGCCGACTGCCCGAGCCAGTTCGCGCGGCTTCAGATTGATCGAGAATCGCTTGATCCCGGCGCATGTGGGACAGCGTGCGCCGACGGGCGTGCCCACCAGGCAGCGCGGGCAGATCGGGGTGTTGCAGCGGCCGCAGCGGAGCACCGTTTCCGTGTTCGGATGGCGCGCACAGCGCACAGTCCCGCCTGGCGAAAACATGGCCGTGCTCATGCTGCTCCGATGACCACGCCGGCGCTGGCTGCCAGGGCCCGCTCGGCAGCGGCCAGCACGGTGGGCACCTCCAGGATGGCCAGGCAGGTCCGCGCTGGGCAGCCCTGCGGCGTCCCGAAGCTGTGGCCACGATGAATGCATGGCGTACACGCCAGTGTTTCGCGGACGACCTGGTGGCGCGGATCGCGCGTGGGGTACGGTCCCCAGGCCGCATCGTTGCTCGGCCCGTACACCGCCACGACCGGAGTGCCCACCGCGGACGCCACGTGAACCGACCCGCTGTCGTTGGCGACGACCAGGCGGCAGCGGCGAATCAGCGCCCCGAGGGCTTGAGGGCCAGGCGCGGGTGGTGCGAGGCGCGCCGCGGGCCCGATGTCCGCGGCGACCTGACGCGCCACCGATTGCTCGTCCGGGTCGAGGCCGCTCAAGATCAGCGGCGTGAGTCCGTGGCCTTCCAGGAGCGCCCGGCCGACCTCGACGAAGCGCTCAGCCGCCCAGCGCCGCGCCCGGCTGAACGCGCCCGAACCAGGCACCAGCAGAACGGCCTCGCCGAGCTGCTGCTCCGCCCAGCGCGCCGCCGCCCACCCGTCGTCGTCAGGGGCGATGCACAGCTCGAGGCGCGGGCTGTCGCTGGGATGATGTGCACCCAGCACCGCCACCACGTCGAGGCCATAGTCGGCCTCGTGACGCACACCGAAGCCTCGGTCGACCGCCGAGTCCGTGAGGAACCAGCGTCCCCGCCCGTTATCCAGCCCCACCCGCCGGCGCGCGCCGCTGCCCAGGCTCAGCGCCGCGTATTTGGCGATACCAAACGGCGTCGTCAGGTGGTGCAGCAACACCAGCGTCTGCCACCGGCCTGCTCGCAGCTCGGCGGCCAGCCCCAGCGCGGCCGGCAGGCTGCGCAGCGCGTCCGCTGGTCGGTCGAAGGCGAACTTGTCGAAGGTGAGGACCTCATCGAAGCTGTCCAGGCCGCGCAACGCCGCCGCGCCGGCGGGCGTCGTGAGGACCCCGATGTGCGCCGCCGGGAACGTCGTGCGGAGGGCGCGCAGTGCCGGTGTCGTGATCAGCAGATCGCCGAGGCTGGCCAGTCTCACCACCAGGATGCGGCTCTGCGCACTGCGGTGCATACTCGCGAGATTCTAGCCGTGGCCCAGATAAGCGCTCGCGGCATTCAGCACGTCGTCGACGCCCACGGCCAGCATGCACGCCGGGAGCGTCGTCGCGCCGCACGGTGGCGACTCCAGATGACCGCACGGCACGCACGCCAGTTGGTTCGCTGCGACCAGCACGTGGTGATCCGCTGCCACCGACGGCCACGGACCGAACACGCGACTGGACACCGGGCCGTACACCCGCACCGTCGGCGTACCGACCGCCGCGGCCAGATGCGCCCCGCCGCCGTCAGGGCCGACCAGGAGCCCGCAGCGCTGGTACAGAGCGGCCGAGACACCGAGCGCCTGGCCGGACGCGACCCCCGCCGCCCCGTGTGCCATGTGCGCTTGGATGGCGGCCAGCACCGGACCATCCTCCGGCCCACCCATGAGCACGACCGCGTTGCCACGCTCGATCAATCCATCGGCCACGCGAGCCCAGCGGTCCACCGGCCAGCTCTTGAGCGCTGCGCCCGCGCTCGGCTGCACCGCGACGACCCGCTGGCCGTCGAGGGCATGCCGCGCCCAGAAGTCGTGCGCGGCGGCGCGGTCTGTGTCGCTCACCCGAAAGGTCGGCTCGGTGACCTCCGCTGGCGCCTGGATCCCGAACGCCTGTAAGGCCAGGCGCGCCAATTCCACCGCCGTCACCGTGGCGTGCTCGCTCGGTACCGCCGCCCGCGCGTGGGTCAGGAGCGGAGCGGTCTCCGGCGTACGCACGCCTACCCGAACCGGGATGCCCGCCACCAGCCCCAGCAGCGCGCCCCACCAGTGATCAGGACGAAACACGACGACCAGCGCGTACTGTTCGCGCCGCAGCCTGGCCGCCTCGCGCAGGAGCAACGCGTACGGCGCGACCATATTCGGGCTAGCGCGCCGCGTGAAGCCAGGAAACGGCAGGACCTGCAAGCTGTCGACCGGCGGACCACCGCGCGCGACCTCAGCGCTCCAGGGGCCGACCAGGTAGCTCAGCTGAGCGCCCGGCACACTTTCGCGAACGAGCGCCACGGCAGGCGAGGTGAGCAGCACGTCGCCGATGTGGTCTGGCCGCAGCAGCAGCACCCGCCGCGGCGCGTGAGTCGGCCGTGGGTTTGCCCGCGCGAGCGCTCGCCCGGCCAGGCGCAACAGGCCGAGCCGGACGCTAGCTCGAGTCCGGCGCGTTGCCAAGCGCAAATGTGAGATCAGCCTCGCACGCCAGCGTGCTCCCGACGAGCGCGCGCGCGTGCGCCTTGCCGACCGGGCCGCGGACCGACGTGACCGTTACCTCCAGGCGGAGAGTATCGCCCGGTCGCACCTGCTGGCGAAAACGGCAGTTGTCGACGCGGGCAAAGAACGGCAGTTTGCCTTTATTGGACGGGTCGTGCATGACCAGGACGGCGCCAGTCTGCGCCAGCGCCTCGACGATCAGCACCCCGGGCATGACCGGATAACTGGGAAAGTGGCCCTGCAGGTACTGGTCACTCATGCTGACGTGCTTCAGGCCGACCGCGCGCTTGCCAGGTTCGAGCTCGACGACGCGGTCGACCAGCAGGAACGGATAGCGGTGGGGAATGAGCGCCTGGATCTGAGTCGCGTCCAACTCAGCCATCAGACGCCGAGTTGGCGCGCCAGATCGAGAAAATCGGTCGCGACGTAGTCGAATGACGGGTCTGGCGCCGGTAACGGCGGGGCATGCGGGCCCCACTCGAGCGGCCGTGGCACGAGCGCCGTGTGCAGCCCGGCGGCCTGCGCACCGCGCAGATCGCTGTCGTGGGCGGCGACCAGCATCACCTGGTCCGGTTGCAGGTCGAGCAGCTCCGCCGCCAGCAGGTACGCCTCGCGGGCGGGCTTGAAGGTCTGGCGCAGTTCGGTGGTGATGATGCAGTCCCAGGGCATCGCCGCGCGTTTGGCCATGCTGGTGAGTGTCGGGAACGATCCGTTGGACAGCGGTGAGATGACAAAGCGCGTCTTCAAGCGTTGCAACCCGGGGACGGTATCCGGCCACGGGTCGAGCCTGCGCCAGGCGTGGGCGAGGGTGCGGGTTTCCGGCTCGCTCAACGGGGCAACGCCGTATTTCGGCAGCAGCTCGTCCAGCTTGCGGCCGAACAGCACGTCGCTGCCCACGTAGGGCATCTCGCCCGACCGAATGCTGGCGATCCCGCGGATATACCCCTCGCGCCGCCACTCGTCGGCCATCGCCGACCAGTCCGCCACGATCCCTTTAGTCCGCCCCACGGCTTCGAGTTCCCGGATAACCGACCCGCGCCAGTCCACACACGTGCCGAACACATCAAACACCAGCGCCTCGACCATACGCCGCTCAGCGTAGACGTTTTGCGGTGAAAATAAACCGTCTCCGTCTTTTGCCGGTGCCGGCACACTGTGCATACATTATAGAACTAACGTTCTATAATGTGTTCCATGCGCAGCAGCTCGAGCTGGCCGAACGTACGAGTCGCGTGCGTCTGGATTGCGCAGCTGCCGCTGCGGGTCGAAATCCTCCGCCATCCGGCCTGGGATGGCCGCCCGCTGGTGCTCGGCGGTGCGCCGGGCGAACGCAAGATCGTCCAATTGTGCTCGCCCGAGGCCGAGGCGGCCGGCGTGCGGCCCGGGTTGCTGTTGCGCGAAGTCGTGCCCCTCTGCCCCGACGCCATCGTCCTGCAGCCAGACCCGGTGCGCACCGCGTCGGTGCTCGAGGCCGTCCTGGCCGAGTTGCAACGCGTCAGCCCAGCCGTCGAGCCCGGCGAAGACGGCTACCTCTTCTTAGACCTGCGCGGCCTGCAAGCCATGTACGGCGAGCTGTCACGCCTGGAAGACGCCATCCGCGCCGCCGTGCCTCCCTTGCTACGACCGCGGCTCGGGTTTGGCACTGGCAAGTTCACCGCGGCGGTCGCCGCGCGGCTAGCCTCGCCAGGTGAGGCGCGGACTGTACCGGCGTCGGAGACAGCAGCGTTTCTGGCGCCGCTGTCGGTCAACCACCTGTTGCGGCTCGATCCGGATGTGCTGCAGCGCCTCGAGCTGCTCGGCCTGCACACCATTGGCGACCTGGCCGCGTTGCCGTTCAGCGCCATGCAGGCCGAATTCGGCCCACCGGGCGCGGCGGCGTGGCGGCTGGCGCACGGCAAGGACACCGAACCGGTCGTGGCGCGGCCAGTCATGGCCTCTGTCCAGGCCGGCCTGCGCTTCGACGATCCGCTGGGCAGTGTCGAGGCGGTCATGGCCGCTATCGATCAGCTTCTGGCGCACACCTTTGCCCAACCCGCGTTGTTGGGTCGGGCGGTGCGTCAGGTGCGCCTGCGCGCGCTGCTGTCGGACGGTACGTCGTGGGAGCGGCTGTATACCTTCAAAGAGGCACTGTCCACGCGCGATGCCGCCCGGCGGGCGCTCAAGAGCAAGCTCGACTTGCCGAACGGCCTGCCACCGGCGCCGATCGATGAGCTGGCGCTCGAGCTACTCGGCCTGGGCGGTGAGGCCGCGCGTCAACCTGGCCTGTTTATCGCCCGGGCGCGCCAGCTGGCCGAGATCGCCGAGGCGGCCCGCCAGTTGCGGGCGCGCTATGGCCGCGTGCCGCTGTACCACGCCATCGAGGTCGAGCCGTGGTCACGTATTCCCGAACGCCGCTGGGCGCTGGTCACCTGCGACCTGTAGCGGTCGTGCGCCGCACTGACCTGCGGCCGCTGAACGCCCCCAGTCCACTGCAAGTCCAGGCCGACGACCAGGGCCACATCGTCTCGGTCTGGCGCCAGGGTCGCCTGACGCCGCGCACCATCGCCGCCGTCCAGGACCACTGGCGCATCGACGACGAGTGGTGGCGCGAGCACCCCATCTCCCGCGTCTACTACGAGCTGCTCCTGGACGACGGCACGCTCCTGACCATCTACCACGACCTGCTCAGTGATCTCTGGTTCGAACAACGCGGCTAACAAGTTACGGTTTTTGAAAAAGTTGTTGTGGGGTCCTACGTCCAGGCCGTTCGGCACCGCGGGCAGGGTCGTCCGTGGGGCGGGCCTCGCCATCAAGCCGCTCAACGTGCGGGCAAGGTAAAGCACAGGAGACGGTTTTGGAAAAAGTTGTTGCGGGGTCGTACGGGCAAGCCGTTCGGCACCGCGGGCGGGGTTGTACGTGGGGCGGGCCTCGCCATCAAACCACTCAACGCGCGGGCCTTCCGCGCATCGACCGTCCGTGCGAGGCCCGCTCCTTGAGAATATCCTGACATCGCCCTGCGGGCGGCCATGCCTCGAGGCTGGAGTACGCGGGTACCAGCGCGACCACGATGTGCGCAACGGCGAGGCCCCAGCTTGATCTACGCGGAGCGACCGCCCGCAGGCGAAGTGCGCTGCGCGCAACCGAAGTCAGGATGTTCTCAAGGAGCGGGCCTCGCACGGACGGTAGATGCGCGGAAGGCCCGCGCGTTGAGTGGTTTGATGACGAGGCCCGCCCCACGGACGACCCCGCCCGCGGTGCCGAACGGCTTGCCCGTACGACCCGACAACAACTTTTCCCAAAACCGTCTCCTAAACCCGTCACAACCCGCCCGCGGTGCCGAACGGCCTGCCCGTACGACCCCGCAACAAACTTTTCCCCAAAAAACCCTGCTTGTTACGCGGGTGTGAGAAAGTTGAGTTTATCGAAGCTCCCGCCGAGAACATCCTTCGCTGGCGCCTGGAGCCAGTCTTCGATCACCGTCGCGTAGACGGAACGGAAGTCAACACCAAACGCCAGGTCGCCATCGTCGAGATGATTGAGGTCGGGGTGGTCGCCGTAGACGCCACCATTGACACCTTTTCCGACCACGAACATCGGCCCCGCGGCGCCGTGGTCGGTACCCTGGCTGCCGTTTTCCTTGACCCGCCGACCAAATTCCGAAAAGCTCATGGTCAGCACCTGCTCGGCGAGCCCGTGGCCCTCGAGATCGGCCTGGAAGGCCGCGAGGCTATCAGCCAGCTGCGTCATCAGCGTGGCCTGCGCCGGCTTCTGGTTGGCGTGCGTATCGAACCCACCCAGCTGCACGTAGAACACGCGCGTGCCGACGTCTGAGGCGAGCATCTGCGCCACTTGCTGCAGCGTCTTGCCGAAGGGGTTGGCGGGATACTGGGCTTTCGTCTGGTACTTGTCGCCGATTTTCGCGAGCACCTCGACGCTCTGGCTCGTGGTCTGCCAGTTACTGGCGACCAGATCGAGCGCCGGCGTCTTCTGGGCCGGCTTGCTGGTGACCTGGCCAAACGCCTTGACCAGCGGGTCCTTCATGGCGGGCAAGCGTCGATCGACCAGGAACTGGAAGGCCGACGTGTCCTGCAAGGCGGCGACCGGGGCATGCTCGGTCAGCAATGCTTGCGGCACGCTCGTGCCAAAATTGACGCACTGGAACGGACTGTCGCCGACTTTGTAGACCTCGGACATGAACGCCCCGAGCCAGCCTTGGGCTGGCGCGACGCCGGTCGGCTGGGCCGTGTGCCAGATCTCCATCGACCGGAAGTGCGATCGGCTCGCGTTCGGGTACCCGACGCCCTGGATCACGGCTAGCTGGTGCTGGTCGTACAGCGTCTTGAAGGACTTCAAATTCGGGTGGAGGCCAATCTGGTCGTCCAGGTGGAGCACCTGGTCGGCAGGAATGCCAATCTGCGGTCGGAGCTGGTAGTACAGGCCGTTGCCGTACGGGACGACGGCGTTGAGGCCATCGTTGCCACCGCTGAGCTGGATGACCACCAGGGTCCGTTTCCCAGAGTTGGCGGGCGGCGGCGGTGCCGCGCTGGCGGATTGGGCCGCGGACGCTGGGGCCGCGACCACTGCGGTCGGCGCCGGCTGCGCGTCGGCTGAGGTCGCGAGCGTCGATACGGTCGGCGCGGGCGGCGCATCGGCGGAGGTTGTGGAGGTCGCGGCGCGCCGAGGCTCGGCAGAGGCGCACGCAGCGGCCAGCCCGGCGGCGGCGCCCGCCATCCCGACCTTCAGAAAATTGCGTCGTGAGCTCGATGGCATGGTGGTTTTGAAGTCCCTTTGTGTTAACCGACCTGGTAGTCGGAGCTCGCCAGTGCCAGCAAGATCACGCCGCGCAGGCGAGCGTCGGCCGCGGCCTGGCGCTGTTGGGCGTTGGGCTGACCGGTGAAGCCCGGCGGGTAGTTGAGTGGTGACTGCAAGTAGGCCACCAGCGCCTGATGACTTTCCGGCGAGAGCTCGAGGCCGCTCGCCAGTGCCAGCACTCGGTCGACGACGTCGGACGGGTCCGACAGGTTCGCCGTACCGAGCAGGTCCGCTGGTTTGATCTCAGCGCCATCGCCCGGCTGGCCGCGCGCCGTCGCCAGGTGTGCCGCAAAGTTGAAGCGCGTCAGCAAGGTCGACGGATTGATCCACGTCGCGCCGCCCGGCCACCCAGCGACGTTCGGTGGGTTCAGGATGTCCTGACCCAGCGCGCGCAGCACCGCTACCAGGTCGCGCTCGCGGATCGTGGCCGCGAGCTGCTGCACGGAGCCGACGACGTACTCGACCGGCGACTTGAGATGCTCGAACTGCGACCGCTCGGAGTAGAACGCGTCGGAGCGCAGAATCGCCTCCACCAGCGCGCGGATGTCGTGGCCGCGGCTAAACGTCTCCACCAGCGGCGCCAGCACCTCCGGCTCCGGGTTGGGATAGGCGAAGAAGGTAAACAGCTTCTGCGCGATCCGGTGGGCGGTCGACGGGTCGCTGGCGACGATTCTCAGGATGTCGCCGCCATCGAAGGGCCCCGTCTGGCCAAGGAAGGTCTTATCGCCGGCGTCGTGGTTGTTGTCGTCGAAGAAGAATTCGCCGTTGCGCAGGTTCCAGCCGGTGAACGCGCGGGCCGCTGAGAGCACGTCGTCCTCGTCGTAGTTGCCGATGCCCAGCGTGTACAGCTCGAGAAGCTCGCGCCCGTAGTTCTCGTTCGGTGCGTTGCGGTGATTGACGCTGCCATCCAGCCAGACGAGCATGGCCGGATCCCGGGAGACGCTCAGCAGCAGGTCGTCGAAGCGGCCCAGGCTATTGGCACGCAGCAGCTCGATGTGCTGGTGCATCATGCGCGCGTTGTTGACCTTGTAGTTGGCGACGGCGAAATGTCCGTGCCAGAAGAGGGTCAACTTTTCCTGGAGCGGGCGGCGGGTGTGCAGCATGCGATACAGCCACCACGTCTGGACGTCCTCGAGGTTCTGGAGGTCGAGCAGGCCGCCCTGCAGGCGGGCCAGCAGCGCATCGAGATCGTCGTCGACCGTCTCGGGGTGCAGCAGTTGTTGGAGCGTTGCTTCCCAACCGAGCTTGGCATACCGCCCGGCATCGCCCGGTCCCGCGGCGAAGCCAGCGCGGCGCACCAGCAATCCGATGCGTCCAGATTCGCCGAGCTCATGCGTCACGTTCAGATCACCTCTTGCGTGTAGTGTGCGGCAGCGACGTTAAGGGACGGCGGGTAAGCCAGGTTCGAGTCAGGTTAAGGTCCGGTCACGTCCCGCACCCGCGACGTGAAGTTTCGGTTAGCAACCGATTCCACCTTGCCTCCGAGTCCTGACGGCGTGCATTACCGGACCCTCTGTGGGGTCGCGCGAAGCTCGAGCGGTGCATCGTGCTCGGCCGCCCGCCTGGGGGTCGTCCGTGCCGCTGACTTGACGTAAAAGTGCCGGCATCGACTTGCCGGCGAGTAGAACTCCTGTTCTAATCTCGAGGTGGAGGCGGCGTCTTACTCGGTCGAGCTGCATCTGCACACGTGCTACTCGTTCCTCGAGGCGGCGTCGTCGCCTGAGGAACTGGCCTTGCGGGCGGCGGAGCTGGGCTACCGGGCGCTGGCGATTACTGACCATGACGGTTTGCACGGGGCGATGGCATTCGCGCAGGCTTGCGCGGCGGTCGGCGTGCAGCCCATTACGGGCGTCGAGCTGACCCTCGCGCACGGGTTTCACCTGACGCTGCTGGCCGAGCACGAGCGGGGCTACGCCAACCTGTGCCGGCTGATCACGCTGGCGCATCGCCACACGCGCGCCTGGGAGCCGGGTGCGACGCACGTGCCGGCCGCTGATCCACGCCCCGCCTCGCTGGATCCAGCCCATTTCACGGGCCTCACCGACGGCTTGATCGTGCTGAGCGGCTGCCGTCAAAGCGAGGTTTCGCAACTCGTCGACCGCGAGCAGTTCGAGGCCGCCGAGGTCGCTGCGCGCAAGTTGGCCGACCTGTTTGGCTGGACCAATACGTTCATCGAGTTGCAGCACAACCTGGTGCAGGGCGACACCCGTCGGCTGGCGCGCCTGGCGCAGTTGGCCGAGCGGCTGGGGCTACCGACGGTGGCCGCCGGCAACGTCCACTACCACCAGCGGGCGCGCCACCGCCTGCAAGACGCGATGGTGGCGATCAAAAACCGTTCGACACTGGAAAACTCGCATCGGCTGCGGCGGCCCAACAGCGAGTTCTTTCTCCGGCCACCCGAGGTGGTCGCCGAGTTGTTCGCCGCGCATCCGCAAGCACTTACCAATGCCGAGACCGTCGCCCAGCGCTGCGCGGCGTTCAATCTCGCCAATCATCGTGAGCTGGGGTACGACTTCCCCGATTTCACCCGCCAGGAGGGCGAGCAGCAGTCGTCAGCCGACGACGTCCTGGCCGCCTTCTGCGCGCGCAAATTCGATGAACGTTATCCCCTCGATCGAACTGACGCCGACCTGCGCGCGAAAGCGCGTGCGCAGCTCGCTGCCGAGCTGCAGTTGGTCGGCAAACACAAGCTGGCCGGATTCTTTCTGATCTACCGCGACCTGCAGGTGCAAGCAACCGAAGTCGCGCAACGCGTGCGCGGGGTGGGCACCATTCGCGGCGGCTCGGGTCTCCCCCCCGGCCGCGGCCGGGGCTCATCGGTCAGCTCGATCATCTGCTATTTGATCGGTCTCAGCCACGTCGACCCGGTTTTGAACCGGCTCTTTTTCCGCCGGTTTCTCAACGAGGACTTGCAGGCGGTGCCGGATATCGATCTCGATTTTGCGCGCGACATTCGCGAGCAATTGATTTTGCAGGTCTACGAACGGTATGGCCACGAGCACGCGGCGCTGGTGTGCGCGTTCGCTACGTACCACTTGCGTAGCGCCGTGCGCGACCTGGGCAAAGTGCTGGGACTACCGGCACCAGCGATTGACAAGCTGGCCCGGCTTTCAGAAGGTGGGTCCGCGAGCTCGGTCCGGCGCGAGCTGGCGACGCTGCCTGAGTTTCAGGGCCAGGCTGAAGGTCCGATGTGGGCGCACCTGATGGATCTGGCCGAGCAGATCGACAGCTTTCCCCGGCACGTCGGCCAGCACGTGGGCGGCATGATCATCTCGTCGCGCCCGGTCGTCGAACTGGTACCGGTCCAATCGGCCTCGATGGAGGGCCGCTACATCTGCCAGTGGGACAAAGACTCGTGCGACGACGCGCGCTTCATCAAGATTGATTTTCTCGCGCTAGGCATGCTCTCACTCGTCGAAGAGTGTCTCGAGTTGATCTGGCAGTGTCGGGGCCAAAAGCTCGACGTGAGCACCATTGCGTATGACGATACGGCGGTCTACGACGCCATCTGCAAAGGCGACACCGTCGGCCTGTTCCAGATCGAAAGCCGCGCGCAGATCCAGATGCTCACCCGCACCCAGCCGCGCAACCTGGACGACCTGGCGGTCCAGGTGGCCATCGTCCGGCCGGGCCCGATTGTCGGCGGCGCGGTCAACCCGTACGTCCGGCGGCGCGAGCTGCTGCGCGAAAATCCACAGTATCAGCCGCGCGCCGACCATCCGTTACTGGACGAATTGTTGAAGGACACGCTCGGCATCGTCCTGTACCAGGACCAGGTGCTCGAAGTCGCCATCGAAATGGGCGGGTTTACGCCGGGTCAGGCCGATCAGTTCCGACGATCGATGAGTCGGCGGCGCTCGAGAGAAGCTATGGAGCGCTTTCGAACGGATTTCGTCGCCGGCGCGGAGAAAAAAGGCGTGAAGCCACGTCAGGCGGGCGACGTGTTCGACAAGCTGTGCGCGTTCTCCGAGTTCGGTTTCCCCAAGAGTCACGCCTACGCATTCGCCGTGCTGGCCTACCAGTCAGCCTGGCTGCGGCACTACTACAGTGCCGAGTACTACGCGGCGCTGCTCAACAACCAGCCGATGGGTTTCTACGCGCCGCACGTGCTGATTGGCGACGCGCGGCGGCACGGGCTGCAGGTCTTACGCGTAGCCATCAACCGCAGCGGCGCACGCTGTCTGCCGGTGACGCCCGAGCACATCCTGCTCGGTTTTGAAACTGTCCGCGGGATTGGCGAAGATCTCGCCAGAGCAATCGTCGCCGAACGAGAGGCGCACGGTCCCTACCGTTCGTTGCCGGATCTGCTGCGGCGCACGGGCATGCCGCGGAATGCCGCGGAGCACCTGATCAGCGTGGGCGCCCTGGCCGAATTCGGCCTCGGCCGCCGCGAGCTGTTGTGGCAAATCGGCCTGCTCGTGCCGAGCACCCAGAAAGTCGGCCGCGCGCAGGCAGGACGCCCGGTGCGCGCGCGCCAACAGTCGCTCGCGTTGCCGACGGACCAGGACATGGTCCAGCTGAAGGACATGACCGATTGGGAACGGATGGTGGCCGACTACGGTTTGCTCGGGCTCTCGCCGAGCTATCACCCGCTCGCGCTTCTGCGGCGCGACCTGCCAGCCGACGTCCTCAACGCCGAACAGGTGCGCGCCAGTCGCGATGGTACCCGCGTGCGAACTGCCGGCCTGGTTGTCTGTCGGCAGCGGCCGGGCACCGCCAAAGGCTTCGTCTTTCTCCTGTTGGAGGATGAGACTGGCCTGGTCAACGTCGTCGTGCGGCCCGATCTCTACACCGCGCAGCGCAGCACCATTCGGGGTGAGCCGTACCTGTGCATCGAGGGCACCGTCCAGCTCCACTCGGGCTCGCTCAACATCATCGCCAGCACGGTGACGCCAATGGGCCAGGTCACCGCCGATTCCGCGGCCCTGAACCGCGTCACCGCCGCCCCGCGCGCGCCCGAGCGCAACGGCGCGCCCGGCAACCCGCACGACAAACGCGAGGCCGCCTCCGCCGAGCTGGTGCTCGCCACGCCGTCCAGCCGCAACTTCCATTAGTTGCGGCTGCGCAATGCACCCGACGGAGTGGACGTCTCCACGATGTGGTGTCCTCTACAGGTTGCGTGCAAGCGCGACCACACTGCTGCTGGCATGCACACACGAGGTAGCGGAAGTTCCCAGGAAGTCGTGTCCTGTTCCTGTTCCTCGGCACGGCGCAGTAAGACCACCGCCACCCCGATCCTCACTGCCCGGAGGGAAGCGCCGAGATTCTCGGCGCTTCCCTCTCCTGGCATGCTCGGGGCTCAGGCTCACGCTCAGTTCACATCCGGCCGTAGCGCCGCCGAGGCTGTGCCCAACGACGAGCCGCCACGGCATGCGCGATACTCTGCAGCGTGACCACGCCGGCGCCAGCGCGCATCTCAGTGACAGACCTGTTCGATCAGCCAGCGGGGGGTGGTCGAGGGTTTAATCTCCGTGGACTTCTGCCCAGCCTAGTGGTGAACGGCGTTGTCCCGTTCGTCGTCTACCAGGTGCTGACCGGCGCGGGCGCATCGACGGTCCTGGCGTTGAGCGTGTCGGGTGTCTTCCCCGCGTTCGGCGTCATCTGGGGGTTGGTCCGCACCCGCCGTGCCGACGTGATCGGCATGGTCTCGCTGGCCTTCATTGTTGTCGGCCTGGCGACCAGTGTCTTGACCGGCGACGCCAGATTCATCCTCATCAAAGAATCGATGTTGACTGGCGTCTTTGGTCTGGTGTGCCTGATCTCGCTCCTGGCGCCGAAGCCGGTGATGTTCTATTTCGGGCGTCAGTTTGCGAGTGGGGGTGACCCGGCGCGCGCGGCAGCGTTCGACGACCTGTGGCAGTACTCGCAGTTCCGCGCCGTGCAGCGGAACCTGACCGTGGGATGGGGCATTGGCTACGTAGCCGAGGCCTCTACCCGCGTGGCGCTCGCGTTGCTGATACCGATCTCGATTTTCCTGGTCGTGTCGCCGGTCCTCGCGTTCGGGGCGACCCTTGGCCTGATCGCGTGGACGATGGCCTACGCGCGCCGCGCGTCGCGTCGGGGCGCGGCGCATCTGGCGGCTGAGGCCGCGGCGCGCAACCAGGCCGACGCGTAGCGAAGTCCGCCGCCGGTGCGACTGGTCGCGTGGAACTGCAGGTCCGGGATCCATCGCAAACTGGAAGCGCTGCACGCGCTGGCGCCGGATGTGGCGATCATTCCGGAGTGCTGCAACCTCGAAATTCTGGCGCGTAAGGCGCCCGGTCTGGCGCCGACGAGCGCGCTCTGGATCGGCGCCAACCCCAACAAAGGCCTGGGCGTCTTTTCCTTCGGCCCGCACCACCTGGAGCGCGACGACGCCTACGATCCGTCGATCAGCTACGCCCTGCCGGTGCGGGTCAGCGGACTCGGTCCGGACCGGACCGGAGAAAGATTCCACCTGGTGGCCTTATGGGCGCATCACGGCGTGGTCGGGACGCGGATGTCGACCACCGGTCCGACGCTGCAGGCCCTGGCGGCGTACGAGTCCTTTCTGCTGGCCAGGCCGTCAATCGTGGCCGGCGACTTCAATAACCACGTGCGCTGGGACAAAGTCGGCAAGGCGTGGAATCACGCCAACACCGTCGCGGCGTTTGAGCGACTGGGATTCGTCAGCGCGTATCACGAGTTCCTGGGCCTGGAGCAGGGCGCCGAACAGCATCCAACGTTCTACTGGCGCACGCGATCGGCGGACGGGCCGACGTATCACATCGACTACGTTTTTGTGCCGCGGGCTAGCGTCGGCCGGTTGCAATCCGTCGCGGTGGGCTCGCGCGCTGACTGGATCGCCACCGGTCTGAGCGATCACGTCCCGTTGATCCTCGACTTTGATCCGGCGTTCGCAGCCGACGTGTAGGATTCGCGCGTGACAGCCGCACCTGTGGAGCGCGTCGACCCGCCACTGGTCGCCGACGAACGCACCATGCTCGAGACCTGGTTGGACTACCACCGCGCCACGTTGCTGATGAAGTGCGCGGGCCTGACTGACGCGCAGCTCAAGATCCGCTCGGCGGATCCGTCGACGCTGTCGTTACTCGGCCTGGTCCGTCACATGACCGATGTCGAGCGGGGCTGGTTCCGCCGCCGAATTGGGGGCGAGGATGCGCCGCCCATCTACTACACCCGGGCGCAGCCGGACGATGACTTCGATGCCGTGGATGGCGCCGACTCAGCCGCCATGTTCGCGGCGTTCAGCGCCGAAGTCGAGCGCTGCCGCGCGGTCGTGGCCGGCGTCAGCCTCGACACGCGGGTGCCGAATACCTCGCAGGACGGGCGGGGCGATTTCTCGGTGCGCTGGATCTTTGTCCACATGATCGAGGAGTATGCTCGCCACAACGGCCACGCGGACCTGCTCCGCGAACGCATCGACGGCGCGGTCGGCGACTAGGATCTGACGGGTCCCGCAGAGTATTCTGAGGCCGCCATGAACGTCCTCAGCGATTTCTCCGCGGCGCTGGCCGAGGGGCGGGTCGAGGTCATCGACCTGACCGCGCCGCTGTCCGACCAGACGCCGATCCTGCAACTCCCGCCGCCGTTCGCCAACACCCAGGGCTTCGCCCTGCAGGAGATCAGTCACTATGACGACCGCGGCCCTGGCTGGTACTGGAACAACTTTTCGGCTGGCGAGCACGTTGGCACGCATTTCGACGCGCCGGCGCACTGGATCTCGGGCCGCAGTGGCCTGGACGTGTCGCAGGTTCCGCCACGCCAGTTGATCGGACCGGCCGTGGTCATCGACAAGAGCGCGGAGTGCGCGGCCAATCCGGACTTCCTGCTCGAAGTGGCGCATGTCGAGGAGTGGCAGCGGCAGCATGGTCCCCTGCCCGAAGGCGGCTGGCTGCTGTTCCGTTCGGGCTGGGACGCGCGCGCCCAGGACCAGAGGGCGTTCCTGAATGCCAACGAGACGGGGCCGCACACGCCGGGCGTCTCGGTCGCGTTCGCCCGATGGCTCGCAGACGAAGCTCCGGTCATCGGCTTCGGCGTGGAGACCGTTGGCACCGATGCCGGAACGGCACACAGCTTCGACCCGGCGTTTCCGTGTCACCAGTACTTGCTGGGCGCGGGCAAGTACGGCCTGACGCAGCTGGCCAACCTGTCGCGGCTGCCGGCGACGGGCGCGGTGTTGATCGCTGCGCCGCTGCCGATCGTGCGCGGTTCGGGTAGCCCGGCCCGCGTGCTCGCGCTCGTGTCCCGCTAGGATCGCGAGTGCTGGTCGCCGAGGCAGTTGGGCGCGCTCTCGCTCAGAGTCGCGCGACTGACACGATCTTCGGGTTGATTGGCAGCGGCAACTTCGCGGTCACCAATGCGCTGGTGGCGGGTGGCGTCCGGTTCGTGGCGGCGCGTCACGAAGGCGGGGCCATCTCCATGGCCGACGCGTACGCCCAGCTCAGCGGTCAGGTCGGCCTGTGCAGCGTGCACCAGGGCCCGGGCCTGACCAACGCCATGACCGGGTTGACCGAGGCGGCCAAGAGTCGCACACCCATGCTCGTGCTCGCGGCCGACACGGCGGCGTCGGCGATCCGGTCGAATTTTCGCATCGCCCAGGATCAACTGGTGACGTCGGTTGGCGCCGTCGCCGAACGACTCCACGGTCCCCAGACGGCGGTCGCCGATGCTTTGCGCGCGCTCCGACGGGCTCAGGTGGAGCGGCGGCCGGTGGTGCTCATGCTGCCGTTGGACATCCAGGCGGGCGCGGTAGCGGATCCGGAAGTGGACGACCTGCCACCGCCACTGCCGCTGCTGCGACCGATGCGGCCTGCCATGGCGGCGGTGATCGACGCCGCGGATGCGCTGGTCCACGCTGAGCGTCCGCTGATCATCGCAGGTCGTGGAGCCAGAGTTGCCGGTGCGCGCGCCCCGCTCGAGCAGCTGGCCGATCTGTTAGGCGGTCTCCTGGCGACGTCCGCGGTTGCCAACGGGCTGTTCGCTGGCAGCCCGTGGGCACTCGGGATTTCGGGCGGCTTCGCTTCGCCTGCCGCCGCCGAGCTGATCTCAGAAGCGGACGTGGTGCTGGGCGCCGGCGTGGCGCTGAACATGTGGACCACCCGCCATGGACGCCTCTTGAGTCCACGGGCGACGGTCATTCAAATCGACCATGACCCGGACGCGATCGGCGCTCACCATCGCGTCGACGTGGCGGTGGTTGGCGACGTGGCACAGGCCGCGCTCGCGCTGATCGGGGAGCTTGGTCGGCTCGAATACGTTGGTTCCGGCTGGCGGAGTCCGTCGCTGGCCGAGCGCATCCACACCGGCGCCTGGCAGGTGACCCCGTACGACGACGCCAGCGACGCGACCCACATCGACCCGCGCACGCTGTCCGTGGCGCTCGACGAGCTACTGCCGGTCGAGCGGACGGTGGCGATTGACTCCGGTCATTTCATGGGCTACCCCGCCATGTACCTGCGCGTGCCGGATGAGCGGGCGTTTGTCTTCACCCAGGCATTTCAGGCAGTCGGCCTCGGATTGTCCAGTGGCATTGGCGCGGCCATCGCGCGGCCGGAGCAACTGACGGTCGTGGCCCTGGGCGACGGGGGTGCGCTGATTGGTCTGGCCGACCTGGAGACAGTCGCGCGACTCCGGCTGCGGATGATCATCGTGATCTACAACGACGCCGCGTATGGCGCCGAGGTACACCACTTCGGGCCGCACGGGCACCCGCTCGACATCGTCCGATTTCCGGATGTCGATTTTGCCGCGCTTGGTCGGGCCGTCGGCTTGCGGGGCGTGACTGTCAGGAGTCGGCGCGACCTGCAACCGGTGGCCGACTGGTTGGCCACCGGCGATCCTCCGGGCATGGTGGTCGACGCCAAGGTCGTACCAACGGTGGTCGCCGAGTGGCTGGAGGAAGCGTTCCGCGGCCACTAAGCGGTGAGCAGCGACACCAGGCCGTCGGGGTACAGGATCAGTCCGCCGGTGACGAACTCCGACAGGTGTTTCCACATGACCTGGAACGGGGTGCCGTCGTCCTCGTGGCCAACCCGCGGCGCCGCCGAGTAGAGCGCCTCGTCGACGAGGTCCGCTTCGTACACCTGCACGAGCTCGTGTTTCGGCCGCCCACCGAAGACGAAGATGTTCTCGAGCATGCCCAGGTAGCGGATATTGTGGATCTCAGCGTCGATTTCTTCGCGTAGCTCCCTGGCCACGGCGTCGCTGCCACGTTCGCCGAAGTCGATCCCGCCGCCGAGGGGCCGATAAAACGTCTCGGGCTTGGCCGGATCGTGCCCTTCGAAGACCAGCAGGCGCTCGTCACGCCGGATGACACAGATCGCGATCGGGCGGATGCGATCAGCCGGGCTCATGTCGCAGAGTATGCCCGGTAGCGCACCGCCCGGCTAACCTGAGCGCACGATCGGAGAGTGGACACCATGACGCCAGAAGAGCGATTGACAGCGATGGGCCTCGATCTGCCGCAGATACCCCCGTCCATCGGCAACTACGTTGGCTGCGTCCAGACCGGCAACCTGCTGTTTCTCTCAGGCAAAGGGCCCGATCTGGTTGGCGGCGGGCGCCACTGGCTGGGGAAGCTGGGCGCTGAACTGACGACCGAGGAGGGTTATCAGGCCGCCCGGGACACGATGCTCAATCTGCTGGCGGTCATCCGCGACGAGCTCGGCCAACTGTCACGGGTGCGGCGCGTGGTCAAGCTCCTGGGCATGGTCAATTCGACGCCGAACTTCGACGAGCAACCGAAGGTCATCAACGGTGCGTCCGACCTGCTGGTCAGCATCTTTGGCGACCAGGGCCGCCACGCCCGCTCCGCGGTCGGCATGCAGTCGCTGCCGGGCGGCATCCCGGTGGAGATCGAAATGATCGTGGAGATTAGCGACTGAGGCTCGCTCTGGCACGGTTGCGGCCTCGACCAGCTTGTACCGCCTGCGCCTGAGGGTCCCCGGTATCCCCGTCGGCCCGCGCTGAGCCTGCGCGCTGGCGGTTACTTCGCCGGCGACCACACCGCCACGCTGCCTTGCGCGATGGCGGCCGGAGCGGCCTGGCCGGTGGTGTCCAGCAGCATCACCTGTTCGGTCAGGGCACTGCCATTGCGCCGCTCGCTGCCACCGGTCGCCCCGTAGACCAGCTTCTGCCCATCCGCTGACCACAGCCGGGTCGACTGCGCGTACTGGTCGAAAAACGGCAGTTGAAAGGCGAAATCACTTGACGGCACAAATGACGTGAGTGTCTGATGCTGTTTGCCATCGACCGAGACCACCGACCACGCCAACGCTTGCGCGGCGGTATCCAGGCCGAGCAAAGCCAGCCGGGTGCCGTCCGGGGCCCAGTAAAAGGCGACCAACGGGTCACTGCTCAGACGGTGCCGCTGGCTGCCGTCGGCGCGCGCCACTTCCACGCCCGAATACGTCGCGGGCGTGTCCGTCGAAGCCGACGCGAAGGCCAGCCAGTCGCCGGGCAGCGACCAGCTAAAGGCGATGTCGGTCGGGCTGGACGTGATGCGGGTGACCTGGCCCGCCGTGTTGCGCACGCTCAGGATCGACGTGCCGCCGCCGAGCGCCACGTACGCGAGTGTATCCGCCGCCCCCGGCGCCCAGGCGGGGGCTCGAAAACCACCCGGCGCGTCCGGGAAGCGCTCCTCCTGCGCCGACGCGTCCGAGACGTGGAGCAACCCGACCCAGGTGTCGGGCGATTGCGGATCCGCGCCGACGTGGACCGCCAGGGTTTTGGCGTCCGGCGCCCACGACCAGTACAGCGGTTGGCCAACGAGCAACCGCCGCGGCGCCTCCTGACCCGTGCTGTCCAGCAAATGCAGCTCCAGCGTCGAGCCGCGCTGCAACAGCGCGGTCAGGTGCCGGCTGTCGGGCGACCAGTACAGGTAAATCGGCGCCAGGTCGGTCGATTCCAGCACCACACTGGGATTCGCACTCGCCGGGCCGGTGTCGGCGCTGAGGACGGCCGATGACAGGAGTGCACCGGACTGGGTCCGGTAGCCGGCGAAGGCGAGGCGCCGGCCGTCCGGGCTGTACGTCGGCCAGCGGTACGTCCAGCCCTGGTCGTTCGAGAGCCCCGAGACCTGCGCAGTCAACTGCCGCGCGGCCGAGCCGTTGGTTTCGGACACGTACACCTGGTCGTCGGCGCCGATGTAACCGATCTGAGGCACGCTGCGTGGCGGCGGCGGCGCGTCCTGGCCCGGCGGTTGGCTCAGCAGACCACAGCCAGCCATGCTGACCGTGAACAGCAGGAGTCCCACCAACCTGGCGAACACGTCTGCGCTCCGCAGACAGCATAGCCCACCAGATTCAGACACGCGCCAATGCCGCGCGACCGCTCATGTGATGGCGAGCTGCCGACGGATCGGCGTCGCCAGCGGCGCGACCGCGAACGTCAGGGCCGCCATCGCGGCGAACGTCCAGTCCAGCCCCACGCGGTCGGCCAGGAGTCCGTACCCGAGCGCGGAGACGGCCGCGGCGCACTGCGTCGTGGTGTAGTACACCCCGTACCCGGCCCCGTGACTGGTGCGTGGGACGAATGTGGCCACGGCGGCATACAGGACCGAGGACGTGCCATTCAGCCCGAAGCCGAGGACAGCCGCGATCGCGAACGACGCGCCCAGCGGTCCCCAGACGAGGCCGCACAGGGCCAGCGCCGTCGTCGTCTCGGTGGCGAGCACTACTGCAAAGCCACCGAAGCGGTCGCCCAATGGCCCGCACGCCAGTTTCCCCAGCGCACCGCCGGCAAACATGACGCCGAACACCAGGCCGATCTCACCGACGCTCAGGTCACGGCGCGCCAGGACGAACGGGAGGAACGTCAGGGCCGCGGTGCGCGTGGTGGCATCCAGCATCCCGACGGCATTGAGCAGTCCGAAGCTCCGCGGCAGGGTTGGTCTGTCCGCCGGGCCGTCCGTTGACGGCGCATCACCGCCGAGCGCAGCTGGCGGACGGACCCACCTGCGCGCCAGACCGACAACCGCCGAGAAAAGGACCCCGAACAGCCCGAGGCCGACGAGTGTGGCGCGCCAACCAAACCCAGGGGCGACGACGGTGACCAGGCCCGGCGCCGCGAGCTTGCCGAGGTCCCCGGCGAAGTTGAGGGTGCCGATGGCCAGTCCACGTCGGCCGCTCGCGTAGGCGCGGGCGACCAGTGACGCGGCGAGCGGATGCTGCAGGTTCCCGCCGAGGCCGGCCAGCACCGCCATCGCGAGCAGCAGCGGAAAGCTCGCGGCCGCGGCCATCGCGCCGAGCCCGGCGGCGACCCAGCCGTTGCCCCAGACCAGCAGCGCGTACTCGCCCCAGCGCTGTCCGAGCAGCCCGGCTGGAAGCTGCAGCAGGCCACTGCTGCCGGCGAACGCCGTGTTGACCAGCCCTACCTCCGTATACGACAGGCCGAGCTCCGCCGCGATGAACGGCAGCAGCGGGTACAGCACGTAGAAAAACGCGTCGTTGCAAGCATGCAGCGCGGCGGCCGCCAGCAGGACGCGCCACGCCGCGGGCGGGCCGCCTTGCCCGACCGCCGCAGCATGCGCTCGAGCCGCGCTCACCAGTCGTCTGTCACGCGCCGCGACGGCGTGGGCTCAACGACCCAGGCTCCACTCGGCGACCGATTCGTAGCGCCCCGCGCGGAGTTCCAGCAGGCTTATGGTGTCGATCGTCCAGGGCGCGTTAAAGCGCAGCTCGTGCTCGGCGAGGGCCAGGAGTGCCGCGCTGTCGCGTTTGATGCCATAGCGCACCCAGGTGATGTGCCACGGCCATTCGCGGTAGCCACCCAGGGCCGCGTGCGTCGCGTCGAACAGGCGGCGACGGGCCTGATCGAGCCCGGCGACATCCAGCACTTCAACAACCAGCGTGCCGTCACGGTTCGGCAGCGCCGTCACCCCGCCCAGCCGCACCACCACTGGCCGCGGAAACGCATAGCGGACCTGCGCCTCGATCATGTCCTCGGGCACGTGTGGCGCGCGGTAGCAGAGCGTCAGATGCGGCGGCAGCAAGCGCGCTCGAAAGGCGTCGTGCGCCTCGCGCCAGGCCTGGATGCGGGCGCCAGCTTCGCCAGGCACGACCACCACCAGCACGCGGCGGGGTGGCTCGGGTGTGGGCTGCAGCAGCATGCCGATGCTGAAGGGTACCGTTAGGCGTATGCGGACGCTGCGTCCCGAGACCATGGCGGCGGTCGCCGCGCTTCGTGAAGCGCTACCCATCGTGCTCGCCCGCCAGGGCGCCGACGATATTCACACCAAAGGTCCGCGGGACATCGTGACCGGCACAGACCTGGCTGCCCAGGCGACCATCGAGCGCGTCTTGCGCGCGCGCCACCCTGATTGTGCCTTCGTCGGCGAAGAGGGCGACCACGACGTGCCCGCGACCGGCCGCTACTGGCTGGTCGATCCGCTGTGCGGCACCGCCAACTACGCCGCTGGCCTCCCGCTGGTCGCGCTGAACATCGCGCTGGTCGAAGATGGCCAGGTCGCCGCTTCGGCCGTCGCCGATGGCGCTAGCGGCGACCTGTACGCTGCCGAGCGAGGCAGAGGCGCCTGGCGCCTGAGTGCCGGCCAGCCTGAGCGGCTCCGCGCAAGCGGCGCCAGCGGGCTGGTCAGCCTCGATCCGAACCTGGCCGGGCCCGACGAGCTACGTGCCTTCGGCCAGGCGTTCGCGATCCGCGTCGTGGCCGCCGGTCGGTGGGACGTCCGCATGTTGGCCACGACGCTGGCCATGGCCTACGTCGCCCGCGGCCGACTCGCGGCCGCGGTGTACGCCGCGAGCGGTCCGAGTGTGCATCTGGCGGCCGGACTCCTGCTGGCGCACGAGTCCGGCGCAACCGTCACGAGCGAGCGAGGGACGGACTGGACCCTTCAGGACAGCGTGTACGTGGTGGCCGCCACCCTGGAGCTGCACCGTGAGCTGCAGCTCATGGCCGAAGCGGTGGTCACCGAGCTTCGACGCCAGGCCACCCCGTGACGACGTCACCCGATCGTCCGAAGCCCGGTCCACTCGGCGAGGAGTTCGGACGCCAATTCTCCGACCCCAGCGTCGTCGCCGCTTACCATCTGCGGCCGCCGTACCCGCCGGCGACGTTCGACATCCTGCTCGAGCTCCTGGGCGACCGGCCGTCGAACGTTCTGGACGCGGGTTGCGGCACGGGTGACGTGGCTCGACCCCTTGCCCGGCTCGTCCAGCGGGTTGACGCGGTGGATAGGTCTGAGGCGATGCTGGCCAGAGGACGACACCTGCCCGGCGGCGACGCGGCGGGCCTCAACTGGGTCCACGGGCGGCTGGAAGACGCGCCGCTGCGACCGCCGTATGGCCTGGTGACGTGCGCCGAGAGCCTGCACTGGATGGATTGGCGGGTGGTGCTGCCACGGTTCGCCGCCGCGCTCGTCGCCGGGGGATATGTGGCCATCGTCGTCCGACACCAGCGACGCACCCCCTGGGCCGACGCCGCCTGGCAGGTCGGTGGTCGTTACTCGACGAACGAAGCCAGCGGCAGCTACGACCTGGTGCGCGAGCTCGAAGAGCGCGACCTGTTTGCGCGGGTCGGGTCGCGCGAGACTGCAACGGTCGACGTCCGCCAGTCGCTTGACGACTTTGTCGAGTCGTACCACTCGCGCAATGGGCTCTCGCGGGACAGGCTGACGCCGGCGGCCGCCGCGGCTTTCGACGCTGAGATGCGGGCGGCGGTGGCGCCGTTCTGTTCGGACGACGACACCGTCGAGCTCCACATCTCAGCGTCGGTCACCTGGGGCCTCCCGAAGAGCTGACTCGAGCGTGGCTCGATTTGTGCGCGGACAACTGTGCCATGAGGACACGCCTGGGCGCGGCGCTGCTGCTTTTCCTGCTGCTGGCCGGCTGCCAGAAGGTGATCTACACCCCGCCAGCCCCCCCGCAGGTGCCCACGCCGCGACCCCTGGCGACCCACCCGCCGGCGATCGGGGGCGGGTCGTCGCGCTCCGAACCGACGTCTGATCAAACGCCAGCCGCCGGCGGACCGATCACGATCCCGCCGACGCCGGCGCCGGCGTTGACACTGGCACCGGCGACCAACGCTCCCTCGGCGACCACGGTGGCCTTAACCCGACCTGGCGGCGCGCCACTGGTCTACGTGGCGATTGGTGCGTCGGAAACAGTCGGCGTCGGGGCGACTGACCCGCCGCGGGACGGGTGGGTGCCACAGCTGACGCAGCTGCTCGGCCCGGAGACTCGGCTACGCAACCTGGGGGTCAGCGGGACCCTGCTGAGCGCGGCGCTCCAGGACCAGTTACCAGCCGCCATTCAGGAACAGCCTGACCTGGTGACGGTGTGGCTCGCGGTCAACGACCTGAATGCCCGCGTGCCCCTCGATCGGTACGGCGCCGACCTGGACACGCTGCTGGCGAGCCTGGCCCGCCAGACGTCCGCGCGGATTCTGGTCGGCAATGTACCGGACCTGGCCCAGATGCCGGCAGCGCGCGGGATAGACCCGGTCCTGCTGCGCGCGGAGCTGGCGCGCTGGAATGTTGTGATCGCCCAGGTCGCGGGCCGCCACGGCGCCGTCGTCGTGGACCTGTACGCGGGCTATGCCGAGCTCGGCCGCCATCCGGAGGACCTCGCCGAGGATGGCTTCCACCCCAGCACGGCCGGGTACGCACGGGTAGGCGAGATGTTTTATGCGGCGGCGCGACTCGTTCTCCCGGGCTGAGCTACGCGTACCAACTACGCCCGCTCCAGTAGATAGCCGGCGACCTCAGCCGGGTGCGAGAGCATTGGATAGTGCCCGGCGTCGAGCTCGGCGTAGGCACCACCGAGCTTCTCGGCCGTCCGGCGCTGGTGCGTTTCCGGCGGCGCGGGGCTCCGCGTGCAGCGCAGCACATCCACCTGCCACGTGCGTCCCCAGAAGCCCGTGAGGTCAACCGGATCTTCGGTCGGCGCCAGTGGATGGCGGGTGTAGCGGGCCAGCGCCCACTCCTGCACCGCCGGCTCCAGGTCGGCAAAGATCTGACCGCGCGCATTTTCCGGCAGCGGTCCGTAGACGAGCTCAGCCCGGCTGTAGGGCGCTCGGCCATTGATCGTCGCGACCGTTTCGCCCGGCATGGGCACCAGCGCGTCGATGAAGATCAGTCGGCGGATGCGCTCCGGAACGTGCTCGGCGGCCTGGCACACGACCATGCCACCGCTGCTGGTGCCGACCAGAATCACGTCCTGCATATCTTCATAGAACAGGAGATTCGCGATCTCGTTGCCGTGGCTGGCGAGGGTGATCTCCGGTCGCAAGCCGCCCTTGCGCTCGGCGCAGCCGTCGAGCGTTGGTCGATACACGAGGTGCCCAGCCGCGCTGAGCAGCGCGCTGACCGGTTTCCAGATCCACGCACCCTGATACGAGCCGTGAAGAAGGACATAGGTCGCCATCAGGCCCAAGCCTACACGGCGTCGGAGACCCCGAGCGGGAGCGTGAACGTGAAGCTCGAGCCGGTGCCGACGACACACCGCACGCCGACCACGCCGCCGTGGGCTTCGACCAGCTGCTTGACGACCGCCAGGGCGATGCCAGCACCCCCGGTGGCCTGCGCCGTGAGCTGTCGGGGCCGTCGAAGCGACGCGGTTTATCAGCTTTATCACCGGCGGCTATCGTTCGCGGCTGACGCACACGGCCGACGACACGGGCAAGTGGTTGACCCTAGCGGCGACAGCGAGGAGCATGACGGGATGACCAGCGACCCATATCAGCCGCTCGACCTGTCCGCCTACTGCAACGCGGGCATCGATCTGCTCGCCAGCGCTGGCGCGTCACGCGTCGGATTGCAACAGTTCCACGGCCTGCCGTTTCGCGTCGGCGGTGGGCAGCGGGCCTTCGTGGCCTTTGGACCGGACCTGAACCAGCAGCCGCTCACGATTCGCGTCGATGCCGCGGCGCATTCGGTCATCGTCGCCCATCGACTCCTCGGCTCGCAGTTGATGTCCGGTGGGCCGATGGGTGAAACGGTCGCGGAGTACATTTTCCGATTATCCGACGGGCGCGAGCAGCGCGTCCCGATCCGTGAGCGCTTCGAAATCGCCGACGTCGCGACCTGGGGCCAGGAGCCCTTTCTGGCAGTGGCCGACGAAAAGAACGGGGTGAGGGCGCGTTGGACGGGACCGTGGTCTGAGGCTGGATACCGCCAGACCGAGTCGACCAGAGGCAGCGCCCGGGCCTACTACCTGTGGCGCTGGCGCAACCCGGCCCCCGACGTGGCGATCGAGTCCCTCGAGATCATTCCGTTTGGCCGGCAGTTCCTGGTGGCCGGGGTCACGCTCGGACTCACCGACGAAGAGCCGTTCGTTCGAGACGGCGCCGTGCCGGTACGCATCGATTTGAAGTCACCCGAGCTCGCCGCGCGACCGCTCGAGGGCGGTGCATCGAGCTTCCAGATCGCGGTCGACCGCGGCATCGCCAGTTACGCCTACCAACTGCCGGAGCGCTCCGCGGAAGAGTTCCTGGCGGATGCGTTCGCCGGTTGGGGCGACCGACAGAACCCGACGTCGAGTCCGACGTACGCTGAAGTGGCGGCGATCCCGTCGGCGACGGTGGCCGTCAAGTTCGGCGATGAGACCGTCGATTCGGTCCGCTGGGGCGATGTGCTGAGCACCGGCGCGGTCGACACGGAACACCTCCGCGTCCAGATCGTCGAGGACGGCCGCAACTGGGTGGAGACAGTCGTGGTGGACGATGCGACGGGCCAGCCGGTGCCCTGTCGGGTCCACTTCCGCTCACCGCAGGGCGTGCCCTACCAGCCGCACGGCCACCACGGTCATGTCAACTCCAACAACGACACATGGCACATCGACGTCGGCGGCGACCTGCGACTCGGCCAGATCAGTTACGCCTACATCGACGGGCGCTGTCAGGGCTGGCTGCCGCGCGGCGAGGTCCTGGTGGACGTCGCGCGCGGCTTCGAGTACGAGCCGCTGCGCCAGCGCATCACGATCGAACCCGGCCAACGCCGACTCGAGCTTCGACTGCGACGCTGGACCGATATGAACCAGCGCCGCTGGTTCAGCGGCGACACCCACGTGCACTTCCTGTCAACGCAGGGCAGCCTGCGGGAGGCGCAGGCGGAAGATCTCAACGTCGTCAACCTGCTGCAGTCGCAGTGGGGGAGCCTGTTCACGAGCACCGAGGAATTCATCGGTGGACCGGTTGTCTCGGGCGACGGCCGCACGGTCGTGTGGGCCAACCAGGAGAACCGCCAGCACATGCTCGGCCACATGATTCTGCTCGGCCTCAAGCAGCCGGTGTATCCCTGGTGCTCGGACGGCCCCAACGAGGCAGAGCTGGGCGGCACGATGGAGACGACGCTCGCCGCGTGGGCGGACGCTTGCCACGCGCAGGGCGGCACGGTCATCCTGCCGCACTTTCCGAATCCGAATGCGGAGCCGGCCGCGCTGGTCGCCACCGGACGGGTCGACGCGGTCGAGATGATTCACTGCTTGCCGTACAACCACCTGGAGTACTACCGCTACCTGAATGCCGGCTACCGGCTGCCGCTGGTCGGCGGGACGGACAAGATGTCCAGCGGTGTCGCCGTCGGACAGTACCGCACGTACGTCCACATTCCAGCGGACGAAGAGTTCACGTACACCAACTGGTGCCGCAGCCTGAAGCTGGGTCGGACCTTTCTAAGCGGCGGTCCGCTCCTGGAGTTCTCCGTTGACGGAACGCAGATCGGCGATACGGTGCATCTGCCGGCGAGGGGTGGAACGGTCGAAGTCAGCGCGACGGCCAGGTCCATCCTGCCGGTGCACTCGCTCCAGATCGTTCAGAATGGGCAGGTCGTCGCCCAGACCGACGACTCTGCCGGCACGCGGAGTCTGAACCTGAAGGCGACGTTGCCGATCACCGCGCATAGCTGGCTCGCCGCGCGGGTGTCGGGCCCGAACTACGCGCCGCTACCGCATCATGACGTCTGGTCGCGCGGCGTGTTCGCGCATACCTCCCCGATCTACGTGGCCTGTGGTGAGCCATGGGCAATGGCCGACCCGGCTGGCCTGCAGTACATGCTGACCCTGGTGGGTGGCAGCCTGGACTACATTCGCCACCTCAGCCCGCATCGACGACCCGGCACCGTCACCCACCACCACGGCGAAGCTGACCACCACGCGTATCTCGAGCGCCCGTTCCTCGAAGCCCGGGCGCTGCTCCGCGCCCGCTTGGCTACCATCGCCGAGTGACTGATATGCAACGACTCGTCGATCAGGTAGCGATTGTCACCGGCGGTGCCCGGGGGATCGGTGGGGCGACGGCGCGCCGTCTGGCAGCGGAGGGCGCGCGCGTCCTGGTGGTCGACATCGACGGTGACGAGGCCGCGCGGAACGTGGAGCGGATCCGCTCCGACGGTGGTCAGGCGGAGGCGCTCACCGCCGACGTTGGCGAACTCGAGGGTGTGCAAGCGATGGTGGCGCGCGCCGTCGAGCTGTGGGGCCGATTGACCATTGTGATCAACAACGCGTACTCCGGCGGAGTACGCGGCGACGCGGTCTCGGTCACCGAAGACGTCTGGGATCGCGCCTTCGACGTCGGCTTGAAGTCGATGTTTCGCGCTGCCAGGTTTGCCGTACCACACCTGCAAGCCGCGGGCGGTGGAGCGATGGTCAATATCTCGTCGGTCCACGGGTTCCTGGTGGCGCCCGGCTACTGCGTGTATGAAACGGTCAAGCCGGCGGTGATCGGCCTCACGCGCCAGCTGGCCGCCGAATACGGGCCGTACGGCATCCGGGTGAACGCGATTTGCCCGGGCCACATCGTGACGGAGCGCGGCGAGGCGCAGTGGCAAGCCCACCCAGATGGGCTGCGCTTCTTCGAGCAGCAGTATCCCCTGCGGCGCACCGGGAAACCCGTCGACATTGCCAATGCCGTCGTGTTTCTGTGCTCCGACGAGGCCTCGTTCATCACCGGCCACACGCTGGTAGTGGACGGCGGAATGACCATCCAGCTGCAGGAGAACGTCGGGGTGCACCTGGCGAAATACGCGCAGCAGCATCCGGAGACCTGGTTCCCGTACTGACGACGCCGGCTCCGCGCGGCGCCGACACCGTGGTCCGCGTCAGATCGCGGCGCCGCCGTCGACGGTGAGCATCGAGCCGGTGACCATCTCGGCGTCGTCCGAGACGATGAACAGAAACGCCTTCGCGATGTCGTCGGGGGTTTGCAGCCGACCGAGCGGCACCGACGCCAGGCGGCGCTGGTAATTTTGCGGATTGTCGACGCTGGTGCGCTCGTCGTTGGGGCTGTACGGCGCGTTGGCCCGAATGAACGGCGTGTCGACGTGCCCTGGCGAGATCAGCACGCAGCGGATCCGGTCGCCCGCGTACGACGCGGCCGTCGCGCGGGTCAGCCCGATCAGGCCCATCTTGGCCGAGCCGTACGCCGGGCTGTTACCACCCGAGCGGATCGAGGCGAGCGAGCCCAGGTTCACGATGACCCCTCCGCCGGCCCGACGCATCGACGGAATCACCGCTTTGGTCCCGAGAAACGAGCCGGTCAGGATGGTGCCGACAATGAGATTCCACATGTCTTCGGTTTGCTCGTCGAAGCCGACGCGCACGTTGGCCCCGGCGTTGTTGCACAGGATCGAGATCGGCCCGAACGCAGTCTCGGTCGCCGCGACCACGGTTTCCCACTCGGCCGAGGACTGCACGTCCAGTCGGACAGCCATGGCGCGTCCGCCCGCGGCGCGCACCTGGTCGGCTATCACTTCGGCTTTGTCCAGAAACAGGTCCGCGACGCACACCGCCGCGCCCTCGCGGGCGAACAGCCGCGCCTGGGCCCCGCCCATCCCCCCGCCGCCGCCGGTAATCAACGCCACCCTGCCCTGAAGCTTCATCGCCGCCTAGTATGACTCCCGAGCCCCCCGAGGCGTATACGCAACGCGTCATTGTGGGCCACCGCGCCGAACAACTCGAGCCAGACTCGAAAGGGCACCGCGGACGGTCCGACTGCCAGTGGCAAGTCCACCTGATGCGCCAGCCGCAGGCACCGGTCTTTCAGCGGGCCTCGCCGAACAGTTTTCTGAGCCGCAGCTCAGCCGCTCGCGACGTTCCGCTCAGCTCCCGCGGAAGCGAGTCATCGGTCCCATGTCGACGCTGAGGATACGCTCCGGCTCACTCGACGATGCGAACGGCGAAGGTTGTCGCGTCTGGCTCTGCAAAGCGTGCGAGCTGTTCGCCCTCTTCCATCAAGGCTGCGCGGTGCGGCGTGGAGAGCGTCTGGAAGGGCTCGATGACGACCGTGGCGGCCTGCTTGACGCGCTCGGTTGTCCACGTCGCTGACACGAAGCCGTCTACCATGACGGTTGCCGCCACGCGGAGTCCCGGCAAATAGACTCTGGCGCGAAATGCGGTGGGCATCACCCGCGTGCGGTCCTGATGCCCGAGCAGCAGGTTGTCGAACTCCGGTAGGAACCGCACCGGCGCCGGCGCAGAGGCGTCCGTAATTGCCAGCTCCGGCAGGTCGAAGAGCTCGCGGCCGCGCTCGTCCCGATAGCTCACGAGGTCGGCCCGGAGCGACTCGAAGACCGGCTGGAGATCGGTCAGATACGACCACGTCTGCATGTCGCTAACGGTGGCCGGCCCGAACGCCGCGAGGTAACGTTTGACAAGCTCAGCCAGGTGCGCGTCAGTGGGCGGGGCGGTGCCGAGCCACTCGGCAGCCAGCGTGAAACGCGGGTTGCCCGGGTAGCTCCAGCCCTTCTGAATCGGCACCTGGATCATCGGCAGATGCGTCCGCACCGCATACCGCATGGCGCCAGGATCGCCGTCCGGCACCAAGCCCGTGAGCAACGTCGTAATCTCGGCGAAGCTCCGCGGTTGAGCGAGCATGAACTCGCGGGCTGCCGCCACCAACCTGAGTACGTCGACGCCCGCCCCGCGCCCCTTCAGCACCGCCTCCAGCGCGTTCGTCAGCACCGGCTGGAGCGTGGCCCTGAACTGCAGGTAGTCGCGCGCGGTGAGCAGGTGCAGCGTGCCACGCAAGAACGTGGCCTTGACAATCTGTCGCGCCTCAATCGGTTCCGCGAGGTCCTCCCGGCGAAAGTCCGCGAGCCGCGTCCACACGCCGACAAACGGCGGGCGCGCCAGTTGCGCCTGCATGCCGACCAGCCGTTCCACGCCGGTCGCCACCGCCACCGAGCTCCGCTCCAGGAGCAACTGCCTGGCCAGTGTGGTCCGATTCAGCTGCCGGCGGCTGAGCACCCGCGCGCCAGGCCCGCTGGTCAATGCGCCTCGATGACCTCGATCGCCGCGTCGACGAGCACCGTGAGGCCTCGTTGGATCTCGGGCGAGCCGAAGTCTGGCGTCCAGTCGGCATCGCTCAACATGTCGCTGAGCACGAAGGCCGCGGCGGCTTCGAAGCCACGGCGCTCGGCTACCGCGAACACGGCGGCCGCCTCCATCTCTACCGTCAGCACACCCTCGTCGCGGTAGTGCCGCAACTCCTCGACCGTCTCGCGGAAAGGCGCGTCGATTGTCCAGGTCGAGCCAACGCGAAAGCTGCACTCGGCAGCCGTCAGCCGCCGCATCAATGCGTTGGTAAGTCGTGGAGAAGGGCTGGCGTACCGCGCCGGTGGCAGGTAATGATGCGAGACGCCTTCGTCACGCACTGCGTTGGTGCAGACCACCAGCTCGCCAACGCGCGCGCCCGGCTGGAGTCCACCGGCCGCGCCGAGATTCAGAAACCGCCGCGTCCCCAGTGACGCGAGGAGGTCGACCACCGCGGCGGCGGCAGGCGCACCGATGCCGTAGAAGGCCATCACGCCAACGCGCCCGTCAAAGCGGTCGAGCAGGTGCAGCTGCCCTGGGTATGGCCCGGCAGACCGGTGCGGCTCGCGCTCCAACAGCGCGCGGGCAAAAGCACGGGCATAGAGCAAGACGATGCCTTCCGGTGCGACGTATCCCTCCAGCAGGCCACGCTCGCGAAGGTGTTCCGCGAACCGCTCAGGCGTGACCAGCGGTGTGCTCTGCTGGGTATGTTTGCCAGCATAGATTGGGAATGTCACCGGACGTGGAGCTAATCAGTCGCCAGCACCGCCTGAACCGGTGGCAAGCCGTCGTTCAGCAGCGTCCAGCGGTTGGTGTCGGAGTCCGCTGCCACATGCCAGACCTCGCCCTGATCGGTGCCGACCAGAACGTTGCCTGAGCGGTCCGGCGCTGGCGTGACGCATAGCAGCGCCGCGACCGATGGCGTGTGGTCGGCGTCGCCCATCGCGCGCCAGGTGGTTCCACGGTCGGTGCTCTGATACAGGCGGCCCTGTGCACCACCCGGCATGCGATACGTGATGTACGGTGCGGCGCTGGGCGCGGTCCCCACGGTGATGGCGTACGGCGGCCGAGCGTCGATGCACAGCGGGCGGGTGTACTGCCGCCCCATGCTGCTCCAGAGATAGCGCCACGACCGCCCACCGTCCTCCGAGCCAAACATGCCGGCGATGCGTTGCTCGTTGGGCTCCGCGGCCAGGCGTCCGATGCGCCCGAAGCCGGTCGACGCGTACAGCGTCTGGGGCTGGACGGGGTCCGCCACGATGCAATGGATGTCCGGGTCACCGCCGGGCAGGGTGGTCGTCCAGGAGGCGCCCCCGTCGTTCGTGCTGACGACACCCCCGACCTCGATGCCGACCATGCACCGCTCGGCGTTACTGGCATCGACGACGATGCTGTGCGCGCGCGCTCCCGGGGGCCAGTTGGCGATGGGTGGCAAGCCCCACGAGTCGGCGTCGAAGGCCTGGGTGAACGACTCGACCTCGGCCCAGGTGTCACCGCCGTCGTGGCTGCGGAACAACGCCGCCGGGCGGGTGCCCGCGTACACCAGCCGCGGATCCTGGGGTGCGGGCGCTACCTCGAGGACTTCACGATCCTGCAGACCAGTGTGCTGCCACGTGGCGCCGCCGTCGGCGGAACGGTAGACACCGTCGGTTGCCCCGGCCAGCAGGCGTCCATTTGCCTGGCGGAGCACCTTGACGTCGCGCTCCACGAGGTTGGTACTTCGAGCGCGCTCCCCGGTCTCAGCGACGAATACGCCTTCGGTCGTTCCAATCACTAACACGATTCGGGCACCTCACCTCAAGCCGAATCGAGTCTACATGCCGGCCGAACGGTTCGGGCCGCCCGGCCGAGGGTGATCAGGACCATGCTGCCGCCCATCACGTAGGCGAGCGAGTCGAACGTGAGCATCGGGATGATGCCGACGGCGTCCCCGAGCAGGCCGCCGAGACCCATGCCCACAATGCCACTCAGGCCCTGGACCGCCAACAGCAGGCCGAGCAGCCGACCGCGGTAGGCGTCGTCCACCGTGGTCTGCGCCAGGGTCAGATAGCCCGCCGAAATCGCCGCGAACGGGCCGCCGACCAGCACCATCAGCAGCACCGGAATGAGGAGCGTGGGCGTGACCATCGACGCATAGACCGGCGAGTAGAAGATGAGCAGGTCGATGAGGCCCCCGAGCACGGCGCCGCCGCCGAACAGCAGCGCCGGTGGGATGCGGCGGCCAAAATGCCCCAGCGCGAGACTGCCCAGCAGGCCGCCCACCGCCTGCGCGCTGATCAGCGTCGCGAACGCGAACTCGCCACCCTGGAGCACTCTGGTGGCGAAGGCGACGAAGAGCGTGCCCATGATGCCCTCACCGACGCCGGCGATCGCCGCGAAGATGATGATCACCCGGGGGGTGAGTAGGGTTCGCACCAGACTCAGACCCGCCAGCCATTCGCGCCAGACCGAGGCCACGTCGCGGTTTGGGGCGGTTGGGCCGGGGCGAGCTTGGACCCGTACCAGGAGCAACAGGAGTGCGGCCACGAAGAATGAGCCGGCGTCGATGACCACGACGCCGCCGATTCCGGCCAGGCTGACCAGCAACGCGCCGAGCGCCGGCCCGACCAGTCGGGCCAGGTTCACACTCAGGCCGTTGAGCGCGTTGGCGGCGACCAGTTCTTCGACCGGGACCAGGCGTGGCAGGAGTGCGCCTTCGGCGGGCTTGTAGAACTGCACGACGCTGCTCTCGACGATCACGCACAGGATCAGCAGCCAGAGCCGATCGACGCTCGTCACCAGCAGCATTGGGAGCAGCGCCAGACCGAGCAGCACGTCGGTGACGAACATCGTTCGGCGCCGATCCCAGCGATCGACGAACACCCCGGCGATCGAACCCAGGAGCAGCCGCGGTAGGGAATTGGCGATGGCCGTCAACCCGAGCGCCAGCGTCGAGCCCGTCATCGCATAGACAACCAGGGGCAGTCCCGCGAACAGCGCCCAGTCGCCCGTAAGCGAAGCCAGCCCGCCCATCCAGACCAGCGCAAAGTTCCGCCGTCGGAGGGCCGTCA